>NZ_JBOTRC010000017.1:0-41031 GCF_050936095.1 Rheinheimera sp. WS51
TGGCCTGGATAAAATTATTTGTTTTGCGTTAGCAATAAATAATCTTCATTGCTTATCAAATTACGGTATCTCAGGCCGTCAAGGCCTTGCAATCCACCGGTATGAAAGAATGTAATTGTTGAATAGTTTTTTAGTTTATCTTGCTCAATTAACTTAAATAATCCATATAATGCTTTGCCGCTATATATAGGCTCTACAAATACTTTATATTGAGTCATCTCTTTACAAAAATTTAGTAATTCAGAGCTAAATTTAGCATAGCCGGCGTCAGTGTATTCCATAGATACAGTCCAGTTACTATGCGCATGCTCTGATAGCAGGCTTGTTATTCGTTTTGGAATACTCACATCCCTTACTGTTGCTATGCCTAGTATTTCTATTGGATTGCCCTCTATAACTCCTGCAAGTGTTCCGCCACTTGCTGTAGGTAACACAATTAAATCTGCTTTACCGCAAGGAGTGTCTGTTAATTTAAGTTCTGCAATGCCACGCTTTGCTTCTTCAGAGGTTCCCCCTTCTGGTACCAATAACAAGTTTGGGTGTCTTCCTTTAAGTTGCTGGCAAAAACTGTCTTCGTTACGCAGTCGATATTCTGCTCTAGTTAATAACTTGAACTCCATACCCTGCTTTAAGCAAAATTGTATTGTGGGGTTATTTGTATCTAGGCTATCGGCACGTAAATAGGTTAGGCTTTTCATGCCAGCTTGCTGACAAGCGACAGCGACTGCTGCGATATGATTGGAGAAAGCGCCACCGAAAGTAACAATTCCTTGCTTATTATTTTCAACAACCTTTGCTAAATGATATTTTAATTTGCACCATTTGTTTCCTGAAAGCTGTTCAGGTTGCACTTGATAAGAGGCTATCCATAGTTGTTTTTTTTGCTGGTTCAGTAGGGGGTGTTGCAGCTGCTGCCAGAATAGTTTATTAATAGTTGTATGGATAGAATCTTGTAGCATTTTAATGTGTTACATTAAGCAAGTGTTAGGTGCTAACTAGTATACAATTATCAACATAGTAAAAGGTAGCGTGATGCTAAGAAAGTTACTTCAAATGCTTAAGGTTGCTCCAGCGGATAATAAGGCTCAGGCTATTCTCCATCTTTCTTCGGCATCGATTCGTTTTCTTATACTTCCTTCGAAGCATAATTTATCTGCATCTACCATTGACACTATCACAATAGAAAATAATAACTGGCAACAAGCCCTAACTAGGGTATTAGATTTACTGCCAACATACTGTTTATTGCATATTGCGCTGTCGCCTGATCGCTATCAGATTATTCAATTAGACAAGCCAGCAGTTAACCCTGATGAAATGCTTCAAGCCTTGCCTTGGTTAGTTAAAGATCTGGTTGAGATACCGGCCGATGATATGGTTGTAGATTACCTTGAGTTACCTGAAGTCAATGCGCAGAATCCTAAAATAAATGTGGTAGTGAGCAGGCTTTCTACACTTAAAGCATTAGTTGAGCATATTGATAGTCACGGTAAAGTTATTAGTACAATTCAACCTGAAGAATGGTTACTTGCGGGCCAACTTATAGAATCCAATCAGTCGACAATGTTAGTCATGCATCAGCCCGGCCAAGACTTATTGATTCAAATTGTCAGAAAAGGTGTTATCTATTTTTCCCGCCGCGCTCGTGGTTTTAATAGACTATCTGACATTACAGCGGATGAGCTTCAGTATGATGTTATTAATAACCTATTATTAGAATTGCAGCGATCTATGGATTATTTTGAGAGCCAGTTAAAGCAGCCGCCGGTACGAGATATATATTTAGTTGTTAACCAAGCTGCAGTTATGGTTGAACAGCTAAAAACTAATGGTTATAGCCGAACTGAACCATTACAGTTTTCTCCCTTGCCTGATAATGTTAACAAGGCTGAGTTAACCTCATATTGGGCTGTATTAGCGATATTGCCACAAATTTTAGCTGAGGTTAGCTCGTGAAGCAGAGTATTAATTTATACCAAGCCATTTTATTTCCGGTTCGCCATACTTATACTCTTAAACGGCTGTTAATCTCGAGTGCCTTTATTTTTGCTGTTTTTATAATGATTTGTGCCGTTTTATTTTATCAATTATCTGCTGTTGAAAATAAAGTAGCCAAGCAAGAGCAGGATCTTCAAGATAAAATGGACGTTGTCACGCTTTACCAACAAGCATTACAACAGCGTAAACCTACGGCTAGTTTGGTTGAACAATTTGATCGTGCAAAGACTGAACTTGTTCAGCTGCAAAAGCTACAGACATTTCTTAATAACCGCCAGCAACAGTCGGATCAACTTTATAGCCCTGTATTACAGCATCTTGATCGGATCCACGATCGAGGTTTATGGTTAACAGCTTTTCAATTAAATCAGAGTAACAGTAGTTTCCAAGGGGTAGCGCTTGAACCTGTCTCTGTAACCCGTTGGCTAACCAAATTGCGCCAGTTTAACTATTTTCAGGGCCAAGATTTTAGTCATGTCAGTGTGTCGCAAATACCAGAAGATACTGCAGTTAACTTTGTGCTAAGTGCTGACAAAGGGGCTAAATAATGGCGGATATACAAAAATTAGAGTCTAAGTTCCTATCCTTACAATCTAGAGAGCAAGGTTTAATATTTTGGGGCTTTTTGGCCTTGCTCTGTTGGCTATTATTTATTTTACTCGTTGAACCAACCTGGCAAAATTGGCAACAACAACGAGTTAAATATGCTGACTTACAGCAGCAGATTACCCGCTTAAATGAGCAAGAGTCGCTGTTGCTACAGCAAATTTCTATTGATATTGATGCCGAACATAGCAATAAGTTAACTCTGTTGCAGCGTGAAAAAAATATATTGCGTCAGAAAATACAACAAAGCACTCAGCATTTTATTAGTGCCGATCAAATGGTTAGCTTAATACAAAATATGCTAGAAAATAGCTCTAGCGTGCAGCTGCAACTTTTGACTACAGCACAATCTAAGCCGCTAATGCTTGCTGGCCAAGCCGAAAATACCGCGCCGCTTTTGTATCAACATAGTATAACCTTACAATTAACGGGCAATTTTAAATCCTTAGTCCAAGCATTGGAGCAGATAGAGCAGTTGCCTTGGGTGGTTGAATGGAAGCAATTAGAATATAGCGTATTAACCCACCCGGCAGCAGTGATGACGTTAGAGTTAGTTACAGTGAGTGAACATGAAAATATTATTAAGCTTTAGCTTGTTACTTATTTGCTTTAGTTGTAACGCAGATCCCACCCAGCCTGCCGCGGGTTGGGGAAAACACGCTAATGCCTTGGTGCAGAAAAATACTGCAGTAGATCAGTCATTAAAAGTACAACTAATAAAAAAAAATGGCAGTGGCTGGTTAGCTATTATCGACGGCAACTTAGTGCGAGAAGGTCAGTCTTTGGCTAATTACAAGGTATTAGAAATTAATGCTAAGCAGGTTGTTATTGAGCGTAATGGCAATCGACAGATTTTAAATTTACACAATACAGCGATCAAACAATATGAATAATAAGCGTATTTTACAGTTTTTCAGTTTTAGCGCAGGATTAGCATTGGTTGGTTGCCAAGCATTAACGCCTACGCAAGTTCCTAAGCAAGCTCAGCAGCAGCTGCAAAAAGCGAGTTTTGATACTAAAGCGGCTTCAGCGCAAACAAATAAGCATCTAGTGCCTAATGCGGTTATGCAAGATTTATTAACCAGCAACAAGGTAACGGCTGCGCCTCAATTGCCTCGGTTTGATATAGCCGCTTCAGATGTTGCTTTAAATGATTTTTTCCAGTCTTTAGTTGCTGATACGCCCTACAGCGTGGTTCTGCATCCAAATGTAACAGGTACAATTAACTTACAACTTAAGCAGGTTAGCTTGCCAGAAGTGATGACTATAGTGCAGCAGCTATATGGCTTTGATATAAGACAGCAAGGCTTAGTTTATAAAATTCACCCAGCAGGCTTACGCACCGAAACTATAGCGGTGAATTATTTAATGTTACAACGAAAAGGTTTTTCGTCTATCGCTGTTAATTCTGGTGGGGTATCGCAAGATAATCAGAATAATAATCAAAACCAAAATAATAGGAATAGCTCGACGCAAACTAGCTTTAATCAAGATGGTTTTAATAACCAGAGTCAGTCGCAAGCACAAAATACCCAACAGCAATTTAATGGTAGTACTATTCAAAGTGAAAGTTTAACTGACTTTTGGCAAGGCTTAGAAAAAGCGGTTAAAACTCTAGTAGGTAATGGTACGGATCGGATGGTGGTTATTACACCACAAGCTGGTTTAGTTACTGTGCGCGGTATGCCAGAAGAGATTGCAGCAGTTAAGGCTTATTTAGGTCAATCAGAGCAGCATTTGCAGCGTCAAGTTGTGCTAGAAACCAAGATTATTGAAGTGACATTAAATGATGAGTATCAGCAAGGGATAAATTGGCAAAACGCCATTATGAATTTGCGTAATACCGGGTTTAACTTTAGCACTAGCGGTGTAATAGCTAGCAATGCTATTACATCTTCACTAGGTGGGGTATCGGCAATCTCGGTAAGTAATGCAGACTTTAGCGCTGTTATTAATTTGCTAGAAACTCAAGGTAATGCACAAGTATTATCTAGCCCTAGAGTTAGCGCAATGAATAATCAAAAAGCAGTAATTAAAGTTGGCCAAGACGAATATTTTGTTACTAATATTAGTAATGACACTATAACTGGTGCCGGTGGTACCACAAGCTCACCTAATATTTCGCTACAGCCGTTTTTCTCTGGTATCGCATTAGATGTTACACCACAAATTGATGCTAATGGCAGTGTAATTTTGCATGTTCACCCTTCGGTCACAGAAACATCGGAGCAAAATAAAACGATTCGTTTTAGTAATGAAGAAATAGTACTGCCACTGGCCCAAAGTAATATTCGCGAATCAGATACCATTATTCGCGCCCGTAGTGGTGAAATAGTAGTGATAGGCGGCCTTATGCAAACAGTGACTAGTGATAGCGAATCACGGACGCCAGTACTCAGTGCTATTCCGTTACTTGGCCAACTATTTACTAGTAAAAACAAACTAGATAAGAAAAAAGAGCTGATTATTTTACTTAAACCAACAGTAGTAGAAACAGGTGTATGGGCAGAGCAAATTGACCAATCATCTATTCAAATGTCAGATTGGTACCCGAGATAACTTAATGTATTTACAGCACTTTGGTTTAACAAAAATGCCCTTTGGTTTAACACCAGATACAGAGTTTTTTGTTGATCTAGAGCAGCACCACGATGTACTCGATGTATTAACTCTGGCTCTAAACAGTGGTGAGGGTTTTATTAAAATCAGTGCAGAAGTGGGCAGCGGTAAAACCTTGTTGTGTCGGAAAATATTACAACAAGCGGCTGAGCATTGGCAGTTAGCTTATATACCTGATCCTTGTTTAACGCCTTTAGAATTAAAATGGGCGTTAGCGCTAGAGTTAGGCTTAAAGTTCTCTAGTAATATTGAGCCAGGGCAATTATTGCCTCTGTTACAGCGCCAGTTAGTCTCACTGGCGGCGCAAGGCAAGCAACCTATAGTGCTTATTGATGAGGCTCAAGCCCTGCCAGATGACACCTTAGAAGCTTTACGTCTGCTAACTAATTTAGAAACCGAGAAGCGTAAGTTGTTGCAGGTTGTGTTATTTGGTCAGCCCGAGTTAGACAAAAGGCTATATTCTTATCGGTTTCGTCAATTGCAACAGCGAATCACGTTTTCTTGCCGATTGGCGTTATTAACTCGCTCGCAAGTTAGGGGTTATGTTAATCATCGTACTCGTTTAGCGGGTACAGAAAAACCATTGTTCAGCCGACTCGCCATTAACGGTTTGTATAAATATAGTCGTGGCATTCCTAGGCTCGTGAACATTTTAGCGCATAAAGGGCTGTTGTTAGCTTATGGTGAAGGTAAAGCTCGTGTTGGCTTAAGCCATATTTGGCAAGCTGCGCGCGATACTGATAATGTTAAACAAGCCTCATTATGGTGGTATGGCCTTGTAACAAGTATATTTCTTGCAGCTTATGTGCTATTTGCTTTTTATGACGGGTTAATAACATGAGCGTAATTAATAAAATGTTGCGTGATTTAGAACAGCGCCAAGATAGGCAGACTATAGCGACACAACAACTTAGAGTGCCATACCAAACTGGATCTGGCTTTAAAGTGCTAGTGTTAATTTTGCTAGCGGTGCTAATAGCAACCTTGGGTTATTACTATTTATTCAGCCCTGCTAGCACTAAGTTACAAGCTGCAGCGACTAAAAAAGAGACTGCTGCAATAATAGAGCCAGTTAAGCCGGACAGTGCAGCGGCTAATAGTGAATTAAATGGTCAATCTAATAATGGGTCCATGCAGCAGCATAGCGCAGAGGTTGCGAAGGTAATAGAGATAGCCGCTAGCTTGCCACAAGCTAGGCTGACCTCTGAACAAACGGTGAGTCAAAAAATAGAGCCGCAGCCAGAGCAGATTGTTAAGCCGGATATCGCAAAAGTAAAAACAGCTGCGCCGGTTGAGAATGCAATAAATAAGCTTGCCGTTATCCGTGCGAATACTGAGCATAATTTAGCCCAGCAAGCCTTAGCGACCGAACAAGCAGGACAAATAAGAACGGCGTTATTATTATGGCAACAACTTGCCCAGCAGCAGCCACAGCAAGCTGATGCTTATTTGGCCCAGGCGCGAATATTACAAAATATGGGGCTGTATGACCAAGCGCACTCAGCCTTGATACTAGCGACGGAGAATGGTGTAGTAAATAGTGAAATTCAGTTGTTATTAGCCCAACAAGCTATTGAGCAACAACAATGGCAGCTTGCAGATAGGTATTTGCCAGCAACATTTTTACTAACCGAGCAGCCAGAATATTATGGCTTAAAAGCCACGGTTCTACAGCAGCTAGGCGAGCATCGTGCTGCAGAACAATGGTTTAGTAAACTTATTACGGTTCAGCCACAGCAAGCCAAGTGGTGGTTAGGTGCTGCTATTTCATTTGAAGCCTTAGGGCAGCAACAACAGGCTTATCAGCATTATCAGCAGGCTTTACAGTGGGGGCAGCAATTATCAGCTGCTAGTCGACAATATATTCAACAGCGTTTGATAGTAACTGAGTAGCTCATGCAAAGAACTCGATTAAAAATGCGCTTAGGTGATTTGCTGGTACATGAAAGCATTATCACTGAGCAACAGCTTACCGAAGCGTTAGATCATCAAAAACAAAATGGCCGTAAGTTAGGCGCAACCTTAATTGAAATGGAAGTGCTGACTGAACAGCAACTATTACAATTTTTGGCACAACAGCTTAATTTACCTTTTTTAGATATTGCTCAAGCACGAATTCCAGCTTCTACCGTTAAGCTGTTACCCGAAGTACAAGCGCGACGTTTTCGCGCCTTAGTATTAGAAGATAAAGGCGAAAGTGTCGTTGTCGGTATGAGTGATCCTGCTGATCTTGCTGCAATAGACCAAATAACTGACCTGCTAGCGCCAAAACAAGTTGAACTAGCCGTTGTACGTGAAAGCCAATTAATTAGCGCCTTTGATAACTTATATCGACGGACTAAAGATATTGAAACCTTTGCGACGCAATTAAAAGCCGAATATAGCACTGATGACGTCGCTGAATTTAATATCTTTGAAGAAGAAGCGGATGCAGATAACACTATCTCAAAACTATTACAGTCTATTTTTGAAGATGCGGTACAAGTAAAAGCCTCTGATATTCATATTGAGCCAGATGAAAAAGTGCTACGGATCCGCCAGCGTATAGATGGTGTTTTGCAAGAAAGTATTCTTAATGAAGTCAGTATTGCTTCGGCTTTAGTATTAAGGCTAAAGCTAATGGCAAATTTAGATATTTCAGAAAAGCGTTTGCCACAAGACGGCCGATTCCAAATTACAGTAAAAAAACACCAAATAGACGTTCGTATGTCGACAATGCCTGTGCAATATGGCGAGTCGGTCGTTATGCGTTTGTTAGACCAATCTGCCGGTTTATTGGGCTTAGAAAAAACCGGTATGCCAGAGCACTTGCTAATTAAGTTACGGCGTATCATTAAAAGCCCGCATGGCATGATTTTAGTCACAGGGCCTACAGGCTCGGGTAAAACAACAACCTTATATGGTTTACTGACCGAATTAAACCAAGCAGGCAGCAAAATTATTACGGTAGAAGATCCTGTAGAATACCGCTTACCACGAATAAACCAAGTACAGGTTAATCAGAAAATTGGTTTAACCTTTAGCAATGTGTTACGCACCACCTTACGACAAGATCCCGATATTATTATGGTGGGTGAGATGCGCGACCAAGAAACCGCCGAAATGGGCTTGCGCGGCGCATTAACTGGACACTTAGTATTATCTACTTTGCATACCAATGACGCTGTTACGAGTACCTTGCGGTTAATTGATATGGGCGCTGCGTCTTATCTTGTGGCTAGTGCTTTACGAGCTATTATTGCCCAGCGCTTAATAAGGCGTTTATGCCAATATTGTAAAGCGCCTTACCAACCGGATCAGCAAGAAATTAGCTGGTTAAAATATGCTAATGCTGATACTGGTGCTGCTTATTGGCATGGTGCGGGGTGCCAGTCGTGTAACTATACAGGCTACAAAGGGCGAATGGGGGTGTTTGAATTGTTAGTGATAACCAAACCGTTAGCAGATGCCTTACGCCGAGGTGATACAGAAGCCTTTAGTAATATTGCCCATGCCAGTGAAGATTTTGTTAGCTTGGGCACTATGGCTTTAGATTATGCTCAACAAGGGTTAACTAGCTTAGACGAAGTTATTCGCGTATCTGAATATCTAGATTTAGATGTTGAGTTAGCTGCAACGCCTTCGGTTGATCAGAGTTAGCTATGGCAGAATATAGCTATACCGCAAGAGATGCTAAGGGCAGCGCTGTCAGTGGAACCCTGAATGCTAATAGTGAAGCTGCAGCGGCCGATATGTTGCGACAACGTAGCGTTATTCCAATTAGCATCCAGCTAAATAAGGCAAGCGGGTCAAGTTCATTTTCGTTAGATAACATATGGGTTAAATCGGTTAGTTTAACCGAATTAATTATATTCTCGCGGCAAATGTACTCGTTAATGAAAGCGGGCATTCCTATTATCCGTGCTATTGAAGGCTTGTCAGTAAGCACTAACTCAAAATTGTTAAAGCGGGTATTGCTTGAAGTAGTAAGCCAGCTTGAAAGTGGCCATAACTTGTCGAGTGCATTAGCCGAGCACCCTGCTGTCTTTAGTCGATTAATGATTAGCTTAGTGCATGTAGGGGAAAACACCGGTCGTTTAGATGAGGCTTTTCTGCAGTTAAGCTATTACTTTGAGCGCGAGCAAGATACCCGTAAACAGATTAAACAAGCAACTCGTTATCCTATATTTGTTATCTTTGCCCTATTTGTCGCTATGTTTATTCTAAATTTAGCGGTAATCCCTCAGTTTGCGAATATGTTTGCTCGTTTTAATGCTGAACTACCTTGGTCAACTAAAGCCTTGCTGGCTAGCTCGCGTTTCTTTGTTAACTATTGGCCTTTTATTATCGCCGGCCTAATTGGTGCCTTTTTTGCTGTGCGTTACTACGTTAAAACGCCCGCGGGTAGCCTACGCTGGGGCCGCTGGAAACTCTCTTTGCCTATTATTGGTGATATTATCTATCGGGCAACGTTAGGCCGTTTCTCGCGTAGTTTTGGCATGATGCTCAAAGCGGGGGTGCCTCTAACTTCAGCTTTAAACCTAGTAGCCGATACAGTAGATAATGATTACTTAGGTGAAAAAATACGAGAAATGCGGCGCAATATTGAACGCGGCGAAGGCCTGTTACGAGTAAGCCAACAAAGTAATATGTTTACCCCCTTAGTGCTACAAATGATAGCCGTAGGTGAGGAAACCGGTGCTATGGATGCTATGCTAACGGAAGTTGCCGGTTTTTATGAGCGTGAAGTGGAGTTTGATTTAAAAAGTCTAACTGCCAAAATAGAACCTATATTAATATCAATAGTAGCGGGTATGGTATTGATACTAGCTTTAGGTATTTTTACCCCAATGTGGGATATGTTAAACGCCTATAAAGGCACAAATTAATGGCAGCTAATTTGATAAAAAAAGAACTAAGTCGTGAATTTAGCCAAAAAATAGATATACTCATAATAACAGGTGGATACAGGAACAAATGATGAGAAAACAAACTGGTTTTACTTTAATTGAAATAGTTATAGTCATTATTATTCTTGGTTTATTGGCGGCTACCGCTTTACCTCGTTTTTTAGATGTGACTGATGATGCTGAAAAAGCCTCTCTTGATGGCATTGCTGGCGGCTTTGCTAGCGCAGTAGGCTTAGTGCGGGCTCAATGGGAAGTTGAAGGCCGACCAGGCCAAGGCACAGTTAAAGCCACAGTAAATTATGATGGTATAAGTGTGGGGGTCGATGGCGGCGATGCGAGTCGTAGTGGCGGTTACCCAACTAATAATGGTGCCAGCGGTAATACGACTATTGCTAATGTTAATGATGCTGCCTGTTTATGGGTTTTAGATAATATTTTGCAATCAGCTCCGGCTGCAACTGCAACGCCTGCTCAATTTCAAAATGGTAATTTTCAAATATACGCTCGTGCTAACGCTAACCAGTGTTATTACCACCAAGTAATCAGTTTGCGTGGTTTAAGCTCGGCACCTACAGGAGCCAGCACCCCAGGTAATGGCTTTATCTATAACCCTGCTTCAGGCAAAGTAAACGTATTTAAAAACTAATTTAAGTTAATAGAGGAAGTACTATGAAACGTAATCAAGGTTTTACATTAATAGAGTTAATTATAGTTATTGTTATATTAGGCATTTTAGCTGTAACAGCAGCGCCAAAGTTTTTAGATTTTGGTACTGATGCGCGTAAGTCAGTGTTACAGGGTGTGAAGGGCTCTTTAGAGTCAGCTAGTTCATTAATTTATGGTAAGGCTATTATTGCTGGGTTACAAAAAACAGCAAAAGCTGACTCACCTAACGTAGAAGGTGTGGATATCCATTATGGTTATCCTGTAGCAACAGTTGCTGCAATAGAAGCTGCGGCTGAGTTGACAGACTTTGCAGTGGTACTTGAAGGCTCTGAGGTGAGAATAGGTGAAAATGCCACTGCCGTTACTGCTACTGGAGCCTGTTATGTGCAATATGCTGAATCAGCAAGTGAAGGCGCTAAACCGGCTATCACTATAGTGTCAACTGGTTGTTAATTTAGCGATATAATACAATGAAACTACCGCGCACCCAAATAGGCTTTACCCTAGTAGAGTTGATTGTGGTGCTAGTTCTGGTCGGGGTACTAGCAGTTAGCTTAGTGCCCCGTTTTTTTTCTGATGACGGAGTGAAAGAGTATTTATACCGTGATCAAGCCTTAAATATTCTACGCCGAGTGCAAATGCAAAGCATGCAGTGTTCTAGCTGTGCGCCTGCTGCTGTGAATGTTATTGCAAAGCAGCTTTATGTTGGCAGCGCTAGTTGTCAAAACGATGCGACCCATCTATGCATTTCAAGTCGAGACTCGGCAATGACACTTATCCCCATCAACTTTAACCAAAGCATTAAGTTTGATAGCAGTGGTAAGCCATTAGATAGCTGTGCTAGCGGCCAATGTGAAATTAGAGTGCAAGGTGCGGTAACCTTAGCAATCTGCATTGAATCAGAAGGCTATATTCATCCATGTTAGGCTATAAAAAGTTGCAACAAGGGGTAACTTTAATCGAGCTGATAATCGGTATTGTGGTGTTAGCGATAAGCTTAACCTTAGTGACATCAGTATTAGGCCCGTTGTTTATTAAAAGCACCGATCCTTGGCATCAAGTACGGGCAACAGAACTTGGCCAGAGTTTAATGAATGAAATTTTAGCGCGCTCTTTTGATGAAAACAGCAGCCGAAGTGGTAGCCTATTACGCTGCAATGAAGCTGGCGCTTTAGCCTGTACTAGCCAAGCTAATTTTGGCCCAGATGGCAGTGAAACGCGATTGCAATTTGATGATGTCGATGATTTTATTGCTGTAAACTCATTAGCCGATGCCCTAGCTTATATTGACGATGCCGGCGAGCGCGAAAAGTATTATCGTAACTATCAAGTTTCTGTTGCGGTGCGTTATGCTACAGCGGCAGATTTAAGCTTGTCTTCCGGGGCAGCTATAGGCGCAGAGCAGCTAAAAGTGATTACCCTAACAGTAACAACACCTAATGGTGAGCCTATTCAATTTTCTGCGTTAAAAGGAAATTGGTAATGCAAAATCGAGGCTTTACCTTAATAGAGCTAGTGATTACCTTAGTGGTGTTAGCTATTTTAGCCGTTGGCGTAACCAGTTATATAGGCATAGGCGCTTCTATGTATAGCGATACCGCTCAACGCGAGCAGCTATTAGGTCAAAGTCGCTTTGTTGCCGAGCGAATGTTACGAGAGTTACGCAATGCAGCGCCTAATAGCATAAGAGTGCAGCAACAAGCCGGGATAATGAGTTGTATAGAATTTTCGCCCGTTGCGGCTGCCGGCTTTTACTCTGTCGCCCCCATTAAACCTGATAACCACGCCAAGCTTGAGCTTAATTTATATAACTGGCAAGCAGGCTTGCTAAACAAAGCTTTTTTAATTTATCCGCTTAACCCAAGTGATTACTATGCAACAAGTAACGCTAGAATAGAGCTTAGTGGCGCAGTGGTTACAAATAGCGCAGATATAACAACGCCAGCGCAAGGTGCAACAGTTAAGCTAAGCTTGAATAGTCCGCATAGCTTTGAACACCAGTCACCACAAAAGCGGTTTTACATAGTGGATCCGCCAGTGAGTTACTGTGCTGCTAATGGCCAAATACGCCGTTTAGTGGGGCATAATTATAATACGGGCTTACCAATCATAGGCTCTGGAGTGTTAATGGCAGAAAGCGTGCGTCGGGCTGAATTTAAAATTCTACCTGCGGTTTTAACCCGTAATGCTGTGGTTAATATGCTACTGGTATTTGGCCCTGAGGGGAGTGATTTGTTTTTCAATTATGAGGTGCATATTCCTAATGTTCCTTAAACAGCCAAATAAGGTACAGCAACCTTTGCAGCTTAACTTGCCAAGGCAGCGGGGCAGTGCCTTAGTGATTGCTGTTTTTGTTATTGTGGTTATGCTGGCGCTGACTATAGGTATTGCTAGGTTATTAATCAGCAGCAGTGAAACCGTTGTTTATGAAGTGCAGGGCAGTCGAACCTTATTTGCAGCGCAAAGTGGTTTGGAAATTGCTTTAACAGAGCTATTTCCGTTATCAGCAGCCACCCAAAACTGCTCAGCTTTAAGTGCTAGTCAGCAGTTTTTTACGCCAGCTTTGCAAGGTTGCACTACAGCAATAAGTTGCGTTAGTTATGCTGTAGCTGGAGAAGCGCCCTTGTTTAAAGTAACTAGCACCGCAAGCTGCGTTGCAGGTGAGTTTGAAACTCAGCGCACAGTACAATTAGAGGTGCGCTAATGATACTTAGAGTATTAGTGATATTTTTATTAGTCTTTAGCCAAGCGGCGATAGCGATGCAGTGCACTGACTTATGGTCGCAGGCTGTAACATCAAATAGCGCTAATCCTACTAGTGTGCCCTTTCCTGACACACCTAATGAAAGCTTTCCTCAGCCGCTTGTACCGGGTGATTACTATTATAATTCTCCGGCATCATACTCTATTTCTAATAACACTCAGCGCACGACGACAGGAGCAACGGCCCGTTTATTTATCAATGGCAATTTAACTATAGGCAATAATTCTCAACTTAATGTTGGTGGGCCTGCAGAAAATTTAATTATCGTCGTCAGTGGTAACTTAACCATTAATAATAACGCTGAAGTGAATGGCTTTATCCTGGCTGGCGGAGCTATTTCTTTAAATAATAATGTCGTTATTAATGGTGCTGTAACAGCAAAAGGAAGTGTTGCTAGCAGTGGCGCGACTATTAATTATCGACCAGCAAGTATTGCTAATATTGAGGGTGGCGTGGTGTGCGATCAGCCAGCACCTTTGCCGTCACCTCTAGCAGAGTACCGCTTTGATCAACTTACATGGAATGGCTCTGCCGATGAAGTTTTAGATAGTATTGGTAGTAACCATGGAGTTGCAGTTAATGCAAATACTATAGACCAAGGTCAAATTTGTCGCGCTGGCGAGTTTAGCGGCAATAATAGCTATGTAAGATTAAATGATTTATCGGTTTTAACAGGCACAGCCTCATTAAGCTTTTGGATAAAAACAACTGCAACGGGAGATAACGCTGGTTGGCGGGCTCCTGCTGTGGCAGGTGTTGAGCAAAGTGGCGGTGCTGATGACATTTTTTGGGGCTGGATAGATGCGAGTGGTAAAATAGGTTTAACTAAAGGTAATGATTTTACCGCGACAAAATCTAACAGCAGCATTAATAATGGTCGGTTTAGGCATGTAGTATTAACAAGAAACGCAGCTAATGGTGAGTTTCAAATTTTTATCGATGGAACCTTAGATAGAAGTGGAAGTTTAGCATCGCAACAAGGCACTGTAACCACAACATTTAATGATATAGGCCGTGTATTGTATACCAACGGCTCTGGCGCTAACTATCTAAATGCGCAATTAGATGAAGTACAAATTTACGCTGAAATTATTAATGCCAGCCAAGTGCAGCAGTTATATCAATTGCAACTGGAGCAACGAAACTCTGATGGTGAAATAAGAGAGTGTCCAACATCCGGTTTACAATGTTTAGCCGATGACTTTAGCAGCGCTGATTTATCTGATAGCTGGGTAACCGCAACGAGTGGTGGAACCTTCCTCCCTCAAGTAGTGAATGGTCGCTTACGCTTAACCGAAGCAAGAACCAACCAAGCAACCTCGGCCACTTATCAACGCTTATACCCAGCAGAAGATAACTTAGTAGTTATTGAGTTTGATTACTGGGCTTATGGCGGCTCTAGTGCCGATGGTATAGCTGTCGTGTTATCTGATGCCAAAGTAACCCCACAGCCTGGTGCCTTTGGCGGTGCGCTTGGTTATGGCTATAAGTCTGGTATCTCTGGCTTTGCTGGTGGCTGGTTAGGTTTTGGCTTAGATGAGTATGGTAACTTCTCAAACGAAGGTGGAGTTGGCAGTATCGGCCGTCGTCGCCAATCTGTCGTAATTCGCGGTTCAGGCTCAGGCACTAGCGGTTACCGTTATTTACGTGGTACTTGTAATAATGGCACAACTAACGTTAATACTAACTGCCTTAGCCCCGCTGTAGATGGCAATCAAAGTTCACCGCATCGTTATCGTTTTGTTGTTGACTCAACCCTTGCTAATCAAACTTTAGTTTCAGTTTTTCGCGATACTGGCTCTGGCTTTCAAGAGCTTATCGCGCCTTTTAATGCCCAAAGTGCAACAGGGCAAGCGCCTGTGCCTGAGAATTTTTTATTATCGCTTACTGGATCTACCGGCGGATCAACCAATATTCATGAATTAGATAATTTGTCTATTTGTGCTTTACAATCTTTTGGTATAGGCCAACAAGTTGATCACTTTGAATTTGATTATAGTGGCCAAGCCTTAACCTGTTCTCCAGAAAGCTTTACTGTGCGCGCATGTAAAAATGCAGCTTGTACTGAATTAGTTACTGAACCTGTTACTGCCGATTTAAGCCCAGCAAGCTTAACGAATGGCGGCTGGGTAGGAGGGAATCAGATTAGCTTCAGTGGTGGTAGTACAGTAGTCGATTTGCGCCAACCGGCAGCGGGTAATGTAACTATAGGGGTAACGAGTTCGGTGCCCAGTACTAAACCACTAAGCCGCACTTTATGTCGTGCTGGCGCAGGCGGTTTAAATGAAGCTTCGTGCACCATTAACTTTGCTGACAGTGGCTTTGTATTTGATATTAACGACGGTATTGCTAATTTAGAGCAAACGAATGTGCTAATTAAGGCCGTGCGTAAAAGTGATACTAGCCAGCAGTGCATTCCCGCCTTTGCTGATGTCACACGTGATGTCGCGTTTTGGAGTGACTATATAACACCAGGTGCAACTGGCCGGCCTGTGTCCTTACCTGTTTCGGTGAATACAACTAATGTTGGCATAAATAGCGCGGCTGCAACTAAGGTGAGTTTAAATTTTAATGGCCAAGGTGAAGCGGCAATGGCAATAAACTACCCTGATGCAGGACAAGTACAGTTAAATGCTCGCTATAACGGCTCTGCGGCTAATGATGATACTGGCCTTGTTATGCAAGGAGCAGATCAATTTATTCGCCGACCTGCAGCCTTATGTATACAAACTCAAGGTGAATGCAGTGCTGCTGATAGCAGCTGCGCTAAGTTTAAAAAAGCCGGAGAACGTTTTGATTTAACTATTACAGCCAGAGCCTATGGTAGTAATGCGGATGCCTGTAGTAATGCTGTCACGCCTAACTTCGTTATGGTCAATATACCCATGCAACATCAACTGGTTGCGCCTAGCCCCGGTAACTTAGGAACCATAGCGGTATCTAGTTATAATCATACTGCCAATATCGACGGCCAAGCTGTACTTAGCCAAAGCGTTTCAGAGGTTGGTATATTCACATTTAATACGCCGGCGTTAAATTATTTAACCATGGCCGACCCTATACCGGCAGCGGCAAGTGCCGCAACAGGTCGGTTTGTGCCTGATCATTACGTTTTAACTCAAGGTTCGGTTATTCCTGCCTGTAGCGCTGCTTTTAGTTACTTTGGCCAAAAAGGTTTTACGACTAGCTTTAATATAAAAGCAGTCAATACTAGCGGTATTGTTACTCAAAACTACAAAGACAGCTTTGCTAAGCTTAATATAAACCAGTGGACTGACACCACGGCGAGTGTCGGCTTGCGTTATAGTGCACCGAGCCTACCAACAGACTCAGTATTGCAACAGGGGGATATGACACCGGTAGGCAATTGGCATTTAGGCGAAGCGGATATTGTAAGTACTCACTATGCAACTAAGCCTAGTGCTTTAAGTGCGCCCTTGCTGTTAGATTTATATGCCACACCTGTTGATAGTGATGGCGTAACACTGCACAGTAGCGCTGATGGCATAATTAGCAGTAGTCCTACTGAGTTACGCTTTGGCCGTTTAGTGTTAGATAATGCTTTTGGTCCAGAAGATGTCGCCATGCCATTAAGCTTTTACACTGAATATTGGCAAGGCGACCAATTTATTTTAAATAAGCAAGATAGTTGCACTGTCATTACTGGACCGGCTGATCCTGTTGCTGGCCAAAGCTGCTCTTTTTCTCCAAGCTCTGGCGATCAATGTAACACCATCGCCGGCAGTTCCGAGTTAACGTTAGTTGGCTCAGCTGGAAATATTGATCAAGGCGTCTTCCCCGCCAGCAGTTTATTAATTAAGGCGCCAAATATACAAGGCGAATGGCGATTACAATATAACACTGAGCCTTGGTTGCGTTATAATTGGCGAGATGCGAGTAGTGGTTTTAGTCAGCAACCCCAAGCTGATATTCATTTTGGTCGCTTTAGAGGAAACCCTCGGCAAATTTATTGGCGCGAACTTTTTCACTAAAGCACAGCCTAACGGGTGCAGACGGTGATAACTGCCTTAATTGGGCGTTAATAACTGTTAAAGCCGGTTTATTTCAGAAAAATGTAAGATAAGGCTATTCACTGGCCATAGAGTTACATAGAATAAACGCCATATTTGTTAATGCGTCATAATTGACGTGTTGTTAAACGTAGCAGTACAGATTTTAGCTTTATAAGGATCCGGTTTTTTCATGTTTAATAAATTGCGTGGCCTATTTTCAAACGACTTATCCATTGACCTTGGTACTGCGAATACCCTTATTTATGTCAAAGACCAAGGTATAGTGTTAGATGAACCGTCGGTAGTTGCAATCCGTCAAGAGCGTGCTGGCGGCCCTAAAAGTGTCGCAGCAGTAGGTCATGCAGCAAAACGCATGCTAGGCCGTACGCCAGGCAATATTAAAGCTATTCGGCCGATGAAAGATGGTGTTATTGCCGACTTTTATGTAACCGAAAAAATGTTGCAGCACTTTATTCGTCAAGCCCATAGTAATAGTTTTTTACGGCCAAGCCCAAGAGTGCTAGTTTGTGTACCTTGTGGCTCAACTCAAGTTGAACGCCGAGCCATACGTGAATCTGCTCAAGGCGCTGGCGCCAGAGAAGTTTATTTAATAGACGAGCCTATGGCAGCCGCTATTGGTGCTGGCTTACCTGTGTCTGAAGCAACCGGTTGTATGGTGGTTGATATTGGTGGCGGTACCACTGAAGTTGCTATTATTTCTTTAAATGGTGTCGTTTATTCATCTTCAGTGCGTATTGGTGGTGATAAATTTGATGACGCTATTGTCAGCTATATTCGTCGCAACTATGGTATTTTAATTGGTGAAGCGACAGCTGAGCGCATTAAAACAGAAATTGGCTCTGCTTATCCAAGCGACGACGTGTTAGAAATTGAAGTTAGAGGTAGAAACTTAGCCGAAGGCGTACCTCGTAGTTTCACTTTAACAAGTAACGAAATTTTAGAAGCGCTACAAGAACCATTAGCAGGTATTGTTAGTGCTGTTATGGTTGCCTTAGAGCAATCCCCACCTGAATTAGCATCAGATATTTCAGAGCGTGGCATGGTGTTAACCGGTGGCGGTGCCTTATTACGTGATTTAGATCGCCTATTGATGGAAGAAACCGGCATTCCTGTTGTTATTGCTGATGATCCGCTAACTTGTGTTGCTCGTGGCGGTGGTAAAGCCCTAGAAATGATTGATATGCATGGCGGTGATGTCTTCAGCTATGACTAATTGCTCAACGCGGCCTTAGTGTATGAACATGATGTATCGCCGAGGCCCATCATTACCGTTACGTTTATTTTTAGCGGTGCTTTGCAGTATAGGGTTAATGTTTGTTGACCGTTATACGGATAGCTCCACCCAATTGCGTAGCTACCTTACAGCAGCGGCAAGCCCATTGTTTTACATTGCCAGCTTGCCCGAAGCCTTGTTTTCTGGTGCCTCAGAGCGCTTTATGTCACAGCATGCGCTGTTAGAAGAAAATGCCCGCTTAAAGCAAAATTTATTACAGCAAAGTGGTCAATTACAGCTGCTAAACTATCTGCAACAAGAAAACAGCAAGCTGCGTTCGTTATTAGGCGCTTCACCATCAGAAGATGGCCAGCATCTAGTTGCCGAGGTTTTAGCTGTTTATAGCCATCCATTTAGTCATCAAGTGGTGTTAAATAAAGGCAGTAGTGACGGTGTTACTGAGCAACAAGCCATCATCGATGACAAGGGAATTGTCGGACAAATTGTCAGTGTTGGGCCTAATACTAGCCGAGCTTTGCTTATTTCAGATAATACCCATGCTATTGCTGTGCGCGCTGAACGTACCGGTATTCGGGCTGTTGTTGAGGGCTTAGGTCAGTGGGACCAACTTCGGGTGATGCATTTACCGCAAAGCACCGATATTCGAGAAGGCGACAGGTTATTATCATCTGGTTTAGATGGTGTTTTCCCCGAAGGCTACCCAGTTGCTAAAGTAACTAGAATTAACCAAGATGCTAGCCAGCCCTTTATGTTGGTTTATGCCGAGCCTTTTGCTCAGTTAGACCGAGTGCGTCATGTTTTATTATTAACTGCTATTCCAGCCGTCACCTTGCCTGTTAATCCGCAGGAGCAGCCAGATGCGTAAATCTAAACGGCTAGGCTTTGTTTACTTATCATTATTAATCGCTTTATTGCTAACGGTTATGCCGTTGCCGCAAGCGGTTAAGCTGGCTCGTCCAGACTGGACCTTACTGGTGCTAATGTATTGGATCTTAGCCATGCCGCACAGGGTAGGTATTGGCACGGCTTTTGTGCTAGGTTTTGTGGTTGACGTTCTGGTGGGCACTGTGTTGGGTGTCAATGCGCTAACCTATTCAGTGGTGGCTTATATTGTGGCATCGAATTATTTAAAAGTACGAAACTTTTCGGTTATTCAACAAGCGTTACTGTTAAGTCTATTATTGGCCTTTTATCACTTATTATTATTCTGGTTAAGCCACTTTTTAGTTGGCGTATTCTTTTTACCAGAATACTTATGGCCAGTGTTGACTGGCATGTTAGCTTGGCCTTGGTTATTCTGGCTATTAAGGCGTTATCGTCGTCAATTAAAGATCCAATAATGTACCCAAAAATAGCACTAGCCTCGGCTTCTCCTCGGCGCCGAGAGCTTTTAACTCAACTAGGTGTCGAATTTCAACTTGTCAAAGCCGACATAGATGAAACACCTTATCCCAATGAAAAACCAGAATTATATGTACAACGTCTTGCTATTGCCAAAGCCAAAGCAGGCTTAGCTAGGCTTGAAGCAGAGCAGCCAACCTTAGGCTCAGACACTATTGTGGTTGCGCAACAGCACATTTTAGGCAAGCCGCGTGATATTGACGACTTTAAGCGCATGATGACAATGTTATCAGGCAGCGCGCATCAAGTAATGACGGCTGTCGCCTTAGTTGACAGTCAGCGTAGCTTAAGTACCTTAGTGATAACTGAGGTGTTATTTCGGCCAATAAGTGAAGCAGAAATGCAAGACTATTGGCTTTCAGGTGAACCGCAAGATAAAGCCGGTGGTTATGGCATACAGGGGTTAGCTGCTCGTTTTGTTGAACGTATTAATGGTAGCTATACTGCGGTTGTCGGCCTACCTTTATGTCAAACGGAGCAGTTATTACTGCAATGGCAGGAGCCAATATGAGCGCTGAATTATTACTTAATGTTACTCCAAGCGAAACTCGAGTAGCTTTAATAGAAAATGGCGTCTTGCAAGAGCTGCATATAGAGCGCCAAGCCAAGCTAGGGTTAGTCGGCAATATTTATGTTGGTAAAGTTAGCCGAGTATTACCCGGCATGCAGGCGGCTTTTGTTAACATAGGCTTAGATAAGGCTGCATTCTTACACGCTTCAGACATTGTTCAGCATGATGGTTTAACCGAGTTAGATAACAAGGTTGCGATTAGCAAAGATATTCGTGTACTAGTGCGCGAAGGCCAGTATTTATTAGTGCAGGTAGTAAAAGATCCTTTAGGCACTAAAGGGGCAAGATTAACAACAGATATTACTATTCCATCGCGGTATTTAGTGTTTATGCCGGGCTCTACTCATGTTGGCGTATCGCAGCGCTTAGAAAGTGATGAAGAGCGGACGCGATTAAAAGACATTGTGAGCCAGTTTAATGATGAAAGCGGTGGTTTTATTGTTCGTACGGCCGCCGAAGGTGCTAAAGAAGAAGAATTAGCTCAGGATGCCCGCTTTTTAAAGAAGCTATGGGCAAAAATTATTAAACGTAAGCAAAAAACCCGTAAAGAAGGCGTGGTCTATGAAGACTTAACCTTAGCCTATCGTATTTTGCGCGATTTTGTTGGCGAAGAGCTAGAGCGGGTTAGGGTAGATTCTAAAATAACTTATCAACAACTTACTGCCTTCTGCGAAGAGTTTATGCCGCATATCTCCGAGTTACTCGAGTATTACCCCGGCGAGCGGCCTATTTTCGATATGTTTGATGTTGAAAATGAAATTCAGCGCGCGTTAGAGCGTAAAGTACCGCTAAAAAGTGGTGGCTATTTAATTATTGATCAAACAGAAGCCATGACGACTATAGATGTTAATACCGGTGCTTTTGTTGGTCATAGAAACTTAGAAGACACTATTTTTAATACGAATGTTGAAGCTACCCAAGCCATAGCGCGTCAATTACGGCTGCGTAATTTAGGCGGCATTATTATTATTGACTTTATTGATATGCAAAGTGTCGAACATCAAAAGCGGGTTTTTCATAGTTTAGAGCTTGCCCTTGGCCGCGATCGAGCAAAAGCTAACATTCATGGCTTTTCTGCGTTAGGCTTAGTAGAGATGACCCGAAAGCGAACACGTGAGAGTTTAGAGCATATTTTGTGCTCTGAATGCCCGGTTTGTGAAGGAAGAGGTAGTTTAAAAACAGTTGAAACCGTTTGCTTTGAAGTGCTGCGCGAAATCGTCCGGGTTAACCGAGCCTATGCCGCAGATAAATTTGTCGTCTATGTATCACCTGCGGTTAAAGACGCATTAACTAATGATGAATTTCACAATTTAGCAGAGCTACAAGTATTTATTGGTAAGCAAATTAGTATTCATACTGAGCCCCTATATAGCCAAGAACAATTTGATGTGGTGATGATGTAGTGACTAAGGTAAAACAGGTTTGTTTCTTCTGCATACATAAACTCTGGTTGGCTCTGGCCATCAGTGTTGTTGTGTTGGCAGTAGTTATATCTGTTTTGCGCTACAGTTTGCCATATGCAGATAATTATAAGCTGCAACTAGAGCAATTTATTGCTCAGAAATATGCCACAGAAGTTAATATTGGCGAATTAAGCGCCGGCTGGAAAAAGTTTGGCCCTGCGTTATTGGTTAAAGACTTACGTCTTATGCAGGGTGATAAAACCCAATTATATATTGAAGAAACCCGTGTTCGATTAGACTTTTGGCGCAGCTTAACCAGTATGAAATTGACCGCACAACATTTTGAGTTAAGTGGTTTAAAATACTATGTTGCTGCTGACCGGCTCTTTAGTGTTGAAAGTGCTACAGAATTAGACCAAACCCCTATATTAACGGCATTAGAGCAACTGTTTTTTAAACAGCTGACCTATTTTTCGGTGGTTGATAGTCAGTTTATTGTTCAAGATGAAGATAGCGAGGATGTTATTGTTAATATAAGCCAGCTAGACTGGTCAAACAATAACTTGCGCCACCAAGGACATGGTGAGTTATCGGTTGCGGGTGTAACCAATAATGCAGTTTCTTTTATACTCGATTTACATGGTGAAGCCTGGGCAGAGTCGCAGGGGCAGCTATATCTACAGAGTGATAAGTTAGATGTACTTCCTTGGTTTCGTCGCTTAGTACCGCCTAGCCAAAAATTAGCCGCGGCAAATATTAACTTCCAAGCTTGGGGGGTAGTAAAAAAAGGGACATTACAGCGGCTACAGATAGAGCTGGCCGATAACAGTGTGTCTTGGCAGCGGCAAGGTCCACAATTTTTACGACTAGGTGAGGGGCAGCTGTTATGGCAGCCGATAGCTGATGGCTGGGAGTTAACCTCAGGTTACCTTACTTTGTCAGATCAACAACAAACTTGGCCAGAAATTAGTTTTGCTATTCAAAAGCAAGATGATCATTGGCAAGGTCATCTTAGTCAGTTTCAGCTAGATGCCATTAGTCCTCTAGCAAATTTGTTTGCTGAAGACATTCAGCTATTACAGCAACTTGTTACTTATCAACCTTCAGGCTACTTTGAGCAGATTAACTGGCAGCTTGAGGATGGTCAATGGCAAGGCTCTGGTCAGTTTTCGCAGATAGCCAGCACCGCAGTGGGTGATATTCCTGGGGTGCAAGATCTGCAAGGCAGCTTTGTTTTCGATTCACAGTTGGCAAAAGTTAGCCTGCAGGGCACGGATGGCTTTTTAACTTGGGATGGCTTATTCGCTAAGCCAATAGAGTATATAGCGTTAGATGCCACGGCTTATTTTCGCTATGCAGCTGAACAAGCTTGGCAAATTATGATGCCAGAATTTAAATTGCAGAATGACGATTTACAGTTAGATGCAGCGATACAATTTGACCAACAACTGCAAATTTTAGCGCAGTTACAGCATGTAAATGCCGTGCAAGCTAAGCAGTATTTTCCAAGTCGCTATATGCCAGAATCAGTAGCTGATTATCTCAACGAAGCTATTATAGCGGGCGAACTTGAACAGGCAACGGTGCTTTGGCATGGTGCACCTGCAGACTTCCCTTTTGCACAACAACAAGGTGTGTTTCAGGTTTATGCCCAGCTGTCACAAGGTCAATTCGCATTTCAGCCCGATTGGCCACAGCTAACCAATTTAGCTGTTGATCTATGGTTTGAAAATGCAGCGATGAAAATTAGCTCGCAAAGCGGTAATTTGCTCGATTTAGATGTAGAGCAAGGCGTAACGGCAAGCATCGATGATCTATTTCACGCCGATATTTTAGCTATTGATATTCAGCGTCAAGTTGAAGCCAGTGCCGTAACAAAATTAATGCAGCAATCTCCTTTAGCCGGTAGTGTAGGCGCTGCGCTTGAACATATAGGCGCTTCAGGCTTAGCGACGGGTAAGGTGCGTTTACAGGTGAAGCTTGATAACCCAGATGTTATTGCCAGTGGTGATATTCAGTTTAAGCAGGCCAGTTTAGCCTTGCAGGCACCTGAGATGGCAATTGATAGCCTTACTGGCAAGCTGACATTTAATAACGATAAAATTTCTGCATCTAAGGTTGGATTAACTTGGCGTGGTCTACCTATGGTAGCGAGCATTAATGGTGAGTCTACCGATTCAGGCTATCAACTTAGCTTGCAGGTAGATGCAGAACAACAGGCTAAAGACTTGGCTTTAGCGCTATATCCAGCAGCCGAGCCTTTAGTCGCCGGAAAGAATGCTTGGCAATTAATGCTAGCGTTAGAGCTTGCAGAGAGTGGCTTTAACTATCATGCCCAGCTCAATAGCGATTTAGCCAACACCGCTTTATTGTTGCCGGCACCTTATAATAAATCGGTTAATGAAAAACAGCCTGTTAGCATTTCTTTATCTGGCTCAGATAAAGCTAATGACACTCAGTTATTCATTAATTACGCAGATAACTTATATTTTCATGCAGATATAGATACTGAGCAGCAAAATTTTAGCCGAGCTCACCTAGTGCTGGGATCGCAAAATGAAGCGATCCCAACAGATAACTTTACTATCAGTGTTAATTTAGCCCAAGCAAATTTTTTGCAGTGGTTTAATCTTATTCAACAACAATTAGATGTGGAAGACACTAATCAGCCGAGTTTATTTCCTTATTTAAGCCGAATTCAAGGTAAAGTGGCTGCGCTTTATCTGCCAGGTGATGTTACCTTACAAAATGCTGTATTTGATGTAGCTCAGTACACAGAAGAATGGCAGCTCCAATTAAATGCAGTTGAAGTAGCAAGTCGCTGGCGCTTTGATAAAAACTGGCAAGAAAAAGGGATAACCGCTGAGCTAGATTACCTGCGTTTGCCATGGCCATTAAAAGCTAACAATAAAACGGCAATAATCGAATCTGAAGTAAATGAACCTCAGACGTGGTTGTTAGATTTACCCTTGATCAATATAAGCTGCGCTGATTGTTCAATAGGGCCTTATCGGTTTGGTCAGGTTAAGGCGCAAGCTCATAGCGAGGCGGAACGCTGGCTATTAGATGATTTAAAAGCGAATTATAAAAAAAACCAACTTACGTTAACCGGTTTTTGGCAGTCAAACCATCAGGCAAGTTCAAAAGGGTTAAGCCAGTTTAGCGGAAGTTTAAAAAGCGCGAATTTTGGCGGGTTATTAGATGAATTTGAATTAACCTCAGCCATTGCCGATAGTAGTGCAGATATTGACTTTACGCTAAATTGGTTAGCCGCGCCAAACCAGTTTGATCTAGCCAAATTAGATGGCAATATCAGTTATAAATTAGGTGAAGGCTCGCTAACTGAAGTGAGTGACCAAGGGGCCCGCTTATTTTCTATTTTTAGCTTAGACTCATTAGTACGTAAGTTACGATTAGACTTTCGTGATGTGTTTTCTAAGGGGTTTTTCTATAACAAAATGACCGGCAATTTAACCTTAACCAAAGGGGTTGCCCAAACCAGTGATGCCGCTATTGACGGCGTGCCTGGTAATTTAGCCATTCAAGGCTATGCTGACTTAGTCGGAAATAAGCTCGATTATCAGATGTCTTTTGCACCAAAAGTCACCTCAAGCCTACCTATAATTATTGCCTGGATGGTAAACCCTGCAACGGGCTTAGCTGCGTTAGCACTAGATGAAGTATTTCAAAGTGCTGAGGTTATATCGAAAATAAACTTTACTATTACGGGCAGTATTGACGAACCTATAGTCACCGAAGTAAACCGTCATAGCACCGAAATTCCAGTGCCGGTGCGTATAGCGAAACCCGATCAGGCAATTGAGCCTGATCCTGCTGTGAACAAACTGCCACAACAACCTGAGCAGTTACAGGAGCAACAACCTAATGGCTAAATGGCGCTTAAGTGCAATTCAATTAACCAGTACGCCATCTATTCAGCATAACCTTGATCAAGTTGAAACCTATTTAAGCCAATTACCCACAGCCTCGCAACACTTAGTGGTATTGCCTGAGTGCTTTGCTATTTTTGGCAGCCGCGATAGCTTAAATTTGCAGTATCAAGCAGCTTTAGGTGAAGGCAGCATAATGCAAGGTTGTGCTAAGTTAGCTAAACAGTTTGCGGTTTATCTGCTGGCGGGAAGTTTGCCAACAACAACCGATGATCCAAATCGTTTTGCGGCGTCAAGTGTGCTGTTTGCACCCGATGGAACTATTGTTGCCGATTACCAAAAAATGCATTTATTTGACGTTGAGGTAAGCGATAATATAGGCAGTTATCGCGAATCGGCGACAACAAAACCGGGCGATAAGCTGGTCTTAGCAGAATTAGAACAGTTAAAGCTGGGCCTTAGCATATGTTATGATGTCCGCTTCCCTGGGCTAGCGCAGGCACTTACTGCTAAAGGTATGAATGTATTAAGTGTGCCGGCAGCTTTTACTCGAACAACAGGACAGGCGCATTGGCATACGTTGTTACAAGCTAGAGCAATTGAGAATCAATGTTTTGTTATTGCAGCTAATCAAACCGGTGTTCATGAAAATGGTCGTGAAACCTTTGGCCACAGCCTTATTATTGACCCTTGGGGTGAAATTTTAGCCGATGCAGGCACCGAACCAGGCTGGATTTCCAGCGAAATAGATCTGGCGCAAATAGCGCGCGTGCGCCAAGGTATGCCCGTCGCCAGCCATAATCGATTTATAAGTGAGCTTAAACCATGACTGCAGTAGAGCAGAACCTGATCAGCGCATCTGATCTTAATGCCAATGACTTACAGCGTACGCTGGGTTATTTATTTGAACATCAGCTCGATTATGCTGATTTATATTTTCAATCGAGCATCCATGAGTCTTGGGTGCTAGAAGACGGCTTAGTAAAAGACGGCTCTTTTAATATTGAACGTGGCGTAGGTGTGCGCGCCATTAGCGGCGAAAAAACCGGTTTTGCTTATTCCGATACCATTAATGCTGCGGCCTTAAAACAAGCAGCTACTGCTGCGCGCGGCATTGCCGCGAATGGCCAACAAGGCCAAGTTAAAGTATTTAGCAAAAGCAGTAATAGTAAAATTTACTTACCTTGCGATCCTCTGCAAAGTTTAACCAATACTGAAAAAGTAAATTTACTGCATCAAATTGAAGCTTATATTCGTACTCTAGATAGCCGCGCCGAGCAAGTGATGGTTAGTCTAACTGCGGTATACGAAGAAATTTTAGTGGCCGCCAGTGATGGCACTTTTGCTAGTGATACGCGGCCTTTAGTACGTTTAAACTGCTCAGTGTTATTACAACAAGGCGACAGGCGCGAACGAGGCAGTGCCGGCGGCGGTGGCCGAACCGATTATGCCTACTTTACCGAGTTAGTCGATGGCCAACCACGCTGGCAGCATTATGCACGCGAAGCGGTACGCATGGCACAAGTAAATTTAACGGCTATTGATGCCCCAGCAGGTACTATGCCGGTAGTGTTAGGTGCAGGCTGGCCGGGCGTGTTATTGCATGAAGCGGTAGGCCATGGTTTAGAGGGCGATTTTAATCGTAAAGGTTCATCTACTTTTGCAGGTCGTATTGGCGAGCAAGTTACCTCTAAGTTATGCACTATTGTTGATGACGGCACTATGGCGCATAGACGTGGCTCATTAAATATTGATGATGAAGGTGTGCCTAGTCAGTATAACGTACTGATAGAAAACGGGATCTTAAAAGGCTATATGCAAGATAAGCATAACGCTATGTTAATGGGTGTACCTGCAACAGGTAATGGCCGTCGTGAATCTTTTGCCCATTTACCTATGCCACGTATGACCAACACTTATATGTTAGCCGGCCAGAGTGAGCCAGAAGAAATTATCGCCAGTGTTAAAAAAGGCATTTATGCGCCTAACTTTGGCGGTGGCCAAGTTGATATAACGTCGGGCAAGTTTGTGTTCTCGGCATCAGAAGCGTATTTAATCGAGAATGGCAAAATTACTGCACCGATTAAAGGCGCAACCTTAATTGGTAGCGGCCCAGAAGCGATGCAGCAAGTCTCTATGGTAGGTAACGATTTAGCCCTAGATAGCGGCGTAGGGGTTTGCGGCAAACAAGGACAAAGTGTTCCGGTTGGTGTAGGTCAACCAACCTTAAAACTCGACGCCATGACCGTTGGTGGCACAGAATAATTTTAACTTATTAGACAAAACAGGAAACGCAACATGTCAGCTTTTGGAACCGTATTTGCTCCTGAAATGAGCCTAGCTCACTATAAGCAAGGCCAGTGGAGTAACGCAGAAATAGTAAAAACAGACAGTATTAGCTTACACCCAGGTGCCCACGTGCTGCACTATGCTAGTACCTGTTTTGAAGGCTTAAAAGCCTTTAAGCATCAAGACGGCTCTATTAATATTTTCCGTATGGACCAAAATATTGCCCGTCTAATTCAAAGTAGCCAGTTGTTATCACTACCGCCAGTGGACGCAGCACAATTAAAGCAAATGATTATTGATATTGTTAAACGTTATGCCGCTGATGTTCCTGTACCACCAGGTTCAATGTATATTCGGCCTACTCATATAGGCACTGAAGCGTCAATTGGTAAAGCTGCTTCGCCTAGTCTTGAGTCTATGTTGTATATCTTATTATCGCCAGTGGGAGATTACTTCTCTGGTGGTAGCAAGCCATTACGCTTGTTATTAGCCGACGACACTCGCTGTGCATCACATATGGGTATGGTAAAAAGTGGTGGCAACTATGCCAGTGCGTTACAACCTATCTTAAAGGCGCGTCAGTCAGTGCAAGCTGACCAAGTGTTATTTTGCCCAGCAGGTGATGTTCAAGAAACCGGCGCGGCTAACTTTATATTGATTGACGGCAATGAAATTATTACTAAGTCGTTAGATAGTTCATTCTTACACGGCATTACCCGCGACTCTATTTTAACACTAGCACGTGATCGCGGTATGACCGTGTCAGAGCGGGCCTTAAGTGTAGACGAGCTATTAGAGCGTTCACAAAAGCCAGGTGCAGAAGCAGCTTTATCAGGCACCGCAGCCGTACTAACGCCAGTAGGCACTTTAATTCATAATGGTAAAGACTACATTGTAGGTAATGGTGAGGGCGGCCCAACGACTAATGCCTTACGCCAAGCATTAAATGATATTCAATGGGGCAAAGCGGCTGATAAGCATGGCTGGTTAACTAAGGTTTGTTAAGTTAAATCTATATTTTAAAAGGCCGCTTAGCGGCCTTTTTTATTGCTGTACAACTTATAACATTTTATAACAGATAGTTTTCAATTCGTTAGCTAGTATTACTCACTAAGTAATCATATGGAGATAATATTATGTGGCGTACAGTTTTGACGTTATGTGCTTTCTCACTGTTATTTGGCTGTAACTCTGACAATAAAACAGTAGATGAGTCGGCCCCTTTTAGTTTTGAGCATCAAGAATTAAATGGCGCAATGGTAACTCGTTTGTATAACGAGCATGATATGTTGTTTGCCGTCACTTCAGATGGTTTATACATCAACAACAACGACAGTTGGCAAAGTGCGGGTTTACAGGGTTACGAGTTAGAAGACGTGGTCGCTATTACTGAGCAGCATTTTATTGCTTCTACCAGTGCTGAAAATAACGAAGGTAATTATGCCAGTTTGCTATTTGAAACTTATAATGCAGGTGAAGACTGGGTAGAAATTAACCACCAATTTGGCCTGCAGGGAGAAAAAGAATCCATTTTTGCTTTAGCGTATGACGATATAAACGCAAGGCTATATGCAACCGGAAGTGGTAATTTAGCTTATTCAGAAGACATGGGAATAAGCTGGCAGCTGGCTTATGGTGAATGGCAGCAACTGGGTGAGCAAACCACGTTAGTTTATAATCAAGAAAATAATGAAATGTGGTTTGGCGGCAATAATGCAATAGGCGATGCCACTTTAGTGCAATTGTCTTTAACTGATGAGAGTGCGAAAGTGCATCTGGATGAATCACCGACTCCATCTAGCACCAGAGCCGTACGTTTTGCTGCCGACAATGCGCAGAGCGTTTACCTAGTAATAGGCGAAACCATTAGGCATAGCGCAGATAATGGCGATACTTGGCAAACAATACTCAGTGCAGACGATTATCGTTATTATACCGATATCGCAATTGATCCTAACAATCCAGAATATTTGTTTACCTCAAGCTTAGTCCCAACTGTCGGTCAACCTCAATTTCTGACGGTTGAATGGTCTGAGAATGGTGGAGCTAATTGGCAGCAGTATCAATATCAAGGTGAAGGGGCATCAACATTTGGTGGTGTTACAAGTATCTTGTTGGTTCAAGAACAACAACAAAATGTGTTTTATCTTGGTTTAGGTAACGGTGGAATTATGCGGGTAGAGCCACAATAAACCCAGCCAAGCTGAAAAAAACACCAGTAAAATAGTACTGGTGTTTTTGTCTTTTTATTCAGTAATAATTAATGGTTTAATTAACTGGAATAACTCACGGTAGGCTTTTGGCGGCAATTGTTTTTCTTGTTCTTTTTTTGCATTACGAATTAACTGACGCAGCTGCTGAGTATTTACGCTTGGATAATCAGCAATAAATTGAGTCACTACATCGTTATCTTCTAACATTTTATCGCGCAATTGTTCAACTTTATGAAATTGTCTTGTTGCCGCCTGATTAGTATTACGCAGCAAAGCTAAGCCTCTTTCAAGCTCGGTTAAATCGCGATCACGCATCAGACGACCAATAAACTGCATATGACGACGCAAAGCTTCTCGCTTTTTGCTTAGTCGGTCTGCTAGCTCTAAGGCATCTTGCAATTCTTCATCTAACGGTAGTTTAGCGCGTGCTGCTGGGCTTAAAGCCACTAGCTCTTCGCCAAGTGCTTGTAAGGCATGCATTTCGCGTTTAATTTGCGATTTACTTTTGCCTTCTTCTTCGTCCCAGGTGTCGCCATTAATAAATTCAGTCATGTTTTTTAGTTCGCTTTAGCAATATTAGGCTAAGTATACATGATCCTGTCGCACGACAGCAGTCAGCATAGCCAGACTATGGTAAACTTAATGAAAATAATTTTCTAAAGTTGAATTATGCAAGTAACAGAACCTACTATTTGGCAAGAAATTGATGAAGTAAAACAAGCGGTAGCAGAGGTGCTAAGCCATGCTAAGCAGTTAGGCGCAAGCACAGCTGAAGCGTCGATGAGCCGCACTAAAGGCTTAAGTGTAGAAACACGGCATGGTGAAGTTGAAACGGTAGAGTTTAACCAAGACGGCGGCTTAGGTATTAGTTTATATTTTGGTCAGCGTAAAGGCTCGGCCTCTACTGCCGATTTAAGCCCACAGGCACTGCGTCGTGCAGTGGAAGCGGCAGCCGATATTGCGCGCTATACTTCGGAAGATCCGCACACCGGCGTAGCAGAGGCCAGCTGGTTAGAAATGTCACCGCCCGATTTAGATTTGTTTTATCCAGACTCCATCAGCACAGAAGAAGCCATAAGCTTATGTGCTGGCGCTGAGCAAGCCGCTTTTGCTACTGATCCGCGTATTACTAATTCTGAAGGTGCATCGTTTTCGTCGCATCAGGGTTTAAAGGTCTATGGTAATAGTCATGGCCAGTTAGTTGGCTACCCTAGCACGCGGCATAGCTTTAGCTGCGTTGTTATAGGTGAAGATGGCGATGATATGCAGCGCGACTATAGCTTTACCGTGGCTAGGCAGTATGAAAAATTGCTTGATCCTAAGCAAGTAGGCCGTGAAGCGGCAGAAGAAACAATTGCCAGATTAAATGCCCGTAAAGTTGCTACCCAAAAAGTGCCGGTTATTTTTCGTGCCGATATTGCTAGCAGTTTGTTTGGTCACTTAGTTGCCGCTATTGGCGGTGGCAGTGTTTATCGTAAGTCTAGCTTTTTATTAGATAAAATCGGTAAACAAGTGATGTCACCGAATATTACTGTTTTAGAGCGGCCTCACTTAAAACAAGCCTTAGCCTCTAGCCCGTTTGATGCTGAGGGCGTAAAAACCCGCGATTTAGCTGTTATCGAGCAAGGCGTATTAAATACCTACCTTACAACGAGTTATTCAGCGCGTAAGTTAGGCGTGGCAAGCACGGGCCATGCTGGCGGTATTCATAACTGGTTATTACAACATGGCGATGAAGATTTAGCGCAGTTATGCCGCACTATGGGTAAAGGCTTATTAGTCACTGAATTAATGGGCCAAGGTGTTAATACCGTCACCGGCGATTACTCTCGCGGTGCAGCCGGCTTTTGGGTTGAAAATGGAGAAATTCAGTTCCCCGTTTCAGAAGTCACTATTGCGGGTAATTTAAAAGATATGTTTATGCAAATAGCGGCGGTTGGTAACGATGTTGACCGTCGTGGTGGCGTTCATACTGGTTCTATATTAGTTAGCCAAATGCAGGTAGCGGGAAGTTAGTGCTGCTTAGTGCTGAATTATGAATGCTTAAGTGTTTAGTGCTTAGTTGTGAATGTTAAGTGTTAAGTTAAAAAGCAAAAAAGCCCTGATTAATCAGGGCTTTTTTATTAGATAAACAAATTAATCTACTTTAGTTTTTAAACCGCGGCGAATTAATAAAGCATCTGTAGTTGGCTCTTGGCCACGGAAAGCTTTGTAAGACTCCATAGGCGCGCGCGAGTTACCTACCGATAAAATATGTTTACGGTAGTGTTGACCATTTTCAAGTTTTAAACCACCTTGCTGTTGCACAAAAGCAAAAGCATCAGCGGCTAAAATTTCACTCCACATATAGGCATAGTAACCAGCAGAGTAGCCGCCGCCCATAGAGTGTGAGAAGAAGGTCGACTTATAACGTGGCGGTACGGCAGCTAAATCAATGCCATGTTTTTTCAGAGCTTTAGCTTCAAACTCGTTAACGTCTTGTAATTCAGCATCGGCGCTTAGAGAGTGCCATTCCATATCTAATAAAGCGGCAGACATATACTCTAAGGTATCAAAACCTTGGTTAAAGCTGCGTGACTTCATTACTTTTTGTAGTAATTCAGCCGGAATTGGTTCACCCGTTTTATAGTGCTTAGCGTAATTAGCAATAACTTCAGGATAAGCCGCCCAATCTTCTTCGAAAGTCGACGGGAACTCAACGAAGTCACGCGATACAGAAGTACCGGCTAAGCTTGGGTAAGTAACGTCAGACAACATGCCGTGCAAACCGTGGCCTAATTCATGGAACATAGTGGTTACGTTGTCATAGCTAACCAAGGTAGGTTGGCCTGGCTCGGCTTTAGGAATGTTCATTACATTCACTACCACCGGTTTTTGGCCTGTTAAGTTAGACTGACCAACAAAAGAGCTCATCCAAGCACCGCCACGTTTACCTTCGCGAGCAAAGTAGTCGGCATAGAAAATAGCAATGCTGCTACCGTCTACGTCGAATAACTCATAGGCTTTAACATCTGGATGATAAGTTGGTAAGTCTGGGCGTGGCTCAAAGCTAACGCCGTATAAACGGTTAAAGGTATAGAAAACACCGTCTTTTAATACGCGTTCAAATTCAAAGTATTGTTTAACTTCATTTTCGTCTATGTTGAACTTTTCTTGGCGAACAAATTCAGCATAGTATTCCCAGTCCCAAGGTTGTAATTCAAAATCACCGCCTTTTTGTTTGATCATTTGTTCAATGGCCGCTGCTTCAGCTTTAGTGTTAGCAATAACCGCTGGCACCATAGAGCCTAGCATGTCATAAACAGCTTGGGGTGTTTTGGCCATTTGTGACTCTAAGCCATAGCTAGCCCAGTTGTCATAGCCTAACAAGCGAGCACGCTCTGCACGTAACTGCGCTAAACGGGCAACGATAGGACGGTTATCGGTTTCACCACTTTGGTTACGATAAGCTGAGGCTTCCCATACTTTCTTACGTAATTCACGGTTGCTTAGCTGGCTTAATACCGGCTGGCGTGTAGTGTTAGTAATACTTAATAAGTATTTTCCTTCATGGCCAGCTTCAGTTGCTGCAGCCGCTGCTGAGGCAATTTGTGACTCAGATAAGCCGTCTAATTCTGCTTTAGTATCAACAATTACGGCAATTTTTTTCGTTTCGGCTAACAGGTTTTGTGAGAACTTATTGGTTAGCGTAGAATGCTCTTCGTTAAGCGCTCTAATAGCTACTTTTTCTTCTTCAGTTAACTGGGCACCAGCACGAACAAAGCGCTGATAATACACTTCTATTAAGCGTACCGACTCGCTATCTAAATCTAACTGATCACGTTGCTCATATAAGCTTTTAATTCTGGCGAATAATTTCGGGTTTAAATTAATATCATCAGAGTGCGCAGCCATTTTAGGCGCTAATTCAGATTGAATTTCACGACGCTCAGGGTTGGAGCTTGAACCCGCAAGGTTATAGAAAATACGTGAAGTGCGAGTGAGTAATTCACCGCTTTTTTCTAAAGCCACTAAGGTATTTTCAAAGGTGGCTGGCGCTGGGTTATTAGCAATAGCTAAAACCTCAGTCATATGTTGTTTCATGCCTTCTTCAAAGGCCGGTAAAAAATGCTCGTCTTTTATCTCAGTAAAATTCGGCGCTTCATATTGTAAGGTACTTTTTTTCATTAACGGGTTGCCTAAGCTAGCTTCAGCCGCGGTTGTTGCAACAACAGAAGATTGGCCAGAAGCTTGTTGCTGTGAAGACGAATTGTCGCCACAAGCAGTGAGTGCTAAAGCAAAGCCTACTGTTGAGGCAATAAGAGTTTTACGCATGTGTATCCCCTAGAAGGTGTCATTATTATAGTAAAGTGCGCAACTGCGCAGCATATAAAGATAATATGCCTGTTTTATTAAACTAATCACGTTATTTGCAGCCAATGGTCAGTAAATTAAGATAAATAACCATTTTTAGCAACAGAAGCGGCTAACTACAACTGAGTTTACTGGGTTGCTTGGCAGTGGCGTAACTCAATATAAAAGCAGCTTCCTTTAGGTTGATTAGGCATATAGCCAATTTGGCCATGCATATGGCTAATCATGGCTTTGCTTATGGCTAAACCAAGCCCCGTTCCGCCAATATCTCGGGTGTCGGAACTGTCGGCTTGAGCAAAGCGATTAAACAGTTTAGGAATAAAGCTTTCTGGAATGCCAGGGCCGCTATCGGCTATGGTTATTCTGATAAACGACGCAGGTTCAGAGGTAACAGTGATAATAATAGAGCTGTGATCAGGGCTAAATTTGCATGCATTATTAAGCAGCTGCAATATAACATTGTTTAAGCGTTGCTTATCTGCCAATACGCTTGCTTGCTCAAGGCTATCAGTAATATTTAAGGTGAAGATATGTTGTTTTTCTTGCCATTGTGTCTTAACCGTATCTAGGCAATGTGCTAGCACTTGAAATAAAGGTACCGGCTGAATATTAAATACCATACTTTGGTTGGTTAGCTGCTCCATATCTAGCAAATCATTAATCAGTTTATTTAGTTGCTGGCTGTTATTGCTCGCTAACTGTAAAACGCGAGATTGGGCAGGGGTTAACTCACCTAAAGCTCCGCCAGCAATAAGACCAAGTGCACCGGTTATTGACGTTAGAGGCGTGCGAAGCTCATGACTTATAGTCGAAATAAATTGCTGTTTAAGCTGTTCTGTTTTATGCCACTCTGATAAATCACGAAGCACTATTATTTGTCTAGGCTTTTGGTTTAATTGAATCACGCTAAGCTGAATAGCTAAGGGAAAGTCGTTGCCGTCAAAGCGCAGCCCCGTGGTTTCATATGCCGTTTTTTGTACAGAAATTGTATTGATAATGTCGTTAGCTAAGCCAGGTTCCGCGAGTAAAGTAGACCAATGGGTACCCGGTAAAGTGTCTTTTTTGTAGGCAAAAATAGTGTGGCAGGGTAAATTAGCTTGCTCTATAACGCCATCCATATCAGTAGTTATAATGCCATCAGCCACATTATCCATTACGGTTTTAATGTATTTTTTACTGCTTTTAACCTCTTGTATACTTAGGCTTAAACGCTGTTTAGATAAAAAAAGCCAAAACAGTAAAACTAGCATCATAGCGCTAGCAGAATAACAAAATATTCTAATGGTTGCCGTTAGATAGGTAGCTGGCGATAAAGACCGAATAGCCATTTGCCACTTAGCGCCTCGTAATTCTATATCTAACAGTAAACTGGCATCATAAAACAGGCTATTGTCACCATAAAAAGCCGGCAAAAGAGCACCTTCATCAGCGGTAGGCCGAATAGCAATAGTCACATTTTGTTCCAAAGCAAGCTTTGCAACAAGCTGCCAAATAGAATCAATATTAATCACGGTGCTAATTAAGCCCCAATAAGCGTCGTCATCTATTAAATAAACTGGAATGCGATAGATAAAGGCTTTGCCACCTTGCACTAAAGGGATAGGACCAGCTAGTTTGGCTTTGCGCTTAAGTATAATCTCTTCAATAGCAGGCCATTGGGTGTCTAAGTCAGGGTAATATAAGCCAAGTGCTTTATGGTTATTCTGCAGAGGATGCAAATAAAGTAGGCGGTTATTTGGCGCCACGCCAATATTGCGAATGTGTTGGCCTTGGCTGACTAAATCTTTTAATAACAACTTTACTTCAGTAGCAGAAATATTGCCTTTGTTGGCCTTAATATAAGCACTAAGCCCCGAGCTTAAATAAAGAGGTGCATTAAGCTCTGACTCTATTAACGACCGTATAGGGTTAGCACTTGCAATTTCATGCTTTAATAGCTCGCTACGGGCTAATTTTTTTTGATGTTGCACTATAACTTCAGTAGCAAATATCATTGCAGCCATTAGCGATAACAGTAATAACCATTGGCTAATAGGTATAATAAATTTATTTGGCATAAATTATAAGCGTCTTAAAAGCGCGGCGAATTTCACTGTAACGGTAAGTTGAAAAAGTTGCAAATTCTGGTTAAAAAAACTAACTGCAGAAAAAACGCACGGTTAAGCAATAGACTTACAGCCAAAGCCTGACTATAATGCGCATCTTCTGCTAAAGCAGAACACGCACCCGTAGCTCAGCTGGATAGAGCGCTGCCCTCCGGAGGCAGAGGCCACAGGTTCGACTCCTGTCGGGTGCGCCATAAAACATCAAAACCACCTTTAGGGTGGTTTTTGTGTTTTTAGCCTTCAAGTTAAAAAATAATCTGGTTTAATATTGCGCAGTAGTTTGTTGGTGTTGCCTAAGCCTAAATTACTGTTTGCCAGTTTAGTAACAAATTATTAATTAGCTACGACCCCTTTATTAGCTACGCCCCCTTTACTAAAGGCTGAGCGCTACGGCTTTAGCTGAGTGTTGTTTTTTTAGAAAGGTAGGGATATCGAATTACAATGAATATGTTGTAACTTGTAAAAAACAATATATTCGTTGTATTCTTTTAAAACAACATAAGTGTTGTATGTTTAAAGTGAATAGGTAGCCACTATGCAATATCCAGTATTAACAATCGCTCAATTAAAACTGTATATCAAAGCGCTTCGCAACAAGTTGGGTTACACACAAGCTAATGCTGGTGAGCTATTAGGGCTTACACAGCAAGGGTATCAACGATTAGAAAATAACCCAGAAAGTATGAGTGTTGAGAGGTTACTTGTGCTACTTCAAACTCTACAAGCAGGTTTAGTTATAGAAGTGCGCACCAAGCCAGAAGATAACATTCAGAGCTCAACAGCTATCAGCGAGCCAAAAAATATAGACACTCGAGCTGATAACCCTTCAAACCAGTCAAAAATAGCGAGTGAAAGCAACAATAAATCTAGGGTGTTAGCGGTTCGCTCTAATAAAAAGTTGGAGTGGTGATGTATGCAGATTAAATTAACCTCGCAGCATTTAGCAATATGGATGAATGGCGATATTGTAGGGTACTGGCACCCTGTTAAACATACCTTCCAATATGATGATGCATGGATAGCAAACCCGTTATGCCGACCACTTTCTCTTTCATTGCCAATTGTTCCTGGTAATAGTGAAATTAAAAGTGAAGCGGTTCTTAACTATTAGTCAACTATTCTTTAGAGCATTGATTGTTTTTTGGGTATTGGCAGCAATAGATGGTCACGCTAAAAATTTTTCAATTCAATTAAAGGGCGGCAACAAATATCAGCTTGCACCATTGTATGATGTTTTGTCTGCACATCCGATTATTGGTAAAGGGGCCAATCAAATTGCAAAACAAAAAGCTGAATTGGCAATGTCAGTTGTTTCCAATAATAAACACAAAAAAATATTCTCAATAGCAGCACGACACTGGATTACTTTTGGGCAGCATTTAGGTTTACGCCCTGATATTGTCATGCGCGAGCTATCTTATGTTTACTACCAAACAAATAAAGTAATCGACTCAGTTAAGCTAGAGCTACCAAAAGACTTTCCTGAGTCAGTATCAAATCCGATATTCACTGGTATGACTGTACTTAATGAAAAATTGGCTGTAATACTTGAATAAACCTTTTTGATTATTCAATGGGTATTAAAAAGCACTTATTTTTGTCTAATTAGATAGCCTAATTTCTCCATGATTATGCTCAGAAAATATAAAACATTAAAACGATCCAAAGGGTAGCTTTTGTGTTTTTAGCCTTCAAGTTAAAAAATAATCCGGTTTAATATAACGCGGTAATTTGTAGGTGCTGCCTAAGCCAAAAGTACTGTTTGCCAGCTTTAGTAACAAACTATTAATTAGTTACGATCCCTCTATTATGCTATTACGACCATTTAGCAATTTTGGCATAGCTTCCAGGTGAAAGTAGCATGCGGCATATGAGAGTTTTAAATGAATAATTCAAAGCGACTGCTTAGAGCAAGTAGAAAGTATCATAAGTGGCTAATGGCTTTTATAGGCATTCAATTTGTAATATGGGCAGTAAGTGGTGCCTACATGGTTTATTTAGATATTGATTACATTCATGGCGATACCTTAGTCAATAATGCTCAGGATAAAATAAATCCTAGCCAAATTGATTATCCGTTGCAGAGCTTAATTCAGCGTTATCCTGAGGCGAAACAAATTAGCCTTGGCCGTTATTTAGATAAAACCGTGTATCGCTTTACCCTTGATAATGCAAAGCGCACTGTCGATGCCAGTATGGGTGAAGAAATTCCAGCTTTAAATCAAGCTCAGGCCGAGCAAGCTGCTAATTATTATTATAGTGGTAAAGGGCAAATTAAAAACTCTGAATTAATTAGCGAAACTGCGCCATATGAACTCAACCCTGCAGTAATGCCAGCCTGGCGGGTTAACTTCACTGATTTTGGTTCACCTGCTATTTATGTTTCTGCAGAAACAGGTTTGCTAGTGGGTAAAAGGCATAGTTTTTGGCGATTGTTCGATTGGATGTTCCGGTTCCATGTCATGGATTATGAAGGCGGTGCTGTAGATAATACGTTGTTATTTTTCTTTACTTTCTTGGGTATCCTGTCATCTATATTTGGGTTGTGTTTGGTGTATTTTCGTGTTTTTCGTAAAAACAATTCGGCGTTAACTGAACCGGCAGCGGCTAAAAATACTACTGAAGGAGTTGCCTAATGAGTATGGTTAAAAAAATCCATAAATGGAGCTCTGTGATTGTGGGTATTCAGTTAATGATTTGGCTGAGTACTGGCATGTATTTCAATCTTATGGACCCGGTAAAAGCCGCGGGGAATACGTATAAGGTAGCTGAGGCACCTTCAATGGATTGGCATCAGTTGACATTAAAAAGCCAGGCTCTACAAGAGCCGAAAACAGTGTTACAACAACAACCAGAAACTAACAGTTTAGAATTAATCGAATTAGCCGGAAAAGCTTATTACCTATTGAATCATCAACGTGGTCTTTATGATTACTTTGTTAATAAATATTCTTTAGTTAATGCCATAACAGGCGAACCGGTTGGAATTGACCCTCGCTTAGCAAAGGAGATAGCAGCCGAATCCTATGCGGGACCCGGTAAAGTAACATCTGCTACTTTAATGAAGCCACCAATTGCAGACTTATTGAAGCAAAAAAATCCGGTTTGGCAAGTAAACTTCGCTGATGAGATTAACACTAGCGTTTACGTGGAAGCTGATTCTGGCAGAATTGCTGGGCACAGTGATGATGATAAGCGCTTAGCTGACTTCTTTTTAAAGCTGCACTTTATGGATTACGCCAACGAAGGCAGTTTCAATAATGTTCTTATGATGTTTTTTGCTTTTTTAACCTTATTCTTAAGTGGTACCGGTTTAATTTGGACCATTGATTTAGTGCTGCGGGGTAAACACAAAATCAAACGGTTTTCACGTAAAAAACGGTGAAATATAAAGCTAGCGCTTTAAGCGAACCTCTACTCTTTATTTTAAATACATATCTGTATCAACTTATTCGTGTTTTTAGCTTACAAACTACTAAAATCATCTAGTTTAAAAGAGTTCGGCAGTGTGTTACTTATAGCAAAAGCACGGTTTGCCAGTTTTAGTAACAAATTATTAATTAGCTACGACCCTGAGGGATCCCCACGAATTTAGCTCCAACACAATCCATACTCTGCGGTTTTCTGCCTGAAGTAAAGAACGCCGGATAGCCAATGTTTCAAGGTTATCCGCAGTTCCCTCTGATGTATTGGTCTTGCCGCAATATAGCAATAGCTTAGTACCTTGCGATGCCGGATTGTGTTCGCCTGGAAGCGCTTGGCTAACCCGGCTTGCTCTGCCGCTACACCAATAAAGAGCATAGCAAATAAGGCTAAGGTACCGATTAAAACCAGCACCGCCAGACGCTCATGACACCGCGACTCATGCAACGCCATGCCTAAGCCAAACTGGGTTGATTTTTGGTCGCGGAAGCTCTCTTCAATTTGCATACGTGATGTGTAACCGTTCACCACAGCTTGTATTTGGGAGGCGTTATTTATTGGCAATGACGTTGC
>NZ_JBOTRC010000018.1:0-27543 GCF_050936095.1 Rheinheimera sp. WS51
TTTCACATTAGGTTTTAGAAAAAGTCTGGCTTGCAATTCACATATTGCTTAGCCATTTCGGTATATTTTTGTTTAATCTTTTCGTATTCGGCAGTCCATTTTGCATTATTGGCGCTAAATTGCTTAATACCCGCGATTTCAACATTAATTTTATCAAGCAACGCTTGGCACTTTTCTCTTTCTAGATTTCGTTGTTGCATGTTCTCCTGTTGCGCCAGACGCTCCTGTTCCCTTTTCTTGATTGCCTGTTGCCGGGTTGCTATTCTTTCCTGCTCGAGTTTGGCTAGTTCAGCTTTTACCTCCTCTAATCTATTAGATGAGATACGCTTATACTTATCCTTTCCAACGATTAAAGTATCGCTTTCTGACAACACTAAAAAAATGTTGCTCAGACCGTTGTTGAAGCTCAGTTGACCGTCAACTTTGGCTAGAGCACTAAAATTGTGGCTATTGCTATTATCATGCTTATCCTTCAAAACAGTGGTATTAAGTAGGAAAATGCCATCAGCTTGTTTTATTTCAATAACTTCTTTACGGTTTTCGTCTTGTCTCTCCCAGAGGCCAGGATATGCCTCATAGGGATTTTTCGAGCAAGCTGCTAAAAAAAGTATTACCAGGCCAAATAGTCTGAATTTAATCATGTAACATCCTTTTCAACATAAAAATCAACAAAACATTATATTAACAACTTAGGACATATTGGGAAATAAAAACTTAAAGTTTTGAAGCTGAGTAAGGTGGTGGTTGAGACTACTATAACAGCCGCATTATTAGTGCAGTAATTTATCGCAATACCATTTATTCCATTTGAAAATATACTAACCTAAACAATCTTTAGCAGTTATATAGCTATTATTCTGAGCTGCTCATTAAAAAGCCCCATTCCGGGGCTTTGGTTACCGCTAAACTTTTTTAATTATATTGCCGATCACGATCGTGTGGGGCGTCGAAGTGTTGAGCGGCGCCTATTGGCACTATTTGGGTTGGGTTGATGCTAGTATGGCTGGCGTAGTAATGAATTTTGGTGTATTCCAAATCCACAGTTTCTTTAATGCCAGGCACTTGGTATAGCTCGTTTACATAGTTTCTTAGGTTATGAAACTCGCTAAGTTTTTGTCTATTACATTTAAAATGACCATGATAAACAGCATCGAAGCGAATAAGAGTGGTAAATAAGCGCCAATCGGCTTCTGTAATTTGCTCACCCACTAAATAACGTTGCTTAGATAAGCGCTGCTCTAACCAATCTAAGCTATCGAACAAGGCTAGGTAGGCTTCATTATAAGCACTTTGTGAAGTGGCGAAACCGGCTTTATACACGCCATTATTTACCGTATCGTAAATACGTGCATTCACCTGGTCAATTTCAGCTTGCAGTGCAGCTGGATAATAATCGTCGTTATTGCCGGTTAATTCATTAAAGGCGCTATTAAACATACGAATAATATCAACAGATTCGTTATTCACGATAGTTTGTGTTTTTTTATCCCACAGAATAGGTACAGTCACTCGCCCTTCGTAGCTAGGGTCGGCTTTTAAATACAATTGATAAGCATAATCTAAATGATAGAGAGGATCGCCATCAGCGCCAAATTCCCAGCCCTTATCTAACATCTCAGGCTTTACTACACTATAAGAAATGACATCTTCAAGTTGCTTTAGCTTGCGAAATATCATAGTACGATGAGCCCAAGGGCAAGCTAAAGATATATACAGATGGTAACGCCCCGCTTCTGGCGTAAACTTGCTATTAGCCTCTGCTGAAATTTGATTTTTAAATACACTAGCTTGGCGTACAAACTTACCGTCACTCTTTTTGGTGTCGTACCATTTGTTAACCCATTTACCGTTTACTATTAAGCCCATTACAGCCTCCTTAGCATAGAAAAAGGACCATTCATTGATGGCCCTTTAATAAGTTAAACGTGAATTATTTACTTGTATTTAAAGCATGCTGAATTTGGTTATCTACAGAGAATTTACCGCCACCTTGCACTAATAAAGCAACAGTGATAGCTAATAGTGATAAACCAAACTCATAACCGTTGTTGCTCATAAATAAGCCATTATTAATATGCACCGTAAAGATAGCAACAATCATAGTAATGGCTAGAACAAAACTGGTTGGTCTAGTTAAGAAGCCAATAATTAATAGTAAGCCACCAAAAAACTCTGCACTACCTGCCATTAATGCCATAAAAAAACCTGGCGCTAAGCAACAGATAAACCAGTTTTTAACTGAGCATCAAAACGTAGAGATAGATATTCAAGAACAAGTAATGAGTGGAACTTGGGAGGTGTTAATAGAAGATAAGGTAGATTTAGTTATCGGCGCCCCAGGGCCTGTGCCTAACCAAAAAGGCATAAGGGCCGTTAAATTAACCGAGCTGGCTAGCATCAACAAAACTATGCAACCAAACGAGTTAAGCTGCTATAGAAGCATCATAGTGCATGACTCTGCTAAAAATGAAATTCCCTGGTCGGCTAATATTATCGAAGGCAGCCAGCATTTTTTTGTTAGCTCAGGCGAGCTAGTGATAATAGAACTCACTGAGCCAAGACCAACGGAAGATCTATATCTCGCTTGGAAGCTAACCAATAAAGGCAAGGGTTTAAAACGATTAACCTCGCTATTATTAGATAAAGCAGCTAAGCCTACCTACACTTTGCTTTAGCATAACTATTTCATCTAAGTCATAGCTAAAGCGTATTGTCTTAAATTTTCGCTAAGCGCTAGAGTATCCTGCTACCTAGTTATTTTGATGAGGATACTATGCCAGTTACAGCGTCAGTTGCTGCATATTTTATGTTAGCAATTTTTGTTGGCTTATTGTTCGCGATTTATTTATTTTCCAAACAACACTCGAAACAGAAAAACACCTTATCCAAACGGGTGCTTTTTGGTTTAGTACTAGGCAGCACCTTTGGTTTGCTACTGCAGTTTTTATTTGCCGAGCAACCGCAAGTAATTAACCAAGTTTTAAGCTGGGTTGCTATAGTAGGTAAAGGCTATGTTGGCCTATTAAAAATGCTAATAATGCCGTTGGTGTTTATTTTTATGATTGCAGCTGTGGTTAAGCTAGAGCAGCAAGGATCTTTAGGCAAAATTTCCTTTATCAGCATTTCTATTTTGCTTTTCACCACTGCCCTTTCGGCATTAGTCGCGATTGCGGTGACCTATGGCTTTGATTTAAATATTAACGGCTTAATCGCAGGAACCCCTGAAGCCGCGCAAATAAACACTTTACAAAATAAAGCCGCAAACGTGGCTGACTTATCTGTACCTCAGATGTTGCTAAGTTTTATTCCGCAAAACCCTTTTGCTGATTTAAGCAATCTGCGCTCTAGCTCAATTATAGCGGTGGTTATTTTTGGTGTGCTAGTGGGTATTGCCGCCCGTAAGGTAATGCTAGAACAAGCTGAACTAGCAGAACCTATCCGCAATGGTGTTAATGCCTTACAAGCCATTGTAATGAGTTTAGTTAAAATGGTTATTGCATTAACGCCTTATGGCGTTGCCGGCTTAATGGCCAGCGTTATAGCGCAATCGAGCGGCAGTGATATTGTTAATTTACTCGCCTTTATTGTTGCCTCTTATGTGGCGATATTCTTAATGTTTATTGTTCATGGTGCCTTGCTAAGCTTAGCCGGTGTTAGCCCAACAGATTATTTTAAAAAGATTTGGCCAGTATTAACCTTTGCCTTTAGTTCGCGCAGTTCAGCCGCCACTATACCGCTTAATATAAATGTGCAAGTTAACCAGCTAAAGGTGCCCTCTGCTATTGCGAATTTATCGGCGTCATTTGGTGCCACTATTGGCCAAAACGGCTGTGCCGGCATTTACCCTGCTATGCTAGCTATGATGGTGGCGCCTAGCGTGGGTATTGATCCTATGACATTCGAGTTTATTGCCTCTTTAGTTGGCATAGTGGTTATCAGCTCTTTTGGTATTGCCGGTGTAGGTGGTGGCGCGACTTTTGCCGCTTTAGTGGTGCTGCCTACGATGGGGCTACCCATAGAAATAGTGGCCTTGTTAATATCGATAGAGCCACTTATAGATATGGCCAGAACCGCATTAAACGTATCAGGTGCAATGACATCAGGCGTGATCACCAGCAAGCTAATGCAACCTTCTCAGCAAGAGAAAAGCCTTGAAAGCGCGCTAAAACAACAGCCTCTTTTTGCCAATAAAGATACCTAAGCTGCAAGGGATAACTCACCCTAATAATCAGTCAGCTTCTGCGCTAGGGCCTAAATTAAAACGGTGTTTGGCCTAACACTTTAGGCCCTAGCAAGTAGTAAATACCTTACAGTCCTCATCTAACTGAACAGCAACGGCACTTAATTTGCGAAGCAGTTTAGTTACAGCTCATGACAAATTTATGACAGCAAAGCAAGCGGCCAGTCGGTTACCTACTCATCTACAACAATGTTCACCAACAACTATTTTACGATAAACATAAAATAGTTGTTGATAAAGGCAAAGTTACCAGCTAAATTAATAAGCCTTATCTATTAGTGCATACAAGGACAGAAATGATGAATACAAAATTAAACCTAATATCAGGTATGGCCGCAGTATGCCTAGCTGTTTTATTCCCTATTTACTGGGTTTATGCTGTTACTGGTGTTTTTAGCGAAGATGCTATTGGCTTGATGGCTACCGACTTTAGCACTCTGAATGCGTGGGATCTGCTGTTTGTTATCATAGGTTTGCTTGAGATTGTGGTCTATCTTGGCTTGTACCAGTTATGTCGTGAGCAGCTAAATGGCGGCGCAGCAGCAATACTGATATTAATAATGACAACGATAATTGCTCTGTTTCACAGCACTGTTGTTATTGATGTGCTGCTAGCAACCGGAATAGTGACTACGGCCATAGATAGCTGGATAACTAGCGGCAGCATTATCGGTATTAGTTTACTGGTTTTATACAGCCTTGTTGCTGGCGTCTTTGCCATTTTACTGTTAACCCGCTTTAGTGAGCTAACCACTATTATGAAAGCCTTCGCTATAGGTTTGTTATTAATGTGCTTGTTACAGCTGAGCATTATTTTTGCGGCCAGTAATATTGTGCTTTTTCCTATCTTATTGTTGTTGTTAGCTATCCAGTTTTTTCGCAATGATCATAGCATTGACCTTGTTTAAGTCATGCTAAGTGCAGAATAAAGCGGAGTACGTTGCAAATGTCTATTCGAATTAATCTTGATATAGAGTTAGCTAAAAACAAGATGTCATTAACCGAGCTCTCTATGCAGGTTAATGTATCAATGACTAATTTATCTTTACTTAAAAATGGCAAGGTAAAAGCGATTCGTTTTAGTACGTTATCGGCGATATGCAAAGTATTGAATTGCCAGCCAGGTGATATCTTAGTGTATGAGCCAGAAAGTTAATTACAAAGAAACCAGCCGCTAGCCTGACATTGAAAACAATCTCAAGCTAGCGGCCTTTACTGCTTAATCGGTTTTATTACTAAGCGCCCAGCGCACTATCTCTGTCCAGCTTGGCTCTTTGCCATATAGCTGCATTCCTCGAAGAAATACTCGCCCCGCAACACGACGCATCCACCAAACTGAAGCAAAGAGTAACACTAGGGATAGCAGCGGTTGCCACCAACTGATATCTACCATTGTCATTTTTACAGGCATAGCCGCAAATGAGGTTAAAGGAAAAAAGCTCAATAGCGTCATGGCCCAACCTGCAGGGCTGTCGATAACAAAAAAGGTAAATACCATAGGTAGCCAAGTCAGCATCATCACCGCACTTTTACCGCTGGTATTAGGATCATCAATCGAGGCTGCAATAGCGCCCATAAAGCTTGCACATAGCACGACACCTAATAAAGCAAACGGCAACAACCAAAGTATGACACTGAAATCTAACCAACTTAAATCAAACTTATCTTTAGCAAAAACGCTAATAACAATAGTGCTTACCAACATAATTAAGGCTGACGTCAGCATAGACTTTAAGGCACTAAAGCTATGGCCTAGCACCTTGCCATCCATCCATTGTTGTGGCGTTAATATGGCATAAAGTTGTTCAGTAACCCGCTGCTGCTTTTCAGCCGTTATACTAGTAAGCATATAACCAAATACGGTAGTTAAACCTACAAACAGCAAAATAAGCATACCAATAGCGACCATCTTTTCAGGTGCATCTTTGCCTTTATAAGACTGATCTAAAAATTCGGTTTCAATACTAATTGGTTGCTCTAGTTGTAGCAGTTGCTCGGCTGTAAGCCCTAACTTATTGGCTGTATCTTTACGGTAATGCTGCAACAACACTTGCTCTAACTGACTTAGCCATTTTTTTCCGGTTAAGGTATGAATGCTCACTTTATCTTCTTGCTTTGTCAAAATGGCATGCCAAGAATCATCTGCTTGCATTTGTTCTAACTGAGCAGAAAAATCAATACTCGGCCGCTGAAACTGAAATTGCTCGGTATTTTCTATTGCAAAATCGGCAGGCACGGCTATGCGATACTGCTGACGACTTTCATCAGTAAAATAACTCCATGATGCCACAGCAGCAAAGATACCTAGCATCAACAAATAAGAGGTAAGCTGCTGTTTCCATTTAAAAAATCGCAAGAACTCCCAACGTGCAACAACTAAACTTTGCCGAGAAATCATACTACCCCCTCAGTTCCAGAGTGCTGATACTTAGCCATGGCAGTTAAATACAATTGATGTAAGTCAGTCGTAACCATTTCCACCTGCGTTAATTCAGCAACTTGTAATAACTGCTCTAGGCAGTCAGATACGCCAACCGCTTGGTTTAGGGTTAGCAGCCATTGCTGAGCATTAATAGCGGCAACCTGCTCTACCCCAGATAAGGCTTCTAACTGCTCTTGAGCGACCTTTGTACTAAAGGCGACTTTCATTTGTTTTTGCTCTTGGCTTTGACTTTTAATCTTCTCTAATGTACCGGCTAAAATAACCTGGCCTTGCGCCATTAGCAGCATGTGATCAGCCAGTTTTTCAACTAATGCCATTTGGTGAGCACTTAAAATAACCGTCATACCTCGGGCTTTAAGTTGGCGTAAAAACTCAACCACTTTTTCTTGATTAACTGGATCTAAACCGGAAAAAGGCTCATCTAAAATAACTAATGCAGGCTTGTGCAGCACGGCCGCTATTAATTGCACTTTTTGTTGGTTACCTTTAGACAGCTGCTTTAATTCATCATGGCGCCGATCGGTTAATTCAAACACCTCTAGCCATTGCTCCATCTCGTTAAGCGCTTCAAACTTAGAGATGCCATGTAGCTGCGCTAAATACAGCAGATTTTTTTCAATACTTTTATCCGCATAAAGCCCGCGATCCTCAGGTAAATAACCTAGCAACCGCCGAGGCACATGATCATAATGCTGATCTTGATAGCTAATCATAATGCTGCCACTATCAGGCTTTGTCATACCCACTAACATGCGAATAATAGATGACTTCCCTGCACCATTTGGCCCTAATAATGCAAAAATTTCGCCACTATTAATTTGAAAACTAACTTGCTGCACCGCCTGAACTGTGGCGTAAGCCTTACTAATTGCGGTAACAATTAACTGCATTGATATACCCTATTTATTTACTTATTGTTATCTTATCATTTTTGTAAATTTGCGATATCAATCATTTGCAAGCAAATATAACAGCCGTTATGTTTAGCAAACTAGTTAACCAACTTTTACTATGCTTAAATAGAGTCCTTACAAGGAAAACGTTATGACGATAAATTCTGTTCGCCCTACACGTTGCGCATGGTTAGATTGCACTAAAGCCGATTACGTTAAGTACCATGATGAGGAATGGGCAGTACCGGTTTATGATGATCACACCCTGTTTGAATTTATTATTCTAGAGTCAGCCCAAGCCGGCTTAAACTGGTACACCATATTAAAAAGACGCAATGGCTATAGGCAAGCTTTCGCTAATTTTGATGTGAATCAAGTTGCCCAGTTTGATAACGCTAAAGTTGAACAGCTAATGCAAAACGAAGCAATTATTCGCCACAGAGCAAAAATAAAAGCCGCTATTACTAATGCGCAAGCTTTTATTGCCATTCAACAGCAATTCGGCAGTTTTAGCCAATATATTTGGGATTTTGTTGGTAATAAACCAATAATGAATCAGGTTGATGACACAACAGTAGCCCCTGCGACCTCTGCCCTATCAGATAAAATAAGTGCCGACTTAAAGCAGCGCGGCTTTACCTTTTTTGGCTCTACTATTTGCTATGCTTACTTGCAGGCTTGTGGCTTAATTAATAGCCACAGTAAACAATGTTTTTTACACCCTAGCCATATCAACGAGCGAAGAATTACTTAGCCGTTGTATCGCTAGGTGCACTGCTTTGCAAAATAACATTATAGCGTGGCTCTTTAAGAACAAAGCCGACTTTAAACATCTGTTTATGTACGCTCTTTTGCAATTGTAGCTCGGCACCTGCAGCCTTTGCTGCAGCTAATGCATTGTCATCGGTAAATAAACAGGTTACCCGTAAACTGGCCGGAAAGTTATTAAAGCTAGCGCTATAACTAAGTGATTGAAAACCTGCAATATCAGCTTTTGCTTGCTTTTCAACTATTGCGACAGCTTTTTGTGTGTAACCATCAATTTTTCTGCAAGTCTTTGTTAATTTCATTGTAACGCTATCAACTTTTCAGTCTTATTAATAACCCATTCTACGATGAAAGCTTCACAGAGCAAGAAAATAAAAAAGTATATTTAAGTATAGTTTTACTTTTAACCATACTTTTATACCAAATAGCTCTATATCTGAGCCAAATAGCGGTAACAAACGTATAAAGCAATTATGGTTGAATATAACAATATACAAGCAGCGCTTATACTTTGTTAGCGTCAATCAGCTTTTATTAAACAACTATAGACTGATCTATAGTGCATACAGAATGGTACTCTTAATGACAGTTCTTTATAAAAATTTAAGACTTATTTTAGGCGATCAACTTAATGCTCAGCATTCTTGGTTTAAACAAAAGTGCCCGAATACGCTATACGTTATGGCCGAATTACAGCAAGAAACTAACTATGTAGTACATCACGTGCAGAAAATATGTGCGTTTTTTGCAGCCATGTCTCACTTTGCAACAGCACTTAATGCAGCTGGGCATAAGGTTTTATATTTAACCTTAGATGACACTAAAGCTTATTCAGACTTACCTCACCTATTAGGTCATTTATTTACAACTTATAAAATTGAAAAGTTTGAATACCAGTTACCCGATGAATACAGACTGCGCAAACAACTTAACGAATTTTGTCAACGCAATACTATTGCTAACTTAAGTTGTAGTTCTGAGCATTTTTATTTAACTGAGCAGGATTTAGCCAAACAATTTGTGCCTGGTAAGCGCCATACCATGGAAGCTTTTTATAGAAAAATGCGCATTAAATTTAATATTTTAATAGCTGACAATACACCTGAAGGTGGCCAATGGAATTATGATGCCAATAATAGAAATAAATTAAAAAATTGTGATATAGCTAATATTCCTGAACCCTTATTATTTGCAAATGATGTTAGCGATATAATTGCCAGATTAAACCAGCATAATATTAAAACCCTGGGCAAGACCGATAGCCAATTGCTTTGGCCTATTAACCGCCAACAAGCAAAACAGCTGCTCGATTTTTTTTGCCGCTATTGCTTAGCGCAGTTTGGTCAATTTCAAGATGCCATGACCGCTCAACAGGATATTTTGACCCAAGATAAACAATGGAGCTTATATCACTCTAGGCTGTCTTTTGCACTTAACAGCAAAATGCTAAGCCCGCAATTAGTGATAAACACAGCACTAGGTTATTACCAAAAACAGGACAATATTAGTCTTTACCAAATAGAAGGCTTTATACGGCAAATACTTGGTTGGCGTGAATTTGTACGAGGAGTTTATTGGGCCAACATGCCTAATTACGCAACACTTAATACATTAGCAGCCACGCGAGAATTGCCAAGTTGGTTTTGGACTGCCAATACTAAAATGCGCTGTCTACAGCAGGCAATTTCGCAGTCATTAGATTATGCCTATGCGCATCATATTCAACGTTTAATGGTTACAGGTAACTTTTGCTTACTTACCGGCATACACCCTGATCAAGTAGATAAATGGTATTTAGGTATTTATATAGACGCCATTGAATGGGTAGAATTACCGAACACTCGCGGCATGAGTCAATTCGCCGACGGTGGCATTGTGGGGTCTAAAGCTTATGCTGCAAGCGGTAACTATATTAAAAAAATGAGCGACTATTGTGTTAATTGCCATTATAAAGTAGCCAAAATAACTGAAAGCGATGCTTGCCCACTAAATGCCCTATACTGGAACTTCATGCAAAAACATCAAACAGATTTTAATTCAAACCCCAGAAACAGTATGGTTTATGCTAACTGGAACAAGAAAACAGCACAGCAACAACAAGCAATACTTGACCATGCTGAAAATAGCATAAAGAATATTGAGCAACTTTAACTTGCTAATAAATCAATTTCTTTATTTGAATAATTTGTAATTAATTCAAGCTGATCTGATACTTGTCTTGCTAGTTTATAGCTGCTAGTCTTATTTTGCATAGAATATAATAGGCCATATATTATGGAATCAAAATTAAATCATTTCGATAGAATTATTTGCGCTAATTGTGCTGACACTCCAGCATTAGGTTTTGATTTTACCATGGCTTTTCAACCCATTATTAATTGTAAAACTAAAACTATATACGGTTATGAAGCTTTAGTGCGCGGTTTAAATAATGAATCTGCCTATTCTATTATTTCTAAAGTAAATAATGATAATCGTTATGTCTTCGATCAACTGTGCCGTGTTAAAGCCATTGAGTTAGCCGCAAAGTTAGACATTCGCTCGATGCTTAGTATCAACTTTTTGCCCAATGCTATTTATAAGCCAGAACGCTGTATTCGCACAACCTTAGAAGCGGCTAGACAATATCAATTTCCCCCAGAAAGAATAATGTTTGAATTTACTGAGGTAGAAAAGGTTGAAGACAGTAATCACATAAAAGATGTTGTTGAGTATTACCAATCTGTTGGTTTTAAAACAGCAACGGATGATTTTGGCTCGGGGTTTTCAGGCCTGAATTTATTAGCTGATTTTCAAACCGATATTATTAAGCTAGATATGGAGCTTATTCGTCACATTGGTACTAATAAAGTACGTCAAGTTATAGTTAAGCATTGTCTTGATATGTTTCGTGACTTAAATATTACGGCACTTGCTGAGGGAATAGAAACAGCTGAAGAGTTTGCATGGCTGCAAGCTGCAGGGGTTGAGCTAATGCAGGGTTATTACTTTGCTAAACCAGGCTTTCAATGTTTGCCAGAAGTTGATTTTGCTGCGTTTTAATCTGCCAAGATATTAGTGGCAACGTTTTTGTTACCACTTTATTTAAATATAAGCCCAATTTATAAGTTAATAATGTCACCTTTAGCAGGAATTTTAGCTGTTATTCCTAACCGTTGCAGTTTACACTGCAACGCTTGTTGTGCTTCTATTTCACCATGCACCAAATAAAACTGTGGTTGACCACCAATGGCTTTTGCCCATTCTAGTAACTCTTTTTGTCCAGCGTGTGCAGAGAAACCACCTAGAGTATTAATTTGTGCTTTGACTACAATATCTTGGCCAAATAACTTGATATGTTTTTCACCATCAATTAATCGCCTTCCTAAAGTACCTTTTACTTGAAACCCAACAAAAATAAGGTGGTTAGCGTTTTTCCATAAGTTATGCTTTAAGTGATGCACAATACGGCCACCATTACACATGCCACTACCTAAACTAAAATACCCAGTAAGGCGATTAACATGGCTAGGCCACCGTCATTTTTTAGCTCTTCCCCCACGCTGGGCCCTACAAATTCAATCCGGCGCATTTCAACGCTTGCCGTATTATCAGCATTAAGAGCGGTTAAAATGGCTTGGCCAACTTCGGCTTGGTCTTTATCTAGCTGCAGTGGAATACGAATTAATACATCACGGCTAGTACCAAACAGCTGAACAACCGCATCATTATAGCCAGCTTGGCTTAATGTTTGTCGCACTTGCGCCAAGTCAGCTGGCTGCTGAAAACTCACTTCAATAACAGAGCCACCGGCAAAGTCTAGGCCACAATTAATACCACCGATAGCGATACCGCTAGGTTTTTATAACGCATAAAATTTAATGGTTGAGAAAAGTTAAACACTTGCATAACACCACCTCGCCAGCGCTTAGCGCGTTGCTAAGTCTGAACGTTATTTTTTTATTCAAAATCGCGCTACAGCACAGCCAAAACGCGCAGAAGTTATTAAGGCTATTTGCCGCTAATAAAATATTTTTAAATTACAAAATAAAGGCCGTTAAAGGTGGAGCTCGGGCTTGCTGTGGTTAGAACAATATAAGTTGATAATCTTGCGCCAGCATAGCGCTAACGGAATTAACAACGAGTGTAGGAATAACTATAGGCTGGCTAATGAACCCAGTCGGTGGCTTATCATCCTGCTGGTTAACCTGTTCACAATGAGAAAAATACGCGTTAGATATTAAGGCTTGCAGCTGATTGTCTGCTAAAGGTGCAATGCGCAAATCTTGCACGGCAAAAGCTTGCGGCGTACACAATAGGCACAAATAACACACTAGAGCAAAACAACTAAACCAGCGCATACTTTCTCGAATTGTTAGGTAAAAATAGTGGAAGGGAAGGCAGAGCATAAACCTAATATAGTAAATGCTCTGCTTTGCTATTCTATTTGACTATATCCATTTCAGCAAGCAGGTTATCTGCACCGTCAACATATTGCATTAACCACAATACATAACGAATATCGACATGAATAGCACGAGTGATCTCAGGGTTAAAATACCAGTCTTTGGTAATAGATTCATAGGTAGAATCGAAGTTTAAACCGACTAACTCGCCTTTACCATTCATTACCGCCGAGCCAGAATTACCACCCGTTGTATCAGCACTGGTTAAAAAGTTAACCGGTACCGAATTAAATGCGCGTACTTTAGGTTTAGGGCAATCAAATAAGCGACAAGGCCAAGACGGCTTAGTATCAGCCGCTAAGTCTTGATAAAAATAGCCCTTAGTTTGCCCAGCTTGGTAAGCATCCATCAATGACTGAGGCGCATTAAAAGGTTCAACTCCAGTGTGTTTAGCAATAAGGCCCTTTACCGAGGTGAAAGGCGTTTTATACACACCGTCTTTAGCGGGATAACCATCAACAGAGCCATAAGTAATACGCAAGGTTCTATTCGCGTCTGGGTATACAGGCTTACCTAAGGTTTTATTATAAGCAATAATCGCTTGCATATAAGCAGGGCGTACCGCTAACAACTGGCCTCTTAGCTCTTTTTCTTGTTTTTCTAGTGCCTTATTTTTATCAGCAATAGCCACCGCAATACGAATAAAAGGATCATCACTCGCAACAAAGTCTGCAGGTGCCTTACCTATCCATTGCTCACGACCAACCGTACTGGTTAGTTCACTGCTTGGGTACAGCTTAACTAATTTAGCGCTAATTTCAGCTTGGCTCATGCCCGCTTTAAGATTTAAGGCAGCATCTAGCTCTGGCACTCGGACGGCATCAGGCTGGGCTAAATATTCAGCAAGTTGTTCAGACCAAATAGCCAAATCCATTTTTGCAGCAAAGCTTCTTTCCATTCTCGCTAAACGAGATTTAATCATAGCTAAATCACGTTGCTGGTAACCCATATCGCGCTCTGCATCTGGCTTTTGACTTTCTTGAGCTAAGCGATACAACAAGATAGCCGCTTTTAATAAATCACTGCGTTTAGCCGTTTCAAAATAATAGGTTTGCTGAGTAAAGGCATGCTGAGCCGCAATAACACTTTGTAGCGAATTAATGCTTTCTTTATACTGATTACGGCTACTGTCTGCGTTAATCCAATCTAATAAGGCCTGTTCATTATTGGCTTTAATGCTATGAATATCAGTTACCTTAAAGCCATCTAATAAACCCTGCAGCTTTTTCATCCGGTTATCATAGCTTTTAACCGTTGCGGCATATTTAACCTCTAAGTCAGGATCTTGCTCACTTAAACGCTCAATAGTACTAATAATTTGCTGATAGGTTTTTACTAAAGCAGGATATTGCCACTTAGCTGCGAACTCAATTTCATTTGCTAACCTATAGCGGCTAGTGCTACCAGGATAGCCTGCTAACAAAATGCCATCGCCTTGGCGCACACCACTGGCATTTACTTTTAAATAATTTTTACTTTGATAAGGCACATTATCAACAGAATAAGGTGCTGGCTTACCTTCTTTATTTACATAAGCACGTAAAAAAGTATAGTCGCCGGTGTGACGTGGGTATTCAAAATTATCAATACTGCCACCAAAGTTACCTATGGCTTGCGATGGTGCATAAACTAAACGTACATCTTGCAACATTAGCTGTTTAATTTGAAAAAACTCTAAACCATGATGAAAACTCACTACAGAGCAACGATAGTTAGGATCTGCCTCACAACTTTTAATTAAGGCTTTTCTATTCGCTTCAATAGCCTGATAGCGGGCTTCGCCTGAAATGTCATCTGCTAAATCACCAATAACCTCTGCCGTCACATCTGTAACCGACTCAGTAATATATAAACGTTCCTGCGGCCCTGCCGGTAACTCATCAGCCTGTGTTTTAGCCAAAAAACCGCTACTAATTAGATTATTGTCTTTGCTAGAGTTATTCTGAATAGCGTTATAAGCACAATGATGGTTAGTTACCACTAAACCTTGAGGCGAAACAAAGGACGCAGAACAATAGCCTAAACCGACAATCGCATTCATTGGATATTGGCTTAAATCGGCTAATTGCTTACCCGAAATAGAAATACCTTTCTCCGTAAGCTGTTGTTGTAATTCAGGCATTTGATGCGGCTGCCACTGGCCTTCATCGGCCTTAATACTAAAGCTGAGGCTTAACGCAACAGCACTTAATAGGTAAATAGCTTTCATACTTTTCTCAACTGGTTATTTTTACTTAACAATCTAAATTTATCGCAATAGATATAAATGTTTATCTGGATTATCCATGTTCAAGCCTCAGGTGCAAACGGCTATCGGCTTAGTGTAATAAATTTAAGTTGAATAACTTGCTATGTCTTATAAGGCAATAAAAAAGCAGAGCACTAGGCTCTGCTTTTTAGATGGTTTTACTTTGCGATTAACTTAGCTATTAATCACGCTTACGACGTAATAACAACAAGGGTAAAGCTAATAAACTAAACCAGCCAAAAGTACCGCTTGATGTTTTGTTAACCGTTACAGTTACTGTTGATGTTCCAGTCATACCAGAAGAGTCCGTTGCGCTAATTACCATTCTATGTTCTTTAATATCCGCCTCAACAGGCATACGCGTTGACACTACAACATATGCATAATATAGCGAGCGGCTGCCTATGTTTATAATTTATTTATATTAAAAATCTATTTACAAGGTCACTGACAGCAGGCTTAATAAGCGACGCAACTCCTAGTTTAATATATGGAACAAAGCTGGTTATAAAAATGAAGCAAGGAGAGAAACAATGATTAAAAAATATTATTAGGCTTTATATTGCTAATAGTCATGTCAACAGCAGCATTTGCCGCAGACTTTACGGTAAAGATAACTAACAAAACAGGCTATATCATTGCCTTTATGTACGTTAGCCCAGACAAAGTAAAATCATGGCAAGAAGATGTTTTACAGAATGAAATAATGGAACACGGTGAAACTTACGAAATTAATTTAAACGGCTATAACAGCCCTATTTTTGACATTAAGCTAGTTGATGAAGAAGGCGACACCTACACCTTTTATGATTTCAACGTAAAAACCTACGATCTTGTTGTAACAATTGACAATATAGATCAAGACTAATCTCCACTTAATATGAGGGCAGCGCATATTAATAAATATGTAAACAAAATAATATGCACTACTTAGCTTTTCAATCGCTATCCTTACTACTTTGTCGCAGTTGTTCTAAATAAGTGTATAAATGCTCGGTAAAAAAGCCGTGCATTAAAAAGCGCTGACCTAAGTTCCATGGTCCAACTAAATAATGAGGGTATTTGTTATAAGCCATTTCGGTTAAATTAGGAGCCCCCACCAAATCGCCAATACGCCTAGCAATAGACTGATCTAAATTAAAACCATTAATGGCATCACGATATTCTTCTCGAGTTAACAGCAAGCAGAATAAACACATAAATAACGCGTGGGCACTTTCAAAATCAAGCCACTGACTGCGCTTTTCAGTAAACTGAAACTCTGCCATATCTATAGGCTGCCAATGCTGCCAATTAAGCTTAGCTTTAGCTAATGGTTTAGCCGGATGATGCCAAGGCCCTAGCTCTGCGAACAATCGAAATAGCTCTTGATCATGGTCGACAAAACTTGCCTGTTGCATTTGAGCGATACTTTTAGGATATAGCTGCACGGGTTTAAAGTTAGCATCAGGGCTATTAGCCGCTAAAAAGTTAAGAATATTTGATTCCGTCGCATAATGACGCAATATCAGCAGGTTAGCTTCACGACTAACAAAATGGGTGCAAAACCAGCAAATAAGCTTTTGTAAACTAACATGAGCACTAAATTGCGGTAACGGCAGTCGCTTAAAAAACCAAATAATGTGCAGTAATACAGCAAAGATAAACTGCAACAATGGCCGAATGCCCCAGCGTAGGGGATTTTGTAAGTCTTTTAACCATAAATCTAACGCCGACTGCTCTATTGGCAACGAATTGTCTTGAGCAATCGCCTTTAAATAAGCACTAGCCTTACTAGAGTTAGCGCTTTGCTTGCTAGAATGAGTATTGCCATTGTTAAAATCAGTACTCATTGTCTACCTCTTCTAATTGCAGGCAATACAACCGAGCGGTAACGCGCGCCGTGCGCACTATGGTACTAAGCTGATCTGGGCTTTGGCATAAACGGTCAATTAACTGATACAGCTTTTGCATATGGTCATCATCATTAGCGCCGTGATAGCGCATAAACCGAGTAAAGCTGCCATCGCTCTTAGTACTTTTATCAATTTGCTCGGCCCAGCTTGAGGCCATTTTTTGGCCTAAACCTTCAATAATCCACATAGCGCCTATTAAGTCTGCTGGGTTTGTTTGGCTGGCGCGATACATTAAAAAACCATGCAAAGCTTCAGTGCCCACATTCCTGCTAGCTTGCTGAATAGCGGTTAACTCGCCCCCTGCGGCAACGAAGTCTTGCTCTAGCATTTCATAATCACGGTGCTCTTCACGGGCATGGCCAATAATAACAGAGCGTACATCACTATAATCACGGTCGAAACTAGAGGCACAACGGCTGATCCAGCGCGACCCTTCAATAACTTGCTGGCGCCAGTTAAGCAGTAACTGGCGGTAATCGGCTTGGCTAAATTGGCCACGCTCTAAACGTTGAATTAATGGCACTCGGCCTAACTGACGCTCAAACTCAAACCAGGTTCTCATTAAGGCTTGCAAGCACTGCTGGCCTTGCGGCGTTAAAATATGTTCAGATGTATTTTCAGACATTAAATTGTTTCCTTGGCATCAAAGAGTGTAACTAAGCTTCAACCACAGTTAACTGCATATACGCATTATTAAAACGGCCACTTTCTGGCACCATACATAAAATAGTGTCACCGGTTTTATAAGATTGGGTGCGCTTAAACTCATCAAGCATAATAAAAATTGAGGCACAACCAGTATTGCCCCGACTGTATAAATTGCTGTACCACTTTTCTTCAGCAATACCGACTCCAGCACGCTGCATCATGTCGAAAATTTTACCGCGAAAGTAATGCGACGAATAATGGCATAATACATGGTCTACTTTCTCGGGCTGCACTCGGCTTTCAGCGATAAGACGCAAATAACCATCAACACCTAACTTAACAATGTTTTCTAATAACCTAACGTCTTGGCGAATAAGTAAGGCGCCAGCAGCTTCTGCCTCAGCGTAAGTGGGGTAATCTTGCCAGCTTCTATCGCCATTTTGCTCGCTAGGGAAGCCGACGCTCATACATACCGGATAAGCATCGGCATGTGAAAAACTGCGGATCCAATCGATACGAAAACACTGGCCACGCGGCTGTTGCTCTAACAATAAAGCGCCGGCACCATCTGATAACATCCAGCGTAAAAATTCAGCATTAAAGTCTATTGTCGCGCCAGCTGCTTCATAACGGCTGGCTTTAAATAAACGCGAAGTTAGCTCACTGGCAACCACTAAGGCATTGTTTTGCTCACCGGCTTTTATATTAATGTAAGCTGTTTTTAGTGCCATCATGCTGCTAGAGCAAATACCATGGCTGCTATGTAACTCTATATCACTTAAGCCTAATTCGGCTTGCACCATAGAGCCAAAGCCCGGCAACACAATATCACCTTGGCTAGTGGCCGCACTTAGCATCTTTACTTGCTTTTTGCTTAAAAAGCTATCGTGTAAACACTGTTCAGCCGCCTGTGCAGCCATAGCACTATTAGTTATTAGCGTATTATGATTAGCATCTATTGCATAATGCCGAGTATGAATACCGTTAGACTGCAAAATACGTCGTTTTAACCGGCTAGCCTTACCATTCACTAAGCCTAATAAAGGCTCTATTTGCTCGTTGTTAATTGGCGGCCCAGGCAAATGCCGGCCACTACTGGTAATAAACACACTCATGCTGTACTCGTCTTATTCTTTAATGCCACTACTAAGCAGCGTAAGTTTTCTTCCATATAAGGCAACACACATACCACGGCCATAAAACCAAGATAATAAGGCAAATAACCGTCACCGCCATGCGCATAAGGCATGCGGTTTAAACTAAACTCGCCCTGCCAATTAAAGGTAATCAGCTTTATAAACACCTGATAATTAATAACAATAATTAACAGCAGCATATATAACGGCAAGGTAGCTAAATAATTGTGGGCATGCATTTCCCAAACACTAATATGCCGTTTAGGCGCAGCATAATGCACGTCATAATGGGCAACCGCCTCATGCGCCAGCCAAGCCGCGATGCAAATTAATAAAATAAGCACATTCACTTTAAACAACAGGCACAACAAAATAGGCACAGCCATTTGTATGCCCATTAATGAATGCACTAATGATTCTTTTAAGCCAGAGGTATGTTCAATACGAGTAGCGCGATGGCAGCACCAGTCAACAAAACCGGCTATCCCCCATAGCGGTAGATAAACATAAAGCATCAACTGAATAAGTAACTGATTTGTTTGCAACACCTTACTCCTTTTGGTGCAAATACAGCCGCTTACTATACATTAAGGTGAATATTTTGTAACTGAGTTATATAGAACCGCTTGCTAGGCCTTGTAATTCCAGATACTAAGAGTTAAAACTACAGCAAATTGCTATTGGAGAACACTGACATCATGGCCTTTCGTTTATTCTTTATTTGCTTATACCTAATTGTTAGCTTTGGCTGCTCTACCGAGCCTGCAGAATCAGTTAAACCAAGCAACACCGGCGCAGTCGCCTCCCCCGATCAATACGGTGCCCTTGTTGCCGAACAAATTCTGCGCAAAGGCGGCAACGCGGTAGATGCAGCTGTAGCCACCGCTTTTACCCTAGCGGTCACTTATCCCGAAGCGGGTAATATTGGTGGTGGTGGTTTTATGACAATTTGGTTTGACGGCAAGGCCTACTTTTTAGATTACCGCGAAACCGCCCCTGCTGCCGCAGATAAAGATATGTATCTAGATGAGAACAAAGAAGTTATTGCCAACTTAAGCTTAATTGGCGCTAAAGCCAGTGGCGTACCCGGCACAGTAATGGGCTTATGGGAGGCGCACCAGAAATTTGGCAACTTACCTTGGGCCGACTTAATACAGCCTGCCATTGTCTACGCTAAAATGGGCTTTACCGTTGCTGAAAACCAGTTTCAATATCGGGAAGACTTACTGCAGCAATTAGAAGGTAAAACCAACTTTGCGCAGTACTTTAGCGATATGATTGCCAACACAAACTTTAAACAACCCGAGCTTGCCGCTACCTTGCAACGCATAGCACAAGAAGGCCCGAAAGACTTTTACCAAGGTGAAACCGCTAGGTTATTAGTGGCACAAATGCAACGCAGCGGCGGCCTTATCAGCTTAGCCGATTTAGCCTCTTACCAAAGCGTATGGCGCCAGCCTGTTATTACCGACTGGCAAGGCTATCAAGTAGTTACAGCGCCACCGCCTAGCTCGGGCGGTATTGCTTTAAGCCAGTTACTAGGCCTAAAGCAGCGTTTAGCGAGTCATTTTGATGGCGTAGCGTTAAATAGCAGCCAATATGTTCATTTAATCGCAGAAATTGAAAAAAGGGTATTTGCCGACAGAGCCGATTACTTAGGTGATCCTAGCTTTACTGAAGTTCCCCAAGCGCAGTTAGTTGCCCCCAGCTATTTAGACAAACGTGCCAACGAAATAAACCCAAAACACATCTCAGTAACGGCTGATGTTAAACCCGGCTTAGAAGGCTATCACACCACGCACTTTTCTATTTTAGATAAAGACGGCAATGCGGTATCTAATACCTACACCTTAAACCTAGACTTTGGCAGCGGCGTTGTTGTTGAAGGCGCTGGCTTTTTACTGAATAACGAAATGGATGACTTCTCTGCCAAAGCAGGTGTGCCTAATGCCTTTGGCGTGGTAGGCAGTGACGCTAATGCCATAGCCCCAGGTAAGCGTATGTTGTCGTCAATGGCACCGAGTTTACTACTTAAAGACAAACAAATAGAGTTAGTTATTGGCACCCCCGGCGGCTCGACCATTTTCACTTCTATTTTTCAGGTAATTAATAATCTCTATGATTATAAAATGCCCTTAGCCGACGCCGTAGCGGCACCGCGCTTTCATCACCAACTATTACCGAAAGATCAAATCACTATGGAGCCCTATGCTCAGCTACCAAAAGATGTGCAGCAAGCATTAGAAAATAAAGGCTATAAGCTAGTAACCCAAAGTTGGAACCTAGGTGATATTCAAGCGATTAAAGTCTCTAAAGATAAAGTAGAAGCCGTAGCTGATCCGCGCTCAAGAGGCAAAGCAATAGTGTTTAGCTACTAGGTAAATCACATTAGCAGCAAAAATAAAGGGCAGATCTCACTGTCCTTTATTTAAATTACTTCGTCAGAATATTATCAGCCCAACGTACAGCATCTTGATAAACATCGGCTAGCTCACTAATACCGCTAATTTTCTGCTCTAAACTTAATGTTTGTTCCCAGTCCCCGCGTTCAAAGGATAAAGTTAACTGCAACATCTTACCGAGTAAGCCACTGTGCGTTAATAAAGCCTGCTTAATTTCGACTTGTAATGGCAGTTGCTCTAGCATTAACTGTTGAGGCTGTTCAATAATCTCATGGACATTAGAAAATAGCCCGGTTAAAAATGCGCTAGGAGGGTTACTAGACAAGCGCTTTTGCTCTGCCAGTAAATCACAAAAACGAGCCCGCACTAACGCTAAGGTCAGGCGCTCATCCTGCACACCATCAGATAAATTAGCTAAGGCTAACAAGGCAATAAATTTCTTTAATTCTGGCTCACCCATCGACACCATCGCCAATTTTAGCGACGTAATAGGTTGGCGAGCAGCAAACATGCTGTTATTAACAAAACGAAGTAACTTGTAAGATAAGCCAAGATCACGTTGGCAAATATCAGCTAAAGTATCAAAGTTTAGTTCTACCTGAGAAGCCTCTGCAATCAGCATCCACATTTGGAAAGCTATTTAATTCGCCGTCACGAAATAATAACTCATAACCAAACACTACTTTATCAGCAGAGAATATAGGCTGGCGTGCAATATACCCGTAAATAGAACTTACTCCTTTTTTTATAAAGTAAGTATATTCTAAATAATATTAGTAACAACTTTAATTTATTACACCCCATACCTATTTGTTGGGGTGCATAATGACTTTAAACTAATACCAAACTGTATCGAAGCGATAAAGAATTGATTTTATACAGCAAATTTATTTAACGAATTTTAGTTTCAATATCAAAATAATTCTCACCCTTATATTGCTCTAGAATGGCATTTAGGTTCTTATCTTTACCACCTTTTTGCAGTAAATATTTCAAAATAGCACTTAACGTTGCCAAAACAGATTTACAAGATTTATTTGCTTCTTTTTGATTGTTCGTTGCTATAAAAAATATTTGGGCGTAGTACTTTGTCGATGAATCATAGGTACCAAACAGTAATTGCTGGAAAGTTTCACTAATGATATTACTCATTTCCTCAGTCAATTTTTCATCATTATCCAGTGCGGTTAAAGCTGATTTAAATAAGGCTCTATCTTCTTCATCCACAAAGCTTTTTGTCCAATCATAATAGTCAACATCTAACACTATTGACATAGTATATTTTCGCAACAAATTAAAGACTTCTTCTTTTTCACTTAACAAACTAATAAAAGACTCTTTATTCTCAATGCCATTACTCTTACATATTTGATTCATTGCTTCTTTTAATGTTTTTAATTCATTAATAAGAGCAACTGTAAAGCCAGACTGTTTATTATAACTATCAGCAATGCGATCAAGCTGCTCAATAAACTGCTCTACTAGCAGCGAGTTATCTTCAATAGAGTCTATAACAGGAATAATATTAAACTTTTCAACATGCAGTTTCTCGTAAAAGTCACCTACTGCATTTTGCGCATTATTCAACGCAACTAAAGCCGCATCTAATTTTTCAGGACTACTTAATGCTCGCATTTCCCTTTCAAAATTAGACTCTTTAGATAATCGAATTGTTCTTTTTAACTTTTCTGAATGTAATATAACTTCATTGATATAGATGTCACTTAACGCGCTATTAGAACTTTTAAGCTGCTCAGCTGCTACGGCCCTAGCTTGTTTATCAAAACGTTCTGCCTTTTCGTTCTTAATATTGTTACGCATAGTGTAAAGAAAAAACATTAAAGAACCGATGATAGTAAGAGATGTGGCAATATCGAAACCTAACTGAACGGGTACACTAAAATATCCGAATAAATTTGACATACAGCTTTAACCTTTATTATTTAATTCTCCCTTAGAGTAAAGCATTGTATTCCATATGAAAACCTTTGATTTAATTAAAAACAAAAAAACAAAAACCAGCTTAAGATAGCTTTATGTTTTAGAACATTATCGGTATCAGCGGCAACTAATTTATCTATGCTCGTAACTATTGATACCAAGCTAATACCTGTTTCTAGTGTAGTGGTGCTTTCATTACTAAATGACCGATAAAAATTGAATTGCGATATAACGGCAAAATAAGCTTTTATCCTGCCGCGGATGATAAAAAATGCTAGTTACTCTATGTTTCTGCGCTATTCTGCCAACAACTGCATAACTTGCTTAATGTCTTGTCCGTCAAGCAATGCCAACCATAATGGAGTTATATTAACGACACCGTTCCATTGCTGGTTCCAGCCTCCGTGACAACTATATGGAATTAACCTCGCATTTGCTCGATCATAATCTAAGCATTTGCTTGATAAAACATTCTTCAATATAAGCTCATTATCGTTATGAAACTCCCAGCGTTGGCTTACATTATCTGTGCTGCAATTCAATAATATTAGGCTATTACCAACTTGTGCTGCACATAACCAAGGCTGCATTGTTAAATGAAGCCTGCCGTAAACATCTCTAAACCAAGTCGCTCTAGCAGCGGGATCAACACTGGCTCTATCGGTTAATTCCACTCGCGCATTTTCGCCGTTTTGACCATCGAAAAACAAACCATTACCGTGAATTTCACTGCCCGTTACGATAAGCTTATCGGTTTCTAACAAACCCGTTTTTTGTAAGTGTAGTTTTAAACGCGCAGCTGCTTCCTGTTTAGGTAAGCTCTCAGCTTCTGCATGACGCAACAATAAAGACGTAGTTTTAGCTGCGGCACGGTAGGCAAGTATTTTGACTAACTTGGCCCTTTGTTCAGCCGACAGTGCGGCGAGTATTTCGGCCAACTCATAACTGTCAACTTTAATGGCTAAACTGGTTGGCAGTACTAACGTAGCATCAGACAGTTTGCTAAGTTCACTTTCAATGTCGGCAAACTCACGCTGCTTTAACTGATTAAAACCATGCTCTTGTCCCACTATGGCCAGTTCAGGTAGCGCAGGGATCTGGCTGTCAAATATTGTACGAGTTAATTCGGTAATTAACCCATTATGCTGACAACGGAGAATGGCAAGCGTTGGCCTAAACTCAGCGGCAAGATTAACGTGTAACTGGTTGATTGAAGAAGGGTTATGCCGTGTTGCAGCAATACTAATCAGCTTTTGTTCATTCTCAGCATTTGTCACTTCAAGCCAGCACTGATCGACATCACTGCTAAGATCGGGTGTTGGCAAGTTAAATAGGTTGCCATAGTTACCATGAAACACAGGGTAAATAACTGCATTATAACTAACAGGATCATATCCGCCCAAAATAGTGGCAACAGCTACACCCGCTGCGACAGGCGCAGGCCGGTTGTTGTTATCACTATAGCTTTCATATTGACCCGTTTTGGTATTCCATTTTTTATAGCCTGACTCAAAGGCCGGAATAAAATATCATCATCAAACGTAAAGCCGTGAATTAAATCATAAAATAGTGGGGGTGATTAGACATGAGCTCTAACTTTTCTTTATTTTCGAGTAATAAAAATTGTGATATTTCAAAGCTGGTTAAATTTGTCGTTATTTGGTATCAAATGACTAATTAACAATAACATGCTTTAACCGTGCAAGTGTTCGCATACTATCGTTTGCCGTTATCACTTCATAATCAGGGTTACTGGCAATTAATAGATACTGGCCATCAGCGACTTTCTTAATACTACGCAATAAATATTGGCTTTCACCGCCAATATCATCTTGCTCTACCACCACCGTTAAACCTTGCAACGAACCAGCCTTATCTGCGGATATCCACTCTAGTAATAATAAATCGCCATCGTGAATTGGATTTTTACCACCGTTCATTGAGTTACCCGATGCCCTAGCTAAAAAGTGCGTTTTAGGATCAAGCTTACCTAGCCCAAGAGGAGCATCGATATACTCTACTTCACTATCATCACCGGTTTTAAAGTGACCACAGGCTATTTTTATATTTGGGAAGTAAGGAAGTTGTAAATGAGTGTCATGCTGATCTAGATAGGGTTGCGGCTGTGGGTGTTTAAAAGAGATTACCTTAGCCATTGGTTTAGCCGGTTCAAAATTGTTTATCCCTAGCCACAACTTAGCATCACTCTCGGCGGCCACTTGATACGCCCAGTTGCTTACTGCCAAAGATTTAGCTTCATCACAATAAAAATAATCGCTTAGATCACGTGTAATTGCTTGGCCATTCACAACTAAATTTTGCTCTTGCCAACGCTCTCGATGTACTTGAGCCGCTAAAAAGTCACGCTTATTGTTGTTACAAGTTCGATGGGCAGCGACAAAGTTATGACCAAGATCATTAGCATAGCGAGAAAATGGAATAAAGTGATCAACTTCAACATCACCTTTCATTACTTTTTGGCAATAGAAGCAAATGTTAGCTTGTAACTCAACTAACACTGGCTTGGCTTTCGTTAGAGCGTTGCGATCCACACCAAATAAAAACTCTTGTAATTGGCTTTGTGGGCCAATCAAGGCTTGATTATGTTTAATGCTCTGAATTTTCTGCAGCCAAGCATTTCGAGCTAAGTACACAACTAAGTCATAAAAGCGTCTAAAACAGCTCGCTATACCAGGATTTAAAGTAATGAATTCAGTACTGCGAGTATGTGGATATAAAAAGCACTCCTCTTGTTTAGCAAGTATTTGTAAACGCCAAAGCGGGCCATTTTTTAGCGTTGTCATAGCTGCATTAAACGTCGATTTATATAGATTACTTTGTTTAAGTTGGCGAAAATTACCTATATTATTTTTCTGGCACTCAAAAAGTACAGTAATTACTTTTGATTGGGCGCCAGCATTTTGCTTTAACAAAGCGCTTTCATCTGAATGCTGAGATGAAAATGGCATAGCATGATGCCAATATAAAATAATTAACTTATCCGCTAAAGTAGCTAAATCAATCTTAAGTTCATTCAAGTTTGCTAATAACGGCTGCTCAATGCACACATCAGCTATAGCATGTAATAATGCAAATTTGTAAGTAGCAGTGAAGTCGCCTTCAGTTAACAAGCGTTGGATATAAGCAATAAAATCAAGCTGCTGTTGCATTGCCCCATTCATGACTAAAACTCTTTTCTAATCAACGCATTTAGCCATTTTTCATGCTCCCGTCCAGGGCGAAGATCAAAACTTTGCCAGTGTTTCATTACTTGCATCTGGGTATGACAATTTAATATATCCGTTAATAGTTCTTCATTTAAGTCTGTAAAAACCCTGCCATTATGCGAACGCTCTTGGCTGCCATATTTAAATGATACATATAAAATACCGTTAGCCTTAAGCGCACGTTGTAAGTTTAAAAACACTAAGGCTAATTCACTTTTCGGAACATGCAATAAACTAGCACAGCACCAAATAGCATCATATTCATTACTAACATCTAGTTGCTGAAATGTTTTAACCTCAACCTCTTGCTGTAAGTAATTACTCGCTAAAGCGGCTAACTTTTCACTGGCATCAAAAGCACTCACTTTATAGCCTTGCTGTTTAAAATACGCAGCATCACGGGCACTACCACAACCCGCATCTAAAATATGGCTTTGCTTAGGCACTAAAGGCAGAAACTCAGCATACAAAGCCGACATATCAACATCTAGTGTTGCATCACTAAAGCTCTTGGCATTTTGGTTGTAATAATTAAGTGTGGGATTAAACATAAAAAGCACCACTCCTTGGTTTTAAAAACACGCAGCCTAATAATTTCAGGATCAGCCGACACAATTTAGCCGATACAAAATTGAAATGTAAGCTTATTTAATTCAGAGCCCCAAATTAACCTATGCATGTATAATCAACAAAATACACGAACATTCAGCCTAAAAAATATGCTAGCAAAGCGACTGTTGTGCATGTTCTAGCAAATATTTTTTTAAATACGATATCTTAATGCAGAGTTTAAAGCGAGGTTAGCCTACTAATAAACCACACTCTGTATTTGCTAACTGTAGCCATTAAGCAAGCAAAGCTGCGGTTATTGATAACATAAGCTTTGCTTGCTGCATTAAGACAATTCTGGCACTTCTCCTGGCTTAGTACTGAAAAGGTTACTCCACTCTGGATGGCGCTCATATTGCGCGCGAACAAAGGGGCATATAGGAATTATTTTGAAGTTTTCTTTTTTAGCATCGTCTAGCATAAAGTTAAGTAAAGCCTTAGCTATGCCTTTTCCCGCCAGGCTTTCTGGCACTATTGTATGATCAGCACTAATAAGATGCGTATTGCGTATAGTGAATATTATTTCACCCTCGCCCTCAATACCCTCTATTCGTGCAACATAGCGGCCACTATGCGCCGCAGTTAATTCTTTTGTTATCTTAATATCCGACATAAAGTTACCTACATTAAATATTAAAGGGGTCGTAG
>NZ_JBOTRC010000019.1:0-24285 GCF_050936095.1 Rheinheimera sp. WS51
CGACCCCATGCGACCAATTCGTCAGGAACGAATTAGAATGCCGCTTGCGGCGGCCCGAAGGGTGCAGGGCAGGACGCCCGGAATACAGTAGCCCACCGCTAGGCAGTTACGCTCTTTCGAGTCTTATAACCTAGATTACAACAAACAAAAAAGCCCCTGTGCTAGGGGCTTGATAGCTAAATGTTTTGTTTCATTATAAACGGACTAAGTTGCCTTTAGTATCAAACATCCATTCTGGTTTTACTAGCATCCGTAAATGTGCAGCGGCATCTTGTTTTTTTATGGCTTTAATAAAATGCTTTTTTTGATCTATGAAAATTAACCATTCTGTTGCTGTGCTAGCTAGGCTGGCATCGTCAACTGCTATATGCATGCCCATATAAGACGCTGTAATATTCTTCCAACCTTGATGTACTTTGAATATATAACGGCTATCGTAGTCTAGGTGCAAATAATTGGCTTGTTCCACTGGGCTAAGCAAATTTCTGTCTGTAACAGTGACTAAAGCAATACCATGACTGCTTTCAATTAGTTTTTTTATACTAGCGGTTTCTGAAGCTGCACTTTGTTGTCTACTGGTTGCTGTGGAAACAGGTGCTTGTGCTAATTCTGAAGAAATCTCTAAAGAAAATACTGTCAGTTCATAACTATCTAGTAATGTCTGATAAGCTTTGCTATCTGTACAATCAATTAATGTAGGCACATTTTTTTTAACGAACTTTGTCAGCTTTTTATCAACTGATTCAACAGACTCTATGCCAGACATTTTAAGCTTATTTTCAATAAGAGAATAAGCTTTTGCTTGACTTACTGGCAATGTAGAATAAATTTTTGCTATGTCAGATTCAGGTTCTTGGCTGATACAATGCTGTTGGAAACGTTCAAGTTCGTTATATTGTATGCTCATTTCTACTGCAGTTTGTAATGTGCGTCGCTCTGATGGTGAGTAGCCATTAGCAGAATATAACGGGCTTGCTAATAAGCCTGTTAAAGAAAGAATAGTAAGCATATAAGATAACTTAAGGGATGAAATGCGTGCACATTAGCTTTAAAAGCGCAAAAAGTAAAGTTAATAATAATCCGAGATTAGCATTGTGTAAATAATGTAAAGTATTAGGCTTGATTTTTAAACTATGTTTTTATCAAATTTACTAGGGTATTTTGCCAATAGTTAATAATGGCCTTTTTACCGCTGAAATCGTAATTTGCGCTTAATTGTTGCCAACTTTGCTGCTGCCACAATTTAGCTGCTAAGGTTTGCTTTAGCTGTGCCGGTAGCAAATTTTGTTGTTGATTAAACCAAGCTAGTAGTAAGTGGTTTACCAACTCATAGGGTCGTTTTTGCTGACAAAATAGCTGTAATTGCTCTAGTTGTTGCGGTGTTATTGGTGATGTTTGCTGAGGCCTTGCTAGCGCGAGTAATAGCTGTGTTGCCAATAATGGGTAGTGTACAGCTGCTTGGTTTGGCAAATACTGGGCAAATTCAGTTGTTAATGTATTACTGACATCTTCTTGTATCAGTGGCTTTAGCATTAATAAAGAGTATTCACCGCTGGCTTTATCAGCCGTTTGGCCTAAACGCACCGCCGTATAACCGGCCTGTTGCCAAAACTGCAGCAAATTAATATTAGCGCCATAACTTGTCCCCAGATAATCAATATTATGCTGTGTAGCGAAAATTTCTATCTGTTGTAACAACCTTTGTCCTAATTTTTGCCGTTGTAACTCAGGTTGTACGGCAATGCGCATTACTCTTAATAAATTACGCGTTGCTAATTCTGGCTTAGCACAATGAAAGGCCAAGCTTTGTGCTAATAAATGGCCTTGTATACGGCGCTGGCCATAATAGATCTGCTTCGCTAGTTGTGGTGGTAAATTGCCTTCTGCACTAAGTAGGGCACAGGCTAATACCGTATCTGTTGCCTCAAACGTCATCACCATAAGATCAGGATTGTCTAGCAGTGATGCTAAATCTTTAACTTGGGTTTGATAATGCGCCAAACTCAGTAGGCTAAACACTTGCTGCAATTTGTTTATTTGTTGTAGCCAGTCGGCAGCGGTATAGGTTTTAACAACATAGCCTGGTACAATTTGCTGATCAAAATTCACTGGGTGTGATTGCAATAGAAAGCTGCTAAAAATCAGCTGCTCTAAGGGATCTTTTATTTGATAACGGATGGGTTGTTGCAAGTGTAGTTTTTGCCAACCTGGGCAGTGCTTATTTAAATGTTGTTGAAAACGAACGGTAAAGCCTCGGCCTGTTCCTTCATAACCATGCTCTGTTGTAGCAAAAACTATCCGACTATAGTGTGCAACAAGCTGTTGTAATATTGGCGTTGGAATAGCGGCCGCTTCGTCTATCATTAACAATGCCGCTGCAGGCTTTTTCAGCAATAGTTCATCTAGCGGCATAAACTGCAAGCAATCATGATCAGACTCTGCAGCTAGTTGTTTAAAATGATTAACAGCAATTGCAGCAGCTTGGGGCGAGGGCGCTGTGATAATTATAGGTTGTTTTATATTAGTGACTAATTGAGCGGCGGTTATGCCAAGTATGGCAGACTTTCCTCTACCGCGATCGGCCGTTAACACTAATGGTCGCCGGCGATGGCCTGTTACAACGCGGCAAATAGCCTGTGCGGCCTTTGCTTGATCTTTGCTAGCAAAAGGTGGTTCAGATGCATTGCTGGCTGCTAGCGTTGGCCAAGCGAGTTGCTGTATTAACTGTTGACCATGGAAAACAAATAGGTTGGCGGTTGTTATTTGTTGTAGCCAAAAACGAATAAACAGCCCCTGATATTCAGTTGCATCTATTGGATAAGGCAGCAAGCTGCTATGAGCCGGATTTGCTTGTTGTTGCCAGAGGCGAAACTCAGGGCATAACACTAGCCAGAGGCCTCCGGCTTTAACACAACCTGATATGGCAGCGACTGCATCCGCTGGAAAACCACTAAATGCATTAACCACAAGTACATCGCATTCTGTTCCTAAATGCTGATAATTGTTTCCAGCTGTGATTAAAGTCGCCGCTTCAGGTGCATCTTCACCTAACCAATATAGCCGTTGAAATTGGTTATGCCCTAGCCAAGTTAAGGTGGCGTTTAATAACAGCTGCCGTTGGCCTTGCCAGATGATAGGAAGCCGAATTTTCAAGTTGGCAGCCTGGGTTAACCATGTTGTAAGTTCAGGATGGGTGAACATTAGCTAACAGCTTGTAAGCGAGCGTAAGCGGTTACTAGCCATTTGCTGCCGACCTGATCGAAATTAACTTGGATCCTAGATTGGGCGCCAGTACCTTCATAGTTAAGCACTGTGCCTTCACCGAATTTAGCGTGTAGTACGCGTTGGCCTAGGCTAAAACCAGTGTTTTCAAAGGCAACATGGCTTGCTTGGCCGCTGAAACGATTAAACTGGGTAGGCTTGCTCACTTGGGTCTTTAGACGAATTCCTTCTATATATTCGGCTGGAATTTCCCGTAAAAAACGTGATGGCCTATTATGTTGCTCTTGGCCATATAAACGTCGGCTTTCTGCGTGGCATAAATACAGTTTTTGCATTGAACGGGTCATGCCGACGTAGCATAGCCTACGCTCTTCTTCTAACCGAGTAGGATCTTCAGCACTTTGCATGCTTGGGAACATGCCTTCTTCTAATCCGCAAATAAAAACTTGTGGAAATTCTAAGCCTTTAGCGCTATGTAAGGTCATCAATTGCACCGCATCCGAGTGCTCTTCTGCTTGGTATTCACCGGCTTCTAGTGCCGCTTGAGATAAAAATGCGGCTAAAGGTGTCATTTCCACATCATTAGCGTCATCAAAGTTTTGGCAGGCCGTAATTAATTCATTTAAGTTTTCTATACGTGTTTGTGCCTTTTCACCTTTTTCTGCTTGATACATGGCATATAAACCAGACTGTTTAATGGCATGCTCAGTTTGCTCGTGCAGAGGCAAGTCATTAGATTGCTCGGCTAACTGGTCAATTAACTGCATAAAATTATTAATAGCATTAGCGGCACGGCCTGATAACTGTTGCTGGCTAATAAGTTGCTGTAAGCTTTGCCACAGGGTGATTTTTTCACTACGGGAATGTAAGCGCACTTTATTTAGCGTCGTTTCACCAATGCCCCGTGCCGGCGTGTTTATTACCCGCTCTAATGCTGCATCATCTTGGCGATTATTTATTAAGCGTAAATAAGCCAAGGCATCTTTAATTTCTTGCCGCTCGTAGAAGCGTAAGCCGCCATAAATACGATAGTTAAGGCCTTCTTGAATTAAAGCTTCCTCTAAAACCCGCGACTGGGCATTATTCCGATATAGAATAGCGCTATCGCTAAGGCTGCCGCCTTTTTTCATCCAGTCTCGTACTCGGCCGACAATAAAGCGCGCTTCATCTAATTCATTAAAAGCGGTATATAAAGAAATAACTTCGCCATCAGCGCCATCTGTCCATAAGTCTTTACCCAAACGACCACTGTTGTTTGCAATAACGGCATTAGCTGCTTTTAATATTGTGGCTGTAGAGCGATAATTTTGTTCTAAACGCACCGTGGTTACATCAGGGAAATCTTTTAAGAAAGTTTGGATATTCTCAACTCTGGCACCACGCCAGCCGTAAATAGATTGATCATCATCACCAACAATCATAACTTTAGCGTTAGAGCCAGCTAAGAGTCTTAGCCATTGATATTGAATGGCATTAGTATCTTGAAACTCGTCAACCAGTATATGCCTAAAGCGCTGTTGATAATGCTGGCGTACTTCGGCATTATTTTTTAATAATTCGAAACTACGCAGGAGAATTTCAGCAAAGTCGACTAACCCAGAGCGATCACACATTTCTTGATAGGCAGTATAAATTTTAAGCATTTGCTGCAGGCTAAAGTCGCCCGAGGCATCAATCATATGAGGTCGTTGGCCTTCATCTTTTCGGCCATTGATAAACCACTGTACTTGTTTTGCTGGCCAATGTTTCTCGTCTAAGTTTAAAGCTTTAAGAATGCGCCTAACTAAACGGTATTGATCGTCAGTATCAATAATTTGGAAGCTTTGCGGTAACCCCGCCTCTTGATAATGAGCTCGCAACATACGATGGGACAAACCGTGAAAAGTACCCATCCACAAGTTATTTAAGCTAACACCAATGGTACTTTCAATTCGGCCGCGCATTTCTTGCGAAGCTTTATTAGTGAAGGTTACGGCTAATAAACTAAAAGGCGCCACCCGCTCTACCTGCATTAGCCAGGCTAAGCGATGAACAAGAACACGGGTTTTTCCACTACCCGCACCGGCAAGCACCAGCATATGTTGTGGCGATGCAGCAACTGCATCCCGTTGTTTATCGTTTAAACCATCAAGCAGGTAAGATACATCCATTGGTATTTCTCGCTAAGCATAATGCCAGCTATTATAACAGCCAAAACCAGTGCGCCAAGCTAACAGCACTTATTAGTGGATAAATAACCAGTTATTTATGTAGTTAGATTAAAATAAGGTATAAATTTACTTAAGCATGGCTTTTAGGTTATGAATATTGGTTAAACGAATATGCGGCAAAATAGCGACCCTGCTGTTGTAATGATCTAACCAAGCGCTTTGGCAGCCAGCCTTTAGTGCACCCATTACATCAGCGCGGTGGCTGTCTCCAATATGCAATATTTGTTTTGGCGCTATGTTTAAACGTTGCGCTGCTTTTAAATACATATCAGGGTAGGGCTTCATTTTACCATCTGGGCCCGCTTGTAAGCTAAACCTAAACCATTGACCTATGCCCATTTTATCAATACAGGCATTACCGTTAGTAATGGCAATTAGTTGATACTGACTTGCGAGTTGTTGCAGTAAGTTTTTTATTGCCTGGTGTACTGAAATACGGGTTCTTGCTTGAATAAAGGCATCGTAAGCTAGTTGTGCTATTTCACCGGCTTCACAAGAGCTTAAACCTAAACTTTGCAAACCAGCATCAATGGCTAATAAACGCCAACGGCCTAAATCATGGCGTATATCTGGCGTTATTTCTGCTAAGCGCAAGCGTTGTTGCCACCAAAAATCACTGTCTGTTGTTATTGTGACAGGAGCATGTTTAAACAAAGCCGCTAGCATTGCTTGTTCTGCTGCGGCAATTACGGGCTTATTGTTATATAAGGTATCGTCTAAATCGAAAGACAATACCGTTATTGGCGTTAACGCTTTTAATAATTGCATTGTAAAGCCTTACTTTTTACGTGCTCTAGGGTGAGCGCTATCGTACACCTTAGCTAAATGAGTGAAGTCTAAGTGGGTATAAACCTGAGTGGTGCTTAAATTAGCGTGTCCTAGCAGCTCTTGAACTGCGCGTAAATCTTGACTGGACTCTAACATATGGCTGGCAAAAGAGTGGCGCAGCATATGGGGGTGTAAATGTTGGCTTAAGCCTTGCTTTTTGGCCCAAAGCTGTACTCTTTGCCTTACTTGGCGTGTACTTATTCGTTTGTGTTGTTTGCTAACAAATAAGGCTAGCTGGTCAGCTTCAGCCAGTTGCTGACAAAAGGCTGGCCGCATATTTAGCCAGTGCTTAATAGCCGTTAAGGCAACGCTACCAACAGGAACAATACGTTGTTTATTTCCTTTACCACTCACGCGAAGAAGCTTTTGCTGCCAGTCGATATCATTAATGTTTAAATTAACCAGCTCTTCTAAGCGTAGGCCTGAGGAATAAAACAATTCTAGAATGGCCTTATCTCGACTCGCTAAAATATCATCACTACTATCAAAACTTAATAGATGATTCACTTGGTCTACGGCTAAATTTTTTGGCAAGTCACGTGCGGCTTTGGGTACAGTTAAATATTGGGCCGGATTATCTTGGCGTAAATGTTGTTTTTGCATAAAACCAAAGAAGCTACGTAACGCAGCTACTTTTAATGCTATGGTCCGTGGTTTAACGGCTTGTAAGCGTAAGGTATTTATATGCTGTTTAAGCTGATTTTGTTCTAGATTTAGCCAATGATATTGGCCGCTGTTAGCTTGCTGCTTTGCATACTCAATAATACTGAGCGCGGTTTGTTCTAGCTGGCGCTGATAACTTGATAAAGTGTTTTTGCTATAGCCACGCTCGTATTGCAGGTAGTGTAAAAAGGCGTCGATTGGCTGTTGCCAATCGGCGTTTAGTTTAGTTACGGAGTTAGGTTGCGTCATAACCTGGCAGTAACTGAGTTAAAATATGACATAAGTGCTGTAAAAACAATTGGTCCATATCTGGTTGGAAATGATCATCATGTTCGCTACCAAAAGCTAATAAAGCTAAAGGCTTTTTATCTTGTTTTATTAATACTAACGCGACTGAATGAATATGGCTTGAAAACAGTACTTGTTGTTCATCTTTATTTAATCGGCCAAGGTAAACACCTTTTTCGTCTAAGCGACGAGATAACAGCATTTGGTATTTATCGATTTCGTTATCGTTAAAACGAATAAGCTGATAAGCATGAACTTGCGGCATGCTTTCGATAAATTGCTGCAGACTAGCTTGAACTTGGCTTAAGTTCTTAGCTTGATATAACTGGGCTTGCAGTTGATTAAATGCCATAAATAGCTGCTCGTTTTGTCTAGCAATTGACATTAAGCGAGTTATATCATCTTCTAAAGCTTGAATTTTTTCACGTTGCATCTCTAATTGGCGTTCGACTAAAGATACACTACCTCGTTGTTTATGCGATAAGCGTAACGAGGCTAATAGCTCTGGTTTGTTTTGAAAAAACTCAGGGTGGTCTTGTAAGTAATCGCTAACCACTTCAGCGGCAATGATATCTTGTTGTATTAATGGCTCTGTCATAAGGCTATTTGTCCGTCGTAAACATGCTCTGCCGGGCCGGTCATCTTAACGGGATGACCAGGACCGTTCCAGTGAATATGTAAAGTACCGCCAGGTAAATCTACTTGTACTTGTTGATGAAGTTTATTTTGCAGTTGGCCAATAACAACAGCGGCACAAGCACCTGTACCACAGGCTAATGTTTCACCTGCACCGCGCTCCCACACGCGTAATTTTATATGATTAGGCGTGATGACTTGCATAAAGCCAATATTGGCGCGCTCAGGAAAACGTTCATGTGTCTCAAAAATTGGCCCTTGTATGGCTACCGCTGCGGTTGTTATTTCCTCAACAATATTCACCGCATGTGGGTTTCCCATAGAAACAACGCCGCATAGCAGAGTATGTTCTTCTGAGCGTAATATATAAGTGAGTTCTGGTTTTTGCGCTTTAAAAGGGATGCGAGAGGGTTCTAGCTGAGGAACCCCCATATTAACCGTCACTTGGCCGTCAGTTTCAATATACAGCTTAATTTTACTCGATTGAGTACTAACACCTATTTTATGTTTATTGGTTAAACCGCGAGCCTTAACAAACTTGGCAAAGCAGCGAGCACCGTTACCGCATTGCTCAGCTTCTGTACCATCGGCATTAAAAATACGGTAATGAAAATCGAGTTCGGGATCATAAGGCGGTTCAACCATAAGTAGTTGATCAAAGCCTATGCCAGTATGACGATTAGCTAAGGCTTTAATCTGCTCTTTGGTTAGAAATACATTTTGGCTCACGGCATCGACCATCATAAAGTCGTTACCTAAACCATGCATTTTAGAAAAATGAAGTAACATTAGTACCTTATAAGTTAACTAGTTAATACTTGTTCACCACGCCATAAATCTTGCCATTGCTCGCGCGCGCGGACTAGATGTAATGCAGTGCCATCGACTAAAACTTCAGCAGGCCTAAGCCGGCTATTATAGTTAGAGCTCATGGTAAAACCGTAGGCTCCTGCTGAGCGTACTACCAATAAATCACCTTGTTTAATGGCTAAAGCTCTATCTTTACCTAAAAAATCGCCAGTTTCACAAACAGGGCCAACAACATCATAAACTGTTGTGGCTATATTCTCATTTAGCGTCACAGGCACAATATTCTGCCATGCGCTGTATAAAGCTGGACGAATTAGATCATTCATTGCCGCATCAACAATGGCAAAATTTTTTTCTATACCGGGTTTTAAATATTCCACTTTAGTTAATAAAATACCCGCATTAGCCATAATAGCTCGGCCTGGTTCCATTATTAGCTCTAGGTGAGGGTAATGACTTAAACGCTGAACCACTTGGCTAATATAATCTGCCGGAGAGGGCGGTGCTTCATCATTATAAGTCACGCCTAAGCCGCCGCCTATATCAATATGTTGTAAGATAATATTTTGGTTAGCTAGGGTATCTAGCAACTGCAGTAGCTTTTCTAGCGCAGCTAAGAAGGGCTGAACTTCAGTGAGTTGTGAGCCGATATGACAACCTAGGCCAACCACTTTTATATGACTGTACTGTGCTGCAGCTTGGTAAACTTGCTCGGCTTGTGAAATATCAATACCAAACTTATTAGCTTTTAAACCTGTAGAAATATACGGATGAGTTTTAGCATCAATATCGGGATTTACCCTAATAGATATAGGCGCAACTTTATCCGCAGCTTTAGCGACTTGCTGTAGTTGGTCTAATTCAGCACTGGATTCTAGATTAAAGCATTTAATGCCTAAATCTAAGGCAAAACGCATTTCTTCAGCCGTTTTAGCTACACCGGAAAATACAACCTTACTTGGATCGCCACCGGCGGCGATAACTCGTCGTAGCTCGCCAGCTGAGACAATATCAAAACCACAACCCTGTTTGGCTAATAGATTTAAAATGGCTAGATTACTATTAGCCTTAACGGCGTAACATACTAAACTACGAGGGTGCTGCGATGCGGCATCGGCAAAGGCATAATAATGCCGCACTATAGTGGCTTTGGAGTACACATAACAAGGTGTACCGAACTGTTCAGCAACTTGAGTGAGCGGTATCTGCTCAGCAAAAAGGCTTTGCTGATTATAATTAAAATGATCCACTAGGTTCACCTGCTGCTTTTTGCCAAGAGTTTTCGTCTGACGCAGTGTTGTTTTGCTCTGGAACTGCCACTTCTGCTGGTGGTTGTGGTAAGGTAAGGGGGCCCATTTGGCCACAACTGCTTACCATGCTTCCTAGCATTAAGGCGCATAATAGGCTGAAAAGAGATCTTTTAGTTTTAAAAGCTTGCATGATGATATTTTATTATGATGATTGCGCTCTATAATCGCATTCTTAGCGATAAAAGCAAACAGGTGAAACAAGATGAATGACTTTGAATATGATGAATTAACCGATAACACACTTTTAGCGGTTGAAGAAGCAATAGAACGGATAGATTTAGACCTCGATTATGAGTTTCATGAAGGTTTGTTAAGTATTACTTTTCCTGATCAAAGTAAGATTATTATTAACAAGCAACCACCTTTGCACCAATTATGGGTAGCAACCAAGTTTAATGGTCATCACTTTGAGTGGAAAGACGATAAGTGGATAGATAACCGCACAGGTGCAGAATTTTGGCAGTTGCTAACTGAGGTTGGCTCACAGCAAGCAGGAACAGCAATCAGTTTTTCAGCAAAGTAATTTAAATTTTTTCGGATAGGTGTTATGGCTTTACTTCCTTATGTTGATGTTGCGGCTCAAGGTGAAACCCAAGCTGTCGTAGTGTGGTTGCATGGTTTAGGTGACTCAGGACATGGCTTTGCGCCAATAGTGCCTGAGTTGAATATACCTAAGGATGCAGGGATCCGTTTTATTTTTCCTCATGCACCAGAACAACCAATAACAGTAAACGGCGGCATGCGCATGCGTGCTTGGTACGATATTAAAACGATGGATTTAACCCATCGTGCAGATGAACCCGGGGTGCGTGAATCAGCAAAAGCGGTAACAGCGTTAATAGATAGCTTAATTAGCCAAGGTATTTGTAGTGAAAAAATTATCTTGGCAGGCTTTAGTCAAGGTGGCGTTATAGCGTTACATTTATTACCTAGGCTTAGTTATAAGTTAGCGGGTGTTATCGCGTTGTCTACTTATATGTGTGCGCCTGAAAAGTTGGCTGATGAAGCGACTAACACCAACAAAAGCACGTCAGTCTTTTTTGGTCATGGCTCTGAAGATCCGGTAGTGCCAATGGCAGCAGGACAGCAAGCCTTCCATAGCTTAAAAAAGCTGGGCTTTAATGTTAGCTGGCAGGACTATAGAATGCAGCATAGCGTATGTGCGCAAGAAGTTGCTGCTATTAGTGCTTTTATCCAACGGCAATTAATGACACAGGTAGAAAATTAAATGCAAGTTAATTTAGCTTCAACATCTACAAGCGCTCCAATACAAAAGGTACGCATTGCTACTCGTAAAAGTGCATTAGCACTTTGGCAAGCAGAATACGTAAAAGCACAACTAGAGCGGCATCATCCGGGCTTATTAGTTGAGTTAGTTCCTATGTCGACTCAGGGCGATATTATTTTAGATACGCCGTTAGCAAAAATTGGTGGTAAAGGCCTTTTTGTTAAAGAGTTAGAAGTCGCTATGTTAGATGGTCGAGCCGATATAGCTGTGCATAGCATGAAAGACTTACCAGTCGAGTTTCCGCCAGGGTTAACATTGCAAACAATTTGCCCGCGAGAAAACCCACTGGATGCCTTTGTCTCTAATCAATTTACTAGCTTAGAACAATTGCCTCAAGGCGCAGTAGTCGGAACTTCTAGTTTACGTAGGCAAAGCCAAATAAAAGCATTACGTCCAGATTTAACCGTGCGCGATTTGCGCGGCAATGTTAATACCCGCTTAGCAAAGCTAGACCGAGGTGACTTTGCGGCCATTATATTAGCGGCTGCAGGACTAATTCGTTTAGGCTTTGAGCAACGAATCGCTTCTATTATACCCGCTGAAGTGAGCTTGCCGGCAAATGGTCAAGGCGCGGTAGGAATAGAGTGTCGTGAAGGTGATACGCAAATACAGCAATTGCTGGCGCCTTTAGAATGTCAGAAAACACGGTCTTGTGTGTTGGCAGAACGAGCGATGAATCGACGTTTACAAGGTGGCTGCCAAGTGCCTATTGGCGCCTATGCTGAACTAGAAAATGATCAGCTTTGGTTACGAGGCTTAGTCGGGTCGGTTGATGGAAGTCAAATTATTCAGCATCAAGTAAGAGGTGCAGCTAAGGATGCAGAAGCCTTAGGCACTGAATTGGCGAACTACTTACTTGGCCAAGGCGCCGATCGTATTTTACAGGCGGTGTATCAGGCTGCACCATGAATGGTAAAGCGTTAAGCAGTAACAAGGCTTTTTTAATTGCCCGGCCAGCAGGAAAAGCAGATAAAATGCTAGCCGAGTTGGATAAAACAGGTGTAAATTACTTATTTCAGCCTTTAATTGAAATTCGTCAGTTAGCAATAAGCCAAGCCGATAAGCAGCAAATAAAACAGGCTGACGCCCTTATTTTTGTTAGCGTAAGCGCAGTGCAGTGCTTGCAGTCTCAAATTGAGGCTAGTTTAGTCACTGCACGCTTATTTGCCGTAGGCGACACCACGGCTGCGGCATTAGAAGATTGGTTACAGCGACCAGTTTGTGTGCCAGAAGATCAGCGAAGTGAAGGCCTAATTAACTTACCCGAGTTTAAACAGCTGGCGGCAAAGCGGGTGGTTGTTATACGTGCTGAAGGGGGCCGCGAATTAATTAAACAGCAATTATTGGCTTTAGCAGCAAATGTAAGCTACGTATTAAACTATCAACGACAAGTGTTAGCATTAGATGGGGCGGCACTATGCCAACAATGGCAGCAGGCGGGCATTGGTTGTATTGTGGCAACGAGTAACGAGATACTGCAGCATTTATTTAAACTCATACCGATAGCCGGCCATAGTTGGTTAACAAGTTTAGATTGGATTTTAGTCAGCCCACGCATGCAGCAAAAAGCGCAGCAATTGGGTATAGCAACTAACAAAATTACGTTGGCGGAGAATGCGAATGATATTTCATTACTGCACAGCATCGGCCAGATAAATAGGAGTTATCAATGAGTGAAACCGTCGTCAGAGCTAGTGAGGCCGATGAGCCACTAAAAGAACTAAAACAAAAAATTGATGATGAACAGCAACAAGAAAATACTAAAAAGCCTAGCCAAGGGCTAGCAGCTTTTAGTTTATTGCTGATTATTTTATTGATTGCTGCTATGGCTGCGGCTGTATATTGGTTATGGCCACAATGGCAAAGTCTACAACAACAGTCAGCACAGATGCAGCAGTTACAGCAGCGTGTTAGTGCCCAAGTGCAACAGCAGCAAAACACTGAGCAACAGTTACTGAATACCTTAAGCCAACAACAGTCGGCTAAGTTAGGCCAATTAGAGTTACAGCTAGCTCAGACTGAACAAAGGTTAAGCTTGGCTTTGCAACAAGCACTGACTGAGCAGCAAGTACAAATTCAAGCTTTACGCCAGCAAGTACAAACTAAAGATAGCGCACCACCACGGCATTGGTTGTTAGCAGAAACAGATTATTTACTCCAGTTAGCAGCAAAAAAAGTCTGGTTAGAGCATGATTTTACAACGGCTATCTCGTTGTTAAATACGGCACAAGAAAAGCTAATTAAAATAGATGACCCTTCATTACTTTTAGTGCGTCAAGCCATTAATCAAGATATTGAGCAGTTACGTCAGTTACCCACCATTGATTTATCTGAAGTGCATTTACAGTTGCAGCAGGCAAGAAAGCTAACAGCGCAGCTGGCATTGAAACAGCAACATAATAACGCCATGCCGCAATTAACTAAGCCAGAAGGTGGCGTAAAGCAATGGCGTCAAACATTACATTATTATTGGCAGCAGGCGTGGAGTAATTTATTTACCGTGCGTAGTGCAGTGCCTGAAGATTATTTTAGCTTAAGCAAGGAGCAGCAATTAATGCTTCGCAGCAGTTTAAGTCAGCATTTACTTTTAGCTGAGCTAGCTGCATTAGAACAAAATGAGACAGTGTACTTAGCGGCGTTAGAGCAGGCTATTAGTCAGTTAGGTCGCTATTTTGATCCAGCCAATGATGAGGTTAGCCAATTACAATCTCAATTGCAGCAGCTTGCTACCGTTAATATTAGTAAGCCCGAGCTCAAAGCGTTATCAAGCGTTAGTCAAATGCAGCAATACCAGCAGCAGCTGGAAGAGAGCAGCTTATGATTAAGGTATTATTGTTAATAGTGGCATTAGCGGCAGCTATGCTACTGGGGCCTATTTTTGTTAATAACCCAGGCTATATCAAAATTATTGTCGCCGGATATGTAGTGGAAATGACAGTGTTAGGTTTTATTATCGCCTTAGTGATATTGAGCCTAGGGTTTTGGATTTTAGGGATTATTATCCGTAAGTTATTTCGGGTTAAATATGTGTCGTTTAACTTTTTTCGCTGGCGCCGGCAACGCAAAGCGCAACAAGCATATGAACTTGGCCTGCAAGCTTTTGCTAAGCAGCAGTGGCCGCAAGCGGCAGAATGGCTTAATAAAGCAAGCGCCGACAGTTTTATGCAGACAGAAAAGCATTTACTTGCTGCTTATGCGGAGTTTTACTCAGGAAATCAGACGCAAGCGGATGAGCATGTTGAAGCCCTAACAGCAGAGGATAATAATAAGCGCTTTGTGCAAGCAGATTTATTATTACGCCAAAATGAACCGGCAAAAGCCTGCGCGGTATTAAACGATCACGTCAATGCTGATACCACAGATAAAGGCTTAGGCCAGTTATATATTTATGCTTTACAGCAGGCCGGCCAATGGCAAACTTTATTACAGCTAGTGCCCGCAGCAATTAAACATAAGTGGTTTGATAACCAACAGTGGCAACAGCTTCGCTTTGCTATTTATCCGATCGCCCTTAGCCAGCTTAGCCAAGGTATTGGTTTTGATGAAGAAGCGGCCTATTGGCAAGCACTGCCAAGCAAAGAGCGTAAATCTACAGCAGCAGCTTTAGGTAAAGCCTGGGCATTAGCGAAAAGTGGCCAAACTGAAGCGGCAGAAAAAGTATTAGCGTCGCATCTAACGCTAGAGCAGCTACCTTCAGCTTTGCCTTATTTAAAGCAAATTCCACTAGGTACTTCTGTATTAAAGCTACGTAAGCAAGCACAATGCTGGCTGCGTGATAATGAAAGTAACGGCTATATTTATGCTTTATTAGCTCATTTAGCTGAGCAAGAAGGCGAACAAGCGCACGCAGCTGTGGCATGGCAAAAAGCGCTGCAGTATGAACCTTCGCTAGGTTAATATGGCAGAAATAGAACGGCTGCAAGGATTAGCAGCCGTTAGTTCAGCGCAAGCAAGGGTATTAGTATTAGGCAGCATGCCCGGTGCAATATCGTTGCAGCAACAACAGTATTATGCCCACCCACGAAATGGCTTTTGGCCTATCATGGCCAACTTGGCAGGTTTTCCAGCAGATTTAGCTTACTCTGAGCGTTTAACCGCACTTCTAGATGCAGGTGTCGCTATTTGGGATGTTATAGGCCACTGCCAACGACAGGGGAGTTTAGATACGGCTATTAAAAACGAGCAAGTTAACGATTTTGCGAGCTTTTTCTCTCAACACCCTAAGCTTCAAGTTATCGCCTTTAATGGCGCAAAAGCAGCGCAAAGCTTTAAGCGCCATGTATTGCCTTTGCAGATAGTGCCAACCGAGATAGCATTAATCAACCTACCTTCTACTAGCCCAGCTTATGCTGCTCTTTCTTTGCAGGAAAAACTTAAGCAATGGCAACAACTTAAAAGCTTTATATATTGAATTAAACTTGATCCTGTAGGTCTTAGCTTTACCGATTACAGTTTGAAGCAAGGACGCGCAGTTGTCTGGGGTTGTTATATTATTTAAACAGTTTAATAAGCACTATAGTAAAGCGATACTTCTGTCTGTGTTGCTACATGCAATCTTGCTAATAGTGCTTTTACAGAGCAAGTTCACACCGCCTAGCATTAAAGTTAAGCCAGAGCCCATTATTTCATATCTATACTCAGCACCAGTGCCAAGTAATAAACAAAAATTACAGCCAGAACCAACAGTAACAGTACCGATTCAACCTAAAATTAAGGCTGAAGTTAAGGCTGAAGTTAAGGTTGAAGTTAAGTCGGTTAATACTAAACCAGAACCCATTACTGCTGTAGAACCGCAGCCTGGGGGTATAGAGCAGTCGCAATCCGTTATTGCAGAATTAGAGCAAAGGCCAATCACACAAAATGAAGTCGAGCCAGAACAACTCAATAGACAAGGTCTTAGTCTAGCTCAGCGAGCGCTCAATCGAGCCGCTGGGTCTACACCGGTTGATATTGAGCAGGCTGCCGCTGTTGGTTATCAGCAGTATTTACAAAGCCAACAGCAGCCTAAAATAACGGTAGCCAAGCGATATCAAGCACTAAGCGCTAATCCAGGGCAGCAGGTGATAGCTCAATTAAATGATGGCAGGCAGCTGATCCGCACCAAAGAGGGTTGCCGTATTGCTGATCCGTCGAAGCAAGGTTTTGACGCCTTAATGGCGGCTAATGCGGTAGTACCCTGCGGTGATGAAGATGACCGTAGCACCAGCGCCTTGCTACAGCAGGCGCTGGAAAAACATATTAAATATTAAATTATCCGGCTAAGTGTTGCTCTAAGCGTTGCTTTAAATCACCGTCAATGGCAACTGCTTTACCGGTTTTCTGATCCAGGCAAACAAAGGTGACCTGCGCATCGGCGGCGACAGCATCTTTGCCGGCAATACGCACCTCCTGCGTTACTACCGCGCTTTTACCGCCTACCTTGCTAAAGCGGGTAAACACTTCCAGCGTATCACCCATGGTGGCGGCCACGCGGTAGTTAATATTGATATTCACAATCACCCAGGCCAGGTTGTGCCTGGCAAACCAGTCAATATCGCCGCTGTCTTCTAAGTAACCCCAGCGGGCTTCTTCTAAGAATTCTAAATAGCGGGCGTTATTAACGTGTTGATATACATCTAAATGATAACCACGCACTTTAATTAAGGTTTTATGTGTCATGTATAGGCTCGATTAATTTAGCAAAAGCTAATTGTGGCATAAATATACAGGCCATACCAGATGGCGCTTAAGCTAGGTATTGATGCTAATTCATGCAGGCATTGTCTTTTCTTGTTGTACTAATAAACTGGTGCACGCGCTTATTTACACTATCAGCGTTATCGACATTAAGAAAGTGGCCGGCATTAGCAACAATAGCGGTTTCAACGCAGGGTAAAACCTGCTGTGCTTGCTTTAAACTCTGTGCTGTATTAATAATATCTTGATCGCCAATTAGTACTAAGGTTGGCATAGTTAAGCGGCGCAGCTCGTCATCAGCAAAGGGCGTCATCTGGCTTAACAAGTCGGGCAAGGACTTATTGGTTGCTGAATAGCGATAAAAGTGGTCGATATAAAGCTGATCAATGTTATCAACATTAGTCGACATGGTTTGTAGCATGGCCCTAAGCTCACTTCTTTTGGGGTTAAACAAAAAATACACGCTTTTAAGCGCATCTAAGCTTGGTGTAATCCAAGCAAAAGTTTGGGCTGGGCTTAGTAAGACTAACTGGCTAACTTTAGCGGGCTCGTTTAAAGCAATTTGAGTGGCAAACCATCCACCTTGTGACGCGCCAATTAGAGCAAACTGTTTAAGCTCTAGCGCGTTAAATATTTCATTATACCAAGCCATAACTTGGGCAATATCAGCAATATCTTTGTTAGATTCAGACTTGCCGCTGCCCAATAGGTAATCAATGGCATAAATCTTATAATGTCGAGCAAGCCAAGGCACATTGGGGTACCACATGGTAGAGTTTGTGTTCATACCATGCAGCAAAATAAGCGGGTAACCATCGGCAGGCCCAGACACCACAACTTGCGCTTCGCCAAAAGAGGTTGGTATACGAAGCTCGGTATAATCGTCTCCCCAAAGAGTCAGCGCACGATTATAAAGCTGCTCAGTACTTAAGGTTTCAGGATCCTCTTGCACTAAGCTGGCATATTGGCTTGGCTGCATGTCGGTTGCATAATTCTTAATTGCTTGTTGGCGTGCAGTTGGTGGCTCACAAGCGGTAAGCAGCAATAGTGAGCCTGCCCACAGAGTAACGGCACTAAAAGTTAATTGCCGTAATATGCTGGCAATTTCTGTAAATTGAAGTTGGATTAACTGCGATAGCTTATTCAATGAAAACCTCCTAAAGATAGCTGTATGTTACCGGTGTATCTAAAGCGTGAAGTGCTTTGGTTTATCTGCTCGCCATAAGGGCCGTAGCGGTGGGTGGTTACTACACCGCCTGTGGCGTTGGTTTCACTGACAATAGAGCCGCGCTCGTCGGCTAACAGGTAACGCTTATTGCTGGTGCCAGTGCCGGTGTACCACACTAGCGGGTCGTCGTTGCCAGCACCATGAATATAGCGGTTAAGCAAGGTGCCAGTTATTACCCTCATGCTTATTAATTACTACAGTAATTTCGGTTAAATATTTCATACTGCAGCCCACGAAATTTACTGTTTATTTTTTTTGTGACTATTCATGTTATTGCAAAAAAATAAAGCGTAGCCTACTAGATAAGCACCAAATAAAAATAATAATCCTAAATGCAAAAAAAATGTTACAGGAGTATGCTCGATAGAGTAAAAATCACCTTTAAAAGTGAATTTTCCAAGAACTATAAGCTTTGAAGAATAATACAAAGCAACTGAACCAATAATTACAATAACAGCACGAATCAGTATATTCATTTTTTCTTCTCTTTAACTTGATCCACCTTTTTCTCATTATGTTCCTGGATTGTAGTAACTCCAGCTCCAGTTAAAACAGAAGTTACATGGATTGCGAATTGAGCCTTACCAGAAATCATCTTTTTACCCGCGTCCGTTGCTATGTCGGTAAGCATTATGCCTGTCAATGCTGATGCCGCAGCCCCTGATGAAGCCGCAACAGAATTTTCATGAATATCACTTGCTATACTTGCGATTGCCGACAGAGCTTGTGCTGCTGGATGAGGCAGCACTCCTGCAATTGTACTTACTATTCCCGCATGCTCACCCGCAAAACTTCCGGCCTCCCGATTAACCTCTTGTATCTCTTTATCCAATGAACTTTTTAAATCTCGCCAAGCGCCAGACAGTGCTTGCCCGAAGTTCTCATACTTCTTCCCTTGAATAAAAAAACTCTCAGCTGTCTTTCCAGCTGGGTCTGTCATATTAACCGGATCATTGCCCACATAAGCATACCAGTTCATGCCATCTTCGTAGCCAATGGGGTCGGTTTGCATAAAGCGACCTAGCTTTGGATGATCTACCCGTGCTTTGTAGTGGTAAAGCTCGGTGCCCGGTAGCAGTATTTGGCCGGTGTATCTAAAGCGTGAAGTGCTTTGGTTTATCTGCTCGCCATAAGGGCCGTAGCGGTGGGTGGTTACTACACCGCCTGTGGCGTTGGTTTCACTGACAATAGAGCCGCGCTCGTCGGCTAACAGGTAACGCTTATTGCTGGTGCCAGTGCCGGTGTACCACACTAGCGGGTCGTCGTCACCGGCGCCATGAATATAGCGGTTTAGCAAAGCGCCGCTGGCGTTGTATTCGGCCACCAGCTCGTCGCCGTCGTATAAAAAGCTGGTTTTACTGCCGTTTAACGTACTGCTGTTCAGCCGGCCTATGGCTTAAGGTAGTGCCGGCTAGGCGCTGCCTGGGATCAAATCTTGGCTTTTGTCACTTAGCAAAGGCAAAAGTCAAGACGCGACCCCAAGGTTTCTATGAAATCAATGAACCTGACCCTATTGATTTGTGATGTATATTGGAAAATGAAACACGCACAAATGACACGGAATGAGGTGCGTGCTCTGCATGAAGCGCTTAAAGAGTTACCCGACTATGGCTATGAAGTCATGCAAAATGAACTAAAAGGGGCAACCTGCATCGGACCGAGTTGTAGTATTACGGTTCAGGATTGCCATTGTGGTAATGGATGGTCTTTTCAGGGGGCTGGAGGTTTTTTCGGGAATGATTCTTCGGCTGGTATTCAGCAGTGTAAACGTGACAGTTCTCTGAATGAAATGTCATTAAGGCCTATGGCGCAGGATGACCCTAATTGCACATGCACTACACGCACGATAAGCTTTTAATACCTGATTTTCTAGGAGTATTTGTTTTGAGAGATTTATTCAAATTTATGGTGTTGTTATTGCTGTTTATTGAGCTGATATGGCTTTTTGTTCCCAGAGACTGGGCATACTTTGGTCATGATATGGCCGCAGGCTGGAATGGAGCTGGTGGTGTGTTGAGTGACGAAGTCTATAGGATCTGGTCCATTTCATATTCTGTCGCTTTATTAGTAGTCTATTTCGCTTTATATAACTACATAAAGTGGGCGCCACGGGCGCTCTTAGTGCTGGTTTGTATAGATTTGGCCACCACCTCATTTTTGGGGATTTCTGTGTTCACTGGTTTTGATCTGTTTCTTTATAAGTTGATATTGATTTGCTCTGGTGCGGTGTTAGCCATGGCCTATTTTTCAGATTTGAAAAAAGACTTTGTACGCAAAGTGGGTAGTGCTTAGTGTTACAGCTAATTTTAGTGGTGCCAGCAGGCGATACACTGCTGTGCAGGTGTTCACAAATAAAATTTTATGAAAATTCTACGGATTGAATATGTTCGGTTTATTTAAGCCAAAACCCATACTGTCTCAAGAAGATACTGATTTTCAGATTGCCACGTTTAAATGGCTATTAACCCACTTCGGTGGGGAACACTTTTATCAGGAGACTCAGCTCATCTTACCCACCAGAGATTACTTTCCTGCTGCTGTTAAAAGTGCAAATGAAGCGGCACTTGAAACATTTAACACCGTTAAAAAGTATGCCGGCATGGAAACCTGGCCGTGCAAGTTAGAAGCCCAAGAACAAGACATTGACGCAAGAGTAGCGCCTACTGTGTTTATTGAAAACTTGCCGGGCAGCCCAAACGGGACCTTTGAAATTACAGAAAGCAAAGAAGTGGTCATCACGTACAATCCCGCGCTGGTAAAAAATCCAACTCAGTTAGTAGCAACCTATGCTCATGAGTTAGCTCACTATTTAACCGGAACTGTGCCAGAACCTCCCCCGGGGGGCTGGGTTAATTGGGAATTTGCGACAGATATAACTGCTACTTTCTTGGGTTTTGGTGTGTTTATGGCTAATTCAACATTTAATTTTCGGCAATTCACGGAAGTGGGTAGTCAAGGCTGGCAAGCCAGCCGCAGTGGTTATTTAACCGAAGCCGAGCATGTATTTTCGCTCGCGTTATTTCTGGGATTGAAAGGTTTACCTGTGCAAGCGGCATTGCCTTATCTGAAGCCCAATTTAAAAAGGTTATTACGAAGGGCAGTGAGATACCTTGCAGATACCCAATTAATCCAAGAGTTGTCGGCAATAGAGTATGTGCCATTCACTCAAAATTCACGGGGTGAATTAAAGGGTACTCCTTAAATTTTGTTAAGTTATGCATGGCTGTGAAAAAGTGTCTTAGCTAATCCGATAGCGGTTATTAGCTCCGCCTCCATATTTCACTTAATGCTATTAGCTACCGGCATAATGCGCTGGGCCAGCGGGTGGCCAAGCTGGTCAATGGCGCGGTAACCGAAAAATACCTATGGCAGGATTTAACCACCCTGCTGGCGGTATATAACGCCGATGACACAGTAAAACAACGCTTTGAATATGGCCTAAGCCATACGCCGGTCAGTTTTAGCCAAAGTGGGCAGCGGTATTATATTCAAACCGACCATTTGGGCAGCCCAAGGGTGATTAGCACGGCTAATGGCACAGTGGTAAAAGCCATTAGTTATGATAGCTACGGTAATGTAATTAGCGATAATAACCCAGATTTCAGCATTCCATTTGGCTTTGCCGGTGGTTTGCAGGATAGTGATACCGGCTTAATCCGCTTCGGTTACCGTGATTACGACCCGGAGACTGGGCGCTGGACAGCAAGAGATCCAATAGGCTTTGCGGGTGGCGATACTAACCTGTATGGGTATGTGTTGGGTGATCCGGTTGATTTCTATGATCCGGACGGGTTAATATCAATTAAATTTGATGCTTATCTCGGTATCGGTGGTGGCATTACTTTTGGCTATGACCGTCAAACAGGCAAGTTATTTTACGGTGGTCGTGTGGGAGTTGGCGTTGGTGCTGGCTTGAATATAGATCCAAATGATCGAGGCCCACTCGGAATAGCCAGAAAAGAAAATCCTTATGGGGATGTTAACCCAGGGCTGAAACCTGGAGATTCAGGGGTTGTTGCTGGCGGCGATATTAATGTCGGCTTGTCTTTGTTCAAATATGAGAATGGATTTGGAGCGAGCGGCGGACGGTTTTTCGACTGTACAAATAACTCATTCTCACAAGAGTTCGGTTTTTCATCATCATTTAATGCTGCTGGTGGCCAGGGGAAAAAGGCAAACCCGTTAAAAGTTAGTATTGGTGCTTCTGCGACGATAGGAGTTTATGGATGGCATTAAAAGATATTTTTACAAACCTGAGAGATATCCCGATGGGGTTATTACTCTTGGTTGTGCTAGGTGCAGCACCTATCTTGATTTCTGTTCTGGAGTATAACCCGTCGAAAGTCGGTTGGACTTACGCTTTTGAATATATTGTGATTTTTATGCTATTTGTTAGTGCTGTAGCTATTTTATATAGAAAAAACTGGTCGCGGGCGTTTTATGTTATTAGTTTTTTCCTTGTGATGCTACAGAGTTACCTCACTGAAATTGATGCAGTAATCGAATACATTTACATATCAATCCTGTTTAGCATTGTTATTGTTTTTGCTCTGGGCTGGTACCTTTTTTCGTCACCTTCGTCAAGGGGGTACTTTAGAAGATAGCAATGCTATTAGCGGTAGCATACAAGAAGCCAATAGCAGGATTTAACCACCCTGCTGGCGGTATATGATGCTAACAATAACGTTAAGCAGCGCTTTGAATATGGCCTAAGCCATACGCCGGTAAGCTTTACCCAAAGCGGCCAGCGTTACTATATTCAAACCGACCATTTGGGTAGCCCACGGGTTATTAGCAGTGCCACCGGCACGGTGATCAAAACCCTTAGCTACGACAGCTATGGTAATGTGATTAGCGACAGCAACCCGGATTTTACTATTCCATTTGGCTTTGCCGGTGGTTTGCAGGATAGCGATACTGGTTTAGTCAGATTTGGTTATCGTGATTACGATCCGGAAACCGGAAGATGGACAGCCCGTGATCCGATAGGCTTTGCCGGTGGTGATACCAACCTGTATGGGTATGTGTTAGGTGATCCGGTTAACTACTTTGACCCTATGGGATTATGGCGTATAGGTGATCCATTACCACAGAGTTGGGTGGATGCTTCTGCAGGATTTGGTGATGGTGTTATCTCTACGTTTACTGTTGGCTTGGTCAGTGGGTCCTCTATCAGGGAGCAGATGGGGACTGCAGGGGCAGTAAATATGAATTCTAGTAACTATCAATATGGAGAGTACACTGGGATGGGTGTGGCCTCAGTGGGTAGTCTTGCTGGTGCAGCCAAATCAGCGGTATTGACATACCAAGCTAGGGCTAAGGCACTTGCTTGGAGAACGAATAGCAAAACAGCTAGAAAGACCGGAGCAAAAAGATTAGCTCAGGCAGGTACATACAAACATGCGGGAAACACGGTACTTTGGACTGTATTTGGCGGCTGGGGTGTTTCTTCTTGGTTTGAATTATTTGGTTTCGATCTCATAGATTCCACTTTTGGAGTACTTGATAAACATGGATGTAATTAAATGAGGTTGCCAAATTTATTTGGGAAACCATCTATTCTGTACGCTTTCATCAGCGTGTCAGCTTTGTTGCTTTTAAGTTTCGATTTTTATGAGGCCATTGTTAATGGGCGGATAATGATACTCAGATCTGCTGAATATGCTCAATTCGATGGAACCCTTCCAGAAATAATAGTCTTCGTGATGGCATTGATTGTCAAACTGGTTGTTTTCGCTTTCTCAATGTACTACTTAGTATATTGTATATTGGAAATCAGACATGGCTTTGTCTGCAGAAGAAGTAGGGCGAAGGTTGTATCAAAAGACAGTAAGAGAAAATCGAACAGAATGAAAAGATGACATGACACTTATCTAAATGAAGCGATGGTCGCTTAAGCCAAAAAACGGTAACGGACAATGGTGAAACGGCCTTAAGCCAATACCAATACAGCAGTACAGGCCGTTTACTCGCAGTAACTACGGCCGATAAAGCCATCACCTACCGGCACAATGCGCTGGGCCAGCGAGTAGCCAAGCTGGTTGATGGAGTAGTTACCGAAAAATACCTATGGCAGGATTTAACCACCCTGCTGGCGGTATATAACGCTGATGACACAGTCAAACA
>NZ_JBOTRC010000002.1:0-359181 GCF_050936095.1 Rheinheimera sp. WS51
AAATTATTGGAATAGAGTTTTATCAAATACAGCCATGTATTTGGCCTTAACAGGCCGCACTAAAGTGCGATAAACTTTGTTCCTGACAAAGTTTTTGCCTGGTGGCAATAGCGCTGTGGAACCACCTGATCCCATTCCGAACTCAGAAGTGAAACGCAGCTGCGACGATGGTAGTGTAGCATTCGCTATGCGAGAGTAGTTCACCGCCAGGCGCCCAAATAAACAAGCCCTTCGTGAAAACGAAGGGTTTTTTTATTTGTATGTTGGCCGGTTATCTGCCCGAGCGGGCGAACGCTATGCGACAAAAATGTCAGGAACATTTTTGGACAGCCAACGGCTGGTCCCGAAGGGATGAGGCGCACGATGCGCCGAGCAATGTAGTTCACCGCCAGGCACCCAATACCAACCCCGCTCTCAGGAGCGGGGTTTTTGTTTTTTTATCTCGGTTAAATTTCACTCTGGCGAAATCGGCTAGTTAGCTGCTGTAAATCAGTTAGTATCAGACAATACCTATAACAAAAATGTCTGGATACCAAGATGAAACTAGCCCATATAACAAGTGCTGTGTGTTTAACCGCTGCGCTGCTGTTAAGTAGCCCGCTACTAGCTGCTAAACCCTTGCAATATGACGATGTGTTTGAGCTGGAGTTTGTCTCTGATCCTCAGCCTGATAGCAGTGGCAAAAACATCGTATTTGTACGTAATTGGATGGATCGAAGTACTGACAGACGCCGCACATCCCTGTGGTTAAGCACTGCCGATGGTAAGTCGCTGCAAGCGTTGACCGACAAAAATACTGATGCCAGTTCGCCGCGGTGGGGGCCTGATAACAATCGCATAGCCTTTATTGCTGACGGACAAATTCATCTTAAGTGGCTCGATAGCGGCCGCACTTCTCAGCTAGGTCAATTGCAGCAGCGCCCGGCTAATTTAAGCTGGTCGCCTGATGGTAACTGGCTGGCTTTCACTATGTTTACTCCCAAGTCGGTTAAGCCGCCGGTAGCCTTACCCGGCAAACCTGAGAAAGCTGACTGGGCTAAAGCGCCGGTTTACATTGATAGTAAGCAGTACCGCGCCGATGGAGCCGGTTACTTAAAAGCTGGCTATCAGCATATATACTTGATGCCTGCCAATGGTGGTTCAGCTATTCAGCTGACTGATGGTGATTTTAATCATGGCGGTGCAGTTAGCTGGGCCCGGGATAGCAAAGCCATTTATTTCTCGGCTAATCGCCATGCTGACTGGCAGGCCAAACCGTTGAACAGTGAAATATTCCAACTGACTCTGGCTGATCGCATCTTAACGCAGCTGACCGACCGTAACGGCCCGGATGCTCAGCCTCAGCTATCGCCCGACGGTAAACTCATTGCTTATGTCGGTTTTGACGATCGTAAACTGGCACATCAGGCGAACCGGCTTTATGTGATGAATGCCGACGGCAGTAATATCCGTAACCTTACGGAAGATCTGGACCGTGCTATTGATGATTTCCAGTGGCAAGCGAATAGCAAAGCACTTTATATTGCCTACGACAACGAGGGTAAAGGTGTGCTGGCGGAGCAGGCTGTCAGCGGTAAGCGTACAGTGCTTGCTGAAGATTTTGGCGGCAGCTCTTACAGCCGGCCTTACAGCGGTGGTCAGTTTGCTGCGGCCGACAATGGCCTGATAGCCTATACCCAGATGCATACACAGCGGCCAGCTGAGTTAGCGGTGATCAACAAGCGTAAAAAGCAAACCCTGACCAGCTTGAACGACGATCTGCTGTTTGCCCGTGATATTGGTGAAGTGGAAGAGTTCTGGTATGGATCATCGGTTGATCAGCGTAAGTTGCAAGGCTGGTTCATTTACCCGCCCAAGTTCGACGCCAGTAAAAAGTATCCGCTGATCTTAGAAATTCATGGTGGCCCGCACACTGCCTACGGCCCGCATTTTGCCATGGAGTTGCAGCTGATGGCCGCTCAAGGCTATGTGGTGCTTTATACCAACCCGCGTGGCAGCACCAGCTATGGCGAAGATTTTGCGAATCTTATTCATCATAATTACCCCAGCCAGGATTTTAACGATCTGATGGATGGCGTCGATGCTGTATTGGCCAGAGGCTTTATTAACGACAAAGAACTGTTTATTACCGGTGGCAGTGGTGGCGGTGTACTTACAACATGGAGCATTGCCCATACTGATCGTTTTGCCGCAGCGGTGGCGGTAAACCCGGTTATAAACTGGTTTAGTTTTGTGTTAAATGCCGATATGTACAGTTACTTTAGCCAATATTGGTTTCCGGCATTGCCGTGGGAGATGCCGGAGCATTATTTAAAGCATTCTCCCATCGCCCATGTTGGCAAAGTTAACACCCCCACCATGCTGTTTACCGGTGAGAGTGATCACCGTACGCCAATATCGGAAACTGAGCAGTATTATCAGGCATTGCAATTGCGTGGCGTGGAAACGGCAATGGTACGGGTGCCTGGCGCATCGCATGCGCTACATACCCGACCTAGTAATTTGATGGCCAAACCGGCTTATATAGTGTACTGGTTTAATAAATACCGGCAGAAAACGACGCCTTAACGTTTTGTTTGCCCGGTAGGCAGACTACCGGGCTTATGTTAGGCTGCACTTATTATCAGGTCGCAATGTTCGTTTTCTATGCAGTTGATTCTAATTTCACAGCTTTTTGCTTTACCTTTAAGTTCGCTTTTGTATAATGGCGCAACCAGCTACAGGGGCATAGTTCCAATTGGTAGAACAGCGGTCTCCAAAACCGATGGTTGGGGGTTCGAATCCCTCTGCCCCTGCCACTTCTATTTATGACAACATTCACTCCTTCTCAGCAGCAGCTGTTAAAAGTACTACAGATAACGCCACTGCAACTAAATGCTGCGTATGAAGACAGTACTGCTGATTGTTCCGGCTTGCACGGACCCGACCTTACACTGCAATTGGCACAAGATATTACCGCCGCTTTGCCGGATAGTTACCGTTGGTTGATTCGGCCTGATGCTGTCAGTTCTGAGTTGCAACAGCAATTGCTATACACTCCATCGCTTAAGTTATTGCAAACCGCGACGCAGAAAAGAGCTCTTTGGGCATTGCTGAGCCATACCGATGAAAATTGAATTACTCAGCCAGCACGATATAACGCGGTTGCTGCAGATTGAGCAGCAGGCAAATCCTTATCCCTGGCAATTAAGTGCTTTTGAAAGTAGTTTTGGGGACAGTTATTTTGGTTACAAATTGCTGGACGATAACGCTGTATTACAAGGCTTCTACATTGCGCAACTCATACTGGAGCAGTTAGAGCTGTTTAATATTTGTGTTGCTCCGGATATGCAGGGTAAAGGCTATGGTAAAGCCTTGCTGCAGCACTTTCTGTGTGAAGGAGCCAGCCGTGGTGCTACTGAAGCTTTCTTAGAAGTGCGCAGCAGCAACGACAGTGCAATAGCGCTGTATGAGAAATGCGGATTTAGCATTAACGGCATTCGCAAAAATTACTATGTGTATGGTGAAAATAAAGCCGATGCGATTCTAATGGCTGTCATTCTGTAACACAAACACCACCATCACCATCACCTTCAACTTATATATCTGTATCTACACAGCTAACATTCAATTAGATTATCTGCAATAACGCTTCCAGAATAAATACTGGCCGCACCTGGCTGATACACAAAGCTTTTGGCTTTTTACTGTTTGTTCCGCACAAATATCATTGCTCAAAACGTTTCTACAACGACAAATTCTTCATAAACAGTTTGCTAATTTTAACGGTTCTAAAAACGCAAAAGCAAACTAACTACAGAGAGGAATTAACCTATGGGAAACGATACAAATAAACAACGTCTTGCAATAGCGGTGCTGCTGGTTTCATTGACATTGGTAGCCTGTAATGTAATTTCTAAAGAGTCTTCTAAAGTTGTGGGACAAATCATTACCGCGACATGGTATGAGATAAATTCGGAAATCATGGATAAGACTCGGCGATACGCTGTGTCGTTACCACGTTCATATCATCAGAACCCAACAAAACACTACCCAGTGCTTTATGTGTTAGACGGGCACGAGATCAGAATCAAGGGAATTGTTGGGATGCTTGAGTCTTTGGCGCACTTCGATCTAAATCAACAATTACCAGAGTTCATCATCGTTGCAATTGCGAGTGACAATCGAAACTATGATATGACACCAACACGCAGTGACCTGGCATTTAAAGGACAAGTTCTGCAAGAGATGAAAGACAATAGTGGCGGTGCCAGTGAGTTCGCAGATTTTATAAGATTGGAGTTGTTTCGCGAAATTGATGCTCAATTTCGTACCAATGACTCAAAAGGCCTTGTAGGAATGTCGCTAGGAGGACTGTTGGCTGCTGATATTTTATTGAAAAAGCCGACGATGTTTAGTCACTATTTAATTGCTGATGCGACCTACATTTGGGACGACAATTACCTGAATAAAACCCTGTTAAAGTCGCAGTCGCTGCTCAGCAAAGTAAAAGGGAATGTTTTTATTGGTCTTGCAAATAACGACCATCTTGGGGAGGTTGGTATAAGTAACCGCAAATGGGGAAATGATTTCATCGCTAATCTAATTGCTGTGAACAACAAGCAACTCAATATTTCATCTAAATACTTCCCCACGGAACAGCATGGTACCGTTATGTATCTGGCCTTTTATTATGGGCTTATCGAGTTGTACTCTGGAAATGATGCATGACGGTGTATCCGAAGGTGCCACTGCGTTGCTCAATAGTTTTGTTGATTGGCGCGCTCCACTGCCGCTAGCAGTTCGTGCAACAGCTTAAACAAGGTAGATTTGTTACCGTCATTCGACATTAAGATGAATACGGTGTCACGGACAAAATCATGATGTTTAACAGTGTGGTGTGACGGGTTGGAGCCATCATGCTGCCATGACAGCAAGTTGCCGCTATCGTCAATGGCGTATTCACCAAAGTCAAAGTAGGCACGATTTGCTTTGCCTGATAGTTTGTCTCCTGGTAAAGCCTGTTTTAGCGCTTCAGCGCTCAGCAAAGTGCCGTTCCACAGGGCTTTTTCAAATTTAAACAGCTCTGACGGGGTGACATAGATAGTTAAACCGGCAATGTTGGTAGGATAGTCACCTGCAGCGATATCGCGGTGAGGCTCGTCGCTTTTAGTTTGATGAAAAGAAGCCGTCATGCCAGCTGCTTTAAAAATCGTAGCGGCGATATAGTCTGCATAACGCTGACCAGTGATACTTTCAACAATTAATGCCCGGATAACAACATTCAGATTAGTGTATTTGTAACCACTGCCGGGCGTGAAAAGTAATGTAGCCTGTTTAATCTGTTGTACAGCATCTTCAGTTGTGATGGCCTTTTTCCACTGTACAGCAGGTAAACCGGAGGTATGCGTAAGGACATGTTCAATGGTGATCTGTTGCGCCCAAGTTGGCAGCCCATCAACATATTTTGTTATTTTATCTTTGTAGTCCAATTGCTTATTGGCAGCCAATTGCATAATCGAAACGGTGGTGAATTCTTTGCCCACAGAACCCGGGCTGAATAAATGTTTAGCGGTGAGGGCTGTTTGCTGCTTGGCATCGGCATAACCGATACTTTTTTCCAGCACGATGCTATCACCTTGAGCGACCACGATAGTGCCGTTAAATCCGCTTTGCTGAACGGTTTGTTCAATACTCTGCCAGTAGGCGTTGTCCCTGGTTTGTGTTGCATTTACAGAAAAACATAAAACCAGAATACTCAACAACGTTACAATCAATTTCATCGTGTTTTCCTTGGTTGGTAAGGCAATGCCTGTTGGCACCTTTAGCCAGTGCCTAATTGTCTGGTCGGCATTTACACTGCTTTAGTGGGACTTTCGCGATTTTGTCGGCTGTCTTTACCGACGTGTTGCATCGCAGCAAAATCAATCGTCAGATAAAACCAGTTGTCGCGGATACAAGAATTTAGCTGCCAATGGTAGCCCTGACAGATCCGGTTAACCAGGTGCAGGCCCTGGCCAATGCCTGAACTGCTGGCGCTTTTTACGCCGGGGCTGAGTAGATCTGTCGGGCTATCAGCTGCAACGGGGTTGGCTATGCACAGGGTGTCGTCTTGGAGACTAATGTTCAGTTGGCTGGCGCTGGCATGGTTTAGCGCATTGTCGATAATGTTGTGCAATAAGATGTGCAGTAAGTTTTTGTTGGCATTGATGCGATACTCCGCGTCCACCTGCAGCTGCAACTGCAGTTCATACTGGCGCATTAATCTTGGGTTATTCACCAGGCAGTGTTCAATTTCTTCCAGCAGACACAACGGCTGCAGTTGCATGGATTCTGCTCTGGCCAGCGCCAGTAACACATGGATAGTATGCTCCATTTGCGAGGCGGCTTGTTTTAATTGCGTCAGTGTTTGCTCATCGGGTGCCTGGTTGGGGCTTAGCCGGCTCAGTACCATTTTTATTACGGTGGCCGGCGTGCGCAGTTCATGGCTGATATCGCGGGTGAAATCTGTTTCACGCGCCAACGCTGCTTGAAATTGGGCAATATTGTGTTGGATGGTCTGGCCCAGATAGCCAATCTCATTGTCCGGTAACACATCAGTTAAATTAAGCTCGGTACCCGGCTGGTGCTGCTTGACCGAGCTGCTGATAGCATGCAGTGGCCGGATAATTTTTAAGCTTAAATAGCGGGATAACGCAAAGGCAAGCGCCAAGATCACCAGCAGTACCAACCCAAAATACGGCAGAAGTTTTGGCAGGTAATCCCGGGTCACTTCAAACGCCGTAACATCGGCGGCCAATACCCATTCCTGATTACCCAGCGTCAGCGCGAGCAGGTGCAGGCTGCCGTTATCACCCTGTGGAAACTCTATTCGCTGCGGTGATTGCTGATGTAGTTGCTGTATTTGGGCGGGCATAGCCTGCCAGCCGGGATACAGTGTCATAAAAGGCTGGCTTGGTGTGATAACTTCCCCTGTTTGCTGATATTGCAGGCTAATATGCTGAGCCTCTGCTGCCACCAAGCGGTTAAACACGTTGTCTTCAACCACCCAGGCATACGCAAGCAGCAGCAGTATTAGTCCCGATGCTAACAGCAGGCTGAACACGGTGATACTGCGTTGTAAGGTGGCTTTTAAACTGGCATGTTTAGCCATGGCTAGTCCTTTGCTTCCAGTTTAAAACCAATGCCATGTAGGGTGGTGAGCATGGCGTGACAAAATGGTTTATCCAGAGCCTGACGCAGGGTGTAAATGTGTGAGCGGATAACGTCGCTGTCTGGGGTATCATCGCCCCAGATCCGGTTAATCAGTTGCTGGCGGCTGACTGCATTGGGGTAGGCCTGCACCAGCATTAGCAAAATGCTAAAGTCGGTACTGCTAAGTTTTATCACCTGCCCCTGTCGTTTAGCCCATTGCTGCTGCTCGTTGATTTGCAGCTCGCCGATACAAATTGTTTGTGACTGGTGTAGCCGGTGCCGTCTTGCCAGCGCCTGACAGCGCAGCAGCAATTCGGTAACGTCGAACGGCTTTGTCAGATAATCATCAGCGCCGGCCTCAAAGCCAAGGCTTTTATCGGCGATGCTGTCGCGTGCTGTCAGCATTAACACTGCCGGCACCGGATCGCAGCTTTGCTTCAGTGTTTTACACACAGCAACGCCATTGATATCGGGTAGCATCACATCCAGCACAATCACATCGTAGTGTTGCTGCTGTGCAAGTGACAACCCCAAAGCACCATTGGCGGCGTAGTCTACCTGCATACCCTGCGCAGTAAGAAAGTCGCACACTTCGCGACCAATCTCCAACGTGTCTTCAATAACTAGTACCGACAATATTGTCATTACGCTTGCTCTCTGTAATCTTTAGGTGGTGTAGGGTCTATTGCAGCTTAGCATGGTTCTCGGCCGTGCCCAGATGGTGTAATACCTGCTGCAAGGTGGTGTCGATGGCGTTTTGTTGATCTTGCAGGTTGTCTGTTACAACCAGATCGGGTATTACTGCACTGACCGCGCTACTGCCATTTGGCCTTACCAGTAAACGGGTTGCGACATAAGCCCTTAGCTGCGAGTGTGGCAAGTTAAACAGGTTGCCCTGAGCAGTTTGATTAGCAAATCCCCCGGTGGCTTTTCCTGCCAGTAGGCCAAACTGGTTATCCTGCACAGTAGTGGCAAACACGATGGCCGCCGAATAGGTTACCGGCCCGATAAGCACCACCACCTTGCCGTCGAAATGCTGTGGCGAGCTGTTTGGTTTAACATAGTCATCCCATGAGGTGCTTATCATGTCGCCAGCCTGACCTTTGTAGCCAAATACGCCACGATTTTCAGCATTCAGCTTCTCTGTCATCTGCGACACCAGACGAAATGGCTTGTCGGCAATATAGCTTGCCAGCTCTGTCGCGGTATCGGTATTGCCGCCGGTGTTATGACGAATATCAATCACTAGTGCGGTTAGGTTATCTTCCGCAATATTACTGAAAGTGGTGTTTAACTGGGTAGAAAATTCATCTGGATCGACATCAAAACTTGTCACGTCTAAATAACCGGTAGTGGCATTTAAACGTCGGTATGACACCTCTGTCTTCTGCGGTTTTGCCGTTGCCTCTGCTACCTGCCAGCTTTGCTGGTTATCGATATGCAGGCGTTGTGTTTTACCCTGATGCCTATATTCGATATCAAATTGATTGATAAAGTCGTATAGCGCCCACAGCAAAAAGGGTAGCCGTTCTGCGACAAACGCCTGGCGTAACGCCTCGGTTTCGCCGCCAACATAGCGATGAGCGTTAGCAAAAATATCTGCCACTGCCACGCCGTTTATCCGCATAAGCTGACTGCCAGCCGGTAACTGTTGCCCGGCATACTGGTATTGTTTTGCAACAAAGACGCCGTTGCTACTTAGCTTAACTAAAAACGGAAAAGGCTTGGCGCCTTGTTCGCGCAGCGCATTTAGCTCCTGATAGGGCCAGATTAAGAAGCTATGGCCATCCTGAAACAGATGCGACAGCTGGCCGATATGACGAAAAAACTCAACACGGGTCATCGGTGCCGTAATCTGCGCTTTAAGCGCTGCCACCTGCTGAAACAGTTTTACTTCATCGGCATAGCCGGCGAAATTCGGATGGCGCATTTTCACACCTGTCACTAAGGCATCAATATCCTCGCGCAATAGTTCAGGCGCAATTTTTTCCTGCATCAGCGCAGGGTTCTCCAGCTCAGGAAAAATATCCAGATGCGCACCTGTGCAACCATTTAACAGCAAAGTCGCACCTAAAACGATACATATAATAGCTTTCATAACATCTACTCCATGGTCGATGTTATTAGCCTATCAAACAGCTTGTGAAGGAATTGTCGGTGAACGATTAAGGTAACAAAAACGTGAGTTTACAGTCGGCATTGTTCGTATAGCCCGCAATGATTTGTTGATAATGAGTATCTTTGTGCATCCGGTTTGAAAGTGTCTTTAGCTCCGGCAGGCGATAATTATCAATCTCAACATTGTGTGCCTGAGTGCGACAAGCCAGGATGGTGGAAAACGCCAGTATCACTCCAACATTGATCTCAATGTCTTTTATATTGTTTGCCAGCTGAGGTAGCAAGTGGTCAAACAGCATATCAACACTACTGCAATAGCGCTGTCGTCCGGCCTCAAACAGCAGCGCACTTTGTTCACCAGCGCCAAACTTGTCTGCCAGCAGGTTTGCCCGAAAGAAAAAGATAATTGCTTTTTCAAAGTCGGCATCCCCCAGCCGGAAAATTTTTGCATCCGTTGTTTGATGCCATTGAAAAGGCAAGATTTGTTGTGCAATTAACAATGAGTCGTAGCTGACAGTATCTTGTTGAATTAGCGTGGGCACTTGTTGTTTCGGGTTACACTGGTGCAATGCCGGATCTGTCTTCAGCGTCTGCCAGGTCAACAGATAATCGTCATGGGCGATGTCATGGCGTAACAACAACCACTTTATCGCCCGTGAGTAGGGGGAGTCGATAACCCAGAATAGTTGCCTCATTGTGTAATCCTTCTTTGCGTTAGCCACAACGCCTGAATATCTTTCATGCTTTTCTTGATGCATAAAACTAATCTACCCAGTGTGAAGATTATGTCAGCGTTAGACGACTTTCTGAGATTTCACAATTTCACGACATTGGCTTTGTTAGCCTGCCGAGACTGCATAACAGGAAATTGTTTATGAAAGTAATAACCTATTTAGCACGAGGCTGTCTGGTATTCGGACTAGCTACTTTCTCTGCTTTCACGTCTGAAAACAATATAGCGGCTGACACTGCGTTGAACGGTAACGTATCGTCAATCATTGATAAAATGATTACAGCCTATGGTGGTGCTGCGCTACTGCAGGCGAATAGCATCAAAGTCGTCGACTACAACAAAGGGCCCTGGCCCGGTGAGGGAGAATCGCCTGATGTGCCTGAATTTTGGCGTATCAATGAAGAGCTAACCATCGACTATAAAAATCAGCGCAAGAGCTTACTATCGTATCGGGTGCCGCGCAGCACGCTGGATTTGGAAAAATGGGTGCAGCAGGGCGATAGCACCATCATGTACGACATTCTGCACGAAAAGTACTCTGAAGAAAGTTGGGCAAACTTTGACCGTCTAGGCGCATCGTTAGAGCGCAGCAGCGATACACTGCAAGCCCGGCGTTTGGCCAGCCTGACGACAGAGCTGGAGTACCTGGGCGATGAGTATTTCCGTGGCCGGGTGCAGCAAAAGTTAATGTTGCAGCATGCATCCGGTGAGCGCTACACCTACTTTATCGATAACACGTCAGGCCTTATCCATAAAATATTGCGCCAGCACCCGCGGGCAGGTGACATGCTGTACGTGTTTTCCAATCATAACACCGCAGCTAAAGTGGCGTTTGCCCGTGATATGAATTTTTTCGTCAATGGCCAGCTGCGGCTAAGCTCAGTGCACCGTGATTTGAGGCTTGAACCGGATTTAACCGCGGCATTTAGCGGTTATACGCATTTTACACCCTGGGGTGAAACGATTGATGGCTCTGCATTTACTGCGAAAAAACTCAGCACTGGCGTTTATCAGGCTGGTAAAGGCCGGGCATTGACGGTCTTTATTGAGCAAGCCGATCATTACATCGCTATGGGCGCGGCAGAGGCGCTGGCTGATAATTTTGCCGAAATTAAAAAGCTGTCGCTGCAGGATAAACCGCTAAAGTACTTCGTGGTAACTCATCATCATAATGCTAACGTGCGTGGGCTGGACAATGCTTTGGCATTGGGGGCAACCCTGGTCGTTGCCAAGCAGCACCAGGCTACCATTTTAAAACATGCCGCGGCGGCACAGCCGGATAACCTGCTGTTAATCCCTGAACGTGCGGCATTCACGCTGGGCGATCTGATGCTGTTTGATATCGCTACCGCCCATGCGCAACATTATTTGCTGGCGTATTTGCCCTCTGCCGGCATGGTGCTGGCAGAAGATCATTATGTTACCGAGTTAAAAACGGCTAAGCCTCGTATTTACCACGATATGGTGCGCTTTGCTCAGGCATTAGATGAGTTAAAACTCGATGTAAATACCCTGGTAGATATCCGCGGCTGGCGCCAGTTCAGCATGAAAGAGTTCAGGCAATGGACGGGCGAATTTACGCCGAAAACCTGTCCGGCGGGTTATGAAATTTGCGTAAATGGCTAACAGTAACCCGCTATGTAAGGGCGGCCATTGTGTCGATAAGGCCAGGTTTTTCTATTGCACTGGCTATTGCTGTGCTAATGCCTGTCGCAGCCTTTGCCCAGTTGCCGCTTACTCGTGACGACGCTGTTACACCGATAGAACCCGTGCTGGTGCCAGTGGTTGCAAACGAACAAACCGTGTCGACCTATATGGGCAAATACGAAGTTACTGTTGCTGAGTTTCAGCGGTTTGTGAATGCCACTGGCTATAAGGTGCCGCAGCACTGTTTGGTGTTTAGTGCAGCACGTTGGCCTTCGCCGGATAACCCGGGTAACTGGAATGACGCTGATGTAGCACAAGACCCTTTTCAGCCTGTGGTTTGCATAGGCGTAAAAGGGGCTATGGCGTATGCCGCCTGGCTTAGTGCAGAAACCGGCAAAACATATCGCTTACCCAGCGCCAGTGAGTGGCGCTATGCCGCAGCAGCTGGACGGAAAGGCCATTATTACTTTGGCGATGACGCTGCAAGCAGCCAAATCTGTAAGTACGAGAATACCGAGGATGAAGCCAGCACTCTAGGCATACAACGAGATCATAATCACCGCTATCGGCATCAGGCTAACTGCAATGACGGCGCAACCTATCACACTGTGGTGGGCATGTATCGGCCTAATGGCTTTGGTTTGCATGATATGTTGGGTAATGTCAGAGAAATCATGCAAAGCTGCGCCACCAAAGCTTCTACCGGTAATGGCTGTCAGCACTATGATATCAGCGGTGGCGCCTGGCACTGGCAAGCGTTGGCTCAGCAGGCAGAGGATACTATTGCTGCGGACTTTTATGGCAGCCTGGAAGGTTTTCGCTTGCTACTTGAACACAAGGGGCCGGTAACGCCATCGGCTGCAACCGTCTCGTTTCAGCGCAGCCTTAAACGCGCTCAGCGTAACGCCCGTCAACAGCATCAGCTAATGCAGGCTACGCCGGTTGCGCCAAAGCAGGTAGTGCTCAGACCGTTACCGGATAACCGTATCGAACTTACCTGGCAGCCGTTGGCTGCTGCTGATATCAGCTATTCGGTTTACCGGCAAATAATTGACCCGACAAACCAGCAAGGCCGGATAACAGAGCTAATCGCCAGCGGTGTTACTGCTAATAGCTATACCGATACCTTATCTGATGCCACTTTGGTGGGGTATCGGGTTGATGCTAATAGTGCCACCGCAGACAGCTTGCCGGGAGCTATGGTTTGGTATGGCCAGCATAAAGTGTACGCTGTGCAGGAGCGTATTCAGGCTGAGCATTACATTGACGCTCAATTCGCTTATAGCAACCAAAAAGGTAACAGCATGCACTTTAGTGCCAATCCTTATCATCTCTACAGCGCACAGTTGCCGTTTCTGCCTGCCTGGCTCAGTTTTGGCTTTAACAGCGCGAGCGATGAGTGTCGTCAGTTAACACTGAAAGTAAGAGGGGAAGCCGGCGCGCAGTTTCACGTCTGGCAAGGCAATCATCTGGTGGCAAGTGTCAACCTGTCAGGCTTCGATGATTTTAGCTTACTTACCGTCGATGCCACGTTAGTTGCCTCAGCACAACGTTTAGAGATTAAAGCGGCTAACCAAAAATGGTTTGAGCTGGACTGGTTTGAGTTTAGTTAACACAGAGTGCTGACAAGTGAATTTCTTCACAGATGCTTGATGTTTAACCTGTTAGGTTACAACTCGGATCTCGTGCATTTTATTGAGGTGTAATTTAATGAAGTTATTTTTAATGGCTATTGCAGTTTGCACTATCGCTACGTCAACGCTTAGCAAAGCAGAATCAGTAACCGGTAAAGAATACCAAGCAGTTGTCGAAACGGCTTATAGTTATTTTAATGGGGCAGCAAAGGGTGATCAAACACTTCTATCCAAAGCATTTGATCAAGAATTTGGTCATGTGAAAATGATTTCGCACAGTAACGAAACTGGAAAAGAAGTCATCAAAACAGTGCCGTTAAAAGAATTCTCAGGTTATTTCAAGCAAGCAACCAAAGATAAATGGGAAGCTAACATATTATCCGTTGATATCGTTGACGATAAAATGGCTATGGTAAAGCTTGATTTTCATACCCCAAAAACGCATTACATCGACTATTTAGTGATGTATAAGCGTCAAAATGAATGGCGTATTATCAATAAAACTTTTATTGCAAAGAACAAGTTGGAGTAAATATAAACGCAACAGAGCGTTAGTGTGTATGTTCAACAACTAAAGGAAATAAAATGGACGATTGTGTTGCGGTAGTTCAGCAGCAACTGGACTTTTACAACCGCAAGGACATTGATGGTTGGTTAAGCACCTATGCCAAAGATGCCAGGCAGTTCAACCTGCATGGTGAGCAGATAGCCTATGGCCACGAAGAAATGCGCCGGCGTATTGCGATTCGCTTTGCCGAGCCGGATTTGCATGCGCAACTGCTTAGCCGCATCGTTATGGGGCATGTTGTGGTTGATCATGAGCTGATCACTCGCAATTTTCCTGAAGGCAAAGGCCAGGTTGAGATGCTGTGTGTCTACGAGATAAAGCAGGGGCTAATAAGTATGGCGTCGTTCTCTGTTGGTAAACCAACGCTATTTGCAGCAGAGCTCGCTAAAGGTTGAAGGGTCGTTTTATGCAAAATCGGCTGATGCTAATCATGATACTTGTTGGGGTCTTGCTATCCGGCAAGATACAAGCGTTTACTGCAGAAGCGCTAACAATAGGTGAGGTGATAACGCTGCAATACCCGTCAGCGGTGTTGCAGCAAAACCGCACCATTAAGGTGTATTTACCACAAGACTATGACAAATCTATACAGACCTATCCGACACTGTATTTATTAGACGGAGAACGGCACCTGGCCCATGCGGTGCTGGCAAGCCGTTTACATCAGGAGCTGGGCAATATTCCCAGGCAGATTATTGTGGCCATTAATAATCTTGAGCAGGACGGTGCCAGAGAAAACGATTTTTACCATCAAAAAGACAAATTTGCTCAGTTTATCGGCACTGAATTGCAGCCGTTTATAGATAAAACCTTTCGTTCCAGCAAAAGCGCTACTTTATATGGCCACTCACTGGCCGCTTATTTTGCCGTTGATTTGCTTGCAAAACAACCGGCGCTATTTGACAGATATATCGCGGCCAGTCCACCGTTGCAGCGTCATGTCAATGAGCTTTACCAGCAGCTTGTCAGTAGTAGAACACCAACTGCAGTAAAGAGGCTGTACATCAGCTTGGCACCGCTAGGCGAGGAAGGCGAAGCGGTATTTTCGGCCTATCAGCAGTTTATCGGGTTGTTATCGGCTAAAACACCGGATAACGTGCGTTGGCACGAACAAGTGATGGCTGAACAGAGTCACATCAGTAACTATTACATCAGCTTCTTCAACGGTATTTCTGCGGTATTTGCGGACTGAAAAAAACTGTTTAAAGCGTCCAGGTTGGAGCTTTATAGTTGGCTTAATCATCACTCGCCAAAGACAGCATTATTAGTGGCAAACTGTTTAGGCGTCAATCCTGTCTTCATTTTGAATGCTTTGTAGAAAGAAGACTTAGCATTAAAGCCTGATTCTAAAGCAACATCTAAGATAGCGAGTTTGTTCTGCTTAATCAGTTGCTTGCTGTGCTCAATCCGATAGCTATTCACATAGTCAAAAAAAGCACTGTTGAGTTTTTGATTCAGCACTTGCGAGACATAGTTAGGTTTTTCTGCTACCTCTGCAGCTAATAGTTTGAGTGATAAATCAGGGTTTAAATACAATGATTTAGCTTTCATTGCCTGTTCTATTTTTTCTGCAATTTTTGCTGAGCGAGCGTCATCAAGCCCGGAGCGGTTATATTTTGCCACCGTGTCTTCCGCTGTTGTTAACGCGGCAATAGCATCAAGATCCTCGTGTTGCAGATAGCGCTCACTAAACCCCGGCTTTTGCCGTAAGCCCCAAAACGACATTAACCAAAGCAGGGCATAGTAAGCCAGCAGCAGCGAGTTAGTTAGTGCATTATTAGCTTCGCCGGAGAAGCTCAATAAAAGTGTGCAGAAAGCCAGCAGCCAGGCAACAGAGATTGCTGAAATAATGAAAAACAACCAGCTCATTTCCCGCTGGTCATTGGAAGCAAACAACTGCTTAAGCTCGCGGCGATAAGCCAGTAAACGTTTTATTATCAGATAAATATAAATTGATGACTGCATTAGCCAAATCAGCATAAAGGCGAAAGTGAACATGGCCAGCAATTCGGTGGTTTGCGAAAGCGGTTGTTTCTGCCCTTGCATAAGTTCAACAAGGTATGGCGAGGGTGTACATAACAGCGCCAAAGCGTATAGCAACGACAACACTGGCAATACGTAGTGTAAATTCCGGTTTTGTTTTATATGCCACAACGTAGGGGAGCACAGGGCTTTGACATAAAGCCACAGCCACAATGGCAGACAAATGTAACTGGGAATAACGATGGCGAGACTATAAAGTTCAAGACTTGGGAAAGCTTGGATAAACATCGGTAAGGCATTTGCTACTGATGTGAATATCAGAAATAGCGCTAACATCACATAGGCCTGGCTGACTTCTCTTCTGGCCATCAGCATAGGGACGACAAGGCTAACCAGTCCGAGGCTGCCAGCCAATACGTAGTTTGCAAAATCGGTTTGCATCTAGGGTTTACCCTGGTAATTGACTGGTCAAAAGAGTCCTAGCCGTCACGCCCGGTCGATAGAAAGACAAAAACACGCCATTGTTCTGTCTTGCACCACTTAATGTTAAAGGAAGAGTTAATAAAAATGAAGTCAGCTAATCGTGTTACTGGAATAGCAGCGTTAGTGCTGTCGTTGATTTATATCAGTGCATTCGTGTACTACGGCGCGTTTTGGCGCTTCCCCATTGACGGTGATGCTCAAACCAAGATGACGTTTATTGCCGAGCATCAAACTATTACCGCGGTGTTTTTGTTTATTACCTACATACTGTTTGGTTTGGTGTTATCGATACTCGTCGCCGGTACATCGCGCTTACTGGGCAATGCCAGCGAGCAGCTAAAGTCGGTTACAAACGCTTTTGGCTATCTTTGGGTCGGGTTGGTGATCGCCAGCGGTATGATAGCCATTGGTGGCGTCAGCTATGCCATAGGTATAGCCCAGACGGATGCGCAAAAAGCATTAGATGCCTGGACTCTGCTAATGACTATTGCACAAAGTATTGGCGGCGATAACGAAATTGTTGGCGCGGTATGGGTCATTCTGGTCAGCGTCCTCGCGCTAAAAGCAGATGTTCTTTCTAAAAAGCTGAATTACTTGGGTATCGCAGTGGGTTTGGCTGGCGTCGCCACTATTACTTCTGTTGTTATTTTTAAAGAGCTGTTCGGCGTGTTACAAATTATTTGGTTTTTCTGGCTGGGACTTTGCTTTATGCGGCTGCCTTCAAATGAAGCGAAGGTGTAATTGCAAGCTCATGGCAGATAAGTTCAGCTGCTTGCGCTAGCCATGTTACGGCTAAATGCTGAGACTCAAACGATAAAGGCGGAAAAATTGAGTCTCAGCCTTCATGCACGGACGAAAATACCCGCTGACTCTGCAAAAGTTGACGCACTTTAACCAAGTCAGTTAAAACATGCGCAGTCTTATTATTCCACTATCCGTTTTGCTCTCCCCACTTGCAGTGGCTGAGGGCACACTTGTCCATGCAGATGATAAACAGCGTGTAAGTTTAAAGCTCGATTACGACATTCACCTTACAAACGGCAGCGCTAACGTCAATCTCAAGCAGTATGTCACTGTAACTCGAGCTGGTCTGAAGTTAAAGCTCAGCAAGACTGACTTTAACCTGTTGATGATTTTAGCAAACGCCTGTCCAAACGCGGTAAGCCGCCAGCAGTTAGCAAATAAAATTTGGTGCGCTATGCAGTGTGACAGTGATGTTATTCGCTCGCATATTTACACCTTGCGCCAGGCATTAGATAAGCCTTTTGCGACGCCAATGCTTAGAACATTACATAAGCAAGGTTACCGGCTCGAAGCAACCTCTTCACATTTTAACGACAACTACGTTGCTAATTTGCCGTTGGCAAAGTAGCGCATTAATGAATGATAACGCGATGACATCTCCGCACTGTCCGCTGGATAAGGCGCAACGAATTAAGCGCTAAAGCCAGTAAAACGTTTGTAAGCACTACCAACCGGTTGCTCGTCTTTTTTTGACGGGCGTTAAACAAAAGGTACCGACATCTTGGAAACGACTCGAAATCATATAGTTTCAGCTTTCGCCGTAACATTTCTGTTTAGTCATCATTGTGTTGTGGCTAAAGACGCGGGCAAGGATTACCTGGACCAGCAAATCAGCAAAGTTGCTCTCGCAGAAATCAACAGCACTGCTACGCCGTCAATCCAGATAGCTATTGGGTTGGGTGATAAAGTTATCTATGAAAGTGCATTTGGCATGGCAGATGTTGAAAACAACGTGGCTGCGACTTCTGCTTCAAAATACCGGACAGCATCCGTAGCGAAATGGTTTACTGCCACTGCTGCCATGAAGCTGGCTAATAATAACATTTTGAATTTGGACGAGCCTATCCAAACTTACTGTCCGCAATACCCGAAGAAGCAATGGGATATCACCGTCAGGCAGCTGATAACGCATACATCAGGCATTCGGCATTACCGTGATTATGACAAAGAACTCGCGGAATTAAGCAATCCTGAAGACAAGCGGAACCTTAAAATCAAGGCATTAGAAGAGTCTGTAAGCTCTTATACCCGCTACAGTGATGTCATATCACCGCTTCAAACCTTCAGGGAAGATGATTTGTTGTTTAAACCCGGCACCGATTGGCAGTACTCATCCTATGGCTATCGTGTTCTGGCCTGTGTATTACAGGGTGCCTTGGGAAAAAGCTACGTGGACACAATGAAAAGTGTTGTATTTGAACCTGCAAACATGAGTCATACGCTGCCAGATGATGCATGGGCAATCATTCCTGACCGGGTTAGCGGATATCAAATTAATAAAGGTGAGCTGCGAAGAGCCGATTTGCGGGATGTCAGTGAAAACCTGCCTGCCGGAGGCTATCTGTCGACAGCCTCTGATCTTGTAAGGTTTGCTATGGCGTTTGATACGAATATGTTACCTGAAGCGACAAAGCAGCTTATGACATCGACTGTTTTGGTGGAATTGGATGACGATAGCGAACCTTCATGGCGAGACGCTATGCCGCAACAGGATAAATACGGCTATGGCGTGATGTTATTGTCGAAATATGCCAATGGCATGATCGGTCACAGCGGCCGTCAGGCTGGTGGCTCAGCGCTTTTGGTGTTGTTTCCGCAAGAAGACCTCTCGATCGCGGTAATGAGCAACGCGAAGGGATGGAACGGATACCTGAACTTTGTCATGAAGATAAAAGCAATCACAGATCAGAAAATCCAAGCAGCTAAATCGTCTCATGCACAATAACGTTATGACAACTGTGTTGTGCGTAGTTTACCTGTCGTCATTGCCGCTGGCACTGCGCCAGCAGCAAATCCGGATAAAAACGTTTTGGAGCCATATATGAACTTAACGCCGCTTCTGGTTGGCTCAGTATTTTTGCTACTGGGTGTCTACATGCTGTGTGACTACTTCTGGTATTTGCACAATGCTGAAAAAACACAAGGCAGGATAAGCCGGGTCGATGAATATCAGCGCAAAGACAGCCAACGTAGAGTAAGAACCCTGTACCGGCCCTACTTTGAATTTAGCGTGCACAACGTGTGTTACGAGGTGAAATCCAACACCTCTTATTACCGCAAAATAATGAAAGAAGGTGACCAGGTGGACATATTGTTTATACCGGGAAATGAGGATAAAGCCAGGCTGGCAAAAGCGAATAACCCTGTGATGGCTTGTATGTTTATTGTTCTGGGGCTACCAGCACTGTATTTGGGAGTAGCGTCATGAGTGTTAAATGTATACCCGCAATAGTCGTGGTGATGTTGTTGTGTCTGGCAACCGGCTATTTTTATCTGCAAGAGTCCTCTTTTACTCAAGGCTTAACCCTAACGCCTGCCACTGTGGTCGGCTTTGGTAGTAAGGCCCGTTTAAGTACCTCCGTTAATGGTCAGGCGTCATCAACTGATTTGCAGCCGGTAGCCGAGTTTCAGTATGCGAGCACCAGCTATAGGGTAGAAGGCCGGGCCCTCGGCTATCCGCGTTGGCAGCTTGGTGAGGTTGTTGAAGTGTACTTCGCCGAGCAAAACCCGCATCAGGCCAGAATAAAGCGTTGGGATGAGTTGTACTTTTACACCCTGCTCAGTGGTGCATTTCTTATTCTGACGCTGCTTTGCCCGCTGCTAAATATTTTTATAAGAAAACTAATAAAGACAAAGGCTTAAATCGCTAAGGTTGACTAGCCGCTTTGTCGATGTGTCGCAGTTAATAATCAGAAAAGGTAATTTTTATATGACGCTAACGTCTGGTATTTTCAACACGCCCACTGTCTTACTGGTGTCACTTGGTGCCAGTTTTATTACGGTAGCGGCAGAGCATATCGTGCCGCCGATGGTCAATATTCCTGCCGGCGACTTCATCATGGGCACCACAGGCGGAGAAAAGCAGGCACAGCCGGCACACAAGGTCAGCCTGAGCGCCTTTCAGCTGGGAAAATACGCGGTAACCGTGGCGGAGTTTAGCAAATTTGCCGCTGCGACCGGCTACAGCCCTGATAGTAGCTGTAACGACTTTATTGATGCAGAAGGTTTGCGCGGCCCGGAGCACAAAGGCAGTGGGCGCTGGGATAAGCACCGTTTCAGCTATAGTGAGTACCAGCCGGTGACCTGTATCTCCTGGCAAGATGCTAATAACTATGCTGCCTGGTTGTCTGAACAAACCGGCCAACAGTACCGCTTACCCACTGAGCAGGAATGGGAGTATGCCACCAAAGCCAATACCACCAGCCGCTATTTCTGGGGTGATGATCTACTGCAAACGCAAGCCTGTCAGTATGGTAACTTTGCTGATCTTAGCGGTGAGCAAGTCAACAACCAGCTGTATGGTTACAGCAACAAAGGCTTTATTGAGCATCTTAATTGTGATGATGGCGAGGCCTACAATGCCATAGTGGGTTTATACCGGCCTAATCCGTTTGGTTTGTATGACATGGTAGGCAATGTCAGCCAGTATCTGAATAGCTGTTTTAACCCGCAGGGCTATGTGTCTGACGCTGCCGCGGATACGGCTTCGTGCGACTTTATCGCTACCCGCGGCGGCAATTGGCATTATCCGGCTCAGCCGCACAGCAACCGTGGCCGCTTTAAGCGTGAAGGTTGGAATGTCGCGGCCGGTATCGGTTTTCGTCTGGCGATGGATGGGCACTCAGATGCAGTGTTGCCTGCCAGTCAAAAGTTTGAACTGCAATTGCACCAAGCGCAACAAGCCCATCTGGCAACGCGGGCACCTTTGCTGGCTGCCGTGGAAAAGCCGAGACTGACAGAGCGCGCTAATGGCAAGTTGCTGCTTAGCTGGTTGCCATCAGCGGATAAACGGGTAACCGGCTATGACATTTATCGCTCAAGGATAAAGCTGGCGCACTTGCTGGGTGGTTATTACCAGAAGCACTATGAAAAAGCTTATACAATTGGCGCAGATAGCACAGAGCTGGAAGTAAGTTTGCCGGATAGCGGTGGCAGTTTTATTGTGGTTGCCCGCTCAGGTCAGCTGTCGGGGCTGCCATCAGAAAAGGCGGTGAAGCTTGCGCCTGCTGCAGTGGCAGCTATTCCGGGACGTATCGAAATGCAACAGCTGGCGCATTTGCATAATGCGCCTTTGTATTACTTCGCTGCCAGCGAAGATAAACCTGAGCGCTACCTGGTGTTTAAAACCAATAAAGCCACAGAGCAGAATAGGGTGACGCTGCGGTTTGACACCGAAGTGGCAAAAACTGGCTGGTACCGGCTGAATTACAAAGGCAGCAGCTTCCAAAACGGTGAGTTTTTTCAGCTCTGGCAGGGCAGAAAGCTTGCTGGCAGTATTAGCTATCAGCGCGGCATCGATGACTCGGTATCAAACCGGCACAAAGTGTACTTAGAGGCGGGGCGTCATGCATTAGAGCTGACGATACTGCGGGAAGATTTTGACCGCTGGGGCTTAAGCTGGCTGGAGCTGACAGCAGCAGATAGTTAGCCATTGGCTGTTAACCTGTGGTGGCGCAGTGGCTTCACAATATCGCGACGAGCGCTTTGCTACTCTGCTGCTGTTATTTAACAGGAGCAGAAGAATGAAGTGGTTAAGTTATGTATTTGGCGGCGTGTTATTGATAAGCCAGGCCGTGTTGGCGGATGAGAAACGGGTGCTAATGTTGATTTCAAGCAACGGCACTCCGGCTAATCCAGAGCTGAGTTACGATTTGGAGGAGCTGGCCCAGTCATATCTGGTGCTGCATGATAACGGCGTAAAACTGGATATAGCCAGCCCGAAAGGCGGTGCTGTACTGGTCAAAAACAATAAAGATTCTCTGGAATATATTCAGCGTTTTAAAGCGCTGGCGTCCAAGCAATTAGCAGACACACTGGCGACAAAAGATACTGATATCAGCCAGTATGATGGTGTCTTTGTTGTCGGCGGTGCTGGTGCCATGCTGGATTTACCTGCAGATCAGGCAACACAGAGCTTACTAACCAAAGCTGCAGTAAAAGACAAAGTGATAACTGCTGTATGTCACGGCCCGGCGGCGATAGCCGATATTAAATTGCCAGATGGCCGCTACTTTGTGGCGGGTAAAAGGGTAAACGGTTTTACCAATATTGAAGAGCAGGCGTTTAGCAGCGAGCACATAGCGATGTTTCCGTTTTTACTGCAAGATCGGTTAGTAAAAAACGGTGCTCAGTTTGTCCATAATGCGCCAATGCTGCCTTATGTTGCTGTTGACGGTAATCTGATCACGGCACAAAACCCGGGTTCAGTCGCCAAAGCAGCTGAAGCTATGGTGTTAGCTCTGGGTTTGCCAGTTAAAGCCAGGCAGCCATTTAGCGATGAAAACACAATGCAACTATTGTCACAAGCGCGCCAGAATGGCCCTGTAGTGATTGACCTTGCGTTGCAAAACAGCAATCACAATATCGATATCAACTACCTGGCGTTATATGGCTTTTACGCTTACCGTTTGGCAGATGAAGCAGATAAAGCCCGTGAGCTGGCGATTATGCACACGATAAGCAAGCACTTTTCGCATCCGGAATTTGATGCGCAGCTTATTGTTCAGTCGTCAGAGCAAGGTCTTACTGCACAGGCTAAAATGGCGTATCAGGAGTTTGTAAAACGCTACCCTGAGCATAAATATGTGGCTGAGCTAAAAGCAAAGCTATCGTTGTAAGCCGAAATTCGGCACGTCAGTTGGCAGCTGACGTGCATATCCGATATTGTAATACATCCACTCTGTGCCCTTGTCTTCCAAGCTGCTATAATCGCGCGCATTATTATTTACTCCCGGGTTTTAAGCCCGACACCGCAGCCGGATGCCTGCGGTAACAGACTATTGGATATTATGAACACAGACAACTTTTTAGCCGAAGTAAACAACCACACTTTATGAATATTACTTATGTGCCATTAGCGGACACTCAATCTTGACACCAAGTGATCAAAAACCAATCGAATACGTTGTGGTACTGGACCACGTTGAGGGCGATAAATATATAAATCCCAAGGCACAGGCTCGATCTCTTCTAACACTCTCACCAGTTTCTCTTGGCGTAATAAGTCTTGGGCCGAAAAGTCAGGAATTTGAGCAAACCCCAGTCCATTTTGTACACCCATTAATTCAGCTTCGGCGTCGGCACTTCGAAAACGTGTTATGGATGGCGTCCACTGTCTGTCCATGGAAAAAACCCATGGCCAAAGCTTTCCCGTATTGCGATCGACTAACCCTGTAACCGGCAAGTGGTTTAGATCTTCAATAGACGCAGGCCTTCCCACTCTATTTATTAAGTCAGGCGAAGCCACGACATGCATATTAATTTTGGTGAGCTGGCGGGCAATAAATCGACTATCCCTCATGAAGCCGATACGAATCCCAATATCTATTTTTTCGTCAACTACATCAACGCGCTCGTCACTAAGTGTCAGGTCTATATCCAGTTGAGGATGTCTTGTTGAGAGTTCCAGTAATACTGGCATTAAGCATTTGTGACCAAAACCAACAGGCGCTGCGATACGAACCCGCCCTTGTAATTCATTACCCGAGTTAGGGGCGCTTGTTTGAAACAATTCATCTACAGCGCGCAGGCGTTCTTTTGCTATCAAAGCAAATTTTTCTCCAACTAAGGTCACTTGTATGTGTCGAGTATTTCGATGAAATAAAAGCTCCCCTTGCAATTGCTCTAACTCCTTCACTGCTCGTGTCACTGCCTGAGGAGAAATTCCTAGACGGTTAGCCGCTTCTTTAAAGCTGCGAGACTCAGCAGCAGTACAAAATATCCGGAGCATTTCCAATCTGTTAAGCATCACAGTCACATTCAGGTTTGATATGAATACATAAATATTATTCCAAATTATGGAATTGTGAAATTAAAACATTTCCATTTATCGGTTTTTGAAGATAAGAGATACTTTGCTTGTTATTTATACAACGTCATTCAACTTATTTGAGGATATTAACTATGAGCAGTGTTTTAGCAAATAACATCAGCGGTAAGGTCGTTGTTATCACTGGTGGTAGCAGCGGTTTAGGCGAGACCACGGCAAGACATTTAGCCAGCCTTGGCGCATCTGTTGTTTTAGGTGCCCGACGCATCGACAAGCTTGAAGCTATTGCTGCTGACATACGCACAGCGGGCGGAGAAGTTGCGGTTCAAGCGACAGATGTGACTCGCCCGGACGAAGTGAAGGCCCTTGTAAATCTTGCACAAGAGCGCTTCGGTAAAGTTGATGTGGTTATCAATAATGCAGGGTTAATGGCGATTGCACCGTTAGCTGAGACTCGAGTTGACGAATGGGATCGCATGATTGACATCAACATTAAAGGTTTGCTGTATGGCGTAGCCGCAGCGCTTCCGATCTTTCAGGCTCAGGGAACAGGCCACTTTATCAATATTTCTTCCGTAGCGGGTATCAAAGTATTCAGTCCCGGCGGCACGGTTTATAGCGGAACCAAATTCGCTGTTCGCGCTATTGCCGAAGGCTTACGCCATGAAGTTGGGGGTAAAATTCGTTCAACAATCATTTCACCGGGGGCAATCGAATCTGAATTAAAACATGGAAGTTCAGATACTCAGGGTGCAGCCTTTGTAAAAGATTTTTATCAGCAAAATGAAATTCCATCTGAATCTGTTGCTCGTGCTATCGCATACGCAATTGAGCAGCCTGCGGATGTGGATATCAACGAGATTGTTCTGCGCCCAACTGTTCAAGAGTTTTAATTCGTTTAATAAAAGACCTATTAGGGCCTGTTGATCTTTTCTGTATGAATTTTGTTCTAATTAAACGCTTTTTAATCGAGGCGCAGCGTTGAAGGCCTAATGGATTAAGTCGAAATGCTGCAACAATGAGTAAAAAGCGTTTAAGACGAATCCGAAGGACAGCGTTTGTGCGGCATTTCTACTGCCTCAGCACTCTTTCATGTAGAGCAACTACACTACAATCGTGCTTCATTGTATAAATACCGCACAACTCGCTGCAAAAGCATACAGCAAAGATCAACAGGCCCTAACCAGCGGGTGATTTAACCACCCGCTGAATATTCAGTTTGTGAGGTTATTGATGACAGCGTTAAACAGACAAATGCGTGCTTTGGTATTAGATAGCTATGAAGAGGGTACAGTATTCCGGGATGCCCTGATTAACTTACCCTCTCCATCAGCAGGTCAGGTGCAAGTAAAAATATTTGCAAGTGGCGTCAATCCTATTGATTACAAGATCCGCCGCGGTATCGCGCCTTATGCCATGCCGGAATTACCCGCAGTACTTGGCACCGATTTAGCTGGAGAAATTGTTGCTATCGGCGACGGCGTCACCGACTTTGCAGTAGGCGATGCAGTTTATGGTCTGACTGGCGGAGTGCGAGGATTGCAAGGATCATTGGCTGAATATGCCAACGTAGATGCTGAGTTACTTGCTCTCAAACCGAAAAATTTGTCCATGCGTGAAGCTGCGGCTTTACCTCTGGTTACACTTACCGCTTGGGAAGGTTTGGTTGACAAGGCGAATGTTAAAGCGGGCCAGAAAGTCCTTATCCAAGGTGGAGCTGGCGGAGTTGGGCATGTAGCTGTGCAAATTGCTAAGGCCTTAGGTGCCGACGTTTATGCCACTGCATCGACTGGAAAACAACAACTGCTCAAGGCGCTTGGTGCCACGCCGATTGATTATCACACTACAAGCCCTGCTGACTACATGGACGCATACACCCAAGGCAAAGGATTCGATATCATTTACGACACTGTCGGTGGCTCTGTACTCGATGCCTCATTAGATATCATTGCACATTATGGACATATTTTAAGTTGTGCTGCATTCAGCTCACATAACTTGGCACCGTCGTCATTACGCTCTGCAACATTGTCAGCGATTTTTGTGTTACACCCACAGCTCAGCGGAGAGGGGCGCAAACATCATGGTGACATTCTGCGGAAAATTACGGCTCTAGTTGAAGCTGAACAAATTAAGCCAATACTCGATCCGTTACGCTTCTCCCTTAACACGGCAATGGATGCACATAATGCTGTAGAGTTGGGGTCCATGGGTAAAGTAGTTATTGATGTAATTGCTTAAAAAATCATTGTTGTAATTACTTAAAAAGTCATAGTTGAGGATGCATATGAGCCCAAGAAAACTAATTCGAACTGTTCGTTTCCATGAACTAGGTGGCCCCGAGGTATTAACTATTGACTCGCTGGCGAGTCCAAGTTTGCAGGCCACTGATGTACGTATTGCGGTCAAAGTTGTTGGGCTCAATCGTGCTGATGCCATGTTTAGGCGAGGCAGCTATATAGAAAAGGCTGACTTCCCTTCACGAATCGGCTATGAAGCATCCGGGATAGTTATTGAAGTCGGGGAAGAGGTAAATCATTTACGCCTTGGAGACGAGGTTTGTATTGTCCCTCAGATGGGGCTTTCTCAGAATGGCTGCTACGCAGAAGAGATTGTCGTACCAAGTGAATATGTGGCACTTAAACCAGCAGGGCTAACCTTTGCTGAAGGTGCAGCAGCTTGGATGCAGTACCTGACAGCTTATGGCGCTTTGGTCGAAATTGCTAAGGTGCAAAAAGGCGATGCAGTACTGATAACCGCCGCATCGAGCAGTGTTGGATTGGCTGCGATTCAAATTGTGAATGCTCTAGGGGGTATCCCTATCGTTACAACTCAAACACGAGCTAAAAAGGCTGCTGTGCTCAAGGCTGGCGCGGCCCATGTGATTGCAACCCAAGAAGAACCGCTGCTGGATAGCTTGATAAGCATCTTGGGAGCAAACAATTTAAAAGTCGCATTTGATGCTGTCGGTGGGCCGCAGATAGCTGAAATTGCTGAAGCAATGAGCCCTGAAGGAACAATAATAGTACACGGAGCATTAAGTCCCGAAACAACTCCTTTTCCCTTAAAAATAGCACTTCGTAAAAGCCTGACAGTTAGGGGGTATGTGTTTACTGAAGTTGTAAAAGACATCGAGCGTTTTCGCAGAGCAAAGCAATTTATCCACTCGGGTTTATCCAAGGGAACACTCAAGCCTGTCATTGATCGAAGCTTTAAATTTGAAGAGATAGTAGCAGCGCATCATTATCTGGAGTCAAATCAGCAGATTGGTAAAATAGTGGTCGAACTTGATTAACAGTTCGTAGCTTCCGCTAGTCTCTGGCCGGCGCATAATTCACCGCCAGAACAATAAGAAAAAGGGGTAGTGTATGGTAATTAGCGATCTTCTCTGGCGGCGACCACGCCATTACATGGATGTTGATGAAACCCACGATCACGTGCACTGGGTTGAACTTTTCTTCGATCTGGTCCATGTAGTGACAATTTTCATTCTGGGGAATTACCTGTCCCATCATCTGGGGTGGCAAGGATTCTGGGTGTTTACGGGACTGTTCCTGGCAATTTTCTATGCCTGGGCAGACAGTTCGGTCTATAACTCACTGTATATTTCCACGGACATGCCGCATCGCCTGGTGATGGCACTTAAGATTGTCACGATGATGACCATCGCGGCGGCGATTCCCGACGTGGGCGGTGAAGGCTGGACGTATTTCGCGCTGAGCTATGCGTTGAATCGGGCGCTGACGGCCTATCTTTACTGGCGGGCGCGCTGTACCGACAACGCGGCCAATAGGCTGGCGCAGGAACAGGGGCGGAATTTTTTCGTGTTGGCCGGGTTGTTTGCACTGTCGGCTTTTTTGCCCACACCGGTCGCCTACTGGGTCTTTGCCGCCGGCGTGGCAGCAATCCAACTGCAGTACATGCTGCCGCGCGTGGGCACGCTCCGCTTCGAACGCTTTGTGCCTCAACTCGGACACATCTCGGAGCGCTTCGGCCTTCTGATGTTGATCTTGCTGGGTGAAGGCTTCTTTAAGCTGGTGGTCACGCTGGCCGACAAGGGCGTCTACAAAGTCAGCGCGGGTACGCTGTTCAATGTGACCATGGGTGGCTTGTCCCTCTTCGCGCTGGCCTGGACTTATTTCGACTGCGCCGGCAATGAAAAACCGAAGAGCCGCACCAGTGCCGTGCTGCTGAGATACTGGTTTGCTCACATCGTGATTTTGTGGAGTGCGGTGACGATTGGCGTTGCGCTGGCCGGAGAAGTCTACGTCGGCCTGTGGGAGCCTTATCCGCCCGGCTACGCCGCGCTTGGCTCGGTCGGCCTTGCGGTGTTTTTAGCTTCGCTATGGGCGCTGCGTCGAACCGTGGCTGATGCCACCGACATCTACCATAGCACCGGTCTGAGGCTGTTCGGCATTGTCATGGCGCTGGTTGTGCTAGCCGTTCATCCCCTCGTACCGTCGATTGTCAGCAACGGCCTTTGGGCCCTGGCGCTGTTCTCGCAGATTGGTGTGCCGATTTTTCTGGCACTAAGAGATGGGCGCCGGTCTGATAAAATGCTGTGATGGAACATGGCTACGCCCATGGTGGTGAGGGCATCGCCATCTAAATAAGGGTTAAAAAACACTTCATAAGTATCATCAAGCTTGTCTTTTAGATGGTTTATCAGGCTCCACTCCCCAGGGGTTGAATGGAGGCGAAGCCACAATCAAAAGTCCGTCCGGCGGCCATCGGCCGCTCTGAGCGCAGCATTTCCATAAAAGGGCTTTGAGGCATGAGCAAACATCCGCTGTTATTGGCGACTTAAACGACTATAGATCAAAATCATAATAATTTTATGCTCAATTTGTTGCGTAATCGCGCATATTATCTGTTTGCTAATCGTCCTTAAGTAGGCTAAATTTGAACCATTAAACATAAAACGAGCGACAATAAAGTCGCTACCATAAGAATATTTAACAACAGGAGACATTCCATGGTCAAAGTAGCCTTGTTCGTTCGCCTTGAAGCGAAACCCGGAAAAGAGAAAGAGGTTGAGAGCTTCCTTATGAGTGGCCTTCCCATCGTCAATGAGGAGCCTGCCACCACTGCGTGGTTTGGCATTCGCCTTGGACCAAGCACTTTCGGAATCTTTGATGCTTTTCCAGATGAAGCGGGTCGGCAGGCCCATCTCTCCGGTAAGGTCGCAGCCGCGTTGATGGCAAAGGCAGGTGAGTTGTTATCCGAGCCCCCGTCCATCGAAAACGTTGATGTACTTGCGGCAAAGCTACCTGGCTAGCAAGCCTAAACCCTTATGTCATCAATCTTTTTGATTATCACGGCCTTTGCATGGCCGCGTGTCAGCGGAAATGAGATTAACTGCACCTTTGGTCGCAACGGCAGAGGAGAAGCGTTTCACGCTTGCAGTTTCTGGGCTCATTTATCGCTAAATGTGGTTGCTAAAAGGGCGCGCATGGTTTGCGCATTCAATGCTGGTGGTTTTGATGCTGTAACGATATTGGGTATACGTCAAACTATTACATAACTTGCCTTCATCAAGACATCCCCCGACCTTCCGCGCCTTCACAGCTTCAGGCTTGTGCAGGGCGGGTGATACCCCCTGTCTGGATTGATGCCACGCAGGACATCGATGACATTCAAGAACAAATTAACCATATGCTAGCCAGCAGCCCATAAGAGGATGCCGAAGAGCTGACCGATGGAGCCACACAGACCCCTGAGCATTTAGCCTTTTATATCGATTATGAAAAAATGGGGCGTGATATGGAGCTTGGCGTTGATGTATTCACCATCGAAACAGGTTATCAGGAAGTGCATATTTTCTGGAATCATTAAGCTACAGCTTGAGCCCTTGCCGTTAGGCGAGGGCCTAAATTCCGGCGCGCTTTTGTGGCTCAGCGGCCTTGCGGCCTAAATCACTCATGCTTCGCTTGTCTTGTCTCCTCTGTCGTCAAGCTGAGCCCCAAAAGTTTAAATAATGCTGGCTATCGGTATTGTTAATACCGATAGTGCCTTCTTTTAAACCCTGCGGTTTAAGAATGTGGTTGTTTACGGCGGTTAGCGCCGTAAAACGCAAAGTAGTTAAACCTGACCCTAATGCTAGGTTTATCTATTAAAACATATCAAGCGCTTTACTTTGATGTGTTAAAACGTATCAATCTTTAGTCTTTTGGTGGTTTATGATATAGTTTTATAGATATTAGTATCTTATTGATATAGAAAGGTGTATCAAATATGAGTTATATAACCGATCAAATATTGAAAAGCTTGCGAGAGGCGCGTGCGCGTAAGGGCTTTAGCCAACGGGAGTTAAGCGCCCGTTCTGGCGTGCCGCAAAGCCATATCTCTAAAATTGAGTCAGGCAACGTTGACCTGCGGGTATCCAGTTTGATCGCTTTGGCGCGTGTGCTTGATTTAGAGCTATTTGTTGCGCCTAAAAAGTCAGTGCCAGCCATCAAGTCTATTATTCGTAGCGCCCAAGGGCATGATGAAGATGGAGAGCAGGTCGCACCAGCCTACAGCTTAGATGCCGATTACATGGAGGATAGCGCCGATGAATAACGTTTCTACACTCAATGTGCTGCTCTATGGCGAACCTATTGCGACCATCACCAATGTCGGCAATGACAGAACGCTTTTTGCCTTTATGGATTCGTACATTCATGCCGAATCGCGTCCTGTATTAGGACTTGGATTTAAAGATTCGCTAGGAGGCTTGCTGACTAGCTTCAAACCGACCCAATCTAAGTTAACCCCGTTTTTCTCTAACCTTTTGCCAGAAGAAACCATGCGAAATTACCTGGCAGAGCGTGCCGGTGTTAATCCATCGCGGGAATTTTTTCTATTGTGGGTACTGGGACAGGATTTGGCAGGCGCGATCACGGTTGAGCCAGCAGATGGTGAAGCCTTACCACCTAATGTGCATCAAGACAGAGAAGATGAAACGAAAACAGATGGGCCAATGCGTTTTTCATTAGCGGGAGTGCAGTTGAAATTTTCAGCTGTGCGGCAGGCAAATGGCGGTTTGACTATCCCAGCAACCGGTCAAGGTGGCTCTTGGATTGTAAAATTACCGTCGTCTCGGTTTGAAGCTGTGCCAGAAAATGAATATTCGATGATGGAGCTGGCTCGAATGTTGGGAATGGACGTGCCAGAAACGCAGCTACTGCCTATTAATCGGATTGCTAATATCCCCAATGGCATTGGCAAATTTGGTGCCTCTTTTAAAAATGCTCAGGCTTTTGCGATTAAACGCTTTGACCGTGCAGATGGTCAAGCTGTTCACATTGAGGACTTTGCGCAAGTGTTTGGTGTTTATCCTCAAGATAAATACAAAAAAGCCAGTATGCGAAATATTGCTCAGGTTATCGGTATTGAAGGTCAAGACGAAGACATTGCTGAATTTACTCGCCGATTGGTGTTCAATACGCTAATTGGCAATGCAGATATGCATTTGAAGAATTGGTCTGTGATCTATAAGGATAAGCTCACAGCATCGATAGCACCTGCTTATGACTTTGTCTCGACCATTCCTTATATCCCCGATGATAGTGCTTCGTTGAAGGTGAGCCGTAGCAAGAAATTCAGTGATTTCACGCTAGATGAGTTATCACACCTAGCAGCCAAAGCCATGTTGCCAGAGAAGCTGGTGCTGGATACAGCTAAGCAAACCGTAGCAGGCTTCCATGAGGTATGGGCGAAAGAAAAAACGCATTTACCCCTTACAAAGTCAGTGATTGAAGCCATTGAAACGCACTTACGAAGCATACCGCTACGTTGAATTAATAGTAGCTAAAGCGTACTGGTAAGGCCTGAGATTTCCCGATACCCTTGCGGACATCCTCATTGAGCGAGGATTGGCCACTAAATCCGCCTCAAATGAGCGATATGAAAGCCTTGCCCCAGAAGTGCTGATCAAAGACGGCAAGCCAATCTGGCTACCCATGCTGCATAGTCAACAGTTAAAATTGTTGAATGGCTACAGTTTTATTTGTAGAATACGGGCTTATGAAAACTTTATCCGAACGACTAAACCATGCCTTGCAGCTTACTGGGGTGACCCAGTCTGAGTTGGCTCGTCGCATTGGTATTAAACAGCAGTCGATCAGCCAGATTTGCTCTGGTAAATCGGCTAGGTCTCGTTACACCATGCAGATCGCGGAGGCGCTTCGCGTGAATGCTCATTGGCTCGCCACTGGTGATGGCGAGATTGGCTTGGGGGTCGGTAATGTAGAAGTTGGGCCTGACATTAAGGGAAGAATTCCTCTCATTAACTGGGTTCAGGCCAGTGATTGGCCTGAAATAGCGGAGGGATTTGCCCATGAAGATGCTGAAGAGTGGCGTGAAGTCACTGGGAAAGCACATGAGGGTTGTTTCGCACTTCGCGTAAAAGGCGACAGTATGGAAAATCCAAGAGGGAAAAAATCCATACCTGAGGAGGCAGTGATCGTTGTTGATCCTGAAGTACCTTACTCTTCAGGTTCATTGGTTGTTGCGCGTTTGGATGATTCGAAAGAAGCAATCTTTAAGCAGTTGGTTATTGATGGTGAACAGAAGTACCTAAAACCTTTGAACCCCCAATACCCTGCAATACCGATCAACGGCAACTGCACCATCATTGGTGTAGTACGACAAGCTATCATCGATTTTTGGTAGCGAAGGAATTTGTGGTTTAGCCACAGTTGTTCATGAGCTGAAGAAGCAACGATTGCAAACAGCTACAACTGAGCATTGGCGCACGCTGAGAGTAAATGGTAACCAATTAAATAACCATTGATTGTTTATAAACTCAAGATCAGCGAAAATAGCGGCCAATTACGATTAACACGACGGATTTGACAAGCGAAGAACTGAAAGAAGGTACTTCCAAAAGTGTGTACAAATCCGTGTACAAACTAAAAGAATTTATTAATGGCAAACCAAAACTTTCTCCAGGAAATCAATAAGCGAAGAACCTTTGCTATCATTTCTCACCCTGATGCGGGTAAAACAACCATAACTGAAAAAGTCTTATTGTTTGGGCACTTATTACAAAAAGCCGGTACGGTTAAAGGTAAAAAGTCAGGTCAGTTTGCCACGTCAGACTGGATGCAAATGGAAAAAGAGCGGGGGATTTCTGTAACGACCTCTGTGATGCAGTTTCCTTACGATGATTGTTTAGTTAACCTACTTGATACCCCAGGCCATGCGGATTTCTCTGAAGATACTTATCGTACTTTAACCGCCGTTGACTCTTGTTTAATGGTTATCGATGGCGCTAAGGGTGTTGAAGAAAGAACCATTAAGTTAATGGAAGTCGCCCGTTTACGTGACACGCCCATTTTAACCTTTATGAATAAAATGGACCGCGACATACGTGATCCTATCGACTTATTAGACGAAGTAGAAAGCGTACTAAATATTGCCTGTGCCCCTATTTCTTGGCCTATCGGCTCAGGTAAAGGCTTTAAAGGTGTGTATCATATTCTGCGCGACGAAGTGATCTTATATAAATCGGGCTTTGGCCACACTATTCAAGATGTCGATATTATTAAAGGTATTGATAACCCTGAACTAGATAAACGTATAGGCAGTTATGCCGAACAACTACGTGAAGAAATGGAGCTAGTGCAAGGTGCTAGCCATGAATTTGATCACGAGTTGTTTTTAAAAGGTGAATTGACCCCTGTATTCTTTGGTACCGCCTTAGGTAACTTTGGTGTCGACCATATGCTAGATGGCTTAGTACAGTGGGCTCCTGTGCCGCAGTCTCGTGAAACTGAATCTGGTGCCATCACCGCGGATAATACTAATTTTAGTGGTTTTGTTTTTAAAATTCAGGCCAATATGGATCCCAAACACCGTGACCGCGTGGCCTTTTTACGTATTGTTTCTGGTAAGTATGAAAAAGGCATGAAGGTGCGTCATGTCCGGCTCGGCAAAGATATTCTAATCTCACAAGCCTTAACTTTTGTTGCCGGTGATCGTGAGCACTTAGACGTTGCTTACCCTGGCGATATTATTGGCCTGCATAACCATGGCACCATTAAAATTGGTGATACTTTTAGTCAAGGCGATGCTATTCAATTTACGGGTATCCCCAACTTTGCTCCTGAATTATTCCGTCGTATTCGTTTACGTGATCCGTTAAAGCAAAAGCAACTACTCAAAGGCTTAGTGCAACTTTCAGAAGAAGGGGCAGTGCAAGTATTCCGTCCGCTTGATAATAACGATCTTATTGTTGGGGCTGTGGGGGTGCTGCAGTTCGACGTTGTAGTAAGCCGATTAAAATTTGAATACAACGTAGACGCGCTTTATGAAAACGTCAATGTGGCTACCGCGCGTTGGGTATACTCAAATGATGGCAAAGCCTTAGATGAATTTACCAATAAAGCCAGTCAAAACTTAGCCTTAGATGGCGGTGATAACTTAACTTATATTGCCCCAACTATGGTTAACCTTAATTTAGCCATGGAGCGTTATCCGAAAATTCAGTTCCATAAGACACGTGAACATTAATAGGCAACGAACATGAATATTAAACAAATCTTAACTGAAAAAACTCAAGCTGCCTTTGTTGCCTTAGGTTTACCTGCCGATACCAATGCCGCTGTTGCTATAAGCAGCAAAGCCGCATTTGGTGATTACCAAATTAATGGTGCTATGGCGGCAGCAAAAATAGTAAAAACTAATCCTCGCCAATTAGCACAGCAGCTATTAAACCATTTGCAGCTAGATGATATGGCGGAAAAAGTTGAAATAGCAGGTCCAGGCTTTATTAATGTTACCTTAGCTAAAGCGTGGTTAGCTAAACAATTACAGGCTGCATCGACGGACCCGCGTTTGGGCGTAAACACTAACCCCGCACCGCAAACGGTAGTTGTTGATTATTCCGCGCCCAACCTTGCCAAAGAAATGCATGTTGGTCATTTACGTTCAACTATTATTGGTGATGCCGTTGTTCGCAGCCTAGAGTTTTGGGGAGATAAGGTTATCCGACAAAACCATATGGGCGATTGGGGCACCCAATTTGGTATGCTGATTGCTCATTTAGAAGATAAGCTTGAAGCCGGAACAGACTTAGCCCAAGTGGCTTTAGCCGACTTAGAAGACTTTTATCGTCAAGCTAAAAAGCGTTTTGACGACGAAGAGGGCTTTGCTGACAAATCACGTGATTATGTGGTTAAACTACAATCTGGCGATAGCCATTGCCTAACTTTATGGCAGCTGTTTATTGATACCTCAGTTAAACACAGCCGCGATGTTTACGAAACGCTTAATGTTACCCTAACCGATGCAGATATTAAGCCAGAAAGTGCTTATAACAGTATGTTACAAGGCATCGTTGATGACTTAAAAGCTCAACAACTAGCCGTGTCTGATCAAGGCGCTGAAGTCGTATTTTTACAAGAGCTAGCAGATAAAGAAGGTAATCCATCGCCCTTTATTGTGCAAAAAACCGGTGGTGGCTTTTTATACGCCACAACAGATTTAGCCGCTTGCCAATACCGCAGCCACGACTTAGGCGCAGATAGAGTCATTATTTTCACTGATGCCCGGCAAAGCTTACACTTTAAACAAGTAGAGCTAGTTGCTCGCAAGGCGGGCTACTTACGCCAAGAAACGGCGTATCAGCATTGTCCATTTGGCACTATGATGGGGGAAGATGGTAAACCATTTAAAACCCGTACTGGTGGCACGGTTAAGTTAGCAGAGTTATTAGATGAAGCCGTAGTTAGAGCTAAAGCGGTTGTTGCTGAAAAATCTACCGAGTTAAGCGCAGATGAAGTAGCTGAAATTGCCCGTAAAGTGGGTATTGGCGCGGTGAAATTTGCCGACTTATCAAAAAACCGGACGAGCGATTATATCTTTAGCTGGGACGCGATGCTTAGCTTTGAAGGCGCAACGGCACCTTATTTACAATATGCCTACACTCGCGTGCGTAGCATTTTACGTCGCGCCGAGATTGACGATAGCTTTAATGCCGAACTAAGCTTAGTTGAAGAGCAAGAAAAACAGCTAGCGGTGAAGCTTCTGCGTTTTGAAGAAACCCTTCAACAAGTGATGAAAGACGCTCAGCCTAATTTACTGTGTAATTATTTATACGAATTAGCTAGCCTATATATGACCTTCTATGAAGCCTGTGCCATCTTAAAGCCAGGTATAGAGCCAGCCTTGCGCGACAGCCGTTTAATGCTGAGCATTTTAGCTTCTAGAATGTTAAAGCAAGGTTTGTCATTGCTAGGTATTGAGGTAATGGAGCGCATGTAATGAAAGTAGACGCTATTCGTCGTAGTTACAGTCTAAATAAGTTAGATTATGATCAACTAGATAAAAATCCTATTATCCAGTTTGAGCATTGGTTAAAAGACGCTATTGCCGCTGAATTAACCGATCCTACGGCGATGTGTGTCGCCAGTGTTGATGAGCACGGTCAGCCATCGCAGCGTATTGTTTTATTAAAAGACGTAAATGCAGACGGCTTTGTGTTCTACACCAATTTAGGTAGCCGTAAAGCAACTGAGCTTATGGCTAACCCTAAAGTGTGTTTACACTTTCCGTGGCATCCGCTAGAGCGGCAAGTGATTGTTTATGGTGTTGCCGAGCGGGTTTCATCCGCGCAAGTGGCTAAATATTTTTTATCACGGCCTAAAGAAAGCCAGTTAGCAGCTTGGGCATCAGAGCAAAGTCGGCCTATTTCAACTCGGCAAGCATTAATGCAAAAATTTGCCGAAGTAAAACATAAGTTTCAGCAAGGTGAAGTGCCATTACCTTCATTTTGGGGCGGATTTTTAGTTCGGCCAACTAAAATTGAATTTTGGCAAGGCGGTGATTATCGTTTACATGATCGCTTTATGTATTCGTTACAGCCAAGCGGCGACTGGCAAATTGAACGGTTATGTCCATAACGGCCTCTACAGCGAAGAAAGCTTCTAACTTATATAATTTATTTGATACCCATTGTCATTTAAATCTGCCTGAACTTGCCGGTACTGAGCCTAACCAAAAGCAGTTACAGCAGCACTGGCAAGATGCCCAGCAAGTCGGGGTAACACAGTTGCTTATTCCAGCAACCGAGCCCGCAGCATGGCCAACTTTACTCAAGTTACAGCAACAACAAGCAGCTTGTTGGCATATCGCCTTAGGTGTTCATCCTTGGTGGGCTAAAACTAGTCCATTAGCGGCTATTGAGCAACTAAGTGCGCTGTATCAATCGCATAGCAAACAAATTGTCGCAGTAGGCGAGATAGGCTTAGACTTTGCGTTAGCTAGCGATACTTTTTTGGCACAACAAGCGTGGTTTGAGCAGCAATTAGCCTTAGCCAAGCAATTAGCAAAGCCTGTGATCTTGCATCATCGCAAAAGTCAGCCACAATTGCTGGAGGAAATTAAACGGCAACACTTTACTGCAGGCGGCATTCTGCATGCCTTTTCTGGCAGTGTGCAACAAGCACAATCCTTTATTGAACAAGGGTTTAAGTTAGGTATAGGCGGCACTATAACTTATCAGCGCGCTGCTAAAACACATAAAGTGGTACAGCAGTTGCCATTATCTAGTTTTGTGCTTGAAACCGACGCGCCGTCGATGCCGTTAGCGGGATATCAAGGCCAAATAAATACACCTGCAAGGTTAGCCGAGGTTTTTGCTTGTTTTTGTCAGTTAAGATCAGAGCCTGCTGCAGAAATAGCGCACGCCTTGTGGCAAAATAGCATTGATATTTTAGGCTTGGGGCGGCTTTAAGCGCATCGACTGCCGAGAAAAGCGCGAAAAACCTCGACGTAATAAGAAACCAATAGCGCCGGCGAAAAGTAGCATTAATAAGATCCGCTGCATTAAGTTTTGCCAAGGTTCGGCAATAGGGCTTAAAGCCGCATCTAAACGCAAACTAAACTTAATATAGCCTAACAACTGTTGTTGTTTAGTAATCGGCTGGATCATCGGTTTTAGCTGCTCAGTATAATCGGGTTTATATAGCTGAAAAGCCGGTGCGCTATTATCAGAGCTGCTCATCCGTACGCCATTAGCATCATAAACCGTCACTTCATATAAATAGTTACTTGAAGCCACGTTTTGGGTTAGTTGCTCTAAGCCGTCGAGTTGATCATTTTCAATTAAATAAGCCGCAGTATCCGCTAGCGTAACTAAGGTTTCACGCATCAATTGGCTACTTTGCTGCTGGAATAAGTACTGGCCTTGCTGTTGAATCATCACCCAAGCTTGCAATAATAACCAAACACCCAGTACCGCAAAAGCGACTTGGATAAGCTTGATATAACTTGATGTTGTACGTGCAGTTACGCTATGGTTCGGCATATTCCTCACAGACTAAATGCTATGTTTATTTAATAGGGCATAATGATGTAGCATGCCACGTCATGGTTTTTAAGTATAGGTAACCGAGTGTCCTTTTTATATCAAATAACCGCTCAATCCCAAGCCGAAAATACAGCACCACCTTTGCAGTTTGTGCTTCAGCCTGGCCAGTATTATCGCTTAAGCTGGCAAGATAACCAATTATTATTACAAAGCCAAACAGTGTTAACTAATTTAACTGCTGTGCAGCAGGGGCCAGAGTTAACGGCTAACCAGCCTAACACTAAGCTCAATAATACTCCTAACAGCAGTATCAATGGCAATAATACGGCAATTACCCTTGTTTTGTTTGGCGATAACTTAAGCTGGCAGCTGTTGCAACAAGTATTAAGGTTAGTGGCTCAACCAGGCCAGTTTTTAGCTATGCGCTGTTCTCAGCCCCATGCCGATTTAGCGCTAGGGTTAGAACTAAGCTTAAGCGAACAGTTAGCAAATAGGGTGCAACAGCAGATTGCAAAATTAGCTGACTTATATGCAATAGAGCGATTATATCTGCCCAGCCGGCCTAGTTTAAGTCAGCCGGGGTTGTTAGTAATGGATATGGACTCAACCGCCATTGAAATAGAATGCATTGATGAGATTGCACGGTTAGCAGGGGTAGGCGAGCAGGTTGCTAAAGTAACAGCACAAGCTATGAATGGTGAGTTAGATTTTAGCCAAAGTTTAGTCGCTCGAGTAGCTGCATTACAAGGGGCCGATAATTCGATACTAGAGCAGGTTCTAGTAACGATGCCAATTATGCCCGGGCTAGAAGCACTTGTTCGTTACCTTAAACAACATCAATGGCATATTGCTATAGCATCTGGAGGTTTTACTTATTTTACTCAAGCCCTACAGCAACGCTTTGGCTTAACGGCTACTTTTGCTAATCAACTAGACATTGTTAATGGAAAATTAACCGGCGCGGTGCTAGGTGATATTGTTGATGCTCAAGCTAAAGCTGAAGTGGTACAAAACTTAGCTAAGCAATATCAAGTCGCAAGTGAGCAAACGGTGGCTATTGGTGATGGCGCTAATGATATTCCAATGCTAAATAAAGCCCATTATGGGGTCGCTTTTCATGCTAAAGCCGCAGTGCAAGCGCAAGCTAAATATGCAATTAAACAAGGCTCTTTGTTGCAGTTGCTATACTTATTCAGCAGTTAAAAAAGCCAGCTTAGCTTTATCAATTGTCGCTGCGTTGGCGTTAATAGCATAACGCAGCAAAATTTCTTCAGAAATATCTACTACATCTATAATGCCCACTATGCTCCAAAGCTCTTCTTCAAGCTGCTTTGCCTTATGAATGGCATAAGCACTTATATAAGTTAACTCCTGCTCAAAATAGTCAATATCAGGTCTATTAGTGCGCATTAAGCTTAAGCGATAACAAAACAGCAAACCTTGCTGCAACGCTTTTAGAATATACTCTTTTATCGCTTGCTCATTAGCAAAATCATAATGGTATTTAAATTCAATATCACTGCTGCTTTTCGCTTTATGACTTACATAGGCGAATAGTAGGTACTCACTCCCTAGCTCAAACCGTTTCATTTTCTTTAACTGTTGGGAAAACTGAATGCAAGCTGCGCCATTATTAACCACTTGATTAACATCGAGTTGAGTAAGGCTGTTGTCTTGACGCTCAGTTTTACTCGCGGCTTTGTTATAACGCATCAAGTAATGCAGGGTATGCAAAGCCTTACCTTTAGCAACCGTATTTATTTCATAACGGATCCCTTGACGCTGAACAAAGAGTTGTAAGTTATTTTGTGACTGTAAATACATATTTCTTAGCGCGGCAGAAAGTCCAGGATAACGAGGTGTTTCTTGCGCTTGAGTCAATTTGCTGCGGTTATTCTGGATCAGTTGACTAAAAAACTGCTGACCAATATGCTTTTCATCATTACCCGCTACTTTTAAATTAATAATAGTGCGGCTTTTACTTACAGCCATCACTTCATAAGGTAAGGCGGACAATAGGTGCTTTTGGCTAATCTTTTGTAATTCTGGCAAGTCTAGCAAAACAATATCGCCTTTAACAAAATCAACCGGCTGTAATACTTCAACCTGTAAGCCTTTGGCTGAAAAATCACGGCTAAAGCCAATAAGGTTTTCTTGTTCGTCCCCTTGTTGGATCTCAATAGCTGTTTTGTATAAATAGCGTGATTCAGAGCGTAAATTAACATAATGAACGGGTACAGCTTCGCATGGCGGGGTTTCAGCCCGCTTTTTATGGCCAAATTGTGCCAGTTGCTTAAGTTGGCTTTGTTGGTAGCTATAACTTTGATAGCTATCCGTACTGTGATCAGAGGTGATATCCGTTAAGCTAATCATAAAGCGGATATCTTGGATAAAACCTTTAACTAAAGCTGATACTGATTCTGTATTGTCTTGTTGCGCCTTCGGGATAATGGAAACCGATTCAGCAAGTTGAGCCGAGGTGGCCGCAAAACTTAAATGAAACACACGCCAGCTTGGTTTGGAGGCACCAAAGCCAAAGAAGACACTGCGTATATCTGGGCTATTCGCGAGTTCTTCATTAGTTGCAGAGTAAAAAAACAATTTGCCTTTAACGGCATGAGTAAAACAATACAAAATACAGCTATTAGTTGGCGCTTTATTATCAATACGGGCCTTAATGCGCTTGGCATTTAAAATGCTAATTAGCACCGACTTATATTGTTCATCTAAGAAATATTGCCAGCAGCCTTTATTATGATCTGTGGTTAATACACTCACTGGAATGGCAATATTGTCACGTACTGAAATAAAAATAGGTAAAGCGGTAATTTTAGGTAGGTGAAACTGCTCATAGCCTTTAGTCAGTAAGCAAGCACTCACATTGTCTAGGTTTACTTTATAACGACGCTTATTGCCATTAATAAAATTTTGCAAAAACTGGCTAAACTTCTTCTCATCTTCTGCTGGTTGGCGCTTCATTCGCCAGTAATTATTTTGATTATGCTGTTCAATATCAACAATAGTATATGGCACGCCGTTAGATAGCTCTAAAACAAATTCTTGCTCTAGTTGGGTAAAAAACAAGCTAACTTCATCACCAATTTTAGCAGTTTGTTGCTTACGCACTTTTAATTTACAGCCAGATACCGATAAATCCGAGGTACTAGCCTTAAAGCGATGGGTCGCCGTGCGAACTTCAACATCAATACTGAAGTTCATTCGCTCATCGCGGCGGCGAATGTAGTTACCAAATTCAATAACTTGTGGCTGTTCAGAGCTTTCTATGGCTTCAGCGCTTAATGCGGGATCGGTTTCACCGCTAGCAACCCGAGTGAGTGTTTCACGCACCCGCTTTTCGGTTTCTTTTCGATGCATAACCCTAAAGTTATTTTCAGTGTTGCGCACCTCTTCATACAAACCAACGGTATAAGCGCCATATTGTTCTAAACCTTTTTCAAACACTTCTATGGCGTTATCATCCATATAATGGGTTTTGCCCTGATAAGGGTAAGGTTTCACTTCACCATCGACTAAGCCCCGTAAATCAATAAAAAACTGACAGCGCTGATTTAAGCGTTTTAGCTCCATTTTTAAAATAAATTGCTTTGACTTAGGCAGGTCAGCAGTTAGCAGACTAAACATTTGTTCAAAGTTGCTAGTATTTAAGCTACTTTTTAATTGTTCAATGATGCCAATATAGGCTTGTAGGTCTGGTGCTGTCATAATTCGTCTATGTGTGAGCCAAAAAGTCGGCGCAATAACATGTTAATATGTAGTACGCTACGTGGTTATAAATTGAAAAGCAATATCTATGCCTTTCATTTGGTTCAGGAAAAAAAATGGCAAAAGTAAAAACAGCTTATGTATGTACAGACTGTGGCGCAGATTTTATGCGTTGGCAAGGCCAGTGTACAGCATGTGGAGCTTGGAACACGATAAGTGAAGTGCGTTTAGGATCTACAACGACAAAGTCTAACCGTAGTTCTGGCTATGCAGGTGCTACAGTTGCAAAGGTTATTCCGTTAGATCAAGTAGACTTACAAGCCGTGCCGCGCTTTAGCAGCGGCTTTGCCGAGTTTGACCGTGTATTAGGTGGCGGCATTGTACCAGGCTCCGCCATACTTATTGGTGGCCATCCAGGGGCGGGTAAAAGTACCTTACTACTGCAAATGGTCTGTGGCTTAGCCAGTGGTGGCGGTGTCTTGTATGTTACGGGTGAAGAATCGTTGCAACAAGTTGCCATGCGAGCACAACGGCTGAATTTGCCTACGGCGAATGTCAAAATGTTGGCTGAAACCAATATAGAAACTATTTGCCATTTAGCCGAGCAAGAAAAACCACGCATTATGATTATCGACTCTATTCAGGTAATGCAATTAGCTGATATTCAGTCAGCACCAGGCAGTGTGTCTCAGGTACGCGAAAGCGCTGCATATTTAACCCGTTTTGCTAAACAAAATAATATCGCTATTATTTTAGTGGGCCATGTTACCAAAGACGGCTCGTTAGCCGGACCTAAAGTATTAGAGCACTGTATCGACTGCTCGGTTATGTTAGATGGCGACAGCGATAACCGCTATCGTACTTTACGTGGTCATAAAAACCGCTTTGGCGCTATTAATGAACTCGGTGTCTTTGCTATGACAGAGCAAGGCATGAAAGAAGTGAAAAATCCTTCTGCTATCTTCCTAACCCGAGGTAAAGAAGACCAGTCGGGGAGTATCGTTATGGTGCTATGGGAAGGCACTCGGCCATTATTAGTTGAGATCCAAGGTTTAGTCGATCACTCGCCATTAAATAACCCGCGTCGAGTTACCCTAGGCATGGAGCAAAATAGGATCTCCATGTTATTAGCGGTTATGCATCGTCATGCGGGCATTCAAATGGCCGATCAAGATGTGTTTGTCAACGTAGTTGGTGGCGTTAAAGTAAATGAAACCAGTGCTGATTTAGCCACTTTGCTGGCGCTTGTTTCTAGTTTTAGAGACAAACCGCTACCTAATGATTTAGTGGTATTTGGAGAAGTGGGCTTAGCAGGCGAAATTAGGCCAGTACCCAGTGGTCAAGAGCGCTTACGCGAAGCGGCGAAACATGGTTTTAAGCGAGCTATAGTGCCTTTTGCTAATAAGCCAAAAGACGGCATACCCGGCATGGAAGTCATAGCCGTAACTAAATTATCTGAAGCCTTAGAAGCGATATAGGTAGCGCAGAAAGTGAGAGAAGAGCAGTGGTGAGTTATGAATTGTGAGTTATGAGTGTTGAGTTGTGAGTGACTAGTTCGTATAACGAACAGTGACTCGCTGGCAGGGCCAGCGGTAACTCGTCACTGCTCACGAAGTGAGCTAGTCACCGCTTCCGCAGGAAGCTCGTCACCGCGGCAAAGCCGCAACTAAACACTCAACACTAAAAATTCACCACTCACCACTAAACATTCATGTTTACCGTGTTGTGTTCTCTGGGAAGTTTAACTTCAACACCGCTAATGTATCTTGCTTCAGTTTAGTTAAACCTAACTTACCGTAGGCTTCAACCATCACTTCTAGAGCTTGTTCCACTAAAGGTGAATCGCGGTAATATTCTACAATGTATTTACCCCGGTTAGCGGCGGCTAAAAATGCACCACGGCGCATATAGTAATCAGCAATTAATAGCTCATGCTGCGCTAAAGTGCTTTTTATCGTTAACATACGATTTTTGGCTTCTGCTGCATACTGGCTGTCAGGGAAATTAGTAACTAATAGTTTAAAGTCATCAAAAGCTTGGCGAGTGCTGGCTAAATCGCGATCTGAACGATCAACACCTAACATACTATGTAAAGCGTTTTCATCCGCTTTCAAATTACTTAAGCCACGCATATAGTAAGCGTAATCTAACTCAGTATGGTTAGGGTTTAAGCGAATAAAACGGTCAATAGTGGCTATTGCTTTATCTACATTACCCGCCTTGTAATACGCGTAGATTAAATCTAATTGTACTTGACGCGCTAAAGGGCCAAAAGGGTAACGTGAATCTAAAGCCTGTAATAATTCAATTGCTCGGTTATATAAACCATTATCAAGCACTGTTTTGGCTTCTTGATATAAAGTTTGTGGTGTTGCCGTGCTGGCTACATCTGGCTCTTTAGGCTTGCTAGAACAAGCGCTAAGGGTAAGCGCTAGCAGAGAAATCAGTAAAATTTTTGCTTTCATTTAAAAAATCCGTAACTACTTAAGCTAAATGGCTGTCTAGTATGGTGTATAATCGTTAAAATACTATGTATTGCGATAATACTCCAGACTCGCTGGGGTTGCACACAGGATAACTGCTTCCGTTATGACAAAACAGCTAAAACTTTCAGAAATTGTGCCTGATCATTTATTTGGTAACCGCTTAGATCAGGTTTTGGCCGAAATGTTCCCCGATTATTCACGTTCTCGGATAAAAGAATGGATCCTAGCCGGCGCCGTCAAGGTGAATGGCGAAGTCCAAACTAAACCTAAAGAAAAAGTGTTCGGTGAAGAACAAATTGATATTTTGGCAGAAATTCCACAAGAAGTGGAATATGTTGCCGAAGCTATCGAATTAAATATTGTGTATGAAGACGACCATATTCTGGTTATCAATAAACCTGCCGGTTTAGTGGTACACCCAGGAGCGGGTAATGCTAGAGGCACCTTGCTTAACGCCTTATTACATCATATTCCGTCTATAAATGAAGTGCCACGTGCGGGTATTGTGCACCGCTTAGACAAAGATACCACAGGCCTAATGGTGGTAGCCAAAACCTTAGAAGCGCAAATTCAGCTTGTAGAGGCGATGAAAGCCCGTGAAGTAGTGCGTGAATATGAAGCGGTTTGTCATGGCACTATGACCAGCGGCGGCACTATTGATGAGCCTATTGGTCGTCATCCTACTAAGCGCACCCATATGGCGGTAACACAGTCAGGAAAGCCAGCCACTACCCATTTTAGAGTAATGGAAAAATATCGTGCCCATACTCGGTTACGTTTACGCTTAGAAACCGGCCGTACTCACCAAATTCGGGTGCATTTAAGTTTTAATAACTATCCACTTGTTGGTGATCCAGTTTATGCCGGCAGACCAAGGCCACCTCGCAAAGCTAGTGAAGAGTTACTTACCGTCTTGCGTACCTTTAAACGTCAAGCATTACACGCAGTAATGTTACGTTTAGCTCATCCTATTACCAGTGAAATTTTAGAGTGGCAAGTGCCTATCCCTGACGACATGGTAAAATTAAACCAAGTGTTACGAGCCGATACGCTTGAACATGGTTTAGACTTTGCTTAAATTAAAAGCACAAAGATTAAAAATGTCATGCTAATTTACCCCGACTGGCCAGCCCCCGCTAATGTTCATGCTGTTAGTAGCAGCCGACTGGGTGGGGTATCTAGCACAATATATGACAGTCTAAACCTAGGACTGCATGTGAATGATAATCCTGAGCTAGTGGCTAAAAACAGGCTTATCTATCAACAGATGGCGCAGATGCCCGCTGTGCCTACCTGGTTAAATCAAGTTCATGGCACTCATGTAGCGGTGCTGCCATTAACTAGCAATAAGATAATTAGTAATAAGGTAACTAGCCAAGAGCCCATTACTGCCGATGCCAGCTTTAGCCAAACTAGGCAACAAATTTGTACTGTAATGACAGCCGACTGTTTACCTTTACTTATTTGCGACAGCGAAGGTCAGCAAGTTGCAGCCGTTCATGCCGGTTGGCGTGGCCTTTGTGCCGGTATTATTGAGAAAACCATTGCTCATTTTAGCCAGCCGCAGCAGGTTTTAGTCTGGTTAGGGCCTGCCATTAGCCAAGCTAAGTTTGAAGTAGGCCCAGAAGTGCGGGCTCAGTTTATGCAACATAACTCTAATGCTGCACAAGCCTTTGTATTACATAGGAATGGTAAATATCTTGCTGATATCTATCAATTAGCGCGTCAACGTTTACAAGCACTGGGTGTCAGCGCTATCTATGGCGGTGACTATTGCACCTATCAGCAGGCAGAATTATTTTATTCTTATCGTCGTGATGGCCAAACCGGCCGTATGGCTAGCGCAATCTGGCTAGACTAAAGCCTGCCAAAGTGTACAGGCTAAATATTTGTCAAATATTTGACGTCTCTACTTGAAATTCCAACAGCCATACCCAATCTATAGTACATATCAATTGTCGTTATTAATTCTAGCTTTTAAGACTAATACCAACCAAGCTTAAGTTTGTATTAGCATGCTTTAAGGCTATTAGGAGCACATATGCGCTTAGATAAATTTACCAGTAAATTTCAAGAAGCTATTGCTGATGCACAGTCATTAGCCATAGGCCGTGATCAACAATATATAGAGCCAAGTCACTTAATGTTTGCCTTATTAAATCAAGAAGGGGGCACAGTACGTGACTTATTAAATAAGTTAGCTATTAACTTTAACGAGTTAAGAGCTAAAGTCAGTAAAACAATCGATAACTTTCCGCGAGTAGAAGGCGAGAATGCTAACCTACAACTTGCTTCTGCTACTGCACATTTATTACAGCAGTGCGATAAGCTGGCGCAAAAACGCAAAGATCAGTTTATCTCAAGCGAGTTATTTGTCTTAGCAGCAACTGAAGATAAATCAGAGCTAGGTAAAACACTGCGTTCACTAGGTATCGAAAAAGACAAAGTAGAGCAAGCCATTGAACAAATGCGCGGGGGCCAAAAAGTCGAAGATGCCAATGCCGAAGACACGCGCCAAGCATTAACTAAATACACTATAGACTTAACCGCACGGGCCGAGTCGGGCAAGTTAGATCCCGTTATTGGCCGCGATGAGGAAATTCGTCGTTGTATTCAAGTGTTACAGCGCAGAACTAAAAATAACCCAGTGTTAATTGGTGAGCCAGGTGTGGGTAAAACCGCTATTGTGGAAGGCTTAGCACTGCGCATTATTAATAAAGAAGTACCAGAAGGTTTAAAAAATAAGCGGGTACTTTCACTAGATTTAGGCTCGCTATTAGCTGGCGCTAAATACCGTGGTGAATTTGAAGAGCGCTTAAAAGCGGTGCTAAGTGAACTGGCCAAAGAAGAAGGCCAAGTTATTTTATTTATTGATGAAATTCATACCATGGTCGGCGCGGGTAAAGCTGAAGGCGCTATGGATGCCGGTAATATGTTAAAGCCTGCCTTAGCAAGGGGCGAGCTACACTGCTTAGGCGCAACAACGCTAGACGAATACCGCCAATATATTGAAAAAGATGCAGCCCTAGAGCGCCGATTCCAAAAAGTTTTAGTAGAAGAGCCCAGCGTTGAAGACACTATTGCCATATTACGTGGCTTAAAAGAGCGCTACGAAATTCACCATGCAGTAGAAATTACCGATCCGGCAATTATCGCAGCGGCCACCTTATCGCACCGTTATGTTGCCGATCGCCAGCTACCGGATAAAGCCATCGACTTAATCGACGAGGCAGCATCTAGCATACGGATGCAAATGGACTCTAAGCCCGAGCAATTAGATCGGCTAGAGCGGCGTATTATTCAATTAAAATTAGAAGATAACGCCTTAGCCAAAGAATCAGACGACAGCAGTAAAAAGCATCGGGACATTATTCAGCAAGAAATTGCCGAATTAGATAAAAACTATCAAGAACTTGATGAAATTTGGTCGTCAGAAAAAGCAGCACTACAAGGCACTCAAAATATTAAAACCGAGCTTGAACAAGCCAGGCTAGATCTTGAAGTTGCCCGCCGTGCCAGCGACTTACAACGGATGTCAGAGTTGCAATATGGCCGAATTCCCGAACTAGAGAAAAAGCTCGACTTAGCCAGCCAAGCCGATATGAACGACAATACGCTATTACGTAATAAAGTAACCGAACACGAAATAGCCGATGTATTATCAAAAGCAACGGGGATCCCGGTTAGCAAAATGCTTGAAGGCGAACGCGATAAATTATTGCAAATGGAATCTGCCTTACACAGCACCGTTATTGGTCAAGGCGAAGCGGTTACGGCTATCTCGCATGCCATTCGTCGCTCAAGAGCCGGTTTATCTGATCCGAATAAACCAATAGGATCATTCCTATTCTTAGGGCCAACAGGTGTGGGTAAAACTGAACTGACAAAATCTTTAGCGCGGTTCTTATTCGACAGCCCAGATGCCATGGTGCGTATTGATATGTCCGAGTTTATGGAAAAACATGCTGTATCGCGCTTAGTGGGTGCACCACCGGGATATGTAGGCTATGAAGAAGGCGGTTACTTAACTGAAGCGGTGCGCCGTAAGCCGTACTCAGTCATTTTGCTTGACGAAGTAGAAAAAGCCCATCCAGATGTGTTTAATATTCTACTGCAAGTATTAGACGATGGCCGCTTAACAGATGGTCAAGGCCGCACAGTAGACTTTAAAAATACCGTTATAATTATGACCTCAAACCTAGGCTCTGATCTGATTCAAGAGCACTATAAAGAGCATAGCTATCAGCAAATGAAAGATATGCTAATGGGCGTATTAGTGCAGCAGTTTAGACCGGAATTTTTAAACAGGTTAGACGAAACCGTGGTGTTCCATCCATTAGATACCACGCAAATTCGTAGTATTGCTAAAATTCAATTAGCTCGCCTAGAGCAACGGTTACATGAAAGGCAATATAAGTTTGCCATTACCGACGCCGCACTAGATAAGCTCGCTGAAGTCGGTTTTGACCCCTTATACGGTGCAAGGCCATTAAAACGGGCTATACAGCAACACTTAGAAAATCCATTGGCACAAGCGTTAATACAAGGTGACGTCTTGCCAGGAAGCACAGTAACGCTAGATCACAATGGGGAAAAATTTATTGTCACTAGTGAATAACTGAAAAAAAGTGCAATACTTAGACTAAATAAGCCTATTTAGCCTTATTAAAGAAGTGACTGCAGTGCAGTCACTTCTGCATTTTAGCTATTCGTGTTATGTTAGCTGCATTATAATGAGTAATCAGTCTTTAGTAGAAATTTTATATGACCGAGTCAAATATGAGTGACACTAGCCCGCGTAAGGGAATTTATTTACTGCCAAACCTATTAACAACAGGTGGCTTGTTTTCAGGTTTTTACGCCATTGTATCTTCAATGAATGGCCATTTTGAAGCCGCAGCTGTCGCTATTTTTATCGCGATGATCTTTGACGGCTTAGATGGCAGGGTGGCCAGATTAACTAATACCCAAAGTGAGTTTGGCGCCCAATACGATAGTATGGCCGATATGATCTCCTTTGGTGTAGCACCAGCGTTAGTTGCCTATAACTGGGGGTTATCTGACTTAGGTAAATTTGGCTGGTTAGCCGCCTTTGTGTTTGTGGCTTGTGCTGCACTTCGTTTAGCTCGCTTCAATGCCAACCTCAGCGTAACTGATGGTCGTTTCTTCCAAGGCTTAGCCAGTCCAGCTGCAGCAGCTTTAGTGGCCGGAATGGTTTGGACCGGGACTAATTATGAAATTGATGGTCAGAATATTGGTTATATCGTAGGTATTATTACCATTATATCTGGCTTATTAATGGTGAGTAATTTCCGTTATAACTCTTTTAAAGACGTTAATTGGCGTGACCGAGTCTCCTTCTTAACTATCTTATTAGTGGTATTTATCTTTGTTGTTATTGCTGCGCGCCCAGCTGAAATGTTATTTGGTATCTTTTTAATCTATGCCTGCTCAGGCCCAGTAACCACTTTTCGTAGTGTGCGAGAATTAAAGCTAGAGCACGTAGTGGGTGACTCAGATGATGCCGACTTTGCTGACGACATAAGTGAATCAGCAGCAAACGCAGATAAAAAACACGCTAACAGCGAAACGCCTAAAGCGGATAGTTAACCTGCTAAGTTACAACAGCACTAATAATGGCTAACAAAAACGGTGTGCTAAAAGTGCACCGTTTTTTTACTTTAAGTTTAAGGTTAAAAGTATAAAATGTCAGAGCGATGGCTTAGCGGTTAATCGCAGTTGCTAGTGAATTTAGCAAAAATATTTGTTCTTAAGTGATTTGCCAGCTAAATTGGTGGTGATACTTGAGTTTATATAGCACTATCCCCAAATTTAGCTAGATGCTTACCGATTAAGGAAATAACTTGTCTACACAAATCCAACAACGTCTCGATGCACTCAATACCAGCAAATTTAAGCAAGCAGTAACCGGTATTAAACGCGGTATCGAGCGTGAGTCTTTGCGCGTCTGCCCAGACGGAAAGTTAGCATTAACACCTCATCAGCAAGCTCTAGGTTCTGCCTTAACACATCCATTAATTACAACCGATTTTTCTGAATCACTACTAGAATTTATTACGCCTGCAACAGATAACATAGACACTACCTTAGCCCAGCTAAGCGATATTCATCATTTTGTTAGTAAGCAAATTGGCCAAGAGCAGTTTTGGCCAGCCAGTATGCCTTGTTTTATTAGTGATCAAGATACTATCCCGCTGGCGCAATATGGCAGCTCTAATGTTGGTAAAATGAAAACCTTGTATCGCAAAGGCTTACATAACCGTTATGGCAGCATGATGCAGGCCATTAGTGGCGTTCATTTTAATTTTTCTTTCTCACAAAGCTTTTGGCAAGAATACCAACAATTAAAAGGCGATAAAGGTGACTTACAGGCCTTTATTTCTGCAGAATATTTAGGGCTAATTCGTAACTACAAACGCTATGTTTGGTTAATGGTGTATTTATTCGGCGCCTCACCGGCCATGTGTAAATCCTTTATTGCTGGGCGCGAAACCAAGTACGACTTTAAACCCTTAGGTAAAGGCAGCTTATATTTACCTTATGCCACTTCATTACGCATGAGTGATCTAGGCTATACCAGCAGCGCACAATCAAGCTTAAATATCAGCTACAACAGCTTACCCGAATATGTTTTAGGCCTGCAAGACGCCATTAGCAAGCCATCAGAGCAATACAGTAAAATTGGCGTTAAGTTCGATAATCAATATCAGCAACTTAACACCCATGTTTTACAAATAGAAAACGAGTTTTACTCAACTATCCGGCCAAAGCGCACTGCCGAATCAGGCGAGCGGCCAACCTGTGCCTTAGCTAAGCGTGGTGTTGAATACGTTGAAGTACGGGCGCTAGATGTAAACCCATTTAGCCCGATAGGCATAAATAGCGAGCAAATGCATTTCTTAGATATTTTTATGCTGTACTGCCTATTGCAAGACAGCCCAGAAATGTCGATAGCCGAACAAAATATCGCTGATGCCAACTTAAGAAAAGTAGTAACAGAAGGCCGGCGGTTAAACCTAGACTTACAAGACGGCCAGCACCCGCGCTTAATGCAAGACTGGGCAGAGCAACTATTTGCAGAAATGATGCCCGTAGCCAAATACCTAGATAGTGCCTATAACAAACAGCAATACCAAAGCGTGTTAACCCAGTTTTATAAGGCGCTGCTAAACCCAAGCCTAACCTATTCAGGCCAAATACTCGATAAGCTATTACCACAACAGCAAGACAACGGCAGCTTTATGCTACAGCTCGCCGCAGAGTATAAGCAGCACTTCTTACAGCAGCCATACCAAGTGTATTCAGAGCAACTGTTTTTAGACAAAGCGCTAGAATCACAGCAGCAACAAAAACTAATAGAGCAACAAGATGATATTAGTTTTAGCGAATACCTTAAGCAGTATTACGCAGAAATGCCTGATTGTGATGAGGCCTAATAGCTATTGACTAGCAGCTAATGCTAAAAATAATGTTAAACCGGCTAAAAAGGTCGAATTTTTAGCAAAAAAATGGGCTACCAAGGGTAGCCCTAATAATAATCCAGGGAGAATTGGAATTTAAACCTTGTAGCATTGCTACACCTTGTTAGAATCACACTAATGAGAAAAGTTCATAAAAAAATTCAAAAGCGAAATGTAGCGCAATCAGCCAATACAAACGGCAAGCTAAATTTTCGTCTTTTACGATCTACAATACAGCTTGTAATAGCCGCAACACTGGTTGCTAGCCTTACAAGTTGCAGCACAGCCCCGCCTAAAAATAGCGCTAATATCTGTGATATTTTTAACGAACACCGCAACTGGTATGACGAAGCCGTAAAAGTACGCGATAAATGGGGCGTGCCTATTCATATTCCCATGAGCATTATGTACCAAGAAAGCAGCTTCAAACATAATGCTAGGCCACCCATGCGCTGGTTCCTAGGCTTTATACCTTACGGCCGAGCCAGCTCCGCCTATGGTTACTCCCAAGCCAAAACCATCACCTGGAACGACTACGTAAAAGAAACCAACAGATTTTGGGTAAGCAGAGACAACTTTGGCGACGCCATCGACTTTATGGGCTGGTATATCAGCAAAAGCCACCGCATCAACAAAGTATCCAAATGGGACGGCTACAACCAATACCTAAACTACCACGAAGGCTGGGGCGGCTATCAACGCGGCACCTACAAGAAAAAAGCCTGGCTAATAAACACCGCCAAAAAAGTAGACAGCAGAGCCAAAACCTACGCCAGTCAACTAAACAAATGCGAAGACGACCTAAACCGCAGCTGGCTATGGCGCCTATTTTGGGGCTAAAACAATATGGGGTCGGAGTACATTAATTTTTTGTTAATGTAATCTGAGTACCTTACTCATCAACTTAGTTAACATTTTATTAATTAGCTCCGACCCCATATTCAGATGCTCAAGTTTCTGTCGTAGAGGGTAATATCTACGCCATCTTTTAGCTTATATAGCTGTGCTTGTCTGCCGCCTGAGGCAATTTTTTGCTCTGTTAGCGTAAACATATCACTGGCTTCAATTCGGCGCATAAGGCTTTTGCGTTGGATTTCTTTACCTATAATGGTTTCTATTACGCTTTTAAGTTGGCTAACGGTAAAGGCATTAGGTAGGCAAAATACTGGCAACATACTGTATAGCGCTTTTTGTTTTAACCGCTGATAGGCTTTATCAATAATTTGTTTATGATCAAAAGCTAAATCAATATTAGCTAAGTCGGCAAGGGGCCACCAGCGGGCTTGTTCAACAGTATTTATATGGCTTGCTACTTGTTCAAAGGCCACTAAAGCAAAAAATGCCAAGCTAATGCTATAACCTCTAGGATCACGATCTTTACCAGAAAACACTTCTAGCTGCTCTAAATAACTTGGTGTAAGGCCAGTTTTTTGTTGTAACTTGCGCATGGCGGCTGCTTGCACATTGCTATCTAATTTCACATCAATAAAGCCACCAGGTAAACTCCAGCAGCCATTAAAAGGCGGGGCTGCTCGCTTAACTAATAGTACATTTAAAATATTATCTTCTACCGTAAATAAAACATTATCTATAGTAAACATGGGTTTAGATATATCAGCTAAGGGGGTATCAACTAAGCCCATAGTTATATTTGACGCTGCCATAAAGTTACTCTTCTTTTAGTGTCACTAAGACACTATATGCCATTTTAAACACTAACTCAAAGTCGTTATGTTTTTTTAATCTAAATAATAAACTTGCCTTTAATGTCTTAAGGACCTAATCTGTATGTGTCGTTAAGACATTAACTGAGATATGCATTAAATGTTACTAGTATGTATGTTTAAGTGATATTATCCGCCGCGATTTAGGAGAGCCAATGAAAAATAATGACAGTACAACTAACAGCTATAAATCCGACTTTTACCAACTGCCTGCAGTTGAAAACTGCGGTTATAAGTTATTCTGCTTTGGTGGCGGTGAGAATCATATTTGTTTAACAACAGAGCCTAAGCAACAGGTTCGGGTATTGTTTCATTATCAAGGTGATGAATCACTAATCCAATTATTGCTATTAACCGACGCCTTAAAACGCGCTGGGGCAACTTGCATTGAATTGCTAGTGCCTTATTTCCCAGGGGCCAGACAAGACAGAGTATGCAACCCAGGTGAAGCGCTCTCGGTTAAAGTGTATGCCAGCTTAATTAATAGCCAAAACTATTCTAGCGTTAGCGTATTCGACCCGCACAGTGATGTAACCGCAGCCTTACTTAACCAAGTTAAGGTGGTTAAAAACCATGCATTTATTCAGCAAGTGCTTACTAATCAATTACAAAATAACCCACTATTAAATAATCAAAGTGGCGATATTACTTTAGTGTCACCAGATGCGGGCGCAAATAAAAAAATATTCGAGTTATCAGCAACACTCGGTGGTTTGCCTATTATCCGCGCCGACAAAGTACGTGATGTCACTAACGGCAAAATAATTGCGACAGAAGTCTATGCCGACGACCTAAGCGGTAAAACCTGCGTCATTGTGGATGATATCTGTGCCGGTGGCCGCACCTTTATCGAACTAGCTAAAAAACTAAAAGCTAAAGGGGCAGAAAGAATAGTGCTTATCGTATCGCATTACGAAGGTAAAGCCGATGAAACCTTATTGCAGCAAAGTGGTATAGATCAACTGTACTGCACCGACAGCTTACTGCCTAAGGGCTCCAGCTTTGTCACAGTTAGCCCCGTTGCCAGCTATTTATTATCACAAGGAGAGTTAAAATGAGATTAAACCCAATTATTGCTATTGATGGTTATAAAGTGGATCACCGCCGTCAATACCCAGATAACACGCAAATTATTTTTAGTAATCTAACAGCACGCTCAACCCGTCGTGCTTATACCGACAAAATGGTTTTCTTTGGCTTACAGTACTTTATAAAAGATATTTTAATCGATAACTGGAATAAAGACTTTTTTGAACAACCTAAAGAGCAAGTAATTCGCGCCTTTGAACGACGTATTAATAATTACCTAGGCCCAAATAATGTTGGCACCGAACACATTAGCCAATTACACGATTTAGGTTATTTACCTATTAAAATTAAAGCTTTACCAGAAGGTACCTTATACCCAATCAAAGTGCCGTGCTTAGTTATCTATAACACCGACGAGCGCTTCTTTTGGTTAACGAATTACCTAGAAACCATATTATCTGCCAATGTGTGGGGCATGTGTACCAGTGCCACTACAGCACATCAGTATAAAAAAATACTCACACAATACGCCCTTGAAACAGACGGCAGCACTGACTTTGTTAACTGGCAGGGCCACGACTTTAGCTTCCGCGGCATGTACGGAGTGCAAGCAGCATTAATGAGCGGTGCCGCTCACCTATTAAGCTTTACCGGTACCGACACAATTCCAGCCATCGACTTTTTAGAGCAATACTATGAAGCCAATAGCGATAACGAACTCGTCGGCGGCAGTGTTGCAGCGACAGAGCACTCAGTAATGTGTGCTGGCGGCATGGAAAACGAATTAGAAACCTTCCGCCGCTTAATTGAAGATATCTACCCAACCGGCATAGTTAGCATAGTGTCAGACTCTTGGGATTTCTGGCAGGTGATGACCGACTTCACCGTGAAACTAAAAGATAAAATTTTAGCTCGCGACGGTAAAGTCGTGTTTCGTCCAGATACCGGCTGCCCAGTAAAAGTGATCTGCGGTGATCCAGAAGCCGAACCAGGCAGCCCAGAATACCAAGGTGCCATTGAATGTTTATGGCAAGTATTTGGCGGCAACACAACTAGCCAAGGCTACAAACTGCTTGATCCACGCGTTGGCCTTATCTATGGCGACTCAATCACCATCGAACGCGCAGAAGCAATATGCGCAGGCCTTAAAGCCAAAGGCTTCGCCTCAACCAACGTCGTATTTGGCATAGGCAGCTACACCTATCAATATGTCACCCGCGACACAGACGGCTTTGCCGTTAAAGCAACCTTTGCCAAAGTAGCCGGTGTAGACAGAGAAATCTTTAAAGCACCAAAAACCGACGACGGCACCAAACGCTCCGCAAAAGGCTTAGTCGCCGTATTTAAAGATGAAAACAACAACTACTATCTAAAAGACCAAGCCAGCTGGAACGACGTAGAAAACTGTGAATTCAACACCGTATTCGAAAACGGCAAACTAGTTAACACGCAAAGCCTAGCTCAAATAAGAGCCCGCCTAGCAAGCCACCTATAACAACAATATGGGGTCGTAGCACATTAATTTTTTGTTAATGCAATCTGACCCCTTACTCTTTAATTCAGTTAACATTTTATTAATTAGCTCCGACCCCATATTAAGCTAGCTGATACAAATCCAACAAAAAGTCGATACTAATGCTCTTGGCTTGCTTGGCAAATTGATGCTTCTGCTCTGGTGTAAACTTCCATGCTAATGGCACCATTTGAATTAAAGCTAGCACATCAGACGCTTGTTCGAAGTTCAAATTAAAGCTTAAGCTTTGTCTTTTTATATGCTTAAAGCCAGCAATGGCTTCAATGGCATCATCATGTAATCTAGGATTGGCATAAACAGCTTGTTTAATTTCAAATAAATGCTGAGGGCCGGGTGTTACTGTTAACAAATAACCGTCTTGTTGCAATACTCTGGCTAGTTCAGTCGCTTCAGACGGGGCGTAGATACGCACTATGCTATCAAATGCATTATCAATAAAAGGCAGCTTATAAGCACTGGCTACGCAAAAGGAAATCTGCTTATTGGCTTTAGCGGCAAATTTAATTGCCGTTTTAGATATATCAAGGCCATGCAGTTGGCAATCGGGCAGGGCTTGCTGAATGCGGCCACTGTAATAGCCTTCGCCACAGCCTAAGTCTAATAACTGCTTAACATTATACTGCTGCAATAGCTTAGCTACGGCATCTGCTAAGGGCTGATACCAACCCGCATGCAAAAAGTCACGTCTGGCCTGCATCATTTCTTTATTATCACCCGGCGCCTTAGAGTTTTTCTGTTGCACCGGCAAAAGATTAACATAGCCCTCTTTGGCAATATCAAAACAATGATTTTGCGCACAGCGATAAAGCTTATTATCAAGAACAAGAGGGTTTTGGCACAGCGGACATTGGTACATAATACAATCTAAGCAGAATAAATAGCTGTTAAGTGTATCAGCAGCGCAGTGTTTTAAGCAAAGCCTTGCTATACTCTGCAGCCAAAATAGCGCTATAAAAACACCGATTTATTGCCACAGTGGAGCCACAATGCAAGATCTAGAACTTTGGACCTTAGACGAACTATGCGATCACGCCTTTGATATCTTCGAAGAGCTAGCCGCAGAAAACTTATCGGCAATCGACTATTCCATGTACCAACAACATGCAGATACCCGCGGTTTTGTAGATCTAGTACCGCCAACAGAAGACTGGGTAGAAATAATGATGCAAGACCTAGAGCCAGAGCTACAACTAGAAGCCAGAATAGGTCTAACCGGCATCGATGGCGAGGCAGATGTAGTGCTAGCGCGCATTTTACTTAGCAAAGAAAAACACGACTCGCTTTGCCACGCACAATGGCGAGGCCAATAGAAAACAAAAAAAGGGGTCGGAGTATATTAACAGTTTCGTTAATATGCTCCGACCCCTTATTAATGTACTCCGACCCATTTTTGTGGGTTAGTGCACACCGTGCATGCGTTTTTTCAGCCAAGGGCTAATCAGTAGCATAAATACACCAAAGCCTACGCCAACATAGAATAAGAAACTAAACAGTTCGTTATATGAGGCTAGGGCGGTTTGCACATCGGCAACTTCGCCTGCTTTAGTGTCAACAGCGGCTAATTTAGCTAATTGTGTTGCTAAAAGCTCTGAATAGGCAGTGGCTAAGAACCAAGCACCCATCATAACACCGACAACTTTAGGTACGGCTAACTTAGTTACGGCCGATAAGCCAACTGGCGATAAGCATAATTCACCCATAGTGTGTAAGGCATAAGCTAATACTAACCACCAGGCTGCTACATAACCCGCTTCGTTAGGGTGGTTGGCGCCATAAACTAAAGCACCAAAACCTAAGCCGGCTTGAATAATACCTAAAGCAAACTTCACTGGCGTGCTAGGTTCAAGTTTACGTTTTGCTAAGGCAATCCATAACCAAGCAAATAGCGGTGCTAAGGTAATAATAAAGAAAGCATTTAACGAGCCAAACTGGCCAGCTGTTGCTTCATAACCAAATATAGTACGGTCTAATACGCGGTCAGCATATAAGGTCATAGACGACGCCGACTGCTCAAACAAGGCCCAAAATACTACGGTAGAAACCGTTAGCACAATAAGCACTGTCATGCGGTCACGCTCTTCTTTAGTACACTGGGTTACCATAAACCAGATAATACCCACTAGCACAATAAAAGATAAACCTAATAAGGTGTTATGCACTACAGGGTTATATTGAACCAGCTGCCACATAACGGCTAATGCCGGAATAGTCGCTAAATAAATCATCCACTCGCGGTTAATGCCAGCAAACACTTTCTCTTTTAACATGCCTGGGTTAGCAGGCTCGGCATAGCCATATAAATACTTCTGGCCAGCTAAGAAAATAATTAAACCTAGCACCATACCAATACCGGCTAAGCCAAAGCCCCAGCCCCAACCGTAGGTTTCACCTAAATAGGTAACAGATAAAGTAGCAATAAAAGAGCCCAGGTTAATACCCATATAGAAAATGGTAAAACCCGAGTCACGACGGGCATCTTCTTTACCGTATAACTGGCCAACAATGGTCGAGATATTCGGTTTTAAAAAGCCTACACCCATAATAATTAAGGCTAAAGAGAAGTAAAATACTTGAATGGCACCGGTGTCTTGCACTACCACACCGTCTTGCACATAGGCTTGGAAGCCCTCATAGGCTAAGCCTAAATGGCCTAAACAAAGCAAAATAGCACCAAAGGTAACTGCTTTACGCATACCTAAGTAACGGTCGGCTAGCATACCGCCAATAACCGGCATGGCATAAACTAAGCCAGCATAACTGCCTAATACATCTAAGCCGCCAGCATCACTGAATAAGTGATACTTTGTTAAATATAGCAACAGTAAGTACTTCATGCCGTAGAAGGAAAAACGTTCCCACATTTCTGTCAGGAAACATACATACAGCCCGACCGGATGGCCGAGAAACTGCGGCTGGTTTTCTGGTACCGCCGCAATATTGCTTGAATCAGTCATGGATTCCCCAGGATAATTTGAATTATATTCTTCGCTTAATTTGTACGAAGTTGCACTGGATTATGCATATCTAACGGCGGCTTGTCACCCGTTAACGTGCGACTAAAGTATAAAATATTCTGTGTTTTTGTAATATTCAGCCTTAGTTAAGCCAGGTTATCGCATAACTACTGTCAATTTTGTTGCGTATTTTCAAATAGTTTTTGCCGAATAGCGGGCATCTTTGAACGGCATAGGGCAAAAGTGATAGGCCGAGTAATTACCGGGTAGCTAATTAATAGCAAAACCACATAACCAACTATTTGCCAGCCACCGCTGCGGGCAATAAGTAAAAACAGTGGGGTTAAAATTAATAATTTAATAATATTCAGCATCACCTTGGTTGGTACCGGCAGCTGATCAACCGCTTGGCGAATAACCAGCATGCGCTGATTTAAATCTAACCCCTCTAACTCAGGGATGGCACGGCTGCTAAAATACAACATAATTTAATCCTGCAATATAAAGTGATTAGTCTAAGCTAAGCTCACTGTTATTAGATAGCCCCTAGTTTACCCGTTAGCTCTATCGCTTTAAAAGGGCTTTTGGTAAGCTTTATGATATTGATTTTATGAGGTGTAATAATGTTAAAAGTGTTAAGCGTGTTTGGCACTCGCCCCGAAGCAATTAAAATGGCACCATTGGTTAATTTATTAAAACAACAAAGCCATATTGAAAGCCGCGTTTGCGTTACCGGGCAACATCGTGAAATGCTCGACCAAGTGTTGCAGCTATTCAACATTACACCCGAGTATGACTTAGCCATAATGAAAGCAGGCCAAGACTTATACGACGTCACCACCAGCATTCTATTAAATATTAAGCCGGTACTGCGTGACTTTAAACCCGACGTCGTTTTAGTGCATGGCGATACCAGCACCACCTTTGCCGCCGCACTGGCCTGTTACTACGAAAAAATAGCCGTAGGCCATGTTGAAGCAGGCTTACGCACCGGCAATCTATATAGCCCTTGGCCTGAAGAAGCAAATCGTAAATTAACCGGCGCCATTACCCGTTACCATTTATCACCAACCGAAGCGTCGAAACAAAATTTATTAAATGAAAACGTCAACCCAGCCCATATTGCTGTTACTGGTAACACGGTTATTGATGCCTTATTGCAAGTGGTCGACAAAATTGAAGCTAACCCAGAATTATCTAGCCAGTTTGCTCAGCAGTTCCCTTATGGTCAAAATGGCCGCCGTTTAGTGTTAGTAACAGGGCATCGCCGTGAAAGTTTTGGTGCCGGTTTTGACAATATTTGTGCCGCATTAAAGCAAATTGCGTTACAATTTCCCGACTGTGATCTGGTGTACCCGGTGCATTTAAATCCTAATGTGCGCGAACCGGTATTTCGTTTATTAGCCGATGCGCCAAACGTGCACTTAATAGAGCCGCAAGACTACTTGCCCTTTGTTTACTTAATGAGCCGCAGCACCTTAGTGTTAACCGACTCTGGTGGCATTCAAGAAGAAGCGCCATCTTTAGGTAAGCCAGTGTTAGTCATGCGCGATACAACCGAGCGGCCAGAGGCCATCGACGCCGGCACAGTAAAACTTGTTGGTACTAATACCAGCAAAATAGTGGCAGAAGTTAGCAAGTTACTTACTGACCAAGCCTATTACGACAGTATGAGTTTTGCCCATAACCCTTATGGCGACGGTAAAGCCTGCCAGCGTATTATCGATGTTATTAGTCAGTAATCCTATTTGTGCCAGCTCTTTAGCTTTTTATCGAGCTTGCAAATGCGTAAACCAGTAAAGAGGAATTATATGGATATTTTAGCCACCTTAAAACAAGGAAAAGCCCGTTGGTTAGTTACTGGCTGTGCCGGCTTTATTGGTTCTAACTTATTAGAAACGCTTTTAAAACATAATCAAACCGTGGTGGGGTTAGATAACTTTGCTACCGGGCATCAGCATAATCTGCATCAGGTAAAGCAATTAGTAAGCGAGCAGCAATGGCAAAATTTTAGCTTTATTGAAGGCGATATTCGTAACTTAAGCGACTGCCAACTAGCCTGCGAAGGCGTAGATTATGTATTACACCAAGCCGCTTTAGGCTCAGTGCCGCGCTCAATTAATGATCCTATCGCAACTAACGAAACCAATATTAGCGGCTTTTTAAATATGCTGCAAAGTGCTCGCGACGCTAAGGTTAAGCGTTTTGTTTATGCTGCTTCTAGTTCAACTTATGGCGATCACCCAGCCTTGCCTAAAGTTGAAGATAATATCGGCAAACCTTTATCACCTTATGCGGTCACTAAATACGTTAACGAGCTCTATGCCGATGTTTTCTCACGTACTTATGGTTTTCATAGTGTTGGCTTGCGTTATTTTAATGTGTTTGGCCCACGGCAAGATCCAAACGGCGCCTATGCTGCGGTAATTCCCAAATGGACCGCCGCCATGATAGCCAATCAAGAAGTAAAAATTAATGGCGATGGCGAAACCAGTCGCGACTTTTGCTTTGTCGCCAATGCCGTACAAGCCAATTTACGCGCCGCACTAAGCCCAATTGAAAAAAGTGAAGTCTTTAATGTCGCAGTAGGTGACAGAACCACACTAAATCAATTATTCGATGCCTTAGTGCAGTGCCTAGCTGACAATAACGTGCAATACGCCCGCGCACCGCATTACCAAGACTTCCGCGCCGGCGACGTACGCCACTCGCAAGCCGATATCAGCAAAGCCAAACAAATATTAGGCTACAAGCCAGAATTTAAAATTTTAGACGGACTAAAACAAGCAATGCCGTGGTATGTGGAGCAACAAAATGCTGACTAGTCAGCATTTTGTTGAGTGACGAGCTTGCTTCGCAAGCGGTAACAAGCAGCTTTGCTGCAGTAACGAGCTTGCTATGCAAGCGGTGACAGGTAACTAGTTCGCTTTGCGAACGGTCACTGCTCACCTAGTGAGCTAGTCACTGTTACTAAAGGTAACTAGTCACAGCAACGCAGCTGCCCGTCACTGCTTTTAACAAAAATTTATGGATAATTCAGAATGACAGCATTAAAAAATGTAAATATCGCTATTATCGGTTTAGGCTATGTCGGTTTGCCGTTAGCGGTTGAGTTTGGCAAACATTACCCAACTATGGGGTTTGATATTAATCAAGCTCGGGTTGCTGAGTTAAGCCAAGGCCAAGATCATACGTTAGAAGTGAGCCCGGCTGAATTAAAGCAAGCGCCTCAGCTTAGTTTTACTAGCCAACTAGCTGACTTAGAGCAGGCCAATATTTATATTGTTACGGTGCCAACGCCGATAGATAAACACCGCCAGCCCGATTTAACGCCGTTAATAAAAGCCTCAGAAACCTTAGGTAAAGTGGTTAAAAAAGGCGATATTGTTATTTACGAATCAACCGTATACCCAGGTGCGACAGAAGAAGACTGTATTCCGGTTATTGAACGAGTATCAGGCCTTAAATACAATGTTGATTTTTTTGCCGGTTATAGCCCAGAGCGTATTAACCCGGGCGATAAAGAACACCGCGTGACTACTATTAAAAAAGTCACCTCAGGCTCAACGCCAGACATTGCCGAGCAAGTGGATGCGCTATATCGCAGCATCATTACCGCAGGCACCTTTAAAGCCAGCTCTATTCGAGTTGCCGAAGCGGCAAAAGTAATTGAAAACACCCAGCGTGATTTAAATATCGCTTTAATTAACGAATTAGCGGTTATTTTTAATAAGCTAGGTATCGACACCGAAGAAGTGTTATTAGCCGCAGGCACCAAATGGAACTTCTTACCGTTTCGCCCAGGCTTAGTTGGCGGTCACTGCATAGGGGTTGACCCTTATTACTTAACCCATAAAGCGCAATCTATTGGCTATAACCCCGAGGTTATCTTAGCGGGCCGTCGCATAAACGACAGCATGGGCCGCTATGTTATAAGCGAACTAGTAAAAGCCATGATAAAACGACGCATTCATGTCTCAGGCGCTAAAGTGCTGGTAATGGGCTTAACCTTTAAAGAAAACTGCCCAGACATTCGCAACACTAAAGTCGTCGATATGCTAAACGAACTAGCTGAATACGGCGTCCAAGCCGACGTTTACGACCCATGGGTAGACGCAGCCCAAGCCGAACACGAATACGGCATAACGCTAGTAAAACAACCCAACCCAGCCAGTTACGACGCCGCTATCGTCGCTGTAGCCCATAATCAATTCCGCGAACTAGGCATCAGCGGCATTAAAGCCTTAATGAAGCCAGAGCATGTATTATACGACTTAAAATATATACTACCGGCGAGTAGTACGGATTTAAGGCTGTAGGTGCAGCTTCGCTGCAGTAACTAGCTTGCTTCGCAAGCGGTGACGAGTAACTAGTTCGCTATGCGAACGGTCACTAGCGGCTGAGCCGCGGTCACTTGTCACTGCTCACGTAGTGAGCTAGTCACTGTTACCGAAGGTAACTAGTCACTGGTGGCTTTGCCACCTAGTCACTGCTTGTGTTATACGACTTAAAATATATACTACCAGCGAGTAGTACGGATTTAAGGCTGTAGGTGCAGCTTCGCTGCAGTAACTAGCTTGCTTCGCAAGCGGTGACGAGTAACTAGTTCGCTATGCGAACGGTCACTAGCGGCTGAGCCGCGGTCACTTGTCACTGCTCACGTAGTGAGCTAGTCACTGTTACCGAAGGTAACTAGTCACTGGTGGCTTTGCCACCTAGTCACTGCTCTTAATCTCGAGGTAATATTTTGGCTACAACAAGTTTAAAGGGCATAGTGTTAGCTGGCGGTACGGGCAGCCGTTTGTATCCTATTACGCTTGGCGTGTCTAAGCAGCTTTTGCCCGTGTACGATAAACCAATGATTTATTACCCCATTTCAGTGTTAATGCTGGCAGGTATACGAGATATTTTAATTATTACCACCAGGCAAGATCAGCCTAGCTTTCAACGTTTACTGGGCGATGGTAGTCAATTAGGCGTTTCTTTTAGCTATTGTATTCAAGAATCACCAGAGGGTTTAGCCCATGCGTTTCTTTTAGCGGAAGAATTTATTGCTAATAGCCATGTCTGCTTAGTGCTGGGCGACAACATCTTTTATGGTCATGGCTTACCGCAGCTATTAGAAAAAGCAAAAAACAATTTAGCAAAGCATAATTGCAGTACTGTATTTGGCTACCCTGTAAGTAATCCAGCTCGATACGGTGTGGTAGAGTTTGATAACCAAGCTAAAGCTATCTCTATAGAAGAAAAACCCGCGCAACCCAAAAGTCGCTTTGCAGTAACAGGGCTATATTTCTATCCAAACGATGTAATCAATAAAGCTAAGCAAGTAAAGCCTTCAGCCCGAGGTGAGTTAGAAATAACCACGATTAACCAAATGTTTTTAGCTGAAAAACGCTTAGATGTAGAAATAATGAGCCGTGGCTTTGCATGGTTAGATACCGGAACCCACGAAAGTTTATTACAAGCCTCTGCCTACATAGAAACCATAGAAAAACGCCAAGGCTTAAAAGTTGCCTGCTTAGAAGAAATAGCCTTTGAAATGAATTATATCAACAAGGCACAATTACTCGAATTAGCTAAGCCATTAGCAACTAATGAGTACGGAAAATATTTAGCGGATATAGCAAGGGGGAGCTCACAAGGTGAGCAGTAACAGGCAGCTTCGCTGCAGTAACAAACTTGCTTTGCAAGCGGTGACGGGTAACTAGTTCGCTATGCGAACGGTAACGAGCTTGCTTAGCAAGCGGTCACTTGTCACTGCTCACGTAGTGAGCTAGTCACTGTTACCTAAGGTAACTAGTCACTGGTGGCTTTGCCACCTAGTCACTGCAGCTTGCTGCAACTAAACACTAAACATTTAGCACTAGGTTTTCAACATGAAGGTTACGCCACTTGAATTACCAGAGGTTCTGCTTTTAACACCGACTATTCACACTGATAGCCGGGGTTATTTTTTTGAAAGTTATCGTCAGCAGCAGTTGCAGCAACTTTTGCGGCAAGATATTCAGTTTGTTCAAGAAAATCAGTCGTGTTCAAGTTATGGTGTTTTACGTGGTTTGCATTATCAGCGGCCGCCACAAGCACAAGCTAAGTTAGTTCGTGTTGTTGCAGGTGAAATATATGATGTGGTGGTCGATATTCGCCACGGCAGCCCCCATTTTGGTAACACGGCTGCAATTAAGCTTGATGCGCAAAGCCATCAGCAATTGTTTGTACCGGCAGGCTTTGCCCATGGCTTTTTAACCTTATCAACGCAAGCAACAGTGGTGTATAAGGTAGATAACTATTATTCGCCTGCTCATGATGCCGGTTTAGCGTTTAATGATCGCCAGTTAGCAATACAATGGCCGCTGGCGCAGGATAAAATAATTTTATCAGATAAAGATCTACAGCAGCCTAGCCTAGCGCAATTAAATAGCGGCTTTAATTGGTTATGAAACGCATACTTGTCACTGGCAGCAACGGCCAACTAGGCCAATGTTTTGCCGCGTTAGCAAAAGAATGGCCCACGCTAGAATTTCATTTTTGCCATAAAGCGCAGGCTAATATCACTAACGCTGAGCAAATGCAGCGCTTAATCGACAAAATTCAGCCCACTATCATTATTAACTGTGCAGCTTATTGCCAAGTCGACTTAGCCGAACAAAACCATGCCTTAGCCTATGCTGTAAATGCAACTGCCGTTAAGCAACTAGCTAAGTTATGTAAAAACGCGGGGATATTTCTAGTTCACTTTAGTACAGACTACGTATTCTCAGGCGCGACAACTAAGCATTCAGCTGAAGAACCTGCATTGCTACAGCCTTATAGCGAAACAGCAACAGCCTTGCCCATTAATTATTATGGCCTGTCAAAGCTAGCTGGCGAGCAAGCTATGCTAGACATAGCGCCCATGGGCCTAATACTGCGAACTAGCTGGCTTTATAGCCAGTTTGGCCCTAATTTTGTTACTAGCATTAGCCATAAATTACAGCAAGGCCAAGCACTTAACATAGTTGATGATCAAATAGGCAGCCCCACCTATGGCCCAGAGCTAGCCGCTGCCTGTTTACAAATATTAACAAAGCACAATCTTGCTAAAGACTTTACAACTGCTAAGCTACTGCATCTTGCTGGGCAAGGGCAGGCAAGTTGGTATCAGTTAGCTTTACAGATCCAGCAGCTGCAATTTAAATATCAGCAACCATTAGCTGGCTATAATCAGAAACAGCATCAGCAGCAAACGGGCACAATCAGCGCTATTAGCAGCCAGCAATGGCCAAGTTTAGCCAAACGACCGGCTTATAGCGCCCTAAGTAGCGCTAAGTTAAAACAGCTAACAGGTATTAGCTTACCGCCTTGGCAGCAGAGTATTGCCAAGTGTATAAAAAAAAGCATCTAAACAAGTATGCAAAAAAAGTGTAAAAAACTGGAACAGAGAGACTAAATTGAAAATTATTATTACCGGTGGCGCAGGCTTTATCGGCACAGCCTTAGTTGAATACCTGCTAACTCATACTGAGCATCAGTTACTGGTAGTAGATAAGCTTACCTATGCGGCAAACCTAACCGAGTTAGACCAGTTTAAGCGTCATGATAAAACTAATCACCGTTTTCAGTTTATTAAAGCCGATATTTGCGATGCTAGCCAAGTGCAAAATATCTTCGCAAGCTTTCAACCCAACGCCATTATGCATTTAGCGGCCGAAAGCCATGTCGACCGCTCGCTAACAGACCCGGCAGAATTTATACAAACCAATATAATAGGCAGTTACACCTTATTAGAAGCCAGTCGCCAGTATTGGCAACAACTTAGCCCAGCGCAACAGCAGCAGTTTAGGTTTTTACAGGTTTCTACCGATGAGGTTTTTGGTGACCTTGCCGATAATAAACAAAACACTGGCAACGCCTTATTTACCGAAACAAATGCCTATGCCCCAAGCAGCCCTTATTCAGCAAGCAAAGCCAGTGCCGATCACCTAGTGCAAGCTTGGCATCGCAGTTATGGCTTGCCCACCATAATTAGCTATTGCAGTAATAATTACGGCCCTAACCAACATAAAGAAAAGTTAATTCCTAAAGCGATAGCGCAATTAGCCCAAGGCTTAGCCGTGCCCATTTATGGCGATGGCCAACAAATACGTGACTGGCTTTATGTAAAAGACCATGTGGCAGCCTTGTATTTAATTTTACGCCAAGGCCAAGTGGGGCAACGCTATGCAGTTGGCGGCAATAATCAAGTAACCAATATAGAATTAGTGCAAAAAATTGCAGATATAATAGATGCTTATGCAAAAGAAAAGCCTAAGCAACAGCAGTGGCCATTACTTACAACGCCAAGGCGAAACTTAATTCAATTTGTTAGCGATAGGCCCGGGCACGATAAATGCTATGGCATTGATAGTACTAAAATAAAACAGCAATTAAATTGGCAACCACAGTATAGTTTGCAGCAAGGGTTACAAAGCACAGTACATAACCTATTAGCTAAATATGGTCATAATTAGGCTTTGTTTAAAAACTAAACAGCAAATTTTGCCAAGCTAAACTAATCGGCATTAAAATGCATAGCTATTAAAGTTTTAAAATAAAAATAGCCTGTTTTTTGTTGCCAATCATTAATACAAATAAAATTATTTAGGGTATACTTACGCGCTTAAAATAAAAGCCAATAGTTCTGGAGCGATAAGTTTACAGTGCCAGAGTGCCAGCTTGTGTTTAAATTCTAAAAGGTTAGCTATTTATGACATTGTCTTTTCAGTTTATGTATGGTCAAACTTTGCTAAAAGCTTTTTCCTCAACCTGTGCTGTGCTTATGTTAAGCGGTTGTGTTTTAGCACCAGGTAGTTTTATCGACCCAGAAGATAATGCGCCCGAGCTTGAAAACCAACTTAAGTTTTATACTATTAGCCCCGAAACAATTGCTGAAAATCAATTAACGCGGCCACAGCAACCGGCTTTAGTGGAAAACAAACAATTTGAACAGCAACGCTTAAGCTACGACTACCGCGTAGGCCGGGGCGATGTGCTTAATATCACCGTATGGGATCACCCAGAATTAACTATTCCTGCCGGTTCAATGCGCAGCCCGCAAGATGCAGGCAACTGGGTGCATAACGACGGCAGCATTTTTTATCCTTATATAGGTAAATTGAAAGTCGAAGGCTTAAAAGTAACTGAAATTCGTGACTTACTGGCCGAGCGTCTAGCCAAATATATTGAAAAGCCACAAATCGATGTCACTGTTGCCGGTTTTCGCAGCCAGCGCATTTATGTAACCGGCGAAGTGCAAAAGCCAGGTGTTATCCCGGTTACTAATGTGCCAACCAGCTTAATTGAAGCCATTAATGCCTCAGGTGGCTTAACCGAAGCGGCCAATTGGGAGCAAGTTACCTTATTACGCAATGGTGAAGAGCAAAAATTCAGTCTGCGTAAGCTGTATCAACAAGGCGATACCGAACAAAATATTTTATTACAACGTAACGACGTTGTGCATATTGCCCGCAGCGATGACAATAAAGTATTTGTATTAGGTGAAGTAAGACAGCCCAAAAGTTATGCCATGGGCCGCAGCGGCATGAGCCTAGCAGAAGCCTTAGCCGAAGCTGGTGGTTTATTTGAACAAACCGCAGATGCTTCAGGGGTATTTGTTATACGCCAAGCAGCAAAAGACAGCGGCCGTTTAGCCGATGTTTATCAATTAAATGCAAAAAACGCGACCGCACTTATCATGGCTGAACAATTTCAATTACAACAGCGCGATATTATTTATGTTACCGCAGCACCGGTTGCGCGTTGGAACCGTGTAATCAGTCAATTATTGCCATCAATTACGGGGTTATACTCAATTGGTCGTTTTCAAAGCGATCTTAAGTAGCCAGCGCTGAACTAGCGTGTAATCAATAGCAAAAAAGGCGAGCAATGTTTAATAATATTCTAGTCGTGTGTTTAGGCAATATTTGCCGCAGCCCAACAGCGGAGTTTCTGTTAAAGCAGAAACTGCCGCATAAGCATATTGCATCCGCTGGGTTACAAGCCTGTATAAGCAGCGATGGAACCGGTTGGGACATGGACGCAACCGCAAGACAAGTAGCTGAGCAAAACGGTTTAATAAGCCCCAAGCATCAAGCGCAGCAATTAAACCAGCAATTAGTAAGTCAGTACGACTTAATACTGGTAATGGAAGCGCAACAACGCAATCTTATCGCTAAGCGCTACCCCGAGGCCCATGCGAAAACTATGCTGTTAGGCCAGTGGTTAACTGGCACTAACAGCAAAGATATTCCCGATCCATACAAAAAAAGCGACGAAGTCTACCAGCACGTTTATCAATTAATTGATGCCGCTGTCCAGGCTTGGTGTAGCAAGCTTAAATAATTTACTAATAGGGTTATATATAATGCAAGAAGCATCTAACTCAGCGAATAAAGCGCAACAAGCAAACAATGATGAAATTGACTTAATGCGTCTTTTGGGCCAGTTAATTGATCACAAATGGCTAATAATTGCTATCACCATCCTATTTACCTTGGTTGGCATTAGTTACGCTATGCTTGCTACGCCAATATATCGTGCCGACGCCTTGCTACAGGTAGAGAAAAAATCTACTGGCATGCCAGGTTTAGGTGAAATGGGCGAAATGTTTGGCAGTGAAAGCGAAGCCGCCACTGAAATAGAAATTATTAAATCGCGCATGATCATAGGCAGCGTGGTAGACCAATTAGACTTAACCACCCTAGCGCAGCCTAACTATATGCCGGTTATTGGTAAGTTTTTAGCTCGCCGTAGCCCACAACAAGATCAACTGGTTATTCAGCGCTTTACTGTGCCTAGCAACTATATCAACCAAGCACTTGATTTAAGCTTTAACGGCAACAGCTTTAGCCTAAGCAACCAAGATAATCAGGTTGTTCTAAGCGGCAAAGTCGGCGAAGCCGCCAGCAAAGGCGATTGGGCCTTGCATATTAGCGCTGCCAACCTAGTTAATACTCAAAGCTATCAGCTAATTAAAACCAGCCGTTTAGAAGCGATTAATAACTGGCAACAATTATTAAATGTTTCAGAGCGCGGTAAGCAAACCGGCATTTTAACCGCCAGCATTCAGCATGCTGATAAACAGCTAGCTGAAAATGTGTTAAATGCTATTGCTGAAGAATATATGCTGCAAAATATTCAGCGTAATGCGGCAGAAGCTGAAAAAAGCTTAGTGTTTTTAAATCAACAAATTCCTACTATTAAACAAAACCTAACCGCAGCAGAAGAGCAGTTAAATCATTATCGGTTACAAAGTAAATCGGTAGACTTATCGCTAGAAACTTCTGGCATTTTAAGCCAAGTTATTGAAGTGGAAAAACAGATTAACGAGCTTGAAATTAAAGAAACAGAATTAAGCCGTTTATATACCAAACAACACCCTAGCTATAAGTCGCTTATTAGCCAAAAACAAACCCTATTGGCCGAGCAGAAAAAGCTAACCGAACAAATAGAGCAATTACCTGAAACGCAACAGCAAGTGTTGCGGTTAACCCGCGACGTTGAAGTAAACCAAGAAATTTACTTACAGCTAGTAAACCGGATGCAAGAGCTGAATATTTTAAAAGCCGGTACAGTAGGCAATGTGCGCATACTAGACAGCGCAGTAACTAACTTAAGGCCAGTTGCGCCTAAAAAACCATTAATAGTAGTCATGGCGACTATGCTAGGTGGCATGCTAGCGGTGGCATTAGTGCTAGTGCGCGCCGCGATGAACCGCGGTGTACAAAGCGCAGAAGAGCTAGAAAATGTTGGCATTAACGTTTACGCCTCAGTGCCACTTTCAGAGCAACAACAAGCTTTTAATAAAAAGCATAGGTTAATAGGCAAACGCAATAAAGTGGCTTTGAATAAAGCGTTATTACTAGCCAAAGCAGACCCAACCGACTTAGCCATCGAGGCATTGCGTGGTTTACGTACTAGCTTACATTTTGCCATGCTAGAAGCCAGCAACAACATTATTATGGTGTCGGGCCCAAGCCCAGCGGTAGGTAAAAGCTTTATCAGCGCCAACTTAGCCGCGGTGTTAGCCGCAGGCGGGCAAAAAGTATTATATATCGACGGTGATATTCGCCGTGGTTATAGCCATACCATGTTCGAAGTAACTAATGAAAATGGTTTATCAGACTTTATTGTTGCTGAAACAAAAGCCGTTAGCAGCTACAAAGATGTTGTAAAAACAACGCAAATACCCGGCTTAGACTTTATCTCGCGAGGTACAGCCGCACCTAACCCAGCAGAGCTATTAATGCACAGCCGAATGAAGCAGCTACTAGAGCTAGCAGCTAAAGACTATGACTATGTGCTTATTGATACGCCACCTATTTTAGCGGTAACCGACGCTGCCATTATTGGCCACTATGCTGGCACAAGTTTATTGGTTGCGCGTTTTGACCAAACCCCAGTTAATGAAATGCTGCATACTGTTGATCGGTTCCAGAAAAATGGCATCGAGATAAAAGGCGTTATTTTAAATGGTGTAGAGCGCCGAGCATCGGGTTATCAGTATCAATACCAGTATGGGTATGCGTATAAAACAGATGGCAGTTAAATAAAACTTTTTAAAATTAGATTTGTAGTTTGAATACGTGAATAAAATTAGCGCAAAGAAATATTACGGAGAAGCACTGGATGCACAACTTATTAAGCTCAGTTGAGAATGCACGTATAGCAATAATAGGCTTAGGCTATGTAGGCTTACCTTTAGCTGTTGAATTTGGTAAAAAATACCCGACTTTAGGTTTTGATATTAATAAAAGCCGGGTAGAACAATTACAATCAGGCCACGATTCAACTTTAGAAGTTAGTGATGAAGAGTTAGGCCAAACTCAATATTTATCTTACTCACATAATGTGGCCGAGCTTAAAGATTGTAATATCTATATAGTCACCGTACCAACGCCAATAGATGCGCATAAACAACCTGATTTAACACCTCTAGTTAAAGCCAGCGAAATGCTGGGTAAAGTTGTTAACCAAGGCAATATTATTATCTATGAGTCAACGGTTTACCCTGGCGCGACTGAAGAAGTTTGCATTCCAGTGGTAGAGCGGGTTTCTGGTTTAGTATTTAATAAAGACTTCTATGCAGGTTACTCACCAGAGCGTATTAACCCAGGCGATAAACAGCACCGTGTAACGAACATACTAAAAGTTACCTCAGGTTCAACCGCGGAAATTGCTGAAACGGTTGATCAGCTATATAAGTCTATTATCACCGCTGGTACCCATAAAGCATCATCTATAAAAGTAGCAGAAGCAGCTAAGGTGATAGAAAATACCCAGCGTGACGTTAATATCGCCCTAATTAATGAGCTGTCAATAATCTTTAATAAGCTTGGTATAGATACCTTAGAAGTATTAGAAGCAGCGGGTACTAAATGGAACTTTTTACCGTTCCGGCCTGGCTTAGTTGGCGGCCACTGTATTGGTGTTGACCCGTACTATTTAACCCATAAAGCGCAATCTATAGGTTATAACCCGGAAATAATTCTATCAGGCCGTCGCTTAAACGATGGTATGGCAAAACATGTGGTGTCTGAATTAGTAAAGGCTATGCTTAAAAAACGCATCCAAGTCGACGGCGCTAAAGTTTTAGTAATGGGCTTAACCTTTAAAGAAAATTGCCCAGATATCCGTAACACTAAAGTTGTTGATATTGTTTCAGAACTAAAAGATTACAATATAGCGGTTGATGTGGTTGACCCTTGGTGTTCTAACGCTGAAGCAGAGCATGAATACGGTATTAGTTTAACAACTGAACCTAAGCAAAATGCTTACGACGCAATAATTTTAGCCGTTGGTCATGATCAGTTTAAAGAGATGGGGCCGGAAAAAATTAGATTATTGGGTAAATCAGCACATATTTTATATGATCTGAAGTATGTTTTAGCAAAGCAAGATGTTGATATACGCTTATAAAATAAGCTGAAAGTTAATTAATATTTATATAGGATTTAAGATGAAAAAATTTGCCATGATTGGTGCCGCTGGTTATATAGCCCCTCGCCATATGAAAGCCATTAAAGATACAGGTAATACACTAGTAGCGGCTATGGATAAAAATGATTCTGTAGGCGTTATTGATAGTTATTTTCCTGAAGCTGATTTTTTTGTTGAATATGAACGTTTTGATCGCCATATCGACTTATTAAAAAGAAAAGGTACAGATATTGATTATGTAAGTATTGCCTCACCAAATTACTTGCATGATTCACACATTCGCTTTGCGTTACGCCACGGTGCCCATGCCATTTGTGAAAAGCCTTTAGTGTTAAATCCGCACAATATAGATGCTTTAAAAATTGTTCAAGATGAAACCGGTAAGCAAGTATATAATATTCTTCAGTTAAGGTTGCACCCTAGTATTATCGAACTTAAAGAGCATGTAGCTGCTGAAGTCGCTAAAAACCCAAATAAAGTATTTGATGTTGATTTAACCTATTTAACTAGCCGTGGCCATTGGTATTTTACCTCTTGGAAAGGGGATGATAATAAATCTGGTGGTATCGCAACTAATATTGGTGTGCATTTTTATGACATGCTAGGTTGGGTATTTGGTGATCTAGTTAAAAATGAAGCTCACTTAAAACAAGCTGATGCAAGTGCTGGTTACTTAGAATTTAAACACGCTAAAGTGCGTTGGTTCTTATCAGTAAATTACAATTATATACCAGAGCAGATTAAAGCTTCCGGTCAACGTACTTATCGTTCAATTACTGTTGATGGTAAAGAAATTGAGTTCTCAGGTGGTTTTACTGATTTACATACCGTTAGCTATCAGCATATTTTAAAAGGTGAAGGTTTTAGTTTAGATGAAGCCCGTAAAAGTATTGAGATTGTAAGCCAAATAAGAAAGCAAGATACAGTTAATAACAAGTCTGATGTTCATCCCTTTGTTGCTAAGGTAATTCGCTAACTATGCAATTTTATAAACATGAAAGCGCCATTATTGATGATGGCGCACAAATTGGTGTTGATACCCGAGTTTGGCATTTTACTCATGTCTGTTCGGGTGCTGTAATTGGTGAAAAGTGTTCATTAGGTCAAAACGTATTTGTAGGCAATAAAGTTACTATTGGCAACAATGTGAAAATACAAAATAATGTATCTGTATATGACAATGTATATATAGCAGATGATGTTTTTTGTGGCCCTAGCATGGTGTTTACCAATGTATATAATCCACGTTCATTTATAGAGCGTAAAACTGAATATCGTGATACCAATGTTAAGCGTGGTGCTACCCTTGGTGCTAATTGTACCATTATTTGTGGCGTAACTATTGGCGAGTACGCCTTAGTGGGCGCCGGTGCCGTAATAAATAAAGATGTTCCAGCTTTTGCATTAATGGTTGGGGTGCCTGCTAAGCAAATAGGCTGGATAAGTAAATACGGCGAACAGTTATCCTTGCCTCTTTCGGGGGAAGGGACTGAAAAATGCCAGCACACAGGTGATACCTATCTGTTATCTGGAACAAGCCTAAAATTAATTCAAGAGTAGATATATCATGCAATTTATTGATTTAGCAGCGCAGTATCAGCATTTAAAACAAAAAATAGATAAACGTATTCAAACAGTATTAGATCATGGTCATTATATAATGGGCCCAGAAGTACAAGAGCTTGAACAAAAGTTAGCTGAATATGTCGGTGTTAAGCATGCGATTACCTGTGCCAATGGTACTGATGCTTTAACGCTTGCCATGATGGTATTAGACGTTAAGCCAGGTGATGCCGTATTTTGCCCAACCTTTACTTTTTTCGCTACCGCAGAAGTAATTGCTTTTGAAGGTGCGACCCCTGTATTCGTTGATTCAGACGAAGCTACATTTAATATTTGCTCTATCGACCTAGAGAAGCGCATACAGGCAACAATTGCAGAAGGTAAGCTTACACCTAAAGCAATAATTGCAGTTGATCTATTTGGTTTACCAGCGAATTACCCTGAGATTCAAAAAATAGCTGATAAGTACAATTTAAAGCTAGTTGAAGACGCAGCACAAGGCTTTGGTGGTAGTATAAATGGCAAACGAGCTGGCAGTTTTGGGGATATTGCAACAACGAGCTTTTTCCCAGCAAAACCCCTTGGTTGTTACGGTGATGGCGGTGCTGTTTTTACTAACAATGACGAATACGCTGAACTATTAAAGTCATACCGAGTGCACGGAAAAGGTAAAGACAAGTACGATAATGTACGCATTGGTATGAACTCTCGCCTTGATACGATTCAAGCGGCAATTTTACTGGAGAAGCTAGCTGAGTTTCCAACCGAGCTTATTAACCGCAACAAAGCAGCTGCAAATTACGAGGCTCAATTTTCGTCAAAATATAAAACACCACAAGTTCCTGCTGGCTATGTTAGTTCATGGGCACAGTATACGTTAGTGTCAGATAATCGTGATGGTGAAATGGCGAAGTATAAAGAGCAAGGCATACCGACGATGGTTTACTATGGAACATGTATGCATGAACAAACCGCTTTTAGCGAACTGGGTTATCAAGCAGGTGACTTTCCGAACGCAGAGGAGCTTGCTAAATCTGTATTTAGTTTACCTATGCATGGTTATATAATTTACCCGAAGTCAGTTTAATTTATGCATCTCAAGAATGTTTTTGTGCTTGCTGGCGGTACAGCTAGCGCACAATTAATTTTATTTCTTGCTTCACCAATATTAACAAGAATATATTCACCGAATGAATTTGGTTTATTTGCGGTTTTTTGGTCAATTGTCAGTGTGTTAACAGTCATATCAAGTTTGAAGTATGAGCTGGCAATCCCTTTGGCAACAGAGAAGGAAAGAAATGATATTGGAGTAGCTAGCATATTAGTTCTCACGATGTTTTCTTTTACTCTCTTGATTGTTATTACAGCTTTGCCTTCATCGATAAGCAGTTACCTCAATTTATCTAATGATTCGGAGATATTGTTTCTAATTCCATTGTGTGTTTTAGCTTGCGGACTTTATCAGATAACAACAGTCTACTCTGCTACATTTAAATTATTTTCCCAGGTATCAATATCCAAGCTGATACAATCAATAGTTCTTATTGCGTTACAGGTTCTTCTATTTAAGTTGAGCACATTGGCGTTAATAATCGGGCAATTGGTAGCAGCTTTAACTGCTGCTATTTACTTAAATAGCTATATACCTGTTGTATTCAGTAAGAAATCACTAAGTAAAATGTGTTTTCTAATCACTAAATATAAAAAGTTCGCTATATTTTCTACCTGGTCGGGATTGTTTAATGCACTAGGAATGCATATGCCAGCCTTGCTTTTTGGCTGGTTATTTGGGGCAGTATATGCAGGTTTGTATTCACTAGCCGTAAGAATGCTGTTAACTCCGGTAGGTTTAATTTCTACATCAGTGACTAAAGTTCTCATGTCTGATGCTAAGGGAGATTTAGCTTCAGGTGTGTTGCCTCGCAAAATCCTATCCATAATTGTATTTTTGAGTTATGGAATCGGTTTAACTATGTTCTTAGTAAGCTATTTTGGCAGTGATATATTTGAGTTTGTGTTTGGTGAAGAATGGAAAGATGCTGGCAAGTTCGCAAGATGGTTGACCCCTTGGATTGTTATGGTTTTTGCGGTATCACCACTTGGAATATTACTTGAGCTATTTGATAAGCAAAAAGACTTTTTATTTTTTCAAATCTCTATGTTCTTTTTAAGGGCTATTGCAATTTTTATTGGTTATTATATGAATAGTGTTGAGGTGGCCTTGATTGCATTTTCTATTACGAGCTTTATTTGCTGGTCTTTTTTATTGTATTATCTAGTCAAAATATTTTCTATTTCGAATGGATTTATGCAATATATGCCAATATATTTCTCTCTATTTTGCACATTATTGTCATTTTCTCCACCTTTGCCAGAAGAAATCAAGTTTCAAGTGATGCTTATTTTTATATTTCTCATTGTTGGAGGTTATGGGTTTTTATTTAAAAAATTTAGGAGTTTAGGATGGTCTTTAGGAAATTAATTTTCGTACTAGGGCATTTAATATTTAAGCCCAAAGTATTACCCTATTATTTTGTTTTTAAAAAAAATGAAAATAAAAACCTTGATCAGATAAACGCCATTAAAAAAAGAAAAATTGATGATTACATATTGAAAATGCAATCTAGAGTCAGCTTTTTTAAAGGCAAACAAATTAATTATAAAAACGCCCCTATTACAACAAAAAGTGATATAAAAAAAAATCAAAGGGCTTCTTTTGAATTCTCTGGTGCTTATAAAGTTAAATCAGGTCAAACTGGAGGCTCCACAGGTGAACCATTAAAATACTTAATGACTGATGATTACAGTGCTAGGGGGTTGGCCCTATTATACCGGGGGTGGTCTAGAGGAGGCTATAAGTTAGGTGATAAGGTGGCCGTGATAGCTGGCGGATCTTTGATAAAAAACAATACAACTTTTAAAGCAAAAGTTATAAATTATATTTTGAATATGGATAAATACTCATCTTTCGGTATGACAGAAAAGGACATGTTAGATTATATTACCTATGTGACCAATTCAAAAGCAAAGTTTGTGAGAGGTTATGTAACTTCAATATATGAGATCGCTAATTTAATTCTGAAGTATAACCTAAGCATACAAGTCAAGGCCGTTTTTACTACAGCAGAAATGCTAACGAAGCATCAGCGGCAGGTTATTGAAAAGGCGTTTAATTGTTCAGTATTCAACACGTATGGATTAAATGATGGTGGAGTTAGTGCGTATGAATGCAATGAGCACAATGGTTTTCATATTGATGTAGAAAGAAGTTTTTTGGATGTTGTCGACGCCAGCGGAAAACCAATTGTTAATGAAGTAGGTAAGATAATTGCCACAAGTTATACTAATTTCGGAACATGCTTTTTTAAGTACGATACTGGTGATCTAGGTGTATTATCAAGTGAACAATGTAAGTGTGGCTCCCCTTATCCATTATTAAAAAATATCCAAGGTAGAATAACCGAAAGTATTACGTACAACAGTAAAACGGTTGGAAGCCCTGTTTTAACTGTTTTAATGAGTTCATTTGATGTCAATATGTATCAATTTATTCAGGTTGATGAGAGTAAGTTAATATTAGTTATTGATAAAGGTGCTACGTTTAATGTAAGTGATGAAAAAGCTATCAGAGATTCAATTAAAAGTAACCTAGGTGAAGTTGTATTAGAAATTGTCTACGATAAAGCTCGGTTTGAGAAGTTAGCTAATGGGAAACATATATTAGTTTTAAATAAGATGAAGAAAAATGAAATTTAAAATTTCTCTAGTTGAAGTGAAGAGTGCACAATTATTTTTCATTTTACTATTCCCACTTTTTTTTATATATCAAGCTATAATGTCACTTGGTTATATCCCGCCATTCTTAGGTGCGTACTTTGGGCTTGTTTCTCTCATAATATTACCGTTTGTGTTAGTTAATTATTTTTATGTTTTTTTTAAGAAACCAATTTCGTGGCTTGAAAAAGTTTTTTTAATTTATGTGGCTTATTCTGTTTTCATTACTTTATTTAACTTTTCAGTTACTAATTTAAACGAATATGACTATGACATGCTTTATTGGTCAATTTCCAGTGTGATATTTATTTTTATCTGTTTCTTTATTGGAAAAAATGTAGAAGTAACAAATGCTTTTTATGCTGTTTGTTTGCTATTGTTTTTTCTGTCTGTTTTATTGGTGCTTTTAAATGTCGGAGAGCGCGGTATTTTCTATTTAAAGTCTGATAGTGTGAATGATTCGCTAACAGTTACATACCAAGGGTTTGCACGTTCATTATTGATGATGAGTCTTTACTGCGTGGCCTTTTGTAATAATAGAATTTATAAACTAGGACTGTTCGCTTTGGCTACTGTAGCTTTATTTTTCAACGGTGCTAGAACTGAATTTATAGTATTTACTGTTTCCTTTTTGTCTGTATATTTACTATCGCAGCGTAGCTTTAAACTCTTATTTTTGATGGTTTTTAGTACAATGTTTCTTATGTATTTCGGTGAGCAAATTTATGAAATGTTGCCAGACAATCGTATGAAATCAATTTTCAATATTTTTTCTACAACTAGTGCTAATTCACGGAGTGAATATTTCAATTCAGCACTGACTACAATTAGCAACTCTCCATTGTTTGGTGATTATGGCAGTTATCTGAATGAATATGGGCAGGGTGGTTTTTCCCATAATGTTTTCTCAGCTTGGGTTAATTTAGGACTGTTGGGCTTTGTTTTATATTTATCAATTATAACCTCTATCATTTTTATGGTTTTTAAAGATATCTGCGTACCTATTAGCAATAAGGCTTTTACATTTAAAGCAATGTTGGCAATATCAGTAATAACAATGCTTCTTTTTTCTAAGGATTATTCTTACATGCTCTTTGGTTTTATGGTTGGTGTCTTTTGTAATAATAAAATTAATAAAGAAGTTTTATAAAAATGAATTTGAATAAAAAAGTTTGCCACATTACTTCCTTGCATCAGCGTAATGATTCGAGGGTATTTCAAAAAGAGTGCCTCAGTCTATCTAAGCATTACGATGTATCTCTAGTTGTCTATGATGGGAAAGGTAACGAAAAAATTGAAGATGTAAATATTGTTGATGCTTACGATGAAAGTAAAGATGAGGCCTCTAGTAGAATTAAGGGCCTTTTAGTTAGGCCATTTAAAGTTTTGAAAGTTGCTAAAAAAATCAATGCAGATATTTATCACTTTCACGACCCCGAGTTAATATTTATTTCTTTGTACTTGAGAGTGCGAGGGAAAAAAGTATTTTATGATATTCATGAAAATTTGCCCCTTCAAATAATGAATAAAGATTGGTTGCCCCCTGTTTTAAGGAAGCCAATATCTATTTTATTTACCTTTTTGGAATATGTGTGCTGTAGGTTTTTCTCTGGTACTTTTGTACCTCAACCATCGATGGTAACTAAATATCTAAAGTACAATGTCAACACCAATTTAGTTGCTAACTTTTCTAACTGGCCTGTCAATCGGAGTGGCATAGGTAAGGGTGATAATTCACGGCCAGTACTTTTTCATGGAGGTTCGCTATCTGCTGAAAGAGGGCTGTTCAATATGCTAGATCTAGCTTACTTAGGAAAAGATTCAATAGAGCTACATTTGGCTGGCGGTTTTAAATCCGAAAGTGTAAGAGAAAAAGCACTGCAACACCCAGGCTGGAAGTATACTAAGTATTTTGGAGTAATTGATAGTAATAAAGTTCGCGAGTGCTATCAAAATTCTGACTTCGGAATTATTTTATATAACAATGTAGGTCAATACTATCTTTCTTATGCCATAAAGCTATTTGAGTATATGGCTAATGGTAAGCCAACAATTATGCCAAACTTTGGTGAGTGGGTCTCATTTAATGAGCAATACCAAGCGGGAATTAATGTAAATGTTTTAGAGCCTAAAAGTATATTGAATGAGATCTTAAGCCTATTTTCAGATACGCCTAGGTATAATGTGTTAGCGATAAATGGTGCTGAGGCTATAGAAAATAAATTAACTTGGGATTCGCAAGTTAAAAATTTAATTAAAGGATATAACTTCAATGATTGAAAAATTTAAAAATGTACTGGTTTTAGCACCTCATACTGATGATGGAGAGCTCGGCGCTGGCGGGACTATTTCAAAACTAATCGAAAATGGTGCAAAAGTTACATATGTAGCTTTTTCTACAGCTGAAGAGTCTGTACCTGATGGGTTGCCTAAAGATATTTTAAAAAAAGAAGTAGTGAAAGCAACTGCTGAGTTAGGTATAAAGTCTGAAAACTTAATTATATTAAATTACCAAGTTCGCAGGTTTAATTACGATAGGCAGCAAATTCTTGAGGATTTGATAGCGCTTCGTAAAGAGTCATCTTTCGATCTTATCTTAACTCCTTCTGTACATGATATACATCAAGATCATTCAACGATATCTCAAGAAAGTATAAGAGCTTTTAAAAATACAACTATTTTAGGTTATGAGTTAATCTGGAATAATTTAACTTTTAATACGCAATGTTTTGTAAAATTAGAAGAAAAACACATTGATGCTAAGCAAAAAGCTTTAGAAAAATATGAGTCTCAAGGGAAACGTAATTATTTAGCCAGAGATTTCACATTTTCTTTAGCTAAAACCCGAGGTGTGCAAGTTGGCGCAGAGTATGCCGAATGCTTTGAAGTGATAAGAATATTTTTATAGGGATGAATATGCAATACAAAGTTGAAGGAAAAATTACAGCCTTAGAGTTAGCTGAAGCTTTAGGTTTGCAACTTAAAGGTAGTAAATCGCAGTTGATCTTAACTGTTGGCAGTTTATCAAATGAAAACTCATCGGTTTTAAAATTTGCAACTAAGCACCAAGATATGTACCTGAATGGAATTGTTATTGGTAATAAAGGTAATAATGCAGAGTCGTTAATTATTTCAGATAATCCTCGTTTAGATTTTTGCCGAGCGTTACAATACCTAGTTGATGTTTCAATACTTGTAAATGATTCTGTTGAATCATGTATTCACCAAACAGCTATAATAGCTGATTCAGCTATTATAGAGCAGGGCGTTAATATAGGGAAGAACACTGTAATTGAACATAACGTAACCATACACAAAGGGTCTGTAATTGGTGACAATACAATAATTAGGTCTAATACTGTGATTGGCGCTCAAGGCTTTGGCTTTGAAAAAAATGCGGATGGTTCGTGGATTCGGTTCCCTCACCTTGGTAGGGTTATTATTGGTAGCAATGTTGAAATAGGTGCTTTAAATAGTGTTTGTGTTGGTGCGCTCGATAACACTATTGTAAGTGATGGAGTTAAAACAGATAACTTAGTTCACATTGCTCATAATTGCCAAATAGGGAAAAACTCAATTTTAACTGCCTGCACAGAGTTAAGTGGTGGAGTAACTTTAGGAGAAGGGGTATGGATGGGTCCAAACTCATCTACAATGCAAAAAATAACCATTGGTGACTTTGCTGTTGTGGGCTTAGGTAGTGTCGTGACAAAAAATGTAGAATCGGGACATACAGTTGCTGGTGTGCCTGCTAAAGTAATAAGGAGAAGCTGATGAAAACAGTATTGATTACAGGTGGTACAGGTGGGATTGGAACTGCTTTAGTTAAAGCTTTTGTTAATAAGGGCTATCATGTTTTTGTTACTCATACTCATAAAACAAAAGAAACATTAGATAGTTGGTTATCTGAAAATGAACTTAGCTCAAACGATATCACTTTTTTACCTCTGAACCTTAACAATAGAAATGAAGTTGAGCTTCAGTTATCGGCTTTATTAGAAAAATCCAATGTTGATGTTTTGATTAATAATGCAGGAATTACCGCCGATTCAACTTTTTTAAAGATGAAGCCAGAACAGTGGGATAACGTAGTAAATACTAATTTAACGTCTTTGTTTTCTGTTACTCAACCTATTGCGCGCTCAATGGTTGAGAATGGTTTTGGGCGAATCATTAATATTAGTTCTATTAATGGTTTAAAAGGGCAGTTTGGTCAGTGTAATTATGCCGCAGCTAAGGCGGGGATTATTGGTTTTTCTAAGTCTCTGGCTCAAGAGTTAGCGCTGAAGGGCGTGTCGGTAAATGTTATAGCCCCTGGTTATACAATGACACCTATGGTTGAGAGTATGAGAGAGGATATTCTTGAAAAAATCAAAGGTAATATACCGACGAAGCAATTAGTTTTATTAGACGACTTAGCTAAAGCAGCTTTGATGATCGCTGAAAGTGGTATGTCATTAACGGGAGAAACAATCTCTGTTAATGGCGGCCAGTATATGTGTTAATTTTATGAATATTTGGTATATACACCCATATGCGGGCAGCCCTAAGTATGGGATGTCTTTCAGGCCTTATTATCTCGCAAAACACTTTAACAAGTTAGGTCATAACACAACAGTTATTTCATCATTAAAGCACCACCTTTGCTCATTACCTTTTAAAAACTCGGGTCTTGCTGATGTAGAGGGAGTGCAATACTTTCTTCAAAACTCTATGGACTATCAGGGCAATGGAATTAAGCGTTTACTTAATATGCTAATGTTTGGCTTGGGTTTATTTGGGAAGCATTTTAGAACTTTTAGCAAAATAAATCCCCCTGATGTTATTATTGCTTCAACAGCACATCCTTTTCATCTGTTGGCAGCAAAGTATTACAGTAAAAAATACAATGCAAAACTAATTCTTGAAGTAAGAGATATTTGGCCTTTGAGCCTCCAAGAGCTAGTTGGAATATCTAAATATCATCCTCTTAGTGTTTTAATTAATGCGTTTCAGAAGTTTGGCTATAAAAAATGTGATCACTGTGTATCGTTATTAGAAAACTCTGAATCATTCTTCTTAAATGAAGGTCTTAAAAAAGGTAAGTTTAGCTGTATTCCAAATGGTATTGAGTTATCAAGTGAGCATGAAAAAGAACCTGAAAATTCATCATTAAAGTCACAGCTTAGTATCGCAATTTCAAATTTTGATACTGTTATAGGTTATACTGGTGCGTTAGGTATACCCAATAATTTAATGCCTTTAATTAATGCAGCTGAAAAATTTAAGAAATATAATATTGGTGTTTTGTTAGTTGGTGATGGAGTTCAGAAAAAAGCGTTAGAAGAAAGAATGGCTGAGTTGCAGTTAGATAATGTGGTTTTTTTTGGTAAGGTTCCTAAAACTTTTGTGCCGTATGTAATAGATTCATGTGATGCAATGTTTATTAACGCTATGCCTAAAGATCTTTATAAATTTGGTATTTCACCAAATAAGATATTTGATTATATGCTGCATGATAAATTAGTATTTAATGGAATAGACTCTCCAAATAACCCATTAGAAAAAGCAGGGTGTGAGATCAACTTCCCTGCTAATGACTCTTTGTCGTTAGCAAATAAAGTTATTGACTTCCATAAAAACAAAGAAAACTTCTCTATAAATTCATCTGAATTTGTTCGGAGTCAGCACTCTTATGCTCAACTTGCTAAAAATTATGAATCACTGATGGAAAGCTTAGTAAGATGAATAAAGTAATTCTGACTGGGAGTAGTGGCTTTATAGGGCAGCACTTACACGAAAGACTGCTAAAAAATTCATGCAAAGTTTATTCTTTATGCAGAGAAGAACTATCAGGTAAGAATAAATCAATATCAGAATCAGATTTTTTTGATACTAATACACATGAAAATGCTGATACTGTAATTCACCTTGTCGGAGCCGCACACAGCTATTTCTCTGACAGTGAAGCTAATTATATAAATTTTGAGTTAACTAAAAAGGTCATTGAGCGCGCAGTTTCACTTAATATAACAAGGTTTATCTTTTTAAGTTCTGCGAACATATATAAAGAATGTAAAGGTACTATACAAATTGATTCTCAAACTGAAGTTGATAACTTACCTAATACTATGAAAAGCAAGCTTTTGGCTGAACAGTATATTCAACAAGTTGCTAAAAATAATGATATTGAGGTTGTTATTATTAGAAGCCCTCTTGTTTATGGTGAAAATGTCAAAGCTAATTTTTCTTCATTAATGAAATTTGTAAGCAAGGGGGTTCCATTGCCATTTAGGTTATTAACCCAAAATAAACGCAGTTTGATATCAGTTTATAACTTAGTTGATTTAATTAAAGTGTGTATTGATCACCCAAATGCACCTAATCAAGTATTTTTAGCAAGTGATGATCATGACTTATCCACAGCTGAAATGGTTGCATTAATGGCAAAAGTGCAAGGCAAGAAAAATCTAGCTTTGCCCGTGCCTGTTTGGTGCTTTAAATTAGCAGGTAAATTACTTAATAAGAGCGATGTTATCGATAGGTTGACAGGCTCTCTCCAGCTAGATATTACTCACACAAAAAATACGCTTGATTGGCAGCCACCATTCTCAGTTGAACAAGGCTTTAAACTGGCAGTTAAAAAAACTTCAAAAAATAATTAATGGATTTATAAATGATACGTTTACTCGATTTTTTGTTTTCACTTTTTGGTTTGTTATTTGCTTTACCATTTTTAGTGATTTTATACATAATCGGCTTGTTTGATACCGGCTCACCTATATTCACTCAAGAGCGTGTTGGCCGAAACAAAAAGCCGTTCACGCTTGTTAAGTTTCGCACCATGAAAGTAGACACAGCATCCGTTGCTAGCCATTTAGCTAGCACTAGCTCTATTACAAAATTTGGCGGTTTTTTGCGTAAAACCAAACTAGATGAGTTACCACAATTATGGAATGTACTATTAGGCGATATGAGCTTAGTAGGCCCAAGGCCTTGCTTATTTAACCAAGAAGAGTTAATAGCCGAACGCGAGCAACGCAGCGTATTAAAAGCCCGCCCAGGTATAACCGGTTTAGCCCAAGTAAACGAAATTGATATGTCTACCCCAGTGCTGTTAGCAGAAACAGATGCTAAGATGCTAGAAAGCTTAACCTTAGCCGATTACTTTAAATATATATTTATGACGGTGGCCGGGAAGGGCAGTGGGGATAGGGTTAAGTAGCTTGTCGTAGGCAAGCTACTAGTGTTGAATTTTTAGTGCTGAATGTTGAGTTAAAAGCAGTTTATTTTGAAATAAATGTTATATTTTTGTTGTTAATTGCTTGGTTTGATCTATAAGTATATTTATTTGGGATTTATGGGGTAGGGATGCCTGTTGATTCGAATAATGTACTTAGCTCGCGTAGCGAGCGGTGACGAGCAGCGATGCTGCGGTTACTAGTTCGCAGTGCGAACGGTCACGAGCTTGTGTTACAAGCCGTAACAAGCACCTTCGGTGCGGTCACTAGCATCCAAAGGATGCGGTCACTAACTCGCAAAGCGAGTGGTCACGGCTCTTTAATCGCGGTAACTAGCACCTTTGGTGCGGTCACTGTTGCCAAAGGCAACTAGTAACAGCTTCTGCAAGAAGCTAGTCACTGCTTTCACCAAGGATTGTTTATGCACTATGACTTGAAAGTTTGGCAATTATCGATGGATTTAGTGGTAGATATTTATGCTTTTACTAAACTCTTCCCAGATTCTGAACGGTATGGCCTTTCTTCTCAAATTCAACGTGCTGCTGTTTCTGTACCTAGCAATATAGCTGAAGGCGCCGGGCGAGGTGTTGGCTGAAGCGAGTGCTGATTAGTGTTAAGGGGGGAGTTTCTAGTGTTTAGTTGAGAGCAATGGGTTTAGATATATTGTTGCTTTTTTGTTGTTAATTGGTTTATTTGATCTATAAATAGGTATATTTATTTGGGGTTTATGGGGTAGGGATGCCTGTTGATTCGAATAATGTACTTAACAAGTCTTTTTGTTTTGCGGTTAGGGTAATTAAGCTTTATCAGCACTTATGTAAAGAGCAAAAAGAGTATGTGCTTTCTAAGCAGTTGTTGCGTGCGGGTACTTCAATTGGTGCCAATATAAATGAAGCTCAGGCAGGGCAGTCTAAAGCTGATTTTATTGCCAAGATGTGTATTGCTAGTAAAGAGTCACGAGAAACTAAATATTGGCTAAACCTATTATGTGAAACTGGCTATTTAGATAGTAGCCAACCACATGTTATAAGCCTACTAGAACAAAGCGAAGAATTAATTAAAATACTAACCACCATTATAAAAAATGCTCAAAGAAATAATAAAACTAAACCTAAATAATTTATAACTAAAAACTTAGCTTTACAACTAAACACTAAAAACTCAACCCTCAAAACTAAACAAAGGAGACAGGATGTCGACTGCGTACCCCTCCCCAATTTTCCTTCACCATGGTGCTGTTACTGGCGTTACTGGTTCTTGTCATGAGTATAAAATTGCTGATGATTATTCGGTTTTAATTGATTGTGGGTTGTTTCAGGGGGCTGAAACCTCTGGTGCTGGCTCTGCTGGTGCTTCTGCTACAAACTTGCAGATTGATTTTGCTATTGAGCATATTAAAGCGTTAATTGTTACTCATGTGCATATTGACCATGTGGGGCGTATTCCTTATTTATTGGCGGCAGGTTTTTCTGGGTCTATTTATTGCACCAACGCTTCGGCGACTTTATTGCCTTTGGTGCTTGAAGATGCGCTTAAGGTGGGGGTGACTCGTGATAAGGCGATAATAAAAGGTTTTTTAGCTAAAATTCATCGCCAGTTAGTGCCTTGTGATTTTAAGCAGTGGCTGACTATTAAGCCTAATAGTTCAGGTGATAAGACTGTTAATCGTGCTGGGACTGATACAAGTAACAGTGCTGGGCTGCAAGTTAAGTTTCAGCCGGCTGGGCATATTTTAGGCTCGGCTTATGTAGAGCTTAGGCATAAAGTAGCAACTGCAACTGGCAAGCAAAAGTGGTATAAAACCGTGTTTTCGGGTGATTTAGGCGCGCCTTATGCGCCGTTATTGCCAGCACCTAAAGCGCCTTTTAGTGCAGATACTGTTGTTATTGAAAGTACCTATGGTGACAGGGTGCATGAAGGGCGGCGCGATAGGCAGCAACGGCTACAAAAGGTGTTGTTACATGCCTTGCGTGATAACGGTACTGTGTTGTTTCCGGCTTTTAGCATTGGCCGCACTCAAGAGTTGCTGTATGAACTAGAAGCCATTATTTATGATTTAAAGCAGCAATCTATTCATAAAGGCTTACGCTGGGATCAGCTGCAAGTGATTGTTGACTCGCCCTTAGCGGCTAAATTTACCCAAAGTTATCGTGATCTTAAAGCCTGCTGGGACAGCGAAGCCAAGAAGCGCTTACGCCAAGGCCGCCATCCATTAAACTTTAAACAGTTACACACTATAGACAGCCACAGCCAGCACTTAGCCTTAGTGCAGTATTTGGCCTCAACTAAACAACCCGCCATAGTGCTAGCGGCCAGCGGCATGTGCCAAGGTGGCCGTATAGTTAATTATCTATCAGCTCTTTTAGATCATAATGCTCATCAAGTGGTTTTTGTTGGCTACCAAGCCCGTGGCACCTTAGGCGCGGCCATTCAGCAGTACGGCCCTAAAGGCGGTTATGTTGATATAGACGATAAACGCATTGATATTAAAGCAGAAGTGATAACATTAAGCGGCTATTCAGCCCACGCTGATAAAAATGGCCTTATTAATTTTATTAAACGCATGCGGCACAAACCGCAGCAAGTAAGAATAGTGCATGGTGACGATGATGCGAAACAGGCGTTGCAGGTGGCGTTACAGCTGTTGGATATAAACGCTGTAATTGCAACTTAGGGGTTACCTAGTCGCAAGTTTTGAGTTTTGAGTGTTTCGTGGTGAGTGACTAGCCGCTTATAGCGGCGGTGACTAGGTGGCAAAGCCACCAGTGACTAGCTGCAGGGGGCAGCAGTGACGAGTGACTCGTTTCTTGCAGAAGCAGTGACTAGTTGCCTTTGGCAACAGTGACCGCACCAAAGCCGCTAGTTACCGTTCGCCTTGCGAACTAGTTACTACTCACGAAGTGAGTTAGTTACTGCAGCTCTGCTGCTCGTTACCGCTTGCTGTGCAAGCTAGTGACCGCGGCAAAGCCGCTAGTTACCGTTCGCTTTGCGAACTAGTTACCACTCACGCAGTGAGTTAGTTACTGCAGCTTCGCTGCTCGTTACCGCTTGTTGGCAAGCTAGTCACCGCACCAAAGGTGCTCTAAGGAAGCGTACATGAAGGTTACAGTTTTCGGTAGTGGTTATGTTGGTTTGGTTCAGGCGGCGGTTTTGGCTGAGGTGGGTCATGCTGTTGTTTGTGTTGATGTTAATGAACAGCGGGTTGAGGCGTTAAACCAAGGGGTTATTCCTATTTATGAGCCGGGGTTAACGCCTATAGTGCAGAATAATTGTTTGGCGGGGCGGTTGCAGTTTACTACTGATGCCCAGTTTGCGGTTGAGCATGGTGAGGTGCAGTTTATTGCGGTGGGTACGCCTTCTGATACTAACGGCGCGGCGGATTTACAGTATGTGTTAACTGTTGCTAAAACCATTGCTGAGTATATGACAGCTGATACGGTGGTTATTGATAAGTCGACTGTGCCGGTGGGTACGGCGGATAAAGTGCGGGATATTATTGCTGCTACGTTAGCTAAGCGCCAAGTAAGCCATCAGTTTGATGTGGTGTCGAACCCTGAGTTTTTAAAAGAAGGTGCGGCCGTTGCAGATTGCATGCGCCCAGATAGAATTATTGTTGGCAGCTATGATGCTAGGCCACATGATATTATTCGCGAATTATATGAGCCCTTTAACCGTATTCATGAAAAGATTATTTTTATGGATGTGCGCTCTGCTGAGTTAACTAAGTATGCGGCGAATTGTATGTTAGCCACTAAGATTTCATTTATGAATGAAATGGCTAATTTAGCTGAGCTATTGGGAGCTGATATAGAGTCTGTGCGTAAAGGTATAGGGTCAGATCCGCGGATTGGTTATCACTTTATTTACCCAGGTTGTGGTTATGGCGGCTCTTGTTTTCCAAAAGATGTGCGGGCCCTTATTTCAACGGCAGAAACCGAAGGTTACAAACCGGAAATGTTATATGCGGTAGAAAACGTTAACCAAAGGCAGAAGCAAAAGCTGCCTAGCTTAGTGAAACAGCATTTTGGTGCTGATTTAAGCGGTAAGGTATTTGCAGTGTGGGGCTTAAGCTTTAAGCCGAAAACCGATGATATACGTGAAGCCAGTAGCCGGGTTTTAATAGAGCAGTTATGGGCTGCGGGTGCTATAATTCAAGCTTATGATCCTGAAGCCATGGAAGAGATGCAGCGAGCTTATGGTGTGCGGGATGACTTAAATTTAGTGGGCACTAAAGAGGCTGCATTAAAAGCTGCCGATGCTTTAATTATTTGTACTGAATGGCAGCCTTTTAAAGCACCAGACTTTGATTTAATTAAAAGCCAATTAAAACAACCGGTTATTTTTGATGGCCGTAATTTATTTGAACCAGAACGGATGCAGCGCCGCGGTATAACCTATTATGGCATTGGCCGTGGCGAAAGTGTTAAGTAGCCAGCTTTTTTAGCGATTAAACAGTAAAAGGATGTTAGATGACCGTATTAAAAGCCGTGATCCCAGTTGCTGGTTTAGGCACCAGAATGTTGCCAGCAACTAAGGCTATTCCGAAAGAAATGTTACCCATAGTTGATAAGCCTTTAATTCAATATGTGGTAGATGAGTGTATTGCTGCTGGCATTAAACAAATTGTGTTAGTGACCCATTCGTCAAAAAACTCGATAGAAAACCATTTTGATAAAAGCTTTGAGCTGGAATCTATGCTGGAAAAGCGGGTTAAGCGGCAGTTATTAGATGAAGTACAGGCTATTTGCCCTAAAGATGTGACGATAATGCAGGTTAGGCAAGGTGAGGCAAAAGGCTTAGGCCATGCCGTATTGTGTGCTTTACCAGTAGTAGGCAATGCACCTTTTGCTGTGTTACTGCCTGATGTAATAGTTGACGGCTATGACTGTAATTTGGCCACAGATAACTTATCGAAAATGGTTCAGTTATATAATAAGCAACAGGTTAGCCAAATTATGGTTGAGCCGGTGCCGAAGCAGCTTGTAAGCAATTACGGTATTGCCGATGTTAATGGCGAAACGTTAGCGTCTGGCCAGTCAGCGACTATTACTAATATTGTAGAAAAGCCTGCTCAGGCTGATGCACCTTCTAATTTGTCGGTAGTGGGCCGTTATGTGTTTAACCCTGCTATTTGGGATTGCTTAAAGCGCACTCCAGTGGGTGCCGGTGATGAAATACAATTAACCGACGCCATAGCCCTGTTAATGCAACAGCAAAAGGTAGAGGCTCACCATATATCAGGCCGCAGCCACGACTGCGGTAACAAACTAGGCTATATTCAGGCTTTTGTTGAGTATGCGATGCGTGATAAAATTCTAGGAGCTGACGTTACTCAGATCCTGAAAGGATTGAGTAACGAGTTATGAGTTGTTAGTGATGAGTGTTGAGTGATTGCAGCAGTGACCGTTTACTACGACAGTGGCTAATTGCTTATGGCAATAGTGACTAGTTACCTTCGGTAACAGTGACCGCGCCTTGGCGCTAGTTACCGTTTACTACGACAGTGACTAATTGCTTTTGGCAATAGTGACTAGTTACCTTCGGTAACAGTGACCGCGCCTTGGCGCTAGTGGCCGTTTACTACGACAGTGACTAATTGCTTATGGCAATAGTGACTAGTTACCGTTCGCTGTGCGAACTAGTTACCGCTTGCAAAGCAAGCTAGTCACTAAACACTAAACACTAAACACTAAACACTAAACACTAAACACTAAACACTAAACACACGGACCCATACATGTTGGCATTTTTATTAGGATTACCGCGCTATATAAAACGCATAATTTCTGTTTTTGCAGATATTATCTTTTTAACTTTTTCGTTAATTGGCGCTTTTTTCTTAACCCAAAATAATACGATGCAAGATGTGCCGGGTATTGCTATTTCGTTTGTTATAGCTTTGCCGGTAACCCTGTTTTTATTTACTAAATTGGGCTTATATAGAGCGGTTATTCGTTATATAGGCCAGCATGCTTTAAGCGCTGTTTTAGCCGGCATTATTAGTAACGCCTTTATTATGTTGGTGCTGTTTAAACTTTTTTCAGTGGAAGAAAAAGGCAATTTAATTTTTGTTTATTCAATTTTAGCCTTAGTGAGTGCCGGTGGTATTCGACTGCTGGCGAGAATGTTTTTAGTGCAACGTAATAATGGCCATAAAGAGCGTGTGCTTATTTATGGTGCCGGTTCGTCGGGTAGGCAGCTGGCGCAAGCCTTATTTAATGGTGAGCAATATCATCCGGTGGTGTTTATTGATGATGATACCACGTTACAGCGCTCGACTATTTTGGGCATACCTGTGGGTAACCCAGCTGTTATTAATACTTTAGTTAAAAAGTATAATGTTAGCCGTATATTATTAGCCTTGCCTTCGGCTTCGCGCTCGCGTAGGCGTGAGGTGTTAGAGTCTTTAGAAAATTTGCCTATTCCGGTGCAGTCAATTCCGGGCATGAGCGACATTGTTGATGGCTCGATGAAGATTGATGAGCTGCAAGATGTAAAAATTGAAGACTTATTAGGCCGAGAGCCCGTAGCGCCAATTGACCAGTTATTAACGGCGAATATTAGCGGTAAGGTGGTTATGGTAACCGGCGCTGGTGGCTCTATAGGCTCAGAATTATGCCGACAAATTTTATTATGCAAGCCTAAAGCCTTAGTGCTATTTGAGCGCAGTGAATTTAGCTTATATAGCATAGAACAAGAATTAACTGCCACTATTAAGCATTTAGATTTAGCGGTCACTTTATTGCCTATTATGGGCTCTGTGCAGCGTCGTGAGCGGATGCAGTCGGTAATGTCGGCCTTTGCTGTTGATACTGTTTATCATGCTGCAGCTTATAAACATGTGCCGCTGGTGGAATATAATATTGTTGAAGGCGTGATTAATAACGTTTTTGGCACCTGGTATGCCGCAGAGGCTGCCATAGCCGCTAAGGTAGAAAACTTTGTGCTTATTTCTACTGATAAGGCAGTTAGACCGACTAATGTAATGGGGGCTTCAAAACGCTTAGCGGAGTTAGTGTTACAAGCCTTAGCTAAGCGACAAAATGCCACCCGTTTTTGCATGGTGCGCTTTGGTAATGTATTAGGCTCTAGTGGCTCGGTAGTGCCGCTATTTAGAGAGCAAATTCGCAAAGGTGGCCCGGTTACGGTAACTCATAAAGATATTATTCGTTATTTTATGACCATACCAGAAGCGGCGCAGTTAGTTATTCAGGCCGGTGCTATGGGCGCCGGTGGTGATGTATTTGTGCTTGATATGGGCGAGCCGGTAAAAATTGCCGACTTAGCCAGACGAATGATCCACCTAATGGGCTTAGAAGTTAAAGACGATAAGCACCCTAAAGGCGATATTGAAGTGAGATTTTCTGGCTTGCGCCCAGGCGAGAAGCTGTTTGAAGAGTTGCTAATAGGTGACAATGTTAGGCAAACCGAGCATCCAAGAATTATGGCGGCTGATGAGCAATATTTAACCTGGCCAGAAATGGAAGCGATATTGTTGCGTTTAGACCGTTTTTGTACTGATTTTGCTGTGCAAGATATTGTAGATTTATTGCAAGCGGCGCCGACTGACTTTAATTATAAAGTCCATACCGATTTAGTGGCAAAAGCCCGGGCGCATAACGACAGCATTGGCAATAAGAGTGTGGCTACTGAGCTGCGACAGGAAAGTGAGCTGAGCAGGATACCGCCGCTAGAGCCAGTTGCTAGTGGCGGTAAAAATATGCAGCTTGAAAGTAAAAGTAATGACATGCCGGTTGAACCTAAGGCAACCGGCAGTTAAGGCATTTGCCTAAAAATTAAGCCTTAGTATTGGTTGAGTAAGTAAGCGTTATGGTTTACTATTATCTCCAAGCGTACAATTATTGTTGGCATAAGGATTTAAAGATGAAAAAATTAGTTATTGCTGCTACCGCGTTATTATTATCGTTAGGTGTTAATGCACAAGACCAAGCTGGTGGTACTAGTGTTAGTACTATTGGTGGTGTTGCTACTCCAGTTGTTGTGGGTGGTGTAGTGGCTGTTGGTGTTGCTGCTGCTATTATTTCTAATGCCGGTGGTGTTTCTTTACCTGACACTGTAGAGCCAGTAGAAACCTGTAACGCCGGTGACGGTGAGCCAGTAAATGGTGTTTGTACTGGTACTACTACTGCAACAGTTACAGGTACTACCGCTATTACAACTGTTACCTTTACTTACCCTGCCATTGTGCAGTAAGTAAGACTGTTAGTAAGTAAAACTGTTATTATTAAAGCCGCCGTTGGGCGGCTTTTTTATTGCAGTTAAGGTGTTTTAGTATTTTATTAATATAGGTTAATAGACTATGGCTTTGTTAAAGTGGCTGGCAGTTGCAACGGTGACGCTTAGTTTAACGTCATGTGCAGGGACTTACCGCGCTTATAAGGATACATTGCAATACGCTTTTACAGAGCAACCGGATGCGAGTTTAACGCTAGCTGAGGTTGTTAATTCTAAATTCGATTATTTATATGTTAAACATGGTGAGCGGCCGCAAAGTGTGTTGGCTTTAATGTTTTTAGAGCAAAACCAATTAAAGTGGATCTCTGCTGATCAGGCGATGTTGATTATGGAGCATGGCCGCATAGTAAGAACTCTGGGTTTTAGTAATGATTTATTAGTGTTGTCGGCAGCAGCGGTAGATCCGCTGGCAAATATAGAAAGTATTGACGATAACACTCAGTGGCAACGCCAGTTAGATTGGGCGGGTGGTGAGTATGGTTATAGCGTTACATCTCGCTTTGTAGTAGAGCCTGGCCATTCTTTACGCTTATTTGACCAAGATATTGCCGTTACTAAAGTGATTGAGCATTTAGACTATGCTTCGCCGTCTAATTATCTGCGTTTTGATCAGCATTGGCAGAATGTATTTTGGTTTGATGCTAAAAGCGGCTTGCTTTTACAAAGCCAACAGCAGTTAGCGCCTTTTACCGAGCCGATGCAATTAACCTTTATTAGCCGAGTTGCACGCCAGTTAGCTAAGACAGTGACTATGCCTGTAGCTGTGACTAAGCCAATGCCTGAGCCAGTATTTAAGCCAACGTTGGAGGCTTTAGCAGAATGAGACTTCACAGTGTGTTACAAATTAAACCTAAGTGCAGCTTAAAACCTTTGGCCAAGTGGTTATTAACAGCCAGTGTGTTGTTAAGCAGCTGTTTTATGGCGCCAATTTATGCCGATGAGCCAAGCGAGCTAAGTATTCAAATTAACCAGCAGCTTTATCGGTATCAGTTTGCCAGCCAATTGCTAACCGATAGTGGCGTTACAGTACAGACGACTGCGCCTAGGCTTGCCGATGTATTAGCGCCTGTTGCCTTAGACGATAAATGGTATTGGCCAGTTTCGGCTTTATATAATACCAGCGATAACAGCGCCCAATTATTACAACAACAAGTACTGGCGCTGTTAGCCGAGCTACAAGAAGCCGAGGCTAGCGATACTGATTTGCAACAAGCCTTAAGTGCGATGACAAAGCAAGTACAGAGTTGGCAGCTAGCTAGCCGAGTTTTTATTACTATTGATTATGATTTAGCCCGCGCTAAAGCCGAACATAACCCAGCCTTTAGCGCTGGTGACTATTTACTGAAGTTAGCCCCTCGGCCTAGCCATGTTAGCGTTTTAGGTTTAGTGACACAGCCGGGTAAGATTAACCATAAAGCGGCTACGCCAGCGGCTGGCTATGCAGCTGATTTAACTTATTTAGCGGCGGCTGATCGCCATAGCTTATATATAATACAGCCAAATGGTCAGGTGGTTAAAACAACCGTTGCTGCCTGGCAGCAGCAGCTGGTTGAAGCTATGCCTGGCGCGCAATTATTTGTGCCGTTTAAGTCTGGTTTGTTTTCTGCTAAGTGGCAGCAACTAAACCAAGCTATTGTACAGTTAGCACGGCATAGGGTTTTATAATGAAGATGATAAAAAAGACTAATATGCGTTATCAGCGTGTTTCACTCGCGGTTATTACTGCATTAAGTTGCGGTGCCTTAAGTTGCACTGCGTTTAGTGCCTTGGCAGCTGAGCCTGAAGCTGGCTGGCAGCAAGAGACGACAGCAACATCGCAAATGGCTCACGGTGGTGTAGGGTTAATTCAAACGCCGACCGCGCGGATGGCAGACGCTGGTGCTATGTCGCTAAACTATACCGATAATGAAGAGTATCGGTTTTGGTCGGTTAGCCTACAGTTGTTTGACTGGATGGAGTCGACGGTTCGTTATACTGATGTTCGCACGCGGTTATATAGCCAAGATCCAGGTTTTAGTGGCGATCAAACCCTAAAAGATAAAGGCATAGATGTTAAGTTTCGCTTATGGCAAGAAAGCACTTACTTACCGCAAGTGTCATTAGGCTTTAGAGACTTTGGGGGTACGGGTTTTTTTGAAAGTGAGTTTTTAGCCTTTAGCAAAAAATGGCATGACTTCGACTTTCACCTTGGTATTGGCTGGGGCTATTTAGGCAGTGCGGGTAATATTAGTAACCCTTTTTGCCAAGTGAGCGACAGTTTTTGTCAGCGCCCTGGCGGTTTTAGCGGCTTAGGCGGCAAGATTGATTATCAACGCTTTTTTAAAGGCTCGGCTTCTCTTTACGGTGGGCTTGAGTATCAAACACCTTGGCAGCCACTAAAATTAAAGCTGGAGTATGAAGGCAATGACTATAGCCGCGATAAAGCAGGAGGACTAATCCAAGATAGCCGATGGAATTTTGGGGCTGTTTATCAATGGCGTGACTTTAGCTTTGACTTGAATTATCAGCGTGGCAATACCTTTGGTTTTGGTGCTCATTATAGTTTGAACTTACATACTGCTAGCCAAATTAAAGTGAAACCGGCAATGCGGCCTGTTCCCCAGCAGCTAGCGGAAAAACATGAAATTTCTGATCGTGATTTAATACCTCAAGCCTTACTGACTGAAGCGGGCTTTATGTTACGTAATTCACGAATGACAGATGATGAGTTTATTATTTATGGTCAGTCGTTGTATTACCGTGATGACAAAGAAGCGACAGAGCGCATTGGTCGTGTTTTAGTAACTGAAATACCTAGCCATATTAAGACCATTAGAATTGTTGAATACGCAGGCACCATGGCGATGGTGGAAAAGGTAATAGATGTTGATAGCTTTATTGCTAATGCCAGATATGATCAGCTGCAGTCGGACATTCGCTCTACTTATGTGCGACAAAGCCCAACGGCAGATACGCTAGCGAGATTAGACAAGCAAAGCTATTCTGGCTTTTATACCAGTATGGAAGCGTTTTGGATCCAGACTTTTGGTAGCCCTGAAGCCTTTTATATGTATCAGGGCGGGCTGTTTTTAGGTGCGGGTTATCGGCTAAGTGAAAATGTGTCGTTTAACACTACAGCGAAAGTTACCTTGTTAGAAAATTTCGATAAGTTTAACTTTAAAGTTGATGCTCAGGATACTGATGTGCCCAGAGTGCGCACTTATATAAGGGAATACGTTACCGGTAATAGGGTGACGATGGAGAACTTGTATTTGCAGTGGCAAGATAAATTAGCGCCAGATATTTTTGGCCAAGTTTATGCTGGCTATTTAGAAACCATGTATGGTGGTATAGGTGCTGAGGTATTGTATAGGCCTGTAGATAGTAATTTTGCTATTGGTTTTGATATTAACTATGTACGCCAGCGTTCTTATGAAAACAACTTCGACTTCTTTGATTACAATGCCGTAACCGGTTTTGTAAATTTATATTGGAAGCCAGAAATATTGCCCGACACCCAATTTACAGTAAATGTAGGCCAATATTTAGCTAAAGATAAAGGGGTGACCATAGAAGCGGCTAAACGTTTTGATAGCGGCATTATAGTGGGTGCCTACGCGGCGATTACTAATTTATCTGCCGAGCAATACGGTGAAGGCAGCTTTACTAAAGGCTTTTATGTGTCGATACCTTTTGATTTGTTCTCATTAAAACCATCTAAAGGCCGTGGCCGTTTACCTTGGATACCAATAGCACGAGACGGTGGCCAAATGTTAAACAGACCGGTAAGTTTGATTAATGTGACAGAAAGCCGATCAGCGTTTTTTGACTAGCTTGCTGCGCAAGCGGTGACGAGTGACCTTTGGTAACAGTGACGAGCTTGCTGTGCAAGCGGTGACGAGTGACCTTTGGTAACAGTGACGAGCTTGCTGCGCAAGCGGTGACCAGTTACCTTTGGTAACAGTGACGAGCTTGCTGCGCAAGCGGTGACCAGTTACCTTTGGTAACAGTGACGAGTGACCGCAGCAAAGCTGCTAGTTACCGCTCACTTTGTGAGCTAGTTACTGTTCGCCTTACGAACTCGTCACCGCTGCCTTTGGCAGCTAGTCACTGTTCGCCCTGCGAACTAGTCACTCACCACTTGCTTCAACCCTATTCCTGCCATTACTTTTCGCTGCATATAATGCTGTATCTGCGGCTTTAATTAGTTGGCAGGGTTTTGAGTGTTTAGTGGCAATTAGACTGCTGCAGCCAATGCTAACGGTGAGGTAATTACTGACGTCTGAATGTTTATGCTCTATGGCGAGTTCGGCTAGCAGTTGTTGGATTTTTTTACTGACATTTAAAGCGTCAGTTAAATTGCTGTCGGGTAATATAAGCACAAATTCTTCACCGCCGTAACGAGCGGCAAGATCGCCTTGGCGTTTTAGTACTTGGCTTAAACAACTGGCAACTTTCTTTAGTACATCGTCACCGGCTTGATGGCCGTAGTGGTCGTTGTAACATTTGAAACGGTCTATATCTAGCAAGACTACGCTTAGCGGGGTTTGGCTGCGAGCGCTGCGATTTAGCTCTTCTTGTAAACATTGATCAAACTGACGGCGGTTGGCTATGCCGGTTAAACCGTCTTGCATGGCTTGTTGTTGCAGTTCTGCGTTGGCAAGTAGTAGCTGTTGCTGCATGCTTTGCAGTGAGCGACGAAAAGCGATGTTCTGCAAAGTATTGGCGATCATCTCGCCGACTAATTTTAACCGACGTAAGTCGTTACTGGTCCAGTTTCTGGTGCGTGATACCATGTCGCAGCCAACAAAACCAATAAGTTTATCGCCTGAACGCATGGCGCAGCAAAGCACTGATTGAATATCTTCTCTTTCAAATTCTTTTTTTTCTGCATGGGCATCTGCAGGCAGTTTAGAGGTGTCGCTAACGCTGAAAATGAGATTGTTTTGCATACATTGATAAAAGTAGGGTAAGGCGTTTTGCGGCACATTTTGTAAGTCATCAATATGTGAGGTTACGCCATAGCGCACCCACTCATGGGTGTTACTCATCTCGGTGATGTCATTATTAAACTGAAATACATAAGTGCGATCAGCATGAGTAAATTCACCCAAAGCAGCTAAGGCATCATTGATATGTAAGCTTAAATTATGATCTTGAACATTAATGAGTTCGGTTGAAATTAACGAGATTAATTTATCAAAGGCTAAGGCTTCTTGTACTTCATCTGAATATAAAGCGTTATCTTGTGAAATATAACTTGTATCTGTATGTTGCAAACTGATAACAACACTTTGGTGAATGGTATAAGGCAATGATACTAAGCGGCTGTGCAGATGATAACAGCTTGCTTGTTTGGCAATAAAAACTTGCTGGTTTATTTCATTGCCACTGATAGCTTGAATAAGCGGATTATTAAGCAAGCTGTAGGGCTGGTGGGTTTTAGTCTGGCAAATAGCGATATTTTTCAGCTGGGCTAAGCTTATTTCTGCTGGTGAATGGGTGTCAAGTTCAGTTTTAGTGGCAGTTTCAGTTGTAGCTGGTTGATTTAATTCGAATAATCGACGAGCAGCTGCATTGGCGTAGATGCAATTTTTGCTGAAGTCTTTATAAAACAATGCATAGGGCAAAGCGTCTAAAATAGGCCAAAAATGCGGCTGCTGATTGTCGGTCATATTATACTCTTTCCTTAGAGGCCTTTGCTGCAGTTAGGCAGGCTTCTGATTCCTGTTGCCAAACATGTTGCTTAAAGTGGGCTCGGCACATTGACACGTAACTTTCGTTACCACCAATTTGCACCTGGCTACCGGCAGTGACTGCTTGGCCATTTTCATCTAAACGTACCACAAAATTTGCTTTACGACCGCAATGGCAAATGGTTTTAAGTTCAATTAGTTTGTCTGCCCAGGCTAAAAGGGCATGACTACCTTGAAATGTTTCACCTAAAAAGTCGGTGCGTAAGCCAAAGGCGAGTACGGGGATGTCTAGTTCGTCTACCACCGTGGTAAGCTGGCGCACCTGTTGCTTAGTTAAAAACTGTGCTTCGTCAATTAATACGCAGTTTAATTTATTTTGGCTTTTTAATTGGTTGATATGATTTATAAAATTGAAGTCTGGATTGAAAATATGGGCATCCATACTTAAACCAATACGAGAGCTAACTTTGCCTATACCATAGCGATTGTCTAGTGACGCGGTGTAGATAACTACTTGCATACCGCGCTCTTGGTAATTATGGGCACTTTGTAATAGCGAGGTGGATTTGCCAGCATTCATTGCCGAGTAATAAAAATACAGCTGTGCCATTAATACTCCCTGATAAATAAATACTTTAGTGCCTTAGTTTATGTAGAACATAACATCTGTGATCTACAACAAGGCTAGTATAGTATAGCAATATGTTAAAAAAATTTAGGGCTATCTATTGCTAGCCTTTATTTTAGTGAGCGTTAACCAACCTTTTAGGACTAAGTATGGAAAAACTACTGTTATTACCTGTGTTTGGCCAGGTTTTACTAACCAGCATAGTGATGATTTTAATGGGCAAGCGGCGTATTGCTGCTGCTAAAAATAAAGACATCAGTATTTCAGCCTTTAAAACAATGAATTTAACCGGCGCTAATGAGCAAGTGATTGCCACTAGTCGTAATTTTGATAATCAATTTCAAATGCCGATGTTATTTCTATTTAGCCTGTTATTTATTTTGCAGTCGGGCTTAGCTGACTTAGCTTATGTGATTATGGCATGCGGTTATTTGTTATTACGGGTATGGCACACCATAGTGCATATAGGCAGTAATAACGTAAGGCTGCGTTTTAATGTATTTTTAGCCAGTTGCGCCCTGTTATGGTTAATATGGTTAAGGTTTGCTTGGCAGTTATTAGTGCTATAAAAAACACAATAAAAAGCTTAATTAAAAGAGCAATAAAAGGGGCCTAGTGATTACACTGAACTGGAATATAGTGCAACTATGCTAGGGTATTTATTGCTGTTCGCCAGTGGCTTTTTAGCTGCGACTTTATTTCCGGCATCATCGGAGTTGCTGCTTGTTAGCTTGTATCAGCAAGGCTATCTGCCACTGATGTTATGGCTAGTAGCAACTGCGGGTAATACGTTGGGCTCTTGTGTTAATTGGTGGCTAGGTGTGCGTTTACGCCAGTTTTCGTCTAAACGCTGGTTTCCTTTTTCGGCTTCATCACTAGCTAGGGCAGAGCGATTATTTAACCGTTTTGGTTTGTTAAGTTTACTGTTTGCTTGGCTGCCAATAGTAGGCGATCCGCTGACCTTAGTGGCGGGGGTGTTGCGGGTACGTTTTAGCCTGTTTTTAGCCTTGGTTTTATTAGGTAAGGCAGCACGTTATGCCGTATTGCTTGCTGCTGTGTATTATTATGTGGCTTAGCCCAGTTTTATTACTGCTTTATTGTAGTTTTAATACAAGTTAAGCGGGAAATATTTGGCATTATTACGGCTGATGGTTCACAATTAGCGCCATTACTTACTTGTTTTTAGGATGATATTATGGATTACCAACTTTCAGCAGATGAACTTAAGCGTATTAATCAATTAGATGCTGAGCAACGTTATAGCTATTTTGTGCAAGCGGTGGCAGATTTAGAGCAAATTTGGATTTTAACCGATGAAGAGGGCTTTGTGCTGGTGACGGCTGAAGAGGAGCGTTGTATTCCGGTTTGGCCACATGAAGAGCTGGCGCAAGAGTGGATTGAAGGTGATTGGGCACACTGTATTGCTCAGGCTATTGATGTTGATACGTGGTTAGATAAGTGGACATCGGGCTTAAATGGTGATGAGTTAGCCATTGCGGTGTTACCTGATACTGATGGCCCTGGTGTAGTGGTATTGCCTGATGAGTTAGCGGAAACTTTAATTTCTGAAATGCAGGATGATGATTAATTATCTGCTGTGCTTATTTGCTGACTTTATCTACAGACTTTAATTTCTATTTTTGTGCAATATAGGTAAGTATTGGCATTGGCAGCTAATTAGCGTGCATTTCCCTTGCGTTTATATTCAAAATCCGTACAATACGGCAGCCCTTTAGTCTGAAGTTTATTCAGGGTATGGGGCTTTATTATTTGTTAAAACCTGAACGATAAAAAATTAGAGGGCCTTATGGTAACTATTCGTTTACAACGTGGTGGCGCGAAAAAGCGTCCATTTTACCAAGTTGTGGTAGCGGACAGCCGTTTTGCTCGCGATGGCCGTCATATTGAGCGCTTGGGTTTCTTTAACCCACTTGCTGGCGGTACAGAAGAGCGACTGCGTCTGGACCTAGATCGCGTTAATCACTGGGTAGCACAAGGTGCTACAGTAAGTGACCGCGTTGCATCATTGGTAAAAAACGCTAAGAAAGCAACTGCTTAATTAGCACTATGTCGGGTGGAGTAGTCAGCGTGGAAAAGAAAGATTTAGTCGTTCTTGGCAAATTTGGTGCAGTTTACGGTATCAATGGCTGGCTTAAAGTTAACGCTTACACCGACTTCCCGGAAGGGATTTTTGATTACATTCCTTGGCAAGTAAACGTGCAAGGTAGCTGGCAACCAATGCAAGTGTCTAGCTGGAAGCGCCATAGTAATGGCTTGATAGCAAAACTTGACGGTGTTAATGATCGTGATCTAGCTCAGCGTTATGTCAATGCTGATATAGCTGTAGCAAGCTCGTTGTTGCCTCCTCTTGCAGAGGGCGACTACTACTGGAAAGACCTTATGGGTTTAGCTGTAGTGAACGAAGCTGGCTATCACTTAGGTGAAGTGAGCGACATGATGGAAACGGGCTCTAACGACGTTATTGTAGTTAAAGCAAACCGTACCGATGCATTTGGTAAGAAAGAAAGGTTGTTACCGTTTTTAACCGATACAGTGGTGAAAAGCGTTGATTTAACCGAAGGTCGCATTGTTGTAGATTGGGACCCCGCGTTTTAATGACAGAAAGCGTTACTCGATGTAAAGATAGTCGCTGGATAGGCGTTATCTCTTTATTTCCAGAAATGTTTAATGCAATAACGCAATTTGGGGTGACTGGCCGTGCTGTAAAACAAGGGCTGATTGACGTTAAGTGCTGGAACCCGCGTGATTTCACAACGGACAAGCACAGAACGGTTGATGACAGACCTTATGGTGGCGGCCCCGGTATGCTAATGATGGTGCAGCCATTGACCGACGCAATTCGCGCCGCGAAACAGGCTGCAGGTGGTGAGGTTCACACGATTTATTTATCGCCGCAAGGTAGAAAATTAGATCAACAAGGTGTGGCTGAACTGGCGACGCATTCGAAGCTGCTATTAGTAGCTGGCCGGTATGAAGGGATTGATGAGCGCGTAATAGAAAGCGAAATTGACGAAGAATGGTCGGTGGGTGATTACGTGTTAAGTGGTGGAGAGTTGCCTGCGATGACGCTAATTGATGCGGTATCGCGATTAGTACCAGGTGTACTTGGGCATCAACAGTCGGCAGAACAAGATTCTTTTGCATCGGGTTTGCTAGATTGTCCACACTATACAAGACCTGAAGTGTTATCAGACAAACAGGTTCCGTCAGTATTGCTGAGCGGTAACCATGAAAATATACGACGCTGGCGTTTGCAGCAGGCTCTTGGTAGAACCTGGCTAAGACGACCAGATATGTTAAATCTCCTGGCTCTGACTGAGGAGCAACGTCGGTTACTGGCTGAGTTCAAACAAGAGCATCAGCAAGAGTGCCAGACGGGGCAGCAAGAAGACAGTTAATACCAGGTATAGTGAGATTGTTATGAGCAAAATTAGCCAAAACATTATCAAACAACTTGAAGAAGAGCAGTTAAAGAAAGACGTTCCAGCATTTGCGCCGGGCGACACTGTTGTTGTTCAAGTAAGAGTAAAAGAAGGTGATAAGTCACGTTTACAGGCTTACGAAGGCGTTGTTATCGCTAAGCGTAACCGTGGTTTACACTCTGCTTTCACAGTACGTAAAATCTCTAATGGCGAAGGTGTTGAGCGTGTTTTCCAAACGCACAGCCCATTGGTAGACAGTATTACGGTTAAACGCCGTGGTGCAGTTCGCCGTGCTAAGCTTTACTACTTACGCGATCGTTCAGGTAAATCAGCGCGTATCCGCGAAAAGCTTAACTAAGTTAGTTTTCAGCGTTATAAAGGCCGACATTAGTCGGCCTTTTTTGTTTTTAAAGACAGGCTTTCACATGGGCTAACTGGAGTTGTAATCAAGTAATTACTCTAGTAATTTATTCGCTCACCCTTTTTTTGTTCAAATATAGTAATTTGGTTTAGGGGTTGCCGTTTATCTTTAGCATTGGAGCATTCGCATGGCTAGCTCAGAGACAAAAGCTCAGCAAGCACTTGAGCCGTTAAGACAGCAAATTGACGAGATTGATAGCCAGTTAGTTGCTTTATTAGCTAAGCGGGCCAAGGTGACAGCACAAGTGGGCAAAGTTAAGCAGCATTATGCTTTACCGGTTTATGTGCCAGCGCGCGAGCAAGCATTATTAACCGCTAGATGTGAGCAAGCAAAGCAGTTAGGGGTATCGCCTGAATTAGTTGAAGATATTTTACGCCGCATGATGCGAGAGAGTTATCAGACGCAAGAAAGTGGCTTTGTCTGCTGTGGTGAGCTGGGTGCTAAAGTCGTGATTGTAGGCGGCAATGGGGCTTTGGGTAAACGATTTACCAGTTTATTTCAGCGCTCTGGCTATGAGGTTCAGATTATCGGGCCAAATGACTGGGCTAATGCTGAAGCCATTTGTGCTAATGCTGTTTTAGTGCTGATGGCCGTGCCGATTACACTTACGAAAACATTAATTAATCAGCTGCCTCTGTTAGCAAGTCATTGTGTGCTAGCAGATATAACCAGTATTAAACAAGCGCCATTAACGGCAATGCTAACCAAACATAATGGCCCTGTAGTTGGCTTGCACCCCATGTTTGGCCCTGATGTCACTAATTTGGTTAAGCAAGTGGTGGTAGTGTGCCATGGCAAAGCGCAGGCGCAGTATCAGTGGCTACTAACCCAGTTAACTGTGTGGGGAGCAGAGCTATGTGAAAAATCTGCACTCGAGCATGATCAAGCTATGCAACTAATTCAAGCCATGCGCCATTTTTCGTCATTAGTTTATGGCGTACATTTAGCTGAAGAACAAGCTGATTTAAACGAATTACTACAAATGAGCTCGCCCATTTATCGCTTAGAGCTGGCGATGGTAGGGCGATTATTTGCTCAAAATGCTGAGCTGTATGCAGATATTATGTTGTCATCTAAAGCCATGACTCAGGTACTGCAACGTTATCAACAACGTTTTAGCCAGTTATTACAGCTTTTAGAAAACCACGATAAAGCCGGATTGATAGCCCAATTTAGCAAAGGCCAGCATTATTTCGGCGACCTAGCCCAGCAGTTCCTACAAGAAAGTAAACAGCTGCTACAAAAAGCCGCCGACAGCCGGAGTTAAGCGGTTTTAATTATTGTTCTGAATTGTACCAACTGGTTATAATATGGTCTGTTTGTTAATCAAAGGATGATAAAATGAAAGTTTTCGCTAAATTATCAAAAAGTTTATTAATAAGTTTTTTTGGTGCAAGTGTTAGTTTTACGGTGTTAGCTACAGATATTGATGATGCAATCGCAACTGCAACGAAACATTATAAAGCGGGAGAACTATCACAAGCAGCAGCACAGCTTGATTATGCAAGTACACTTATTAGACAAGAAAAAGGCGAGCAGGTAAAAAAAGCATTTCCAAAGGCGCCATCTGGATGGCAAGCCGATGAAGCAGAAAGTGAAGTGGCAGGAGCCGCAATGTTTGGTGGTGGTATTACGGCGACAAGAACTTATCGCAATGACGCACACAGCATTGAGATCCAATTAATGATGGACTCTCCAATGCTGCAAGCCTTTTCTATGATGTTAAGCAACCCTTCAATGATAGCGATGTCCGGTGGAAAAATTATCAAAATACAAGGTATTCAAGCTGTACAAAAAATTGAAAATGATGAAGTTGAAGTTCAATTTGTTACGCCTGCCGGCGCTATGATCTCATTAAGCGGAGACAAAGCGGTGCAGAGTACAATTTTATCATTAGCAAATAGCTTTGATTTGAAAAAATTATAAATTGCTTTTGATATTTCTTTTTGCAACTTTACGACTATAGTTGAACACTACAATCTATTTATAGATTGTAGTGTTCTTTGATCAACTGCCATGCATCTTCTGGTGTATCTGCATACTGGATCAGATCCAGATCTTCTGCGTTTATAACGCCTTCCTCTACTAATAAATCAAAGTTAATTAGACTTTGCCAAAATGTCTTGTTAAATAAGATGATAGGCACACGCTTAGACTTTTTGGTTTGAATTAACGCTAAGGTTTCAAAGAGTTCATCTAGTGTGCCAAAGCCACCGGGGAAGGCGACCAGTGCTCGCGCCCGTTGTAAAAAGTGCATTTTACGAATGGCAAAGTAATGAAATTGAAAGCAGAACTTAGGCGTTATGTATTGGTTAGGTTGTTGTTCACGCGGTAGTACTATATTCAACCCGATACTTTCGCCGCCGGCTTCCATGGCGCCACGATTGGCCGCTTCCATTATGCCGGGGCCGCCGCCGCTGATGATGGTTAGGGCGCAGTCATGGTTTTTACAGTTATGGTCGGTTACTAAATATGAGAATTGCTGGGCTGCGCTATAGTATTTACTGCGTTTTACTTGTGCTTGCGCATATTTAACGGCTTGCTGATTTTGGCTATTGTTTTCTTCAGCTAAGGCTTGTTGGGCATTTTTTAATAACAATTCTGCTTGTTCTGGCGATAGGAAACGAGCGCTACCGAAGACGACAATGGTGGCATTGATATTGTGTTCCTCTAATACTTGCTGGGGCTTTAAATATTCTAACTGTAGCCGAATGTGTCTTAGGTTGTCTTGGGTTAAAAAGTCGTTATCGGCAAAGGCTAAGCGGTAGGCGCTTGAATTTTCTAAGTTATTTATGGTGTCGATTGACTGCTGGGCTGAGGTTAAATGTCGGCCATATAGCTTTTCTTGATCAGTCATTATGTCCTCTTAATTACTAAAATCTGAGTTGATGTTACTCAATTTGTTCAAGTTTTGTTTAAGCTGTCTAGTTTCTGATTAGCTGGGATTATTAACCAGTGTAGGCTCGATATCTTCGCTGGCATAGCAACCTAATACTTTAATAAAACGCGTAATTTTATTTAATTCTTCTAAAGCACGGGTCATGGCGTAATCGTTTAAGTTGGCAAAGACGTCGACGTAAAACATTTCTTCCCAGGGGTTGCCGTTAATGGGCCGTGATTCTAATTTCGCCATGCTGATACCATGTTGTTTTAACACTAATAAAGCGTCTACTAGTGCGCCTGGTTGTTGGCCAGTGTACATGATAAAAGTGGTTTTAGCGGGTATGGCTTTAGCTACTTGCACCGATTTACGCGCTGCGACAATAAAGCGGCTAACGTTGTCTTTTTGGTTGGCTAAGTCGCGAGTTAATACTTGTAAGCCGTAAAGTTCACCGCCAGCTTCACCACCGATGGCGACGATGCTGGGATCTTGCAGTTGTTTTACTTTGCTAAATGCATCTGATGAGCTATCGCAGTAGTCTATTTTTACATTAGCTAGGCCTTGTAAAAACTTGCTGCACTGGGCAATAACTTGTAGGTGGGCACAAACTTGGCGAATTTTAGTTAAGTCTGTATTGGCTAAGCCTAATAAACAATGGGCGATTGGGTGAGTTAACTCGCCAACAATGGATAATTGCGTGTGCTGCAGTAGATCATAGACTTCGTTAATTGAGCCTGAAGAGGTGTTTTCAATTGGCAATATTGCATAGTCGGCATGGCCAGTTTCTACGCTGTGCACGATATCGTGAAAGCTATCGTAACCTAGTTCGATAAGTTGCGCTGCCCGACGGGTAAAATATTTCTGTGCTGCCCAGTAACTATATGAGCCTTGGCCACCAAGAAAAGCAACTCGAATAATATTGTGATCAAGATTATTGAGCTGACCTTGAATTTTGGCTTGTTGCTGTAGTACTGAGTCTTCAATAATCAGCTGGTAAAGCCGGGTTACATATTGGGCGTCGAGATTGAGGGTTTTGCCATGTTCGATTAGGGCTAATAACAACGCTTGCTCGCGCTTTTGATCGCGAATAGGTTTGTTTTGTGCCTGCTTCGCATTTGCGACATTAAGGACAAGTTGGCGACGCTTGGCGAGTAAGGCTAATAGCTGCTGATCGGTTTGGCTAATTTCGCTACGAATTTGCTCTAATTGCATGTTTGGTTCTCTTTAATAATCTAACTACTATACTGCTGTTTTAGTGATATTTTTATTAAACATTTTATTAATGTGCACCGACCCCATTTTAGTTGGGGGTGAGTAGGAGTTGGTGCTTTTTCTCTTTGGGTAAAAAGGGCAGGGTGACACCGTTTAGCCAGTAGGTGTGGTCTGCTCGGTAGAATGGTGATAACGGGTGGCCTGATTGGCCTGTTGGCATGGTGAGGATGCCTAGGTGTTCTTGGCCTGGTGCGACAACGAGTCGTTGCGATTGGCCAAAGGTTCTGCCTTGTACCCGTGGCATGTGGCTGTCGCCATTAAGCTCGGTGTTTGGCATGTTTAGCCATTGGCCGAAGTAAGGTACTGCTGAGGCGAGTGGATGCTGAATTTTGGCTTTATTTACATGTCCCCAGCGGCTTTTTTCTAAGCTGCCATATTGTTGTTCTAGTTGTTGCTTGCTACTTAAAATGGCGCTTTGTATTAGGTGCGGCCAGTCGTTGTAGGGGGCAACTAGGGTATCTGGTCTTTGTTGTTGTAGCATTTGCCAGATGGCGGGCTCTAGTGAGTATTTTAAGTCTTTGCTGATTGCGCCTTGTTGCTCTAGTAAAGCTGACAGCGGGGCAAATTGTGTTTCGATTAGGTGCTGGCGAAACTGTTTGACTAAGGTGTAGCCTATGGCGTCAACGCTGGCTCGTTCGGCATTGTTTTTTACCTGTTCTTTATATTGCTGTAACTGGTGCTGGGCAATAAATTCTGGGGTTAAATAGTGCAGTAAAAGTTGCTGCCAGCGGGCGAGCATTATGGCTTTATTATCGAGTTGTATTGCATGTAAATCGGCTTCGCTAAAGTTGTCTTGTGCCAGTAATTGATTACGGATCTGCTGTCCTCTGGCTCCGAGGTCGTAACCGCCATTGCCAAGCTTGCTGTAGTGATCATTGCCTACGGTGCGGGCATTGGCTGTCCATAAACGTTTTATGCTGGGGTTTACGATAGCGGGTTGGTTGGCATTATCGATATAGCCTTGCCAATAATCTGGCTGTTGGCTCCAGTCTTGTGGCGTGTCCCAGTCGAAGTTGGGGCTGCGTTTGGGAATGGCGCCTGCGATAGTCCAAGCAATTTGACCTGTAGCGTCGGCAACAACTAGGTTTTGTGCTGGGATGCCAATAGTGGGCGCTAGCTTAACAACTTGTTGGACACTTGTTAGGCCTTCTAATGCAATTAAGTTGATATTTACCGCTTTGCTGTCATGGCCTACCCAGCGTATGGCATAGGCTTGCTGCTGGTTGTTACTGTTGTTATTACTTGAGTTTTGACTATTTTTGCTTGTGTGGTTATTAAGCGCGGGAAAATAGACGATGGGGCCCCAGTGTGTTTCTGCTAGCTCTAGTGCTTGATCTTGGCCCTTTGCAACTTGAATTGTTTCGTAATAATACTTGATGGGCTGCCAGCCGTTTTGGCTTAAGTAGCGTTTGCCATCATCGCTTAGGGTTAATTTAATTAAGTCGTGCCAATCGCCGGTGCTATTGGTAAAGCCCCAGGCTATTTTATTATTAGAGCCGACAACAATAGCAGGTGCGCCTGGCAGGGTTAAGCCGGTAACTTGCATTAGCTGGTTGTTTTGGCGCCAATTAAGCTGAGCTTTAAACCAAGTATTAGGCACGCGTTGGCCTAGGTGCATATCGTTAGCCAAAATAGCCTTACCGTGGCTGGTTAAACTGCCTGCTACGGCAAAGTTATTGCTGCCAATATCGGTTGCGTCTTTAATATCGCATTGGTTGCAGCTGTTAAGTGTTTGCTTTAAAACGTCTGGGTAAGGCGTGGTGGGCATATGAACCGCACTGGTAATAGATGCGTCTATGGCGGCTTGCCAATGCTGGCTGGGTTGTTGTAAAAACTGATACCAGTCTGGGCTAAGGTTGTTTTTTAGCACGGCCATGGCATATTCATCGCGGCCTAGCTTGCCTTGTAAGTCTAAATACATGCTGTACATGACTAAAAAAGAGTCTGATGCTTGCCAAGCTGCAGGTTTTTGGCCAAGTAGCCAGTATTCAAATGGCGCTAGTGTAAGTTGTTGTAATCCGGCATTAACGCCAGCAGTATAGCGCTGTATCAGCGCAGCTTGTTGGTTATCTAGTTGCTGTAATGCTTGTTCAGCACGATAGCGAAACCGGTGCTTACGCAGGTTTTTGTCGGCATTAATGGCTCGACTGCCAAATAGGGCAGCTAGTTCACCGGCGGCATTGCGGCGCATTAAGTCCATTTGAAAAAAGCGCTCTTGGCCATGGCTAAAGCCTAAGGCGTAGGCCGCATCTTGGCGGTTAGCGGCATGTATGCTTAGGTAGCCTAAATTATCACGATCTAAACGCACTGTTGCTGAAACGTCGGCAATAAGCTCGTCGTCATAGGCGGGTAAGCTAACGTATAAAGCAGAATAGGTTGCCGCTGCTATTAAAATGCATAAAATAAATATCAGACTTAATATCCATTTAAACCATTTCATATTTAATTATCTGTATTATTAGTAATAATTTAAGCATAACGGAGACAGGCTCTAATGTCACAAAACAATGTAGTAAAAAAAGTGCCAGTATGGGATTTAGCTATTAGGGTGTTTCATTGGAGCCAAGTGCTGCTAATTGCTGGCCTCTGGTATACCGGTGAAGAAGGCTATATAGCCCAGCATCAATTATTGGCTTATACCTTGTTAGCTTTAGTAATAAGCCGAATTATTTGGGCTTTTATTGGCAGTAAGCACGCCCGTGTTGCTAGCTTTGCCGCTTCCCCGAAACAGGCCATAGGCTACTTGTTTAAACCCACAGCTAAGCTTGGCCATAACCCTGCTTCATTTTATATGATTATATTGCTGATTATTTTAACCCTAGTGCAGCTGATTACGGGCTTAGCGACTTTTGATAACAGTTATTTAAGCGATGGTCCTCTAGTGGCTTATCTTTCAAGCGATCTGGTAGATTTAGCTTCTAGCATTCATAGCATTAATATTACTATTTTATTAGCGGCTATAGCGGTGCATGTAATAGCCGCTGTTTGGCATAGCCTACGGGTACATAATGTGATTGCAGTGATGATAACCGGTAAAGATACGCTGAGTAAAAATGACGCTGGTTCTGAACCCGTATCAGGCTTTGTTCACAGTGGCTGGTTTTTTCTAATAGTGGTGGTGCTTCTAGTGGGCTTCTATTTTTGGCAGGGACAAAGCTTAGTGGGCTATTTATAAGGGCAGATTTTTGTTGTTTTAATAAAAATTACTAGCTAGTAATTACAGTAACTAGCTAGTAATAAAATATTATTTAGTCTTTATATTTATTATGACAGGCTTTGCAGTTGCGAGCGAAAGCACCAAATGCTTTTCTAATATCGCCTTGGTCACCCTTTAAAGCGGCGGTTTGCAGTTCGGCCGCATCAGCGCTAAATTTTTCTGCGCGAGATTCAAAGTCAGCTAGGTTATCCCAAATTTCAGCTTTAGCGCTACCGCCTTTTACGGTAAAAGCATCCCAAGGTAAGGTAGTTAATGTGGCTAAGGCGTTGGCTCTTTTTATGACTCTTTCTTGCTCAAATTTAACATCACCTTTGACCATGTCGCCAATATCTGCCATGTTATGACGTATAAGCTGAAATGCGGCCTGGCGATATTCTACGCTATCTTTAGCATCACTAAAGACACTAGCGGCGATAACTGCAGGCGAACTAACAGCAATAACTAGGGCAGCAATTAAGGACTTTCTCATATTTAGACTCTCTTTTTTGTTTGCTTATAATACTAAATAGGTATTATCTTAACAGAACGCGATGTTTTGCCAACTACCGGATAAGTATTAACCTATAGGCTAAGCGAGTGACAGAGAACAGTGTTATACAATCAAAAGGAGTAGACTCGTTAGGTCGCAAATTTGCCCTAGTAGTGTTTTTCTCTATTGTGCTTGCCGGTTTAGTGGTCGGTTTTTTAGCGATAAAATTTCAAGAGTTTGCGCTACTTAAACAGCAGCAAGCGAGTATCAAATATCGATCTTTAGGTTTTGCCTCTCAACTCTCTTTTAGCTTGTTGCAAAAGCAACAAAAAGCCCAAGTAGCAAATGAAATTATTACTACTACTTTACAAAAATCACGGCGAGAAGTTAGGCCAAGCTTAAAGGCTGAAGCCGATGGCTCCATTCGTCAGCAGGATGACTATTCTGCCGCCTACATTGCGCAGAAAAACTATAATCGCCGTACGGCTAGTTTATACCAAGACACTGCACAATTATGGCAGCAAATTTCATCTTTAATGCTACAAGATTTTGATAGCTTTTATTTTATATCAAAAGATAACTTTATTCGCAGTACGCCCGTTAATTGGGTTTTGCAGCTAGAGGCAGGCCATGACTTTAGCCAAGATTATTTTTACCAAATTGCTACGCCTGAATTGAATCCGCAACGTTTACCCAAATGGACAGAGCTGTATTTCGATAGCATGTTTAACCAGTGGGTGATTAGTTTAATTATTCCTGTTTATATTGAGGATGAGTTTATTGGCGTAACCGGTACCGATATTTTCTTGAAGAATATTTTAGATGACTTACCCAGCATACAAAATAAGCCTGCATATGCCCAAGTGTTTTTGTTTGATCGCAAAGGACAAATTATAGGCGATCGGTTGCAAAAATTCAGCACAAATTTACCAATGAATACCTTATTTACTGGGGTTAAAGCAGCTGAACCCAAGTTATCTCAGTTTGCTAAACAGGTAGCGCAACAGCCTAAAGCTATAGAAAAATTATCTGAAGAGGTCAGTGGTGAATTAATTTATGCCGCAGAGGTTGCTCCTGTTAACTGGTATTTAGCCATGCATATTGAAAAAGACCATGTATTGTCGGGACTAGCCGATTTTAGATTACGCTTACTTAGTATGTTTATTGTGGTGGCATTGTTAGTTTCAGTGCTGATATTTGTGACCTTTTATAAGGTGATTTTAAAACGATTAAATCGGTTATCTAAAGGTGTTTATAGCTTTAGTCGTGGTGAAATCACACCTATTGAACTGGACACTAAAAACGATGAGATAGGCAGATTAAACCGTGCTTTTATGAATATGTCGGGAGAGATCTCGGGTTTAGTTGCTGGCTTAAATGCCAAAATAGTAGAAAAAGAGCTAGCAGAAACCTCAGCCAGAAAACTGAGTAAAGCCGTATCGTTTTTAAGCTCTGGCATTGTTATTACTGATGCAGAATTGGCTATTGAGTATATCAATCCATTTTTAATTAAGTTACTTGACTGCCAAACGGCAGTAGAGAAAAAGTTAAACTTAAATGAGCTATTTGCCCAAGAGGTGAGTCATTTAAGCGATGAAATACACTATGCACTTTCTGAACGCCAGCATTGGCGTGGCGATATGTTGCTAAAGTTTGCGGGTAAACAATGTTGGATGTCTTTAGCCATTGCGCCTATACGTAATGAAACAGGTGAGCTAAGTCACTACGTTTGTGCGATGCAGGATATTTCATTTATTAAGCAAAGCCAGCTTAAGATGGAGCATTTAGCTTATTATGATGTGTTAACGGGCTTGGCGAATCGCTGTTACTTTAAAGAGCAGTTACGCAAAGCCATTGCTATGTCGCAACGTGGTTATTATAGCTTTGCTTTATTGTATTTTGATTTAGATGAATTTAAACGCATTAATGACACTTTAGGTCATGATGCGGGCGATGAATTACTAAAAGAAATAGCGCGCAGGTTAACTACGCGTTTGCGCACAGAAGATACTATAGCGCGTTTAGGCGGTGATGAGTTTGCGGTGATTTTATCGGCGATAAATGATCGTAACCAAGCATCCGATATTGCACGAAATTTACAAAAAGCCTTTGCACAGCCGGTTATGCTAGGTCAACACGAAGTGTCTATTAGTGCCAGTATTGGTATTACCATGGCACCAGAAGATGCCGCCAATGAAGAGTTACTGCTAAAGCATGCTGATTTAGCCATGTATGAAGCTAAAGCTCGGGGCAGAAATACCTTTCATTTCTTTAGTCCAGATTTAAACGAAGCGGCTGAAGAGCGCTTATTGATTGAAAATCAGTTACGCGAAGCGATTAAAGATAATCAGTTTATGCTGTATTACCAGCCCAAAATAGATATACGTGATAATACGGTTGTTGGTTATGAAGCTTTAATTCGCTGGTTAAGGCCTGATAATACCTTAGTGCCACCTGTGCGCTTTATTGGTGTTGCTGAAAGCACAGGATTAATAGTTCAGATTGGTGAATGGATTATCTGGGAGGCTTGCCGCTTTTTAGCAAGGCAACATAGCCAAGGTTATACAGTTAGCCTAGCGATTAATTTATCAGTTAGACAATTTAAAGATGATAACTTACCGTCGCTTGTAGCACATATTATTCAAATGACAGGCGTTGATGCTAAGTATTTAATGTTCGAAATAACCGAAAGTATGCTGATGGGCGACACAGATGCGGCTATTAGCCAATTAAATCAGTTGAAACGGCTGGGTGTCTCTTTATCTATTGATGACTTTGGTACAGGCTATTCATCGCTAAGTTATTTAAAGCGTTTTCCGGTAGATGAGCTAAAAATTGATCGCTCATTTGTTTGTGATATACCCGAAAGCCGAAACGATATGAATATCGTTGCCGCTGTAGTAGCCATGGCGCAAAAAATGGGACTGCAAGTGGTGGCTGAAGGGGTTGAAACAGCCAGTCAGGTTGAGTTTTTAAGAAATAATGCTTGTCATCATGTGCAAGGTTATTACTTTAGTATGCCTTTGGCTGAGCAAGAACTAGCCGGCTTAAACTTTGCAATAAAACAATAATATTTAATTTCAGGGAACTGTTATGACTCGAGCTCGTTTATCGACAGCCAAAGTGTCGATGCCACCTGTGTCACTACTGACTGCTGCATTACTGACTTTTACAGTAACAAGCAGTTATGCTGACCAAACATCGCCTTTACAAGGTATTCAACATAAAACGCCTAATTTAGTTGCCCTGACAGGGGCCACGGTAGTAACTGAACCTGGTAAAACGCTAACAAATGCCACTATTTTAATTGAAAATGGTCAAATTTCAGCAGTAGGTACTAAGGTTAAGGTACCGACAGGCTATCAAGAAATTGATGCTAGCCAATACCATATTTATGCTGGCTTTATTGATCCTTACACCCAATATGGTGTGCCAGAAATGGCGAAACCAAGCCGAGGCAGTTACCGTGATGCGCCAGTTTATAGTAATGAACGCTCTGGTGGTAATGCTAGTAATGATGCTATTCGCGCTCAAATTCGTTGGATTAACCAATTTAAACCAGATAGCAAAGCAGCAGATAGCCTACGTCAGCTAGGTTTTACTGCGGTGCAATCAGCGCAGTTTGATGGTATTTTCCGCGGCCAAGCCTTTGTTAGCTCATTAGCTGATGGTATTGCTAACGAACTGGTATTAAAAGCCGATGGCGCTCAGTTTATGTCTTTTAGTAAAGGCAGCTCAAAGCAAAGCTATCCTTCGTCACTAATGGGAAGCATAGCCCTTATTCGCCAAACCTTAAGCGATGCTAATTGGTATCAACAAGCTTATGGCAAAAGCGATACCCGTTTTTATAACCAACCGGTTGAGTTTAATGCCGCACTAGAGCAATTAGGCGGTTTAAATGAGTTTGGTGCTGTATTTGAAACTACCGATGATCGCTCTTTTTTACGCGCTGATAAGTTATTAAACGAGTTTGCCCTTAAAAATGCGGTAATGGTTGGCTCGGGTTATGAATATGTGCGCTTAAATGAAGTGAAAGACAGTGGTCGTAGCTTAATTTTACCACTTAACTTCCCTGCTGCGCCTGAAGTGAAACAAGTGTCTGATCAACCAGATGTTGATTTAGCCAGTTTACGCCATTGGGAGCGGGCACCAACGAATGCCGCTGCCTTAGATAAAGCCGGTGTGCCTTTTGCGCTAACAACGTATAAGTTAAAAGATAAAAAGCAATTTTGGCCTAATTTACGCAAGGCAGTTAAGCATGGTTTAACTACTGAGACGGCGTTAGCGGCATTAACCACTGTGCCGGCAAAAATGACGGGTGTAGCGCAAAGCCTAGGTAAAATTGCTAAGGGCTACCAAGCTGATTTAGTTATAGCTAACGGTGATTTATTTGCCGATGGCGAAATTGTAGCAACTTGGACTCGTGGCCAGCAGCATAACTTTAAGCCATTACAACAAGTTGACATGGCCGGTGATTATGCCCTTAGCATTAATGGCAAAGCCATGCAGTTAAGCTTACGTGGTGATGCGGGTAAATTAAAAGGCACGTTAAAGCCCGTATCTGCAGATGATAAAGATGCAGTAGCGTTAACTGATGTGAGTGTTGCCCAACACTTGTTGCAGTTTAATGTTAATTTAAGCCAATTAACTGAGCAAAACTTTGTGGCGCAATTTAGCGGTAAAGTGTTGGATGACCAGCTAACAGGTAAATTGCACTTAGCGAATACTCAGCTAGATATTAGTGCGAATCGCACTGAAGTTAAAAGCTCAGACAAGCCGAGTAAAAAAGCCAACACGGATTTGACGCTGTTATCTAAAGTGACTTTCCCAAATCGTGCTTTTGGTGTGACTCAGCTGGCCGAGCAGCAAAATGTTCATATTAAAAATGTGACAGTGTGGACTGCCGATAAAGCCGGCATTTTAGAGCAAACCGATGTTTTAGTGCGTGATGGTAAATTCTATAAAATAGGCAAGTCGTTATCGACTCCACGCGGGTATAGCGTGATTGAAGGTGAAGGTTTACATTTAACCCCAGGTTTAATTGATGAACATTCACATGTAGCGATTGAGCGCGGCGTGAACGAAGGCACAGATGCCGTAACGTCTGAGGTGCATATTGGTGATGTGTTAAATGCTGACGATATTAATATTTATCGTGGTTTAGCTGGGGGAACTACAACCTCTCAGTTATTACACGGCAGTGCTAACCCTATTGGTGGCCAAGCGCAAATTGTTCAATTCCGTTGGGGCGAAAGTGCAGAAAATCTTAAGTTTAAAGATGCCCCAGGTAGCATTAAATTTGCTTTAGGTGAAAACGTTAAGCAGTCAAACTGGGGTGAGGCCTTTACCGAGCGTTATCCACAAACGCGTGCCGGTGTTGAAACTACAGTGCGTGATGCTTTTCAAGCAGCTAAAGAATATCAAGCAGACTGGGCGGCTTATAATAAGCTATCTAAACGCAAGCGCGCTGATGTTGCGCCACCACGTAAAGATTATCGCTTAGATGTATTAGTTGAGATTTTAAATAAACAACGCTTTATTCATGCTCACTCTTATGTGGCGTCAGAAATTTTGATGCTAATGGGTGTGGCTGAAGAGATGGGCTTTAAAATCACCACTTTCACTCATATTCTTGAAGGCTATAAAGTGGCTAAAGAAATGCAGGCGCATGGTGCAAGTGGCTCAACCTTTGCTGATTGGTGGGCTTATAAGATGGAAGTGCAAGATGCAATTCCAACTAATGCCTGCTTAATGGCGGATCAAGGTGTTTTAGTAAGTATTAACTCTGATGATGCCGGTTTACAGCGTCGCTTAAACCAAGAAGCGGCTAAGTCTGTTATGTACTGTGATATGGACCAGCACGAAGCCTTAAAGATGGTGACTATTAATCCGGCTAAACAGCTGAAAATTGATAACGTGACCGGCTCTATTGTTGAAGGCAAACAAGCGGACTTTGTACTATGGAGCGGTAACCCACTTTCTGTTTATAGCCAAGCGCAACAAACATGGATAGAGGGTACTAAATACTTTGATATTGAAGCTGATAAGCAAATGCAACAACAAGTGATTGCTGAAAAACAGGCCTTAATGCAAAAATTACTACAAAGTGGCGATGATGCGAAAAAAGGTGATAGCAATGGTTATAAGCAAGATGAACCCTTATGGCATTGTGATGATCAAGGTGATTGGTTAGCCGAAGGTCAGTTCGCTCATTTTCTTCAGCATTCGCATTAAGGAGCTACAGCATGAAATTACATTCTATTAGCTTAAGTATTGCGCTTGCTTTAACAAGCAGCGTAGCAAGCTTAGGGTTTAGTGCAGCAGCATTAGGCCATGATATGGTGCCAGGTGTGGCACAACAGGGACCTATTTTATTAACGGGCTTAACGGTACATACCGTGGCCAATGGTGTTCAAGTTGATACTGATGTATTAATTGAACAAGGCAAAATTGCGGCTATTGGTAAAGATTTAACCGCGCCTGCTGGCGCCAATGTTATGGCGTTAGATGGTAAGCATCTTTATCCGGGGCTTATTGCCTTAGCTAACCAGTTAGGTTTAATTGAAATAGAAGCGGTACGTGCTACAAATGATACCCGTGAAGTTAGTAACACTAACCCAGATATTAGAGCAAAAGTGGCTTATAACGCTGACTCTGAAGTGATACCAACGGTTCGCAGTAATGGCTTTACTCACAGCATGATCTACCCAGATGGCTCAATGTTAATGGGCCAGTCTACTTTAATGCAGCTAGATTCTTGGAACTATCAAGATGCGATAACAAAAGACGATACTGGCTTACATGTTAATTGGCCTAATGCCGATACTATAGGATCACGCTGGAACCCTAAACCTGCCGATGAAGTACGTAAAAGTAATCAGAAGCAGCTAGCACAGTTACAACAGTATTTTGCTGAAGCGAAAGCTTACTATGATGCGGAGCAAGCCGGTTTAAACTACGGTAAAGATTCGCGCTGGCACGCTATGTTAGCCTTTTTTAGTGGTGACTTACCGTTATTTGTTCATGCCCATGATGCACGACAAATGCAGCAGGCTATGTTGCTTGCTAAAAAATATAATGTGTCTTTAACCATAGTGGGCGGTCGTGATAGTTGGCAGATTGCTGATCAATTAGCGGCTAATAATGTCTCGGTTATTTATACTGCCCCCTTTGGCTTACCAAGCCGTGTTGATGAGCAATATGCCCAAGCGTATAAAACGCCGGCTGTATTACAGCAAGCCGGGGTAAACTTTGCTTTATCACTAGACGGTTATTGGGATACTCGTAACTTAGTTTTTGCTGCTGGGCAGGCCATTAACTATGGTTTAACGCCTGAGCAAGCTTTACGCTCTGTCACAATAAATGCGGCTAAAATTGCGGGTACTGAAGCAACTTTAGGCAGTATTGAAGTGGGTAAGGCGGCAAGTCTAGTGGTGTCTGAGGGCGATATTTTTGATTATATTAGCCATAAAGTCAGCCATATGTGGATTGATGGTCGTGAAGTAGACCTAAATAACCGCAATAAGCAGCTATATAACAAGTATAAACAACGGATGAATTAAGTTATTCTTCGCGTAGAATTAACTTAGATTATAATTTTAAGCGCAAGTTTAGATTATGATCTGCAGTTATACACATAATGCCAGCATTTGCTGGCATTGTTTTTTCTAAAGTAAATAAAAGCTGTTTTTAGGAAAATAAATGAATAAAAACCTCGTGATAGCCCTTTGCGCCTTAGCAAGCTTAGCCAGTTGCAGCCAACCTTTTAACCAAGATAAACCAGCGGATATTAATATGGCGAATGCGACTAGCATAGAAGCCCATATGCAGTTTATTGCTTCTGATGAACTAGAAGGCCGGGATACCGGCAGCCGTGGCCACCTTATTGCGGCAAACTATGTTGCTAGCCAATTACAACGCTTAGGCTTAGAAGCGGCAGGTGATAATAATAGTTACTTTCAGCAGGTGCCGCTAAGAAAGGCGCGTTTAGTTGCCAATAGCGCTAGTTTTACCTTGCATGATAAGCAAGCAGGTGCAGAAACACAGCTAGACTTTGCTTATCCCAAAGCTTTTTTTACTGGGCCAAGTATGACCGAAACCGAACAACAAGTGCAGGCAGAGCTCGTTTTTGTTGGTTATGGCTTAGTGTCTAAAGAGTTTGGTTTAGATGATTATGCCGGCTTAGATGTAGAGAATAAAATTGTTGTTATGCTAAGTGGTCGCCCAGCTTATTTGCCAAGTGAAGAAGCGGCTCATATTTCCAGTTTAAAAAATGATATTGCCGCAGAGCGAGGTGCTGTAGGTGTTATTACCCTACACACGCCAGAGCGGGAAAAGGTTCGCCCTTACGCCACTAGCTTGTTATACCTAAACGCCCCTAGTATGGCTTGGTTAGATAGTACAGGCCAACCAGCTGCGCGCTACAGTAAATTAAAAGCCAGTGCTTATATGCATTATGATGCTGCAAAGGCGTTATTTACTAAAAGTCCAACATCACTTGAGCAAATTTTTCAGACTATAGCAGAAGATAAAATTCCTACCGGTTTTGAATTAGGTTTTTCAGCGACCTTATCGCGCCAGTCGCAACATGAAACAATTATTAGCCCTAATGTATTAGCGGTATTGCCAGGCTCTGATCCAGAGCTGGCCAATGAGTATGTAGTAATAACGGCTCATGCTGATCATATTGGCTTAAGCAACGATATTCGCAGCCAAGATAAAATTAACAATGGCGCTATGGATAATGCTGCCGGTGTTGCCATTTTATTAGAAACGGCGCGGATGTTTAGCGAGCTGAAAACCCCACCTAAACGGTCTATTTTATTTGCCATTGTAACGGGTGAAGAAAAGGGCTTATTAGGCGCAGATTACTTTGCTCAGTTTCCAACCCGGCCGCTTGAGTCGTTAGTGGCGAATGTGAACTTAGATATGCCAGTATTATTATATCCTTTTGCTGATATGATTGCCTTTGGTGCTAATCACTCTTCGTTGGGGCAGGTTGTGGCTAACGCTGCGGCAAAAGAGGGCATAGCGCTAAGTGCTGATCCTATGCCGGAGCAAGCGATATTTACCCGCTCTGATCACTACACTTTAGTTAAAAAGGGCGTACCTGCGGTATTTTTAATGACCGGTTTTACATCTAAAGATAGCAATTTAGATGGCGCTAAAATATGGGCTGATTTTTTTGCTAAGCATTATCATAAACCGTCGGACGATATTGTTAGTTTAACTAAAGAATATGGCGCTATTCGTTACGATGCTGGCGCTGTATTTGCCAATATTAATTTTAATATCGCCTTAGATGTGGCTAATACAGAGCAAAAACCCTATTGGTTAGAGCAAAGTTTTTTCTATCAATTGTTTGCACCTAAGACAAACTAATAATTTAAATCTCATTTATATTTAAGGGCTAAATGGGGGTTAACTGCAAATGGTTAACCACCTGCCCATTTTGTTTTAAAGCCTTCAGCTTGCAGAAATTGTTCAAGTAACTCGCGTTTATCAGCTTGGATTTCAATAACGCCGTCTTTAACTGCGCCACCACAAGCACATTTCTTTTTAAGTTTCGCTGTTAATTCGACAAGCTCAGCGTGTGACTTTGCAATACCGGTAATGGTTAATACCGCTTTACCTGCGCGGCCTTTTTTTTCTCGGCGTAGCCTAAGTATGCCATCAGGGTAGGCTGTGCCTGCAGTTTTATCTGACTTTTCTTTGCCAGCAGTGCCGCCATCGGTGCTGTAAACTAACTGGCTGTCTGCTGTGGCTGCTGGTGTCGTTGTTGTGTTAGCACCATTTTGGGCCTGCCAGTCGGCCAGAGAAAGCTTTTTACTCGACATTTTTAGTCCTATTTTAGTGCACAAAATTACTAAAACTGTGCGTTTTTATGTACAGATGCTTAGCTTAAACACTGTGTTGTTAGTGGGCAATAGTTTCTGGACTAGTTTGGTTTTTTATTTGCTTCTGCTAGAATGCGTTAAAACGTATAGGTATCTGGATGGCTATTATGAGCGATGTGGTTTTACAAGGTGCAATTAAACAAGGCAGCATTGGCATTGAACAGTATTTACAATTGAGCGGATTAGGCCAGTATTACCCTGATTTAACGGCAGATATTACGCCTTTGGTCAGCAAACATCAGTTGGCATTACAGCAATTTTTGGTTGAACATAAGGTGGATAATCTAAAATGGCAGTATCCGGTGCCGCAGTTAGGTGAAGGTGGAGCTTGCTCTATTTTCGCTGTGATGCAACCTGAGCCTTATGATTTAAAAGCGACACTAAGAGTTGGCACGGCTTTATCTGAGGCAACCGCATCGACTGCTTTAAGCCGGTTACAGGCTATTACTAATTACTATCAGCAAGCTACGGGCTTTGATTGGTTTGGTATTTATCAGGCAGTTGAAAACTTACAAGCAGAAGCAGTTTTAGTTAAATTAGCGTATTATGGTGGACCGTCGCGAGCGGAGTTTCCGTTAAATGAACAATTTGCTAAATACAGTAATAACAGTACTGTTGGTTTAACGGGTAGGGCGAAAATTATTAACCATGTTGCAGATTACGTTGCTGCTGGTGGGGAATATTATACTTGCGATCCAAAAGTAAGTGCTGAAGCCTGTTTGCCCTTATTTGACCAATCAGGCAAAATAGTCGGCATTATTGATGCTGAAGATTTTAATAATAACGTTTTTACTGCTGACGCCATTGCGTTACTTGTGGCTATTTGTATAACTGTGCCACAGTACTTGCCTTAACTTCAGCTGTTTTAATCACATTTAACCGTAGGTAGAACATTATGTTTGCTGATTTAAAAAGCGTGGCCACCGATCCTATTTTAGGCTTAATGGCGGCGTATAAAGAAGATCCGAATCCAAATAAAGTCGACTTAGGTGTTGGCGTATATAAAGATGAACAAGGCCATACAGCGGTTTTAAGCTGTGTTAAACAGGCAGAAGCATTACGGTTAAAGCAAGAAGACAGTAAAACCTATATTGGTATGGCCGGCGATCTTAACTTTAATACCCATATGGAAAAGTTAGCCTTTGGTGTTAGCCATAAAGCGTTATTAGCAGATCGCTTAACTACGGCTCATACTCCAGGTGGTACTGGTGCTTTGCGTGTGGCTGCCGAGTTTATTAAACGCGCTAACCCTAATGCAACGGTGTGGGTAACAACGCCAACTTGGGCTAACCATATTTCGTTATTTGAGTCTGCTGGTTTAAAAGTTAAAGAGTATGCTTATTACGATTACGAAACCCGTGGTTTAAACGAAGAAGCCATGTTTTCTGATTTAGCAAAAGTTCCAGCGGGTGATGTGGTATTAGTTCATGCTTGTTGCCATAACCCAAGTGGTATGGATTTAACTTTTGCTCAGTGGCAGCGTTTTACAGCCATAGCGCAAGAGCGAGGCTTTACGCCGTTAGTCGATATGGCGTATCAAGGCTTCGGTGCCGGTTTAGATGAAGATGCCGCCGGGTTACGTTATTTAGCCGATGCGGTTCCTGAGCTTATTTTATGTAGTTCATGTTCGAAAAACTTTGGTTTATATCGTGATCGCATTGGTGCTATTACTATTATGACTGAAAATAGTGCGACTACTCAGATTGCCAAAGTGAACCTATTAAGTGTAGTACGCAGTATTTACTCTATGCCGCCAGCTCATGGTGCCATTGTGGTAAGCCATATTTTAGATAGTGCTGAATTAACAGCTTTATGGCATCAAGAGCTAGCTGAGATGCGTAATAGGATTAATAGCTATCGTCAGTTAATTATTGATAAGTTAGCTGCAGAAGGTGTTAAGCAAGATTTTAGTTTTATTACGCGTCAACACGGTATGTTTAGCTTCTTAGGCTTAACCAAAGCACAAATTGCGACATTAAAAGCGGATTACAGTGTTTATATGGTCGATTCAAGCCGCGTGAGTATAGCGGGCTTAAACCACAGCAATATTGATTACTTCGCCGCGTCAGTGGCAAGTGTATTAAAAGTGTAGTTAAAGCAAAATTGAAACTAAAAAAACCGGCTGGGTAACAAGCCGGTTTTTTTATACTCAGACTCACCACTCAAAACTCACCACTCAACACTCACCACTCACCACTCATAACTCAGCATTCACAAACTCTCTAATGCTCGCCGCAACTTGCTTAGGCTGAGTCATATGGCAGTGATGGCCGCCTTGTTGGCTAACTAGGCTTAGCTGTTTGTAGGCCGCTGTGTGGTGCTGCATATGTTGATAAAACTTACTGTCGCTAGCTACTATGGCTAAGACGGGGCATTTAATAGCACTTATAATGGCCTGAACTTGCTCTGGCGTGTAGCGATAAAGTGAAACATGGCGTAATCGCATATCTGCGCGCCAGCTAATGCCAGATGTTTGCGCTATAGTGCCGCGCTGGCTTAGCAGAAGGGCAGTGTGATAATCGAAGTCACTTTGTGCTTGGCGAGCCTCTGTGGCTTGGTCAAGATCACGATAATTTATTTTTCGCGGCTTGCGATAGCGTTGACGCGAGCTAATTCCCATTCGTAATTGATCTGCGGCTTTATCGGCGGTTTCGCTAATGAGCCCTAGACTATCAATTAAAATAAGTTTACTGACCAATTCTGGAAAGCTGGCGGCTAGAGCACTGGCTACCATACCGCCCATAGAATGTCCGATAATGGTTAGGTTTTGCCAGCCTTGTTGCTGGCAAAAGCTGGCTATATCGTCTACCCAATCGACAAAATGATAGTGACTATCTGGGCTGCGATGAGCTGAATGGCCATGACCGGCAAATTCAAATGCTAGCAGTGCAGAGTGGGCTAATTCGGGGATTTGTGCTAATTCCTTGGCTAGCGGGATAAAACTAGCCGCATTATCTAGCCAGCCGTGTAAACATAAAATAGGTGCTGTCTGGCTTGGCGTTTTAGCTTGAATATGGCCAGCTAATATTGAGCAGTTAGTTAAAGCTGCATGCTGCAAATGGTTTACGGTAAAGGTTAAACAATGGGCTAAAGACATATCTACTAGATCAGCTTATAACAACAAGTAATTAGAACTAATTTACCAGAACAATGACTGGAACAAAAATAACGATTTCTATATAAGGTTAGCTCAGCTGAATTCGGCTTGTTTTGAGTTTAAGTATTGCCATTTTGGATAAGAAATATTTATTAATATTAATTCACTTGCTACTGTAATTTATAAACCAATTTATGCGATTTCATTGGGTTTTAATAATGTTAGCTTGCATATTTAGCCTAAATTTATGCATATTAAGCGATTGGTATGCATTTTTTGCTTGGGAATTATAAGCTAAAATAACGCTATCTGAACAGATTATTAACAGGTTGCATTAGAATAACTAATGGATTAGGGCTAGTTTAACTCGTTGGTCTAGTGAGTAGAAAATAGGCATAATAGCGCCATCTTAACTGCAGCACACTTTATCCTAACTTTATTATCGAGGTAGCCATGTCAACGTTAAACACAACAGTCAATAAATCAGTACAAAATTTAGGTGCAACAAATGCGGTTTCACGCCAAATTCAAATGCGTAAAATTAATCGCTTTTTAGGACAAGTAGGTAAGGCGTTATCATTAAGCTCGATGGTGAATACGAAATAAATCGTTTTTAGATAAGTGATGTATATGCGGTAAAAAGCCACACTATTTAGTGTGGCTTTTTTATTGGTTAAGCTAGCTGTTATAGCTTAAATCTTTTTATACTTAATGCGATGCGGCTCTAAGGCTGCGGCGCCGTAGGTGGCTTTAAGCCAAGCTTCATAATCTGAATAGTTACCTTCAAAGAAGTTAACTTTACCTTCATCGCGGTAATCTAGTATATGCGTGGCGATACGGTCTAGGAACCAACGGTCATGCGAGATAACCATGGCACAGCCTGGGAAGTCTAGTATGGCGTTTTCTAAGGCACGTAAGGTTTCGACGTCTAAGTCGTTGGTTGGCTCATCGAGTAACAACATATTGCCGCCAGCTTTTAATAGCGCGGCTAAATGCACTCGGTTGCGCTCACCACCTGATAAATCACCAATAAACTTCTGCTGATCATTACCTTTAAAGTTAAAGCGACCAACATAGGCACGGCTTGGGATTTGATAGGTGCCAATTTGTAGAATATCTTGGCCACCTGAGATCTCTTGCCATACGGTGTTTTTTGGGTTCATGCTATCGCGGAACTGTTCAACACTGGCAATATTAACGGTTTCACCGACGACGATTTCACCTGAATCTGGTTGCTCTGTGCCACTGATCATTTTAAATAAAGTAGATTTACCTGCGCCGTTAGGGCCGATAATACCAACGATAGCCCCTTTTGGAATGCTAAAGCTTAAATCATCAATAAGCAGGCGTTCACCAAATGATTTGCGCAGATTACTGATTTCTAGCACTTTATCACCTAAGCGTGGCCCTGGTGGTATAAATAGCTCGTTAGTTTCGTTACGCTTTTGGAAGTCTTGGCTTTGTAACTCTTCAAACCTTGCCATCCTAGCTTTACTCTTAGCATGACGGCCTTTAGGGTTAGTACGTACCCACTCTAATTCTTGTTGGATAGAGCGTTGACGGGCATTTTCAGTTTTTTCCTCTTGCTGTAAGCGAGCATCTTTTTGCTCTAACCAAGAAGAATAGTTGCCTTCCCAAGGAATACCGTAGCCACGGTCTAGCTCTAGGATCCAGCCGGCAACGTTGTCTAAGAAGTAACGGTCATGGGTTATGGCCACAACAGTACCAGGATAGTCGTGTAAAAAACGCTCTAACCAGGCAACAGATTCGGCATCTAAGTGGTTGGTTGGCTCATCGAGCAACAGCATATCTGGGCGCTCTAGTAGCAGGCGACAGATAGCAACCCGACGACGTTCACCACCGGATAAGTGCTCAATTTTTGCATCCCAAGCTGGCAATCTAAGGGCATCGGCTGCGCGCTCAAGAGTATTGTCTAAGTTATGGCCGTCTTTGGCTTGAATTAGAGCTTCTAGTTCGCCTTGTTCTTTGGCTAAGGCATCAAAATCAGCGTTTTCTTCAGCATAAGCGGCATAGACTTGATCTAAGCGGTTTAATGCTTCTTTAACATCTGCTACGGCTTCTTCCACAATTTCACGAACTGTTTTTTTGGTATCTAATTGCGGCTCTTGTGGTAAATAGCCTATTTTGGTGCCTGCAAGCGGTCTTGCTTCACCTTCAAATTCGGTATCAACCCCGGCCATGATCCGTAATAAGGTTGATTTACCCGCTCCGTTTAAACCTAAGACGCCAATTTTTGCGCCAGGAAAAAAGGATAAAGAAATGTCTTTTAAAATCGTGCGCTTAGGAGGAACTACCTTCGAGACACGATGCATGGAGTAGATATATTGGGCCATGATTTATTTATTCTAAATAGAGTCAATAGGTGAGGGTGATTGTACGCCATTTTCAACAAAGAATGAAAGATATGCCGCTGTTGCTTGTGGCTAAGTTTTAACAATAGCAGGGTTATTAAGCTTGAATGTGCTACTTTAAGTAAGTATTGCTAACATAAAGCCAAGAAGATGAGATATCACTCGCTTTTATAGCCTGTTTTCTGGTCTAATAGTGGCCAATAAAAAGTTGCACAGTAGAAGGTTAATATGAGTCAGTTTGCGCAAGATCCTACTTTTTTACGTTTTGTCGAACAAGCAAAAACCCATGGTGTGGTTTATGTATTGGCCGAAGGCGAAGATTTACTTGTTGTTGAATCGGTTGAGTTTGAAGATACTGACGTTATGCCATTTTGGTCTGATGAAGCTGCGGCATTGGCGCATTGCTCTGAAGAGTGGTCGGTATATAAGCCAGAAGCTATTCCATTAGATGTGTTTTGCGATGGTTGGTTAAAAGAAATGTATGATGATGGCGTATTAATTGGTACTGACTGGGACGAAAGCTTAAATGGCCCTGAAGTTGAGCCAAGAGAGTTATTAGAAGCGTTAGCATTAGTGCAATAATGGTTAAAACCATCAATTAGCATGGTGATTAATAGGCTAAATGGTTTTATGTTTTTGTAAGCCGTTTAGCTTTTTTGCTTTGTATTGCTGTACCTGAGGTAATTTGGAATTTGTTATGTTATCAAAAGAAGCAGAGTTAGTGCGTGATACCTTAATTAGTCGTGGCTTAGAAACCCCGATGTTAGATAATGATTTATCACGTGATGAAAAGTACACTAAAGTTAGACAGTTAATGTCTGAAGTCGTCAGCACCTTAGGCCTAGATTTAAATGATGACAGCCTAAATGAAACACCACATCGGATAGCGAAGATGTATGTTGATGAAATTTTTGCTGGCTTAAACTATGCTAACTTTCCAAAAATGTCGCTGATTGATAACAAGATGCAAGTGTCTGAAATGATTAAAGTGAAAGATATTAGCTTTACCAGTACTTGCGAACATCATTTTGTTACTATAGATGGCTATGCCACTGTTGCCTATATTCCAAGCGGCCGCATTATTGGTTTATCGAAAATAAATCGTATTGTTAGGTTTTTTGCCCAACGCCCGCAAGTGCAAGAGCGCTTAACGCAGCAAGTTTTAGTTGCCTTGCAAACCTTATTAGAAACAGATAATGTTGCCGTTACAATGGAAGCGGTACATTACTGCGTTAAGTCTCGTGGTGTTATGGATGTAAATTCAAAAACCCAAACCACAGCCTTAGGCGGTATTTTTAAAGACGATGGTCGTACTCGCGCCGAGTTTTTAGCTAATAATAGCTAAGCAAATTTTCCAACTCGCTAAAAAGTGACGAGTGTATTGCCATTATTCGTCACTGCTTCAGTATGAAGTTAGCCACTTGTCACTGTTACCATAGGCAATAAGTCACGGCTGTTAATAACTGACAACTTAGCTCAAACACTCAAAACTGAACACTCAAAATTAAACACTTAACACTAAGCACTAAGCACTAAGCCGGAGCATCTATGCGCATTTTTGCTGATGAAAATATGCCTTTAGTTCAGCAGTTTTTCTCTGATTTAGGCCAAGTGACTCTGTTTAATGGCCGTAATGTGACAGCAGAACAATTAGCTGAGGCCGAAGTCTTACTGGTTCGTTCGGTAACTCAGGTTGATCAAGCCTTATTGCAGACTAATTCGAACTTAGCCTTTGTTGGCACGGCAACTATAGGCTTAGAGCATATTGATCAAAGCTATTTAGCCAAACGTCAGATCCCCTTTACTAATGCGCCAGGGTGTAATGCCCAGTCGGTCGTTGAATATGTATTAAGTAGTCTGTGGTTTTTAGCCCAGCGTTATCAATGGCAACTGCAGCAAAAAACAATTGGGGTTGTCGGTGTTGGTAATATTGGTAGCCGTTTGGCTAAAAGCTTAAAGTTACTCGGCGCTAAGGTACTAGTATGCGATCCGTTGCGGCAGCAGCAAGAGCCTAGTTTCCCTGGGCCTGACTTTGAGGCGGTTGATTTTAATCGTTTATGTCAGCAAGCCGATATTATTAGTTTTCATACTCCTTTGCAGCGCGATGGTGACTTCGCTACCGAGCATTTATTAAATGCTAAAACCTTAGCCATGCTTAAACCAGACTGTGCCATTATTAATGCTGCTCGTGGTGGAATTATAGATAATAAAGCACTTTTAGCCGAAGCAGAGGCTTTAGTCGAGCAAGGTAAGAAAAGGCCGCTAGTACTAGATGTATGGGAAGGTGAGCCGGACATTTTAATGGCCTTAGTGCCTTATGCTGATATTGCGAGCGCTCATATTGCTGGTCATAGTATAGAAGGTAAAGCCAGAGGAACAGAAATGCTGTACCTTGCACTATGCCAGCAGCTAGGCTTGCAACCTAAGCATAGTTTAGCTGATTTTTTAGCCTCGCCTGCAGTTGAGAAAGTACAGATAACCCCAAATTTTGGGGTTCCAGATGTCCAAAATTTAGCAAAGCTGTTATATGATGTGTCACGTGATGATGCGATATTTCGTCATTCACTCACGGATAAAGGTTTTGACTGGATCCGGAAAAACTATCCAGCAAGACGAGAATTTAGCTCATTACAGCTTAGTGGTACTGCGGTGCCGAATTGGTTATTACAATTAGGTTTTAGCCAGGAACAATAATTAAAGAGGAGCAGTCATGGCGTCGCAATTTAATGTTGCTGTGTTAGGTGCAACAGGATTAGTAGGTAAGCTAATAATTGAATTATTAGAAGAGCGCGGTTTTCCGGTAGATAGGTTATATCCTTTAGCCAGTAGTCGCTCTGCGGGTGAGACCATTAGTTTTAAAGGAAAAAGCATTAAGGTACAAAATGCTGATCAATTTGATTGGTCACAAGCCCATATTGCTTTCTTTTCAGCTGGTGGCAATGTGTCAGCGCAATATGCGCCTATAGCGGCAGAAGCAGGCTGTATTGTTATTGATAATACATCACATTATCGTTATGAGCCTGATATTCCATTAGTGGTGCCAGAGGTTAACCCGCAGGCTTTAGCCGATTATAGAAACCGCAATATTATCGCTAACCCAAATTGTTCAACCATTCAAATGTTAGTGGCGCTAAAACCTATTTATGATGCAGTAGGCATTAGCCGAGTGAACGTAGCGACTTACCAGTCAGTTAGTGGCGCTGGCCAAAGTGCCGTTGAAGCCTTAGCGCATGAAACTGCACAGTTAATGAATGGCAGACCTATAGATAAAGAAGGCCAGTTTGCAAGGCAAATTGCTTTTAATGTTATTCCACAAATTGATGTGTTTATGGATAACGGGTACACCAAAGAAGAAATGAAAATGCACTGGGAAACTCAGAAGATTTTTGCCGATGATCATATTGCTGTTAACGCTACCGCAGTGCGGGTACCGGTTTTTTATGGCCATGCTGAAGCGGTGCACATTGAAACTAGGATGCCGATTAGCGTTGATGAAGTAAAAGCCTTATTAGCCAATAGTCCTGGGGTGAGTTTAGTTGAAAATAATGAAGACTTTCCTACTCAAGTCTGTTCAGCAAGTGGCCAAGACGAGGTGTATGTAGGCCGGATCCGCCAAGATATTTCACATGAAAATGGTTTAAACATGTGGGTTGTTGCTGACAATGTGCGTAAAGGCGCGGCAACTAACAGTATTCAAATTGCTGAGTTATTAATTAGTGAATACTTTTAATCTGGCTTAGCGGCTTAGCTATCTAAGCCAGCTTAATTTTTAAGTTTGATTTAAATTAGCTCCTGATGGGGCTAATTTTTTGCCTATTAAACGAGGTATAAATAATAAAACTCAAGGTTTGCTGATGTAAAACAAGTGAATGGATGTAATATAGTTTTATTGAAGACTATACTATTTTCATGCTTTTACGTAGATTAACCTAGGGTTCAATTTTTTATTGGTCTAGAATAAAAAGTTGGAGCATTATTTGCTTACATTTTGTTGTAGTAACGTAGATTATTGCTATTTTAGCTTTGTTTATGAGAGATGGTTGCCATAGTTGGCTAGGGGATATCAATGCCGGTGTTATTCGTTATATTTTTTGCTGTACTTGTCAATTTTTCGGCGCCGTTATTCGCGCAAGACAATAGTGTACAAATTCGTGGGCCTAGAGGTACAGATACCTTGGCACAGCAAAAAAGTATTGGTCCTTTAAGTGCAGATGATACCTTATGGCGCGTTGCTGAGCAGTTAAGACCTAATTCAAACGTGAGCTTGTATCAGGTAATGTATGCAATTTATAAAAAAAATCCTGACGCATTTTTAGAAAATAATTTAAATCATTTAAAACCCAATTCAGTATTAGCCGTTCCTACCTTAGAAGAAGTGTTTAACGTCGATTTAGCGCAAGCAAAACAAAAGTCTGAACAAGACGATAAAATATGGGCGCAGCGACAACAACGGGCTAAAACGACAATTCTAGCTGAAAAAGCGGCTAACACAAGCAAGGCTAATTCAAATCAAGCTATTGCGAATAACGCAATCGCTAACACCACAACAACTTCTTCCCCAGCATCTACTGGCCCTTGGCAGCAAGAATTAGAGACCTTAACCGAGCAACAACGGCAACAGCTAACAGATTTACGCAGCAAGTTTGAAGATTCTGTTCAGCAAGTGCAGTCTTTAGCAATTGAAAACCAACAGTTAAGAAGCAGTTTAAGCAGCATCCAAACTGAATTAGAAAACTTAAAACAGCAATTGGGCCAAGATGGCGAATTACAACAACAATTAGCCAGCCTATTAGCGCAACAGGCCGAGCTATTAAAGGCTAATTCGGAATTAAAGGCGCAAAGTAACCAAGATAGTGTTTGGCAAAGTGCATTAAAAAGTCCCTTAGTTTGGATATTGGCTGCCAGTATTCCTGCTTTAATTATGCTGTTTAGTGTTTTGTTGCTAATAAAGCGCAGAGGCAAACAAACAGAGGAAGTGGTTAATGCGGTGCAGTTATCTGAAACACCTGATCCAAACTATCAGTCGCCATTACCGCCGTTAGACGCAAATGATGACTTTGATGAAAGCCTATTTGAGCTTGATGATGCGCTGTTAGATGAGTCTTTTGTTGATGTTGAAGATGTTCAAGATGAGCAAAAGCCGCAAACTGATTTAGATGATAACTTATTAGATTTTGGCGATGAGCTACTAGATGATGAGTCGGTTTTAGCTGAAGTGACAGCCGCTGAAAAGCCAGAGGAAGAGCCTTTTGATCCGGATCAGATTTTATCTGATACCGATATTTCAGCTTTATTAATGGCTGAAGAAGAAGATGAAGAGCTAGATGAATTAGCTGAAGCGACTGATGCTAATAACACTGTATTAGATGAAGCGGCACTGCTTGACGATGAACTCATTGATGATATTTCTGACTTACTTGATGAGCCCACAGCTGAGACGAAAAATACTGATGATGAGCCTGAGTTATCGGATGAACTTTTAGCTGGTTTTACTGGCAGTCAGGTGGCGACTAACTCTGATACAGATAAAACACCTGAGCTACCGGAAGCTGAACAGGAGTTAACCGCATTAGAAGATTCGCTAACAGAGCAAGCTGACAGTGAATTAAGCGAAGCGTTACAGCCTGAACAAACGGCAAACCAAACTGAAAATAATGCAGCAGGTTTATCAGATGCTGATTTAATAGAGCAAGCACTTGATGAAACCAGCGATGAAGCTGAAACAGAAGCCGAAATTGAGGCAGAAGACGACACTGAGTTAGAAGCGGTAGTTAAATTAGAAGACGACACTGAGTCAGAAGCGGTAGCTGAATTAGAAGACGATGTTGATTCAGAAGCGGTAGTTGAATTAGAAGACGATGCTGATTCAGAAGTGGTAGTTGAATTAGAAGACGATGCTGAGTCAGAAGCGGTAGTTGAATTAGAAGACGATGCTGAGTCAGAAGCGGTAGTTGAATTAGAAGACGATGCTGAGTCAGAAGCGGTAACTGAAACAGAGGAAGAAACAACAGCAGAAACTACTGAGCCTGATCAAGAAGATAGTCTAACAGAGCAAGGCCGTGAATTAGCGATTGCACTTCAGCAAACTCAGGCTGAAGAGGATTCGCTAGTTAAAGCAGCATTAGCTGAAGAGCAGCAGCAAGATGCTGATGATGAAACCTTATTAACAGATATTGATGAGTTTGATAGCAGTGAGCTTAATGAAGTTACAGATAGTTTAGATCAAGAACATGCACCTGATTTATCCGCCTCTGATGATGGCTCTGTAGCTAAAGTTACTGATGCCAGTTTATCAGTTGAAAACCCAAGTCAGATGCTTGAGCAATATCCGACATTAGATTTATCTGAAGATGATTTATCCTTAGATATTGAAGAACTATCTGCATCAGAATTTACCGATAATGACACTGAGTTATTAAGTGATGAAGAAGTGGAGGTTGATCCTCTATCTGAACAACAATTCGACTCGCTTATGGGCGAGTTAGAAGCGATAGCGGGTAATTCAGACAAAGACGAGGCTGATGAAACAGAGTTCGAATTAAATACCGCTGATATTACAGATGTAGCACAAGTTGATAATACCGATTTTGACTTCACTGATGATGACTTTGTTGAAATTGATAAGCTACTAGCTGCCACAGACGAACAAGAAAGCGATCCTGAGCGCTTTAATCAACTTAATGTTGATGTTGGTTTAGATGAATTTGCCGATGTTATTGGTAATCCACAAGCCCATGATGTTGATCAAGATGATAATGGTTTTGCGGCTAAGTTAGATTTAGCCCGTGCTTATATTGAAATGGATGATCAAGAAAGTGCTGCCGGTATTTTAGAGGGTATTTTAGCATCTGAAGCAGCAGAGCATGTTAAGCAAGAAGCGGCAGCCTTAAAATTAAAGTTATAAGGCCTACTGCTGTTGCTAGCTTAAATTAGCTTTGGCCAATAAATTAATGCTTGTTTTGTAAAATATCATAGTACTGAATGCAAACGACTGTATAAACTTTAGTTCTACGTTATAATCGCCGCGTTATAATACAAGGGGTTTGTATGCGGATTGCATTAGGTATTGAATATGATGGCGCAGCATTTTATGGCTGGCAAAGACAACGTGAAGTTAATAGTGTTCAGCAAGAGTTAGAGACGGCTTTATCAACTATTGCTAATCAGCCTATAGAGGTTTTTTGTGCTGGCCGTACCGATGCTGGCGTGCATGCTACAGGCCAAGTTGTTCATTTTGATACCCCTGTGATACGTGATAATCGCTCTTGGGTTATGGGGACAAATTCACAATTACCTGATGCTGTGTCTGTGCGTTGGGCTATGCAAGTGCCTGATGACTTTCATGCTCGCTTTAGTGCCACTGCACGTCGTTATAGATATATAATTTATAACCATAAATATCGCCCTGCTATATTGCGTGCAGGTTTAAGCCATTACCATCAGAGTTTAGATACAGACTTAATGCAGCAAGCGGCAGTGCATTTGTTAGGCGAGCATGATTTTAGTTCCTTTAGAGCTGTGCATTGTCAGTCACGTTCGCCATTTCGTAATATTCATCATTTAACGGTAACACGCCATAATGACTATATCGTTATTGATATTAAAGCGAATGCGTTCTTGCATCATATGGTACGTAATATTACTGGCTGTTTACTTGAAGTGGGTATGAAGCTTAGACCACCAGAGTGGTTGGCTGAGTTATTAGTGGAAAAAGATCGTAGTTTAGCCGCGGCGACGGCCAAACCCGGTGGTTTATACTTAGTTGGTGTAGACTATCCTGAGCAGTTCGCTATTCCTGCATTAGCAGGCGGGCCGCTGTTTTTGCCTAGTTAAGGGCACTACTAAGACCAGTTTTCTGTGTCTTGTCTGGGTGGTTTTGTGCTTTAATGCGCACTATATATCAAATTTTCGGCGTTTTAACGTTTTTACTACCAAGCAGTCTTGGTCGTTAGCTATAGGAAACACTTATGAGTTGGTTAGAAAAAATCCTGCCTAGAACATCGTCATCTTCTTCTCGTCGAAATATACCTGAGGGTGTCTGGACTAAATGTACCTCTTGCGAAGCGGTATTATACCGTGCAGATTTAGAGCGTAACTTGGGTGTTTGCCCTAAATGTGATCACCATATGCGGGTATCGGCAAGAACGCGTTTAAATCATTTTTTAGATGCTAATAGCGGTAAAGAACTAGCCGCTGATTTAGAGCCACAAGATTTACTTAAGTTTAAAGATAGCAAGCGGTATAAAGATCGCCTAGTAGCAGCGCAAAAACAAACCAATGAAAAAGATGCCATGATAGTGATGCATGGCACCTTACAAGAAATGCCGATTGTTGCTGCCTCTTTTGAGTTTGAGTTTATGGGCGGCTCTATGGCTTCTGTGGTTGGTGCTAAGTTTGTTGCCGGTGTTGAATATGCATTAGAACACAAGATACCTTTTGTGTGCTTTTCTGCCAGTGGTGGTGCTCGGATGCAAGAAGCTTTATTTTCACTAATGCAAATGGCTAAAACCAGTGCGGCTTTAGCTAAATTAAGTGAGCAGGGCCTACCTTATATTTCAGTATTAACTGATCCAACGATGGGCGGGGTGTCTGCCAGCTTAGCTATGCTAGGTGATGTTAATATTGGTGAGCCTAAGGCCTTAATTGGTTTTGCTGGTCCTCGGGTTATAGAGCAAACGGTTCGTGAGAAACTACCTGAAGGTTTTCAGCGTAGCGAGTTCTTATTAGAACACGGTGCCATTGATATGATAGTTGACCGACGAGAAATGCGCGATACAATTGCCAGACTTGTCGCTAAATTTATGCAGCTACCAGCTCCGGTTTCGGAGAACGACGCCGCTTAAGGGTTTATGTCAACTACAACGTTAAACAGCCAATCGTGTCAGACTCTGGACGATTGGCTTTGTTATATAGAGCAAAGCCATCCAATTGATAAAATTGACTTAGGGCTTGCACGGGTTGAAGCCGTTGCAGCTAAAGGCCAATTACAGGATCTCCCTGGCAAAAAAGTACTGATTGCCGGAACGAATGGTAAGGGCACCACTGCGTGCTGTATTGAGCAACTATTGTTAGCACAAGGCGCAACAGTGGGCGTTTATAGTTCGCCACATTTATTGCGCTTTAATGAAAGGCTGCGCATTAATGGCCAAGATGTAGCAGATGATGACTGGTTAGCTGCGTTTGCCTTTGTTGAGCAGTTACGTGGCGATGTAGGGCTGACTTACTTCGAGTTCACTACCTTAGTGTCGTTTTACTTACTACGACAAGCTAAGTTAGATTATTGTCTTATAGAAGTTGGCCTAGGTGGTCGCCTTGATGCAACCAATATCATTCAGCCTGATGTCAGTGTTATTACTACCATAGATTTAGATCATCAAGATTGGCTAGGTAATGATCGCAATGTAATAGGCCGCGAAAAAGCAGGGATATTTCGATCTGATTCGGTTGCTGTTATTGGTGAATTAGCTATTCCTGATTCGGTATTAGCTTATGCTGATGAGCTTAAGTGTACAACTTGTGTGCTAAATACAGATTATAGATATAGTGTAACCGATAACGGCTGGCATTGGCGAAGTGCTGATACCAGCTATAATGAGTTAGCTTTAACAGCAATCCCTGTACAAAATGTTGCCTGTAGCTTAGCTGTTTTACAGCAACTACAACGTTTACCTAATATAGAGTTATTGAATGCTGAGCTAAAAAAATTAAGTCTAGTTGGTCGTATGCAATGGTTGCAACACCAACCTGATATTATACTGGATGTGGCTCATAACCCGCAGTCAGCTCAATACTTAGCGCAGCAACTTACTCTTTTAAAGCCAAAGTACACACGCATTATTACGTTAGTGGGGATGCTTAAAGATAAAGACATTAAACAGACTCTATTGCCTTTATTGCCTATAATTGATCATTGGCATCTTGCTACGTTAAATGGCGTTCGTGGTGCAACTTCCGAGCAGCTAACACAGGCGCTAAAGTCACTAAGCTCAACGGCTGCTGAGGTAACACTACACTCTGATGTTGTCTGTGCCTTTCAACAGTTGAAATTTCAATTGCAACCAGATGATTTATTAGTAGTATTTGGATCTTTTGTTACTGTTTCAGCTGTATTGTCAGAATTTAAGGAGTCACTATGACAGCTGCATTTAAACATCGTTTATTAGGAACGGTTATTCTTGTTTTAGCCGGTGTGATTTTTCTGCCCGACTTACTTGATGGCGAAAAGCAAATTGTTAAAGATGACTTTAAAGTTATCCCTGCGCGACCTGAGTTTGAAGCTGTGCCTAATCAACAAGCTGTTGAGTCGCAATCTATGTCTGCTGTTCATGCTGAAGTCGCAAGCCAGACGACAGATGAGCCTGTTCTTGATCAAGATGCAGAGACTTCATCGGTAATAGAACAAACGGAGCAGCTACCTTCACAAGAGTATGCTCAAGTGACAGTAACAGAAAACACAAAATCAACAGCCCAGAATACCGTCAAGCGGACAGAGTCTGCATTAAATAATGCGGCTTTAGCCGGATCTGCCTGGGTTGTAAGGGTAGGGAGTTTTAGTAAAGAGCAAAATGCCAATGCGCTAATGGCCAAATTACGCCAAGCGGGCTTTGCCACTTTTACCCGTTCTGTGACCAATAGTAATGGTTTACAATTAACCAGTGTGATTGTTGGGCCTGAATTGAAAAAAGAAAATTTAGAACAACAATTACCTAAGTTAATAAAGTTAACGGGGACAGAGCGTTTACGAATAGTGAATTATCAACCAACAGAAAATAATTAGCCAATTGGCCATTAGCTTTGGTAGAATATGCGCCGTCTTATAACAACCTTTGGTAGCAAATGGTCTGGGTTGATTTTGCCATTTTGGCAGTTATAGCATTATCTTCAGTGATTAGCCTCGTTAGAGGCTTTGTCAAAGAAGCCGTCTCTCTTGCGGTCTGGTTTTTGGCTTTTTTTATTGCCAGCCAATATTATCCTCATTTAGCTAGCTTACTGACATCTATGTCTGAGCCAACTATTCGCAATGCATCAGCAATTGCAATTTTATTTGTTAGCAGTTTGCTAATTGGTGCCCTTATTAATTATGTCATTAGTAAATTAGTGCAAACAACAGGTTTGTCGGGTACTGATCGTATTCTAGGCCTAGTTTTTGGCGCCTTACGCGGTGTACTTATTGTAAGTGCAGTGCTGTTTTTTATGGATGCTTTTACCCCTGCTGCATCAGCATCATGGTGGAGTAGCTCTGTATTAATCCCTGAGTTTGGTTTTATCATTGAGTGGTTCTTTAGCTATATTCAGAACCATTCTAGTTTTATGCAACAGCCTTAGTACGGGCGAGGAATATTTCATGTGTGGTGTTGTCGGTATAGTTGGAAAGTATCCTGTAAATCAAGCCTTATATGATGGCTTAACGGTGTTGCAACACCGCGGTCAAGATGCTGCAGGTATTGTTACTATTGATCATAATAATACGCTGAAATTACGTAAAGCGAATGGTTTAGTTAAAGATGTATTTGAAGTACGCCATATGCAACGTTTAGCTGGAAATATAGGCTTAGGCCATGTGCGTTACCCTACAGCTGGTTCATCAAGTACTGCTGAGGCTCAGCCTTTCTATGTTAATAGCCCATTTGGTATTGCTTTAGCCCATAATGGTAACTTAACTAATTCGCATTTATTAGTTGAAGATATTTTCCGTATTGCTAAGCGGCATATTAATACTACGTCAGACTCTGAAGTGTTATTAAATGTTTTGGCGCATGAATTACAAAATACCGGTGTCATGCAGTTGCAGCCAGAGCATATTTTCCGTGCAGTAGCAAACTTACACCGTAAGGTTCGGGGCGCTTATGCCGCTGTTGCCTTAATTATTGGTCATGGTTTATTGGCCTTTAGAGATCCTAACGGTATTCGTCCTTTAGTGATGGGTAAACGTGAAACTGAGCTTGGCACTGAATATATGGTGGCCTCAGAAAGCGTTGCTTTAGATGCTGATGGCTATACTGTTATGCGGGATGTTTCTCCCGGTGAAGCGGTTTATATTACAGAAGAGGGTGAGTTACACACTTTCCAATGTGCTGAGAACCCAAGTTATACACCTTGTATTTTTGAATACGTTTATTTTGCTCGTCCAGACTCGACTATTGATAATATTTCAGTTTATGCATCACGTGTTGCAATGGGCGAGATGTTAGGTGAAAAGATTAAACGTGAATGGGCCCATTTAGACATTGATGTGGTTATTCCTATTCCAGAAACTAGTACTGATACGGCCTTAAAAATTGCCACGGTTTTAGGTTTACCTTACCGCCAGGGCTATGTGAAAAACCGTTATATTGGTCGTACTTTTATAATGCCTGGCCAAGAGGCTCGCAAAAAATCAGTTAAGCGTAAACTTAATGCGATTTGGCAAGAGTTTAAAGGTAAAAACGTATTATTAGTAGATGACTCTATTGTGCGTGGCACGACGTCTAAGCAAATTATTGATATGGCTCGTGAGGCAGGTGCAAAGAAAGTTTACTTTGCTTCTGCAGCGCCTGAGGTACGTTTTCCGAATGTGTATGGTATAGATATGCCATCAGCTAACGAGTTAATTGCTCATGGCCATGATGTTGATAACATCTGCGACATTATTGGTGCAGATGGTTTAATTTTCCAATCACTACCTGACTTAGTTGATGCTGTACGTTTAGGTAACCCAGATATTAAACGTTTTGATACCTCAGTGTTTGATGGCTGCTATGTTACTAATGATATTGATCAAGAGTACTTAAATCGCTTAGAGCAATTGCGTAATAATGATGCGAAAGCGAAAGCGGATGCCGCAATGGCAACCGATTTAGAAATGTATAACGAAGGCTAATTTTTAAAGTAGTTTATTCGCTTAGTAAAAAAAGGCAGTCTTAGACTGCCTTTCTTATTACTAAAGCAAAAAGCTTGAGTAATACCTTTTACTTTGAGTACCTATTTAGTGTGAAAAGGCCGGGCCGAAGCCGTGATGCCATAAAATTACAGTACCGGCTAAAATACACATCAACAATACCATTCCAGCTGTAACAACCGAACTAGCATAAATAAAGCCACGATCTTCAGGGATATGCATAATAATAGGCACACCTACGTACAGTAAGTAAACTGAATAGGTTAATCCAACGAGCCCAGCGACAACTATGACCCATAACTCTGGGTACAAACCAGCAAAACCAACCATAAACATGGGGGTTGCAGTGTAGGCTGCTAGTTCAAGAGTTTGGGTATAACTGGGTTTGGCACCAAAGGTAATTGCCATCCAGTTAGCGAGAAAACTTAAAGCAAATACTCCGCCTATTAAAGCAAAGTACATACCAATGGCCATAATTCTAGCGCTTTGTGCTGTTAGCATAATACGTTCGCCTGCACCTATGCTCCAACCTAGGTGAACAGCTGAGTAGTAAGCACATAACGCAGGAATTAAAGCAATTAGCATAATGTGAATTATGCTATAACGAAAACTTTCATGTCGTGTATCTATGGAATGCCATTCTTGCTTTGGATGTGCATATAGACCCCATAAGTGATTCAATATCATAATTATTATCCTTGTCACTTCCTAATACGACCAGATCATTTTTATGATCCTTGTATCAGTTATGACCAATATTCAGCTATTCGTCAAGTGAACTGGATAATATTTAAACGGGTGCACCTGAATGAAAGCGAAACTCTGGATCTGGACTTAAGATAAGCTCGGCTTCAATTTCACCAAAAAAGCGCACGCGATCACTGATATCTTGGTTAGCGATTTTAGCAGCTAGACTTAAGTAATCTTCAAAGTGCCGCGCTTCAGAGCGTAGCAGCGAGATGTAAAAATCAGCCAGGGGTTTATCGAGAAAAGGAGCAATTTTCGCAAAACGCTCACAAGAGCGGGCTTCAATATAAGCACCGCAAATTAACTTATCAATAAGCGCATTAGGTTCAAAGGTACTAACATGGCGCAACATGCCTCTGGCATAGCGACTGGAGGTGATTTTGTCGTACGCTATGCCATAATGTTGCATCATTTCTAATACTTGGTAAAAGTGATGTAGCTCTTCTTTAATTAGCAACACCATTTTATCAACTAATTCTTGGCCATAGTTTGAATCTGCTTTTGGCAGCATGGATTTTTTTAGTTTTATATCGGCCAGTTGCGTCCAATCACCTTGCTGGCGATAAGTATAATCTTCATAAGGCTTTAGCCATTGCAATAAGGCAGTGCCGCTTTGTTCATCAACGACATAGCGGCGAATTAAATACATAGCCGATTGTGCTGCTTTTAACTCGCAGACTAAATGATCAGTGAGTAATACGGCTAGATTCTCAGGTTTGCGTGCAGAGTCAATCCAAGAGTCTGGTGTAGTGCAGTGTAAAAAGTGATTAATAGGTGCAAGTAGCGACTGCAAAACAATCCCCTTAAATTTAAATTAGTGCTAATAAAGGCGTAGTAACGACATAAATGGATATTTAGTTAGCCAAGGGCGAGAAATGTAACTGCCACTGCTTTGCGCTAACGAATAAATAACTACTTTGGCTATACCAGTCACCCAGTACATAGCGTTGGCCAGTTTGACCATTTAGCGCGACTTGATGTACAGCAGGGCGGTGGGTATGGCCATGAATTAACTTATCCACTTTAGCCTGTTGCATAACATGAATCACTTCCTCTGGGGTAACATCCATGATCTGTTGCTGATTATTATTATTATATTGCTGCTTATGTTTAGCGCTGCGTAAGCGTGCTTTTTTGGCTAAATGCTGGCGCAACTTTAAAGGCAAGTTAAGCATAATAAACTGCCACCAAGGCTGGTTCCACCATTTGCGAAATTTTTGATAGGCAATATCTAAGGTACAAAGGCTGTCACCATGCATAATAAGCGTAGGCGTGCCGTATAAGTCAATCACCTGCTCTGGTGGTAACAGTGTCATTCCACAGCGTTTGGCATAAGCTTGGCGTAAAAAAAAGTCACGATTGCCATGAATAAAAAACAGCTGAGTACCATTATCACTCAGCTGTTTAAGTGCAGTGGCGACTTCGGCCACGAGTGGCTCGGGATTATCATCGCCAATCCAAACATCAAATAGATCACCTAAAATATACAGCGCCTCAGCCTTTACAGCGGTAGTGTGCAAAAATTGCAAAAAGGCTGCTGTAATATCAGGCCGCTGTGCCGATAAATGAATATCGGCAATAAATAGGCTGTATGGTGTTTCTAAAAGTGGCTGCACGTTATTATGGGCTTAAGCTTCAAGTACGGCTTTTTCAATAATAACCGGCTTAACAGGCACATCGGCATGACCATGAGAGTGCGTTGTTGCTACTTTTTTGATGCTATCAACAACATCCATTCCTTCAACTACTTCACCAAAAACACAGTAACCCCAACCAGCGCTAGTTTCTGAGCTGTGGTTTAAAAAGTCGTTATCGCCGACATTGATAAAGAATTGGTTTGAAGCTGAATGCGGATCATTAGTACGGGCCATGGCTATAGTGCCTTTTTTATTGGCAACGTTGTTATTAGCTTCATTTTTGATTGGCGCTTTTGCTGTTTTTTGGTTCATATCAGCAGTAAAGCCACCACCTTGGATCATAAAACCATCGATAACACGGTGGAATATTGTATTATCGTAAAAACCTTCTTTAACGTAATTGGTGAAGTTTTCTGCGGTAACAGGCGCTTTGTCGGCAAAAAGTTGTAATTTAATAACGCCATAGTTGGTATGTAAGCTGATCATAAAAATTCCTCTTCATATAAGTGGCATTATTCTACCTGAGCAAGCGCAAATCATAAAGCAAAGATAGCCGGATAAAGGTGCCAGTGATACACTATTAGAAAACACATTGATGCAACAATTTTGGCCATGCGAGGCCAGTTTGAGGACAAGATGCTACATATATTTAATACCTTAACTAGAAAAAAACAGCTATTCACCCCAATAGAACCCGGCAAAGTAGGGCTTTATGTTTGTGGTATTACAATATATGACCACTGCCATGTTGGCCATGCCAGAACCTATGTTGCCTTTGATGTTATTAATCGCTATTTACGTTTCTCTGGTTACGATGTGACTTATGTACGTAACATTACTGATGTTGACGATAAAATTATTAATCGTGCAGCAGAAAACAATGAAAGCTGTGATGCACTTACCGCGCGTTTTACTAAAGCCATGCATGACGATTTTGCAGCATTAGGTTTGTTACCTGCCGATATTGAGCCAAGAGTAACCACACATATGGCTGAAATTATTAGCATGATTGAACAGCTCGAGGCTAAAGGCTATGCTTATGAGGCTGATGGTGATGTGTTGTTTGATGTCAGTAAATATAAAGCCTATGGCGAATTAAGTCAGCAGAATTTAGAGATGCTGCAGTCTGGCTCGCGGGTGGAAGTGGCAGACAATAAACAAAACCCATTAGACTTTGTATTGTGGAAATCGGTGAAACCGGGGGAGCCATTTTGGCAATCGCCATGGGGTGACGGCCGACCAGGTTGGCATATTGAATGTTCAGCAATGAGTGCTAAACATTTAGGCCAACATTTTGATATTCACGGCGGTGGCTCAGACTTACAATTCCCACATCATGAGAATGAAATTGCCCAATCAACCTGTGCTCATGATCATAAGTATGTTAATACCTGGATCCATACGGGGATGGTGCAAGTAGACAAAGAAAAAATGTCTAAGTCGTTAGGCAACTTCTTTACTGTAAAAGATGTGCTAGCAACCTATAACCCAGAATCAGTTCGCTACTTTTTATTATCTAGCCATTATCGTAGCCAGCTTAATTATTCAGCTGAAAACTTAGAACAAGCTCATTCTGCTTTAGGCCGTTTATACACAGCATTACGCAATGTAGTACCAAGTGAAAGCATCGATATGAATAGTCACTATATTGCTCAGTTTAAAGCCGCGATGGATGATGATTTTAATACCCCAGAAGCACTACCGGTATTATTTGAGCTAGCCAAAGAGGTTAATCGTTTTAAAGAAACAGAACCGGCAAAAGCTAAAAAATTAGCTGCTGAGTTAAAATTGCTCGCTGGCGTCTTAGGATTATTGCAAGGCAGCGCAGAGCAATTCTTGCAATCAGGCACTTCAGATGATGATGTGGCAGAAATTGAAGCCTTAATTGCTCAGCGTAATCAAGCGCGGACCAACAAAGATTGGGCCGCAGCAGATGCTGCAAGAGATGCATTAACCGCTAAAGGCATTATTGTTGAAGATAAAAACGGTGTGACCACTTGGCGCAAAGGCTAACTTTGCTCAGTTATAATCGCTTTGAGTTATAGACAATAAAAAACCGCCTAAAGGCGGTTTTTTATTGTTTTTGAATTAATGCTTGTCGTGATATAGCTGGCAAGCTTCAAGGGTGTTTTCTATTAAACTGGCTACTGTCATCGGGCCAACACCACCAGGTACTGGTGTGATATAACGCGCACGCTCTGCCGCTTTATCATATTCAATATCGCCAACCAGTTTGCCGTTATCCATGCGGTTAATGCCAACATCAATAACTAAGGCGCCAGGCTTAATCCAGTCACCGGGAATAAATTCAGCGCGACCTACAGCAACAATTAATAAATCAGCTCGGCGAACATGCTGCTCTAAATTCTTAGTAAACTTATGACATACCGTCGCGGTACAACCGGCTAGTAATAACTCTAATGCCATAGGGCGGCCAACAATATTTGAAGCACCTACCACAACGGCATCCATGCTTTTTATATCAACACCGGTACTTTGCAATAGCGTCATAATACCTTTAGGGGTGCAAGAGCGTAGGGCAGGCATACGTTGGGCTAGACGGCCTATATTATATGGATGAAAGCCATCAACATCTTTATTTGGGTGAATGCGCTCTAGTACGGCAGAGACATCGATACCTGCAGGTAAAGGTAATTGAACTAAAATACCATCAACCGTTTTATCTTGGTTTAACGTATCAATTAACTCGAGTAACTGCGTTTCAGTTGTGTCGCTGGGTAAGTCGTAAGATACAGAGTGAAAACCAACTTCTTCACAAGCTTTACGCTTACTACCAACATAAACCTGAGAGGCGGCATCTAAACCGACTAAGATGACAGCTAAACCCGGTGGACGGCGCCCGGCGGCTACACGCGCTCGAACTTGCGCTGCTACAGTGTCTTTTGTTGCTTGTGCTACGGCTTTACCGTCAATGATTTGTGCTGTCATCTAAATGCTATCTCTGCTGTATATATGATGGCGCTATTTTCGCACAGGTTGCAGCATAACTCTATCCCGTATTGTGAGTTGTTTTTTATACAATAGGTTCAAATAATAGGCAGTCAGTTGTTTTATGTGAAAAAAGGTTTGACCCTTTGCTTCGTCAGCTGTAATATTCTGCCCCGTTGCTCTAGTGCAACAGCGTCGGTGATTAGCGCAGCTTGGTAGCGCACTTGGTTTGGGTCCAAGGGGTCGCAGGTTCAAATCCTGCATCACCGACCAAATTTTAAATTTAGAGTAGTAAACTTATTTTCATACTTTAAAATTAGAAGCTAGCTGGTAGGGTTTTGATTATGCGCCCGTAGCTCAGTCGGATAGAGCAACGGCCTTCTAAGCCGTGGGTCATAGGTTCGAATCCTATCGGGCGCGCCATAACAAGCGTTGCAAGTCTAGCAAAATTAGTAAGGTTTCAGTGGTGGTTGTAGCTCAGTTGGTAGAGCCCCGGATTGTGATTCCGGTTGTCGTGGGTTCGAACCCCATCATCCACCCCATTCTTTGTTGTCGGTGATTAGCGCAGCTTGGTAGCGCACTTGGTTTGGGTCCAAGGGGTCGCAGGTTCAAATCCTGCATCACCGACCATTTCTTAAAAATTCAACACTCAACACTCAACACTCAACATTCAAAATCAACACACTTCTTTTCTATTATTGTATTTTTTTGTTAATGCCAATAGGCTAAAAGTAAATTGTTATCTATTATTAATTAACTCAATGCATTTATTTTAGGCTAATTAATGGTAATAGCAGAAACACCACGTCTTAAAATTCGTCATTTTACAGCGGCAGATACTCAGTTTACCTTGCAGTTATTAAATGAACCTTCCTTTATCAATAACATCGCTGATCGCGAGGTTAGAAATGAACGCGATGCTCTGAATTATTTAGTGAATGGTCCAATAAAAAGCTATCAGCAGCATGGTTATGGTTTATTTCTTGTTGAAGGCTGTACTGATGGTCAGGCTATGGGTATTTGTGGTTTAATTTACCGTCAAGCTTTGCAAGAAACCGATATTGGCTTTGCTTTTTTGCCTAAATTTTGTCGTCAAGGTTATGCAACCGAAGCTGCTAAGGCGGTAATTCATTATGGTTATAATCAATTAAACTTATCCCGAATAATTGGCTTAACACACGCAGCTAATGTGGAATCTATTAATTTACTTAGTAAGTTAGGTTTGCAGTATGAAAAAACAGTCCAATTAGAGTCAAGTCCGCGCCAAGTTATGCTTTTCTCTTAACTTTAAAAGTGAGCGCAATTTGTAATTTTATTACACTATCCTGTCATTCTCATTGTTTATAATAGGCATAGATTATATTTATGTCTAATTTATCTTGTTGAATTTTAAAGATTAAATCTTTGTTCTGCCTTTCTCGTGCTGCTGATTTTTTAGCCTGAGGTGGTGCTGGGTTACGGATTTTGCTATTATCTCGCTCGAACAACCAATGGAGGAGTTATGATTAACCCAAGCTGGCGTCGAGTAGTGCTTAAAGTTGGCAGTGCTTTAATCGCGCCAGAAAACCAGGGCTGTAGTGAACAGTTTTTACGTCCAATTGCTGAATTTATTCGGCAGTGTCGACTTCAAGATGTTGAAGTCATTCTTGTTTCGTCAGGCAGTGTTGCAGCGGGACGTCATCATTTTAATTTTCAGCATCAGCGTGTTCCTTTAGCTTTAAAACGTGCTATGGCAGCAGTTGGCCAAAGCGAGCTTATGAATTTTTGGAGCCGCTGCTTTGATTTCCCTTGTGCGCAAGTGTTATTAACGCATGGTGACTTAAGTGATCGTGTGCGTCATGTTAATATTCAAAACACCTTACAACGCTTATTAGATCATAAAGTGCTGCCTATCGTGAATGAAAATGACACGATAGCAACCGATGAGATAAAAGTGGGTGATAATGATAATTTAGCGGCTATGGTTGCTACGGTATCTCATGCTGATGCATTGATTATCTGTTCTGATGTGGATGGTTTATATACTGCGGATCCTAATAAAGACCCTAATGCAACGTTAATTGCTGAAGTTGATCATATTACGCCTGAAATTTATGCATTAGCAGGTGGTGCAACCTCTAGTGTTGGTACTGGCGGTATGCGCACAAAGATTGAAGCGGCTGAAAAAGCGGCTGCCCATGGTATAGATACGTTAATTATTGACGGCCATAAAGCAGATAGTTTTTCTGATTTATTAGCAGGAGAGAACCCTGGCACTATCTTCTTTGGTCAAGAAACACCAATGTCAGCGAAAAAACATTGGGTGCGCCATACTTTACGTTCTAAAGGTGAAATATGGGTAGACGATGGCTGTATAGAAGCGTTGCGCTCTCATGGTGCCTCGTTACTTTGTAGCGGCATTGTTGATATTAACGGTGAGTTTGAATCAGGTGATGCGGTGTTAATTCGTTGTGCTAACGGCAAACGAAAAATTGCTAAAGGTGTTACTCGGTTTAGTGCTAGTGAGTTATTTTCGATTAAAGGTCAACAAAGCCGAGATATAGAGTCTTGTATTGGTTATTGTCCTACAGGCAGTGATGCCGTAATTCACCGTAGTGAAATGATGTTATTGGAGAGAATATGAGTACGGATGTTGCAGCAATGATTGCTGCTAAAGCGTCAAAAGCAGCTAAGGCAGTTGCTAATTTAACGACTGAAGAAAAGAATTTTGTATTACAAAGCATGGCGAATCATATTCGTGAAGCGACAGCAGATATTTTAGCGGCTAATAAAGATGAAGTTGCCACTGCCGTTAGTAACGATACTAGTGCTGCGATGATAGACCGTTTAACGTTAACGGAACAACGAATTGAATCAATGGCAAGTGCCATTGAGCAAATTATTGCCCTTGACGATCCTGTAGGTAAAACCCGGTTTATTGAACAGCGTCCTAACGGCATTAATATTGAAAAACGCCGGATTGCTTTAGGCGTAATTTGTATGATTTATGAAGCGCGTCCTAATGTAACAGCCGATGCAGGTGCCTTGTGCTTTAAAGCCGGTAACGCTGTTATTTTACGTTGTGGCCGTGAAGCTATTCAAACGAGCTTAGCGATAGCCAAAGCGATGCAACAAGCATTACGCGAGCATAAGTTGCCGGATGAAGTTATTAGTATAGTGCCTGATCCAGATCGCGATTTAATGTTAGGACTATTAAAGCAAGAACAATATATTGACTTAGTGATCCCTCGTGGTGGTGAAGGTTTAATTCGCTTTGTGACTGAGCATAGCCGGATACCTGTCATTCAGCATTATAAAGGCGTCTGTCACTTATATATTGATCAAAGTGCAGATTTAGACATGGGCCTTAATTTACTATTAAACGGTAAAGTTCAGCGTCCTGGTGTTTGTAATGCATTAGAAGGCTTATTGGTAAATAAACATGTTGCTGCTGATTTTTTACCTAAAGCAAGTGCAGCCTTAGCTGAGCATAACGTGATTATTCATGCTTGTAAGCAAAGTGTTGATTACTTTAACCAAGCCCAGCTAATTGAAGACAATGAGTTTGGTCAAGAGTATTTAGCGCCTGAAATTGCTATTCGTATTGTCGATGATATGGACCATGCTATTGAACATATTGATCGCTTTGGTAGCCAGCACACAGAGGTCATTTGTACTCGTGATCAAGCCAATGCCGAGCGCTTTATTCGCCAGGTTGATTCAGCTGTTGTTATGCACAATAGTTCTTCACGTTTTTCTGATGGCGGTGAATTGGGTTTAGGTGCTGAAATTGGCATATCTACCAGTAAGCTTCACGCTTATGGGCCTATGGGATTAGAAGCTTTAACCACTGAAAAGTATGTGGTTACAGGAACAGGCCAAACTCGTAGCTAAATTAGTTGCAAGTAAAATTTAAAACGCAGCTTGGTTACTCAATAACCATGCTGCGTTTTTTAATCTTAATTTGTTATAAAAAGGCATAATTTTGGGACTCGACCTCAGCCGATTAGCTCGCTATAATGCCGCGTCCTTTTTTATAACAGACTAGTAAACGTTATTAAACCAAGCTAGATCATATTACTACGGCGTAGCGTAAACGCCCTATATTGAATTTGAGGAAACAAGATGCAAGTTTCAGTTGAAACCACTCAAGGTTTAGAGCGCCGTGTAACTATTACCGTGCCAGCCGAAAAAATTGATAACGAAGTAAAAGGTCGTCTACGTGACTTGGCTAAACGCCAACGTATTGATGGCTTCCGTCCAGGTAAGGCTCCGGTTTCCTTGATCCAAAAGCGCTATGGCCAGTCGGTATTACAAGAAGTTGCTTCTGAGCAAATGCAACGTCACTTTTATGAAGCTATCATTGAAAATAAATTAAACCCAGCAGGCGCACCTACTTTTACTCCTGGTGAGTTAAGCCAAGGTAAAGCATTAGAGTTCACTGCAACGTTTGAAGTTTACCCAGAAGTTGAAGTACAAAACTTAGATAAAATTGCTGTAACTAAGCCAGTAGTTGAAATTACTGACGAAGATATGAGCAAAATGTTAGACACTTTACGTAAGCAACATGCTACGTGGGAAGAGAAATCTGACGCTGCAGCTGCAGGCGATAAAGTTGAAATTGATTTTGTTGGTTCTATCGATGGCGAAGAGTTCGAAGGTGGCAAAGCGAATAATTTTGAATTAGAGCTTGGTCAAAATCGGATGATCCCAGGTTTTGAAGATGGCATTATTGGTAAAAAAGCCGGTGAAGAAGTAACGGTAGAAGTTAACTTCCCTGAAGATTACCATGCGGAGAACTTAAAAGGTAAAGCTGCCAGTTTTGTTATTACTGTAAATAAAGTTCAACAGCAAGTTTTACCTGAATTAAACGATGAATTTGCCGGTTTATTCGGTTTAGAAACAGCTTCAGTTGATGCACTGAAAGTTGAAGTTCGTAAAAACATGAACCGTGAGCTAGAGCAAAATATTAAAGCTAAAGTTAAAGAGCAAGTTATCAAAGGTTTATTAGAGCATAATGAATTAGATGTTCCTGCTGCTTTAGTTGAAGGTGAAGTTGACGTTTTACGTAAACAAGCCATGCAACGTTTTGGCAATAATATTGACCCTAAAAATTTACCTGAATTACCAGCATCTTTATTTGAAGAGCAAGCTAAAGATCGGGTTAAAGTAGGTTTATTATTAGGTGAAGTAATCAAAACTAATGAACTTAAAGTCGATGAAGACAAAGTTAAACAGTTAATTGATTCTGTTGCTTCAGCTTATGAAGATCCACAAGAAGTTGTAGAATACTACAACGGTAATAAAGAATTAATGCAAAGCATGCGTAATGTTGCGTTAGAAGAGCAAGCAATTGATTTGATATTAGCTAAAGCTAATGTTACTGAAGAAAAAGCGGCTTTTGACGAAATAATGAATCCGCAAGCTGCTCAGTAAGTTGACTTATTGAGTCACGACAGTTTTAATGGCTCGAACAACAGTTCGGGCCATTTTATTTTTAGGCACTGCTTAGTAGTTATTTAGAGGGAACCTCATTTTATGTCTATGCCACAACATCTGAACGATTTAGTCAGCGCGTTAGTTCCTATGGTGATAGAGCAAACGGCGAAAGGCGAACGCTCGTATGATATTTATTCTCGGTTATTAAAAGAACGTGTTATTTTTTTAACTGGTCAGGTTGAAGATCATATGGCCAACCTTATCGTGGCTCAGTTATTATTTTTAGAGTCTGAAAACCCAGAAAAAGATATTTATATTTATATTAATTCGCCAGGTGGCTCTGTCACTGCGGGTTTATCAATTTATGATACAATGCGCTATATTAAGCCTGATATCGCAACAGTTTGTGTTGGCCAAGCCGCTAGTATGGGTGCATTCTTATTATCGGGCGGCACTAAAGGTAAACGCTATTGCTTGCCAAATGCGCGCGTTATGATTCACCAGCCTTTAGGCGGTTTTCAAGGTCAAGCTACTGATTTTGATATCCATGCTCGTGAAATTTTAAATATTAGAGAAAAGCTAAACCGTTTAATGGCTGAGCACTCAGGTAAAAGTTATGAGCAAGTATGCAAAGATACTGAGCGTGATAACTTCTTAAGTGCACAACAGGCCTTGGATTATGGCCTAGTTGACGCCATATTGACTAATAGAGATACAAAGTAACAGAAACTCAGCAGCCGCTATAAAGCGAACTGCCTTGTAGTGAAGAGGTAATTAGATGTCTGATCGCACCGATGGCGATAAGAGTGGTAAATTGTTGTATTGCTCTTTCTGTGGTAAGTCACAGCATGAAGTGCGTAAGTTAATCGCAGGACCACAAGTTTATATTTGTGATGAATGTGTTGATTTATGCAATGACATAATACGGGAAGAAATAAAGGATATTTCTCCTAAACGTGATGCTGACAAATTGCCGGTGCCGCGCGAGATCCGTACTCATCTTGATGATTATGTAATTGGCCAAGAGCATGCTAAAAAAGTGTTAGCTGTCGCTGTTTACAACCATTACAAACGTTTACGTAATGCAGAACATCAACCTGAAGTTGAGTTAGGTAAGAGTAATATCTTACTGATTGGCCCTACAGGTAGTGGTAAAACATTATTAGCTGAAACCTTAGCGCGTTTATTAGATGTGCCGTTTACTATGGCTGATGCAACAACATTAACTGAAGCCGGTTATGTTGGTGAAGACGTTGAAAATATCATTCAAAAATTACTGCAAAAATGTGATTACGATGTAGAGAAAGCCCAGCGCGGTATTGTCTATATTGATGAAATAGATAAAATTTCACGTAAGTCTGATAATCCATCTATTACCCGTGATGTATCAGGGGAAGGTGTTCAGCAAGCGTTATTAAAGTTAATTGAAGGCACTGTAGCTTCAGTACCCCCACAAGGTGGCCGTAAGCACCCACAGCAAGAGTTTTTACAGGTAGATACCTCTAAGATACTGTTTATCTGTGGTGGTGCTTTTGCTGGCTTAGATAAAGTCATTGAACAACGTTGTGCTAAAGGTTCTGGCATTGGTTTTGGTGCTGAGGTTCGCAGCAAAGAAAGCACGCGCAGCATTAGTGAGTCTTTCCGTGATGTTGAACCTGAAGATTTAGTGAAGTACGGTTTAATTCCTGAGTTTATTGGTCGCTTACCGGTAGTCGCTACCTTAACTGAACTTGATGCTGATGCATTAATTCAAATTCTAAGTGAACCAAAAAATGCGTTAGTTAAACAGTTTGCTGCACTATTCGAAATGGAAAATGTTGAATTAGAGTTTCGTAATGATGCTTTAAAAGCAATAGCTGATAAAGCAATGGAACGTAAAACGGGTGCTCGTGGCTTACGCTCTATAGTTGAGGGTGTATTGTTAGACACTATGTACGAATTACCCTCAATGGAAAATGTCACTAAAGTGGTTATTGATGAAACTGTTATTCGTGGCGAGAGTGATCCGATACTCATTTATCAAGCTAATGATCCAGCAACTGCTGAATCACAGTAAATAAGTATAAAAAATATAAAAAAAGGAGCTGAATCAGCTCCTTTTTCGTATTGCTAATTGAACTTCACTAAATTAACCCCATATACTTAGACATGTTTCGCGGCAAATACCTGTTTCGCGCCCAGCAATAATTAATTTCGAGAGAGAATCAATGACAGTAGAACAAGCTGAACGTTTGCATATGCCAGTATTGGCCCTGCGAGACGTAGTCGTCTATCCCCATATGGTGATCCCACTTTTTGTTGGACGAGCTAAGTCTATCAAGTGCCTTGATGCCGCTATGGAAAATGATAAACAAATATTCTTAGTGGCGCAAAAAGATGCCACCTTGGATGATCCTAGCGTTGATGATATTTACCAAATAGGTACTGTTGCAACTATTTTACAGTTATTAAAGTTACCAGATGGTACTGTTAAAGTATTAGTAGAAGGTAGTCGTCGTGCTCGCATTGCCGAGTTTACAGAAACCGAAGAAACCTTTGCGGCAAATATTGATGTGATTGTTACCGAAGAGCCTGAAGGTCGTGAGCAAGAAGTCTTCTTACGCTCTGCCATTAATCAGTTTGAAGGTTACATTAAACTAAATAAAAAAATCCCACCTGAGGTGTTAACTGCATTAAGTGGTATTGAAGACTTAGCAAGGTTGGCTGATACGATGGCTGCACATATGCCATTAAAAGTTGACGACAAACAAAAAGTACTTGAGCTGTTAGATGTTAAAGAGCGGCTTGAGTATTTAATGGCGATGATGGAAAGCGAAATTGATATTTTACAAGTTGAGCGCCGTATTCGCAGTCGCGTTAAAAAGCAGATGGAAAAAAGCCAGCGCGAGTATTATTTAAACGAACAAATGAAGGCAATCCAGCGTGAGTTGGGTGATCTTGAAGATGCGCCAGATGAGTTTGAAGCCTTAGCTAAAAAAATAGCTGATGTAAAAATGCCTGCCGAAGCGGCAGATAAGGCAAAAGCAGAATTACAAAAGCTAAAAATGATGTCGCCGATGTCAGCAGAAGCGACTGTCGTTCGTAGCTATATCGAATGGCTAACCAATGTGCCGTGGAAAGCCCGCAGTAAAGTTAAAAAAGATTTAGCTGCAGCAGAAAAGATCCTCGATGCTGATCATTACGGTTTAGAAAAAGTTAAAGAGCGTATTGTTGAGTATCTAGCCGTGCAACAGCGGGTTAATAAGCTTAAAGGCCCAATATTGTGCTTAGTTGGCCCACCAGGTGTGGGTAAAACCTCTTTAGGCCAATCGGTAGCCAAAGCAACAGGGCGAAAATATGTGCGTATGGCGCTAGGTGGCGTGCGTGATGAAGCGGAAATTCGTGGTCATCGCCGTACTTATATTGGTTCTATGCCAGGTAAGATTATTCAGAAAATGGCAAAAGTAGGGGTGCGAAACCCACTATTTTTACTCGATGAAATTGACAAGATGGCCTCTGATTTTAGAGGCGATCCGGCGGCCGCTTTATTAGAGGTGTTAGATCCGGAGCAAAACACCTCGTTTAGTGATCATTATCTAGAAGTTGATTATGATTTATCGGATGTGATGTTTTTTGCTACCTCTAATAGCTTAAATATTCCGGCAGCCTTGCTCGATAGAATGGAAGTTATCCGTTTAGCCGGTTACACCGAAGACGAAAAGCTGAATATTGCTAAGCAACATTTAATTTCTAAACAAGTGGGCCGTAACGGCTTAAAAGCAGATGAAATTGTGATTGAAGATAGCGCTATTATTGGCATTATTCGTTATTACACCCGTGAAGCTGGTGTACGTAATCTAGAGCGTGAAATTTCTAAGTTATGTCGTAAAGCGGTTAAACAAATTTTATTAAATAAAAAATTAAAACAAGTTGTTATTAATAACGATAACCTAGAAGAGTTCTTAGGTGTGCAACGTTTTGATTATGGTAAAGCCGACGATAGTAACCGTATTGGCCAAGTAACGGGCTTAGCTTGGACAGAAGTAGGTGGAGACTTATTAACCATTGAAGCGGCTTCGGTGGTAGGTAAAGGTAAGTTAACCTTTACTGGCTCACTAGGTGATGTAATGAAAGAGTCTATTCAAGCTGCGATGACGGTAGTAAGAAGTCGAGCTGAAGGTTTACGGATTAATGAAGACTTTTATGAAAAACGCGATATTCATGTCCATGTACCAGAAGGCGCTACACCAAAAGATGGGCCTAGTGCCGGTATAGGTATGGTTACGGCATTAGTTTCTAGCTTAACCGGTAACCCTGTGCGTGCTGATGTTGCTATGACGGGTGAAATTACGCTGCGTGGTGAAGTATTACCAATAGGTGGTTTAAAAGAGAAGCTGTTAGCTGCACACCGCGGTGGTATTAAACGGGTATTAATTCCTCATGATAACGTGCGCGATTTAAAAGACATCCCTGATAATGTTAAAGGTGATATTGAAATTTGTGCCGTGAAATGGATTGATGAAGTATTAGAATTGGCCCTACAAGAGCCTACAGCACGTGTTTCTGTCGAAAAATCGGTAAAAAAAGCAGCAAAAGGTAAAAAAAGCGAAAAAAATCCGGTTTAGGGGGCTTTTAATTCCGTTAAGCTGTGATAAGTTATGGGCAGTTTAGACGTAGCCCTTATCAGACAAGGGCTACAGTCAAAGCAATAATACTAGCTTTACTGTTTCTTTTTACTTGCAAGCGACCAAGTTGCTTGTTATAACATTGGAACGCACTTACAAGGTTAGTAAAGTGTAGTTGTTGAAAATAATAACAATTGAAGGGGATGATATTGTGAACAAGTCTCAACTTATCGACAAAATTGCTGCTGGTGCAGACATTTCTAAGGCATCAGCGGGTCGTGCTTTAGATTCGTTCATTGATGCGGTTACCGAAGCTCTTAAAGAAGGCGACTCTGTAGCACTAGTTGGTTTTGGAACATACAGTGTGCGCGAGCGCGCAGCTCGTACAGGTCGTAACCCACAAACGGGTGAAACTATCCAAATCGCTGCGGCTAAGATTCCTGCTTTCAAGCCAGGTAAAGCATTAAAAGACGCCTGTAATTAAGCCAAACCTCTGTGATTAACACAGAAATTTGGGCGGAAGTTTAATTTTAAATCCGCAGATGTGTTTCAAATAAAGACAGAAATAACATGGCGGATGTTAGGATAAAGCAACCGTAGCCTTGTAAAGGCTTCTCTAAAAAAAGCGCATCTGTTAAGATGCGTTTTTTTTTACGGCAACAACTAAGTATTGATGTTGCTTCCCAGGCGCTAAGTAGAATAAAGAGATCATACCAAGATGTTAGAAAAAATCAGAGAAGGATCGCAGGGTATAATTGCCAAAATAATACTCGGCTTGGTTATCCTGACATTTGCATTAGCAGGTGTAGGCAGCTATTTAAGTACTCCTGCGGAAGTCAATGTTGCCACAGTGAATGGCGACAAAATTACTCAAAATGAATTTGACCAAGCGTTTCAGAATGAACGCTCTCGCTTGCAGCAGCAATTTGGCGAAATGTACGCTAGTTTAGCTGCTGATCCAGCCTATATGAATAAATTTCGTAGCGATGTTTTAGAGCGTTTAATTGATGAGCGGCTGCAACAACAATTTGCAAATAAGCTAGGCTTAAGAGTAAGCGACGAACAAGTGCGCGATGCAATACGTGGCATGACAGAATTTCAAATTGATGGTCAATTTAATAATGACCGTTATATAGCCTTATTAAGTCAATCTGGCTATCAGCCTGAGCAGTTTCGTGAGTTGATGCGTGACCAAATGTCGCGTAATCAATTATTAATTAGTGTGCTAGGTAGTGACTTTGCTACCGCTAATGAGATGCAACAATTATTGACTTTGCAGCAGCAAAGCCGCGACATAGAGTATGCACGTATTGCATCAGCTGACTTTGTTTCAGAAGTGAATATTACCCAGCAGATGCTGGAAGATTATTACACGACACATATTGGTATGTATCAAACTGAGCAAAGGGTTGCTGTAGAATATGTTGAATTATCAGCTGCAAGCTTAGCTGAAAAAATTGTTATCTCAGAGCAGCAAATTGAACAGTTTTATAATGATAATAAAGCATTATATTCAACTAAGGAGCGCCGTAAAGTTGCGCATATTATGCTTGAATCTGAAGAGGAAGATGCTGCAGTAGAAGCTAAAGCGAACGAGTTATTAGCCAAGTTAAAGTCGGGTGCAGACTTTGCCGAGTTAGCGAAAACCGAATCAGCAGATACATTTTCAGCTGAGAACGGAGGCGAGCTTGATTGGTTAGCCCAAGGCGATATGGATGAAGACTTTGAAGCTGTCGCTTTTGCTTTAAAAAATGAAGGTGACTTAAGCTCGGTGGTTAAAACAGCTTATGGCTATCATATCATTAAGTTGGTTACACTTGAGCCGGCACAACAACAGCCTTTGTCTGAGGTTTCTGCCGAGATTGCAAAACGTTTACAAGAAGACCAAGCTGCTACTGAATTTTATGATGCACAACAGCGTTTAGCTGAAGTAAGCTTTGAAATTCCAGATACGCTAGAAGATGCTGCGTTAGCCATTGATGCGTCAGTTGTTACGACTCCTTTATTTACTCACAGTACAGTAACCGAGCCATTAAATGCACCTGAAATTATGGCAAAAATATTTGATAGTAATTTTATTGCTGAACAAATTAATAGTGATGTTATTGAGCTTGATAAGCAGCACGTTATTGTAGTGCGTGTTATAGAGTCTGAGCCTGCACGTACTCAGGGCCTAGATGAAGTTAAAGTGGCAGTAGAAGCAGCAGTTAAGGCTGAACAAAGCGCAAAAATGGCTGAAGCTAAAGCGCAATCTTTGTTAGCTGAATTTGCTGATGCTGAATTAACGACTATCGCGAAAAGTGCTAACCTGACTGTTGAGAAGTCAGTAAATACACCGCGTTTTGGTGGTACTTTAGATGGTCAAATTCGTGCTAAAGCTTTTGCTATGGCAAGACCCATCGAAAATAAATCAGCCGTTGATATGGTTAAATTAGCCAATGGTGATGTTGCCTTAGTATCAGTGTTAGCCGTTAATGATGCGCAAGTTACTGTAGCACCTACTGCAGAGCAGCTGGACAGTTTAGCTGAACAAAACGCTCAGCAAGCATATGCTGCGGTATTAGCTTCGTTAAAAGCTAAAGCAGAAATTACACGCAACTTACGTGCTAGCCAAGCGAGTGAGTTTTAACGAGTAATAGCTAAAAATCATTACTTTATTATTGATAGTAAAAAGCCGTGTTTCTACACGGCTTTTTTTATATCTGCTTATTTGATACTCAATAAGATTATTCTTGAGTGCTATTGATTAATTTTTTAGTAAAGTCTGATTGCGGTTGGTTAAACACTGTCATGGTGTCAGCATAATCGACCACTTTGCCGTCATGTAACACTAGTAAATCATCGGCAATATGACGAATTAAACGTAAGTGATTAGTTATTAATAGGTAGGCAATGCCGGTACTTTGTTGTAGCTCTAGTAATAAATTGACAATTTGAGCTCGTAAAGAAGGATCTAAGGCGGTTAATGCTTCATCGAGTATAAGCAGTTTAGGATCAAGAATTAACGCTCTAGCGAGCGCTACACGCTGTATTTGGCCACCAGAAAACATATGAGGGTAGTAATCAGCGTGATCATCTAATAAGCCTAATTGCTTTAATATGGCTTGGATTTTTAATTGTCGTTGTTGTGGATCTAAGATAGTACTAAAGCGTAAAACATCATCTAACATTTGGCCAATTTTTTGATGGGGGTTCAGTGTTCGCTCGGCGTCTTGGAAAATAAAGCGGATCACATGATTATATTGTTTAAAGTGGCTAATTTTAACTTTCTCACCGGCCAAGATAATATTGCCCATATCTGGTTTTTCTATGCCAACAAGCAGTTTGGCTAAAGTGCTTTTGCCAGAGCCCGTTTCACCTACAATGGCTAAGGTTTTTCCTGCGTGCAAACTAAAGTTAATATCAGTTAACGCATGAACCGCTTGGCGGCCAAATAAGCCTTTGGAGCTAAAGTAGGTTTTAGATAAATTTTGGACTTCTAATAAGGCAGTCATAGCGATTCTTTTTCTAACAATGGAAAATGGCAGCTGTAATAATGATTGTGTAAACGTTCTAATTTAGGTGTTTTAACACATTCTTTGCGGGCGTTTGGACAGCGGGGGCCTAAACGACAGCCTATAGGTAAATGCTGCAAGACGGGAATACTACCAGGTAACGCATATAACGGTGATTTTGCTGGTAATTCTGGTTGAAATTCCGGCACACTTTTAATTAAGGCATTAGTATAAGGATGAAAGGGTTGTTTAAGGATAGTTGCGGTTTCACCGGCTTCAACAAGCTGACCACAATATAAAACACTGAGGCTTTGCGTATAGCGAGCTATGGTTTCAAGCTCATGACTAATTAATAAAATGGCAGTACCTTTAAGCTGATTAAAGCTCGCTAGTAGCCGAAACAGCTGGGCTTGAGTAGAGCTTTCTAAGGCCGTAGTAGGCTCATCCGCGATAAGTAACTTTGGGCTTTTAGCAACAGCCATAGCGATAGTCACTTTTTGGCAAATCCCCTCGGATAGTTGATAAGGGTAGCTATGGATCACAGCTTTATGATCACGAATGCCAACTTTATGTAATAACGCAATGGCTTTGCGTCGTCTATTATAGCTTCTACGCCACCATGGCCCTTCTAATTGATGATCAGGTATGGCTTCTTCTAGTTGATCAATAATGACGTCGGTTGGATCTAAGCTTAAGCTAGGCTCTTGATAAATCATGGCAATATCACGGCCAATAATTTTTCTCTGTTGAGTTGAATTCATCCGTAATAAATCTTGCCCTGCCCAATGAAACCTGTCGGCAGTCACTTGCCAGCGCTGATTTAACACGCCAACAATGGCTTTGGCTATTAAGCTTTTGCCCGAGCCGGATTCACCAACAAGGCCGCGGATTTCGCCCTCACGTAAGCTAAAGTTAACTTTATCAACGGCGCGGATCATACCATCTGGCGTATTGAGCTCTATGGTTAGGTTTTTAATATCTAATAATAACATTAGCCTTCTCGCCGTTTTTTAATTGCTGTACGTAAACCATCGCCTACTAAATTGACCGATAATACGGCCAAAAATATCAGTAAACCCGGGATGGCTATACTAGTTGGGGCTAAATAAATAAGATCTAAGGAGTCAGCAATCATAGTTCCCCATTCTGCTGTAGGTGCTTGAGCACCTAAACCTAAAAAGCCTAAGGCAGCAATATCTAGTATTGCGGTTGATAGGGCCATACTTGCCATCAGGGTCAGTTGCTCCCAGGTATTAGGTAAAATAATACGGATAAAAACCTGCCAGTTATTGGCGCCATCTAACCGATAGGCGATAACGTAGTCTTCATTTAATTGGCTACTAATTGCATTGCGGATGCCATGCACAAATTGCGGCAGTAAAGCCAACATAATTGCCCAAGTCGTATTAATTAAGCCTGGGCCTAAAATAGCCACAATTATAATGGCGAGCAATAAAGAGGGAATAGTTAAGGCTAAATCAAGAATATGGTTAAACACACTAGATTTAAAGCCTTTACTCATGCCGGCTAAGGCACCTAACACTATGCCCATAAATAGCGAGCCTAATACGGTAAGCATGGCAATACCAAAGGTATAGCGCGTTCCTATTAGCATGCGAGAAAAAAGATCTCGACCTAAATCATCGGTACCAAAGGGATACTGGATTAAGCCTTGATCTGACCAAGAGGGCGGCACTAACAGTAAGGTATCCATTTGTTGGTTTGGGTCATTTAAAAGCAACAATGGAGCAACGATACTGATTAAAGTGAAGGCACAAAATAATACTAAACCTGCCATGGCACTGTGTTGACGCGAAAACTCACGCCACAGCTGCACCTGAGGTGAGCGTGCAAGTTGCTCATCTGGCAATATACGAATAAACGCCATATTAAGGCTTCCTCGCGAGCGGATTAAAATAAGTATGCAACAGATCAGTAGACATATTGGCACTAATTACTAAGGTTGAAATCATTAGTAAGCCGGCTTGAATAGCAGGGTAATTGCGCTGATAAATACTATCAATTAGCCAATGGCCTAATCCTGGCCAAGAAAAAATAATTTCGGTCATCATGGCCAAGGTTATTAGCGTGCTAAATTGTAAGCCTATTTGCCTAATTACGGGTAATAAGGCGTTTCTTAAGCCGTGACGATATAACACTTGAGCTCGGCTTAGGCCTTTTGCACGCGCAGTTTTAATATAATTTTGCTGTAATACATCAAGCATAGAGTCACGTACAAATCGCAGCATTACCGTGGTTGGAAAGGTGGCTAAAACAATAGTGGGTAATAATAGATGCTGTAAGGCATTATAAAAGGCTTCAGCTTTATAAGGAATGTCAGCGATATAAATATCCCACAGCATAAAGCCACTTTGATGAGGGATTTCATATAAGACATTAATTCTGCCTGCTGTTGGTAGCCAACCTAAGGCTAATGAAAAAATCATGATAAGCAATAAACCCCACCAAAAAATTGGTAAAGAATAACCAGTAATTGCAATGGCTGAAATAGTTTTACTCATCACGCCATCTGGTTTTATAGCAGCAATAATGCCAAGAGGGATACCTATAAAAAACGAAATAAATAAGGCATAAGCGGCTAGTTCTATTGTTGCTGGGGTTAAGTGTTGAATTTCTTGTAGTAAAGGTTGTTGGCTGGCAAAAGACAGGCCCCAATCACCATTGAAAATGCGTTGTAAATAAGCAAAATATTGGGCTACGTAACTGCGATCTAATTGATAGTAATTAGTGAGTTGTACTGCCTGCTCTGGGCTTATTTGGTGTAAGCCACTTAAGTTATTTAAAATATCACCTGGAAATAAATAAGCTAAGCTAAAGGCAAATAAGCTTAAAGCGATAAAAACAAAGGCTAATAAAAATAATCGGCGTAATAAAAAAGCTCTCATTGTTTTACCTTAGTGGCTGTTGCCAAAGAAATACCACCATAGGGGTTAATTGCAACGCCTTTGACATCAATATTTAAAGCTTGAAAGCGCTGAGAATGGGCAATACTTACTAAAGGTACTTGTTCAAAAAGGTATTGCTGTGCTGCCCAATAATAACTTCGTCTTTGTTTTTGATCAGCAGTTAGGATGGCTTGATTAATTAACTGATCAAAACTTTCATCACACCAGTTGGCTCTATTAGTGCCCGTAATTGCTGCGCTGCAGCTAAGCAAAGGGCGAAAAAAGTTATCTGGATCAGCATTGTCAGCCGCCCAACCAATTAACACTGAGTCATGCTCGAAATTAGTGAGTTTACGCCTAAAGCTATTCCATTCGTAGGTTACAATTTTGGCTTTAACACCAATTTGCGCTAAATCGGCTTGGATTAATTCTGCCATTTTAATTGCATTCGGATTATAGAGTCGCTGAACCGGCATGGCCCAAATATCCATATTAAAGCCTTTGCTATAACCGGCTTCTTTTAATAGTGCTTTAGCGGCGATAGGATCATAAGTTGTAGGCTCTAAATTAGGGTTAAATGCCCATGACGTAGGCGGCAGTAGCGAAGTTGCTGGGGTGGCATAGCCGTAATACACCGCTTGCATAATAGCATCGCGGTTAATGGCTAAAGATAACGCTTGGCGAACTTTAATATTGTCAAAGGGGGCTTTTTGAGTATTAAAGGCCCAAAAGCCGACGTTCATATTAGTACTTTCTTGGATATCGACATCGCTGCGCTTACTTATAAGTTTAAGCTCAGGCACCCGAGGATAAGCAATAATGTCACACTCATGGGTTAACAACTTAGCCATACGCCGTGCATTATTAGGCACTATATCAAAAACTAATTGTTCAGGTTTTGCCAACTCGCGCCAATAGTTAGGGTGGCGATGATAGCGAATTAACACATCTTTTTGATATTCTTTAAATAAAAAGGGGCCAGTACCTATGGGCAGTATATCGATAATGGCTGGCGTATTGTTGTCTAGTAATTGCTGCGCATATTCAGCGGATAAAATAGCTGAAAAGTCGGTTGCTAGCATGGATAAAAAAGAACTATTTGGCTGGCTTAGCTTAAATTTAATGGTATAGCTATCTAAAGCAGTGACAGATTCAACTAAGTTAGACCAAGCCACACTTTGAAAGTAGGGGTAACTTCCGCCACCTTGAAAATGATAAGGATGCGTAGGATCACTAATCCGATTAAAGGTAAATACTACATCTTCGGCTTGTAAGGTACGGCTAGGCGTAAAATAATGGGTTTGATGAAACTGAACATTAGCGCGCAAATTAAATAGATATTCAGTGCCGTCGTTGCTTACTTGCCAATTTTTGGCTAAACCAGGAATTAACTCGCCGGTACTAGCGTCAAGATCAAGCAGTCTATCGTAAAGTTGTAAACTAATAGCATCGATAGTTGTGCCTGAGGTTATCAGTTGAGGATTAAAAGACTCAGGTGAACCCTCAGAGCAATAGACGATGCTGGAAGCAAATTGCTCTGGTAATTTTGGATCGCAGGCGCTTAATATGGCACTGCTAGCCAGCAAAGTAACAAGTTTTGTAACCAAACTAACGCTGTTTAGGCAGTATTTGTATTTAGCGTGCTTCATGTTTGCTGGCTTTCCAGTAACTGATACTTTTTCATATAGCCCCGTAATTGATGATAGGTTAAATTAAGTAATTCAGCTGTCTTTTTCTGATTATACTGACTAGCCGCTAAGGCTTGTTTAATTAAGTTAATTTCGTAGTCTTGCGATAAGCTTTTAAAGTCTTGAGCCTGATTAAAATCAATTTTAGCTGTGGGTGTTGCTATTGACTGGCTAGGAGCTGAATTTACAGCTGCAGGGCTAGCACTTTTATCAGTGGCAACAGTATGACTTGTTGTTTGTTGTTTTACCGGCACTGAGGTTAAGTGAGTTTTAGGCCTATAGGGTGACTCAAATGGATCTAGCTGAATATTATGCACTGGAACATAAGCATTATTGGTACGATAGACACTACGTTCTACTACATTTTTTAATTCCCGCACATTACCCGGCCAGTGATGTTCCATTAAGCACCGTTTAGCTTTTTCGCTAAAACCACTAAATAATTCAAAACCTAGCTCTCTTGCCATATTAATAGCAAAGTGTTCGGCAAGATGCATAATATCTTCTGGGCGTTCGCGCAAAGGCGGCAGGGTAATAACGTCAAAAGCTAACCTATCCAGTAAGTCGGCACGAAACCGACCTTGCTCAGCCAATAGCGGTAAATCTTCATTTGTGGCGCAAACTAGCCTTACATCGGTTTTAATTGACCGACTACCACCTACGCGTTCAAACTCGCCGTATTCAATTACTCTGAGTAGTTTTTCTTGAACTAAACTGGGTGTATTTGCCAATTCATCTAAAAATAAGGTGCCACCACTTGCTCGCTCAAAACGACCTTCATGGCGTTTGCTGGCACCGGTAAAGGCACCACTTTCATGGCCAAACAGCTCTGACTCTAGTAGGTTCTCATTTAAAGCGGCACAATTTAAGGTTAAATACTGTTGATCCCAACGTTGAGATAAATAATGTAAGCGAGCAGCTATAAGTTCTTTACCTGTACCTCGCTCGCCAATAATTAACACTGGTTTAGTAAGCGGTGCTACTTGCGAGACCTGATCTAATACATTTAAAAAGCTATTAGACTGACCTAGCAAATTATCCTGTTTGAATTTTCTATTCATTGGCAGCTATTTGTTAGTTAAATTCACTAATTAGTAGTGTATTTCATTATGAGGTTTAGCAACAGTATAGATGAAAAATAAATAAAGTTGTTTAAATTCATTGATTTAATTTTATTTTAAAAGTTGGCAAGGAAACTGAATAAGCTTAGGGGAACTCGACCGTTATTTAATATGAGATATAGAGGTAAATACCATGGGTATATTTTCAAGATTTTCTGACATTATTAACTCGAATATTAATGCATTACTGGATAAAGCAGAAGATCCAGAAAAAATGGTGCGTTTAATTATTCAAGAAATGGAAGATACGTTAGTTGAAGTACGTTCCTCTTCAGCGAAAACCATAGCTGAGAAAAAAGAATTGCAACGGATCATCAATCGTTTGCAAGAGGATGTTGCCGATTGGCAAGCTAAAGCAGAACTGGCTTTAAGTAAAGAGCGAGAAGATTTAGCACGTTCAGCCTTAATTGAGCGTCAAAAGTCAGCAGATAAAGCCGATTTAGTTGCAGCAGATATTGCTAACCTAGATGAGCATATTAGCAAGTTGCAAAGCGAAGTATCACAGTTGCAAGAAAAGTTAGCGGATGCTAAAGCAAGGCAAAAAGCGATGCTAATGCGCCATAGTACGGTGACATCACGTTTAGAGGTGAAGAAAACCTTAGATAGCAATCGTATTAATGATGCTATGTATAAATTTGAACGATATGAGCAAAAAATTGATAGCTTAGAAGCGCAGGTTGAGTCTTATGACATAGGTAAAAAATCATTGCAAGATGAATTTGCTGAGTTAGCAGCACAAGATAAAATTGATAATGAATTAGCGGCTTTAAAAGCGAAAGTAAATAAACAAGATACAGACGCCTGATTTCAGGCGTTTGCGGGAGGTAAGTAATGGGTGGTTTAGAATTTATTGGTGTGCCGTTTATTTTGTTTATGATTTTTGTCGCGCCTATTTGGGTGATAATGCATTATCGAAGTAAGAATAAATTAGGCCAAGGCTTGTCAGATCATGAATTGCAACAGCTAAATGAATTAGCTTTGCGCGCTGAAAAAATGGCTGAACGCATTAATACGCTAGAGGCCATTTTAGATAGCGATAGCCCAAATTGGAGAAACCAGTATGACTAAAGCAAGAGGTGAGTTATTACGTGATGATAGCAATGCCAAAATCGCTGGTGTTTGTGCGGGTATTGCTGATTACTTTGGCTGGGAAGTTTGGTTGGTTAGGATTATTACATTATCCGGACTATTCTTAGGTAGTGGTTTTATTTTTATGCTTTATATTGCGGCTTGGGTGGTGCTGGAAAAAAAGTCGCTGGCGCAGGCTAAACAAAAAACATCAGGGGTTAGCTCTAAAACCTTGACCAAAGAGCGGCATATAGAAGTTAAAACGCGAGTATGGCAACGTGGTGAAGCACCAAAGCAAGCACTTCAGCATTTAAGCCACCAGTTTAATGATATAGAGTTGCGTTTACGAGATATAGAGCGCCATGTAACTTCGACTAAGTTTCAGTTAAATAAAGAATTTAATAATCTATAATCGATATTAAATAGTGTAAATAGAACCAAGGAAGCTGATGAGTTTATACCAGAAAATTCGCCAACAAAGTCGTGAGTTTGGCCAACGTACTTTAGATAGGCACTTACGATTAGGTGTTACTGGGCTTAGTGGCGCGGGTAAAACGGCTTTTATTACTTCTTTGGTGCATCAGCTAACTTATGGCGATCAGCCCGCGCATTTGCCTTTTTTTTCAGTGGTGCGGGAGAAACGCTATTTAGGTGGTCAACTAGATCAACGCCAAGCGTTATCTGTGCCACGGTTTCCGATAGAGCAAAATCTGCAATATTTACAGCAAGAGCCGCCAATGTGGCCGCCTTCAACCAAAGGCTGGAGTCAACTAAGTTTATCTTTGCGTTATAAAGCTGTATCGGGCTTGCGCGCTAAATTGCAATCTCGCAGCGAACTGGCCTTAAATATTGTTGATTACCCAGGGGAGTGGTTATTAGATTTACCCTTACTTAGCATGAGCTATCAGCAGTGGTGCGAATTTAGCTGGCGCTTATTTCGCCAGCCGCACCGCCAAGAAGCAGCTAAAGTGTTTGAACAACACTTACAGGCGTGTAATCAACAAGATGCATCTGAACTGGCTTTACAAAATACAACCGAGCAATATAAAACCTTATTGCATCAATTTCATGACACAGCAGGTGCTTATTTAAATCAGCCGGGTCGGTTATTAGTGCCTGGCGAGCTCGCTGGCGCCCCTATGTTACAGCTGTTTCCGTTATTACCGGAGCAAGCTGCAGAAAACAGCGCCTTAGCCAAAAAGCTTGAGCAGCATTATCAAAGCTATTGTAAAAATGTTATTGAACCGTTTTATCAACAGCATTTTGCCCGATTAGATCGCCAAATAATCTTAGTGGATTGCTTAACCGCACTAAACAGTGGTTATGCGGCTATGCAAGAGTTACAACAAGCATTACAGCTAATTTTAAAGAGCTTTCATTACGGCCCAACCAGTTTATTAACGCGGCTATTTAAACCGAAGATTAGTAAGGTGTTATTTGCAGCCAGCAAATCGGACCATGCAACGCCAGAGCAGCACCAAGCGTTGAGTTTATTATTACAGCAATTACTGCATCAGCCATTAAAGCTAAGTCATTATCAAGCCGCTACGACCGAAGTGATGGCCATAGCGGCAATTCGAGCAAGTGTAAGTGGCTATGTGCAAGTAGATGGTTTAGCTCAGCCTTGTATCCGGGGTGAAAGCCTAGGGCAAAAAAGTGTCACTTATTTTCCTGGTGAAATACCAGATAAAATTCCTAGTGCAGAATTTTTTAAACAGCATAAATTTGAATTTTTATCATTACAGCCCCTGCGGTGGCGTGAACAAGAGCCCTTGCCTCACGTGCGGATGGATCATGTGTTGCAGTTTATGCTTGGAGATAAACTAGAATGAATACCTTAAAGTCGGCCCGCCATTTTGAGCCAGCTGAACTTGATATGACAAAGCGAAGTAATAGCGCAGAAATGGTTAATACAACGAGCAAACCGTCAATCGAGTTTAAAGCGCAACATCATTATGATGAAGAGCGTTTTGTTGAGGCTGCAGCAGAGTCGGCTCCTGTTGCTTTAAAGCCTAGCCATACTTGGTGGTGGCGCACCGCTAAGTTGAGCTTAATATTATTGGTTATATTGGCATTGTGGCAATGGGCTGACATGCTGCAGCAAGCGTGGCAGCAAAATACCGCTAAAGCGATTTTTTTATCAGTAACCAGTGCGTTAATCTTGGTTGTATTAGGTGGCTTGCTATGGCGAGAGGTGAAGCTATGGCGTCGCTTAGCTAGAAACAAACAATGGCAACAAGATGCTAAACGGATCCACGAGAGCGTGCAGTTCGGTGAAGCCCAGGCTTTATGTCAGGCGGTAGTGAAAACCTTGCCTGATTCTGCCAATATTGCTGCTGCAACTCACTTATGGCAACAAGCATTGCGTGATGAGCATAGCGATAAAGAACAACTACAGTTATTTGATCAAATTGTCTTATCTGAATTAGATAAACAAGCTCAACAATCTATTTATCGTGCAGCAACCGATACCAGCTTTGCCGTTGCTATTAGCCCCTTTGCCCTAGCTGATATGTTAATGGTGTTATGGCGAAGCAGCCGGTTATTAAGAGAACTAGCCCAACTGTATGGTGGCGCTATAGGCCAATTGCGCAGTTTAGTTTTATTGAAACATTTATTTGCAGCTTTGTTATGGGCCGGAGGCTCTGAGTTAGCTATTGATATGGCGTCGGATGTCATTAGCAGCGAACTCACTGCGAAATTATCTTTACGTGCTGGGCAGGGCTTAATTGCCGGCTTATTAGTCGCCCGTATTGGCAACTTGGCTCAGCAACAGTTAAGGCCATTGCCAGCGACTAAACGCAGTAAAGTTAGCCTTGCTAAACTCGCCCTTAGCTTAACTGAACGTTTAAAAACGAGTAAAGAAAATGCTACAGCATAAACTTAAGTTTAAATAATTTCAGATATCAAGATGTCTGGCATGCTTCCAAAAAAAATATGATCTGCTATCTATACTGCGTCTAATTTTCTTAATAAGCAGAGCAGGGCATGCAAAATTACATTACACACTTAGAAACCTTATGTATTCACGCTGGTAAAGAAAAAAATGAGCATGGCGCTTTAGTTACGCCGTTATGTCAAAGCTCAACCTTTATTTTTGATAATGCTGAGCAAGGCGCAGCTCGTTTTGCCGGTGAAGAGAAAGGCTATATTTATACCCGTTTAGGTAACCCAACAACACGAGAGCTAGAATTAAAAATTGCTGCGTTAGAAGGTATGCAAGATGCGGCCGCAACAGCCACAGGTATGGGCGCGGTGGCGGCGAGTACTATGGCCTTTTTACAACAAGGCGATCACTTAATTGCCAGCAAAGCCATTTATGGTTGTAGCTTCGCGCTTTTTAATCATATGTTTGCCCGCTATGGTATTGAAGTAAGTTTTGTTGATATGACAGATCACGCTGCTATTGCTGCAGCACGTAAAGCCAACACCAAAATGCTGTTTGTTGAAACGCCAATTAACCCTAACTTAGTTGTGGTTGATTTGAGTTTTATAGGCCAATTTTGTCAGCAGCACGGCTTAATTTCGGTGGTCGATAATACCTTTATGACACCGTTACTACAGCAACCAGCTAAATTTGGTATCGATATTATTATTCACAGCGCAACTAAGTACTTAAACGGCCACGGTGATGTTGTCGCAGGCTTAATTGTATCAGATAGTGAAACTGTCAATACTATAAAAATGACTACATTAAAGGATATGGGAGCAACCATAAGCCCCCATGATGCTTGGCTTATTACTCGTGGTTTAAAAACCTTATCTGTGCGAATAGAGCGCCATTGTCAAAATGCGCAGAAAGTTGCAGAGTTTTTAGAGTCACATCCTGCAATAGACAAGGTGTTTTATCCTGGTCTGGCTTCGCACTCAGGCCATAAGTTTATTGGCTCGCAAATGAAGGCGGCTGGTGGCGTGATAGCCTTTGAGTTAAAAGCAAATCTAGAGGACAGTCGGTTTTTTATTAATCAATGTAAGTTATTTAGTCTAGCGGTGAGTCTTGGTGATGCTGAATCATTAATTCAGCATCCCGCCTCGATGACCCATAGTCCATATACGGCAGAAGAGCGTGAAATGGCTGGGATAAGTGATGGCTTAATTCGGGTTTCTGTTGGCTTAGAGCATGCTGATGATTTAATTGCAGACCTAGAGCAAGCTTTAACGAAAATGAAGCAACAGCAATAAAAACAATGGTTTATGCTTGTTGGTTTTTATTTGGCTCTTTGGGTTGTAGCAATAAGTTTACAAGTTAAGAGATAACTTTACAGGTCTATTGCCCGTGTCATTATTAACACTGGCCTGTGTATAGACTAGTATCGAGCACAAGCTGCTAACTGCAAACAAGATATAAAGATAAGCAAGTTTAGCGAAATATTGATATTTTATTAAAAGTGCAACAGGTCGTTATGAGTAATTATGTATCAAGGCAATCTGATGAGAATGGCATTATTGCTTGGTCAGATGAAGAGAACCAAATATGGCATGAGCTCATTACCCGCCAACTAGGGGTGATAGAGGGTAAGGCTTGTGATGAATTTATGCATGGCTTAACTAAGCTGAACTTACCTACAGATAGGATCCCTCAGCTTGAAGAAGTGAGCAGCGTATTAAGAGAATGCACCGGTTGGGAGTGTGCTGAAGTTCCTGCATTAATTAGTTTTGATAAGTTTTTTCAGTTATTAGCCAATAAGCGCTTTCCGGTAGCTACCTTTATTCGTTCACGCGAAGAGTTTGATTACTTGCAAGAGCCGGATATTTTTCACGAAATTTTCGGCCATTGTGCCATGTTAACTAACCCTGCTTTTGCTGAGTTTACTCATATTTATGGCAAATTAGGTTTAGCTGCAAGTAAAGAAGATCGAATTTATTTAGCCCGTTTATACTGGTTTACTATTGAGTTTGGCTTATTAAAAACAGCTGATGGTTTACGTATTTATGGCGGTGGTATTTTGTCATCACCGGCGGAGACGATTTACGCCTTAGAGTCTGATGTGCCTGAACGCAAAGATTTTGACGCGATAGACGTGCTAAGAACACCTTACCGCATTGATATTATTCAACCAATTTACTTTATGATTGAACAAATTGAGCAATTATTTGATATTGCCAATTTAGATATGATGGCGTTAGTTGAACAAGCTAAAGCATTAGGATTACATGCTGCTAAATTCCCAGCAAAACAAAAAACAAGTTAGGAAATTTTACTATGTCTGAATTAAATACAATGAAATGCGAAGCTTGCCATGCTGATGCACCTAAAGTCTCGGATGCTGAATTACCTGAATTAATGCGCCAAATTCCAGATTGGGCACCTATTGTTCGTGATGGTATTTTACAATTAGAGCGTGAGTTTAAATTTAAAAATTTTAAACTTGCTTGGGCTTTTCATAATAAGGTAGCCGAGCTAGCAGAAGCTGAAGGCCATCACCCCGCATTATTATTAGAGTGGGGCAAGTTAACGGTTACTTGGTGGTCTCATTCTATTAAAGGCTTACATAAGAATGACTTTATCTGTGCCGCTAAAACGGATGCACTGCTGTAATTTTTAAGTTTGTTTAAGGTAGTAGCGCCAGGCTGCTACCTCTTTTGTTTGTTCCCCTCTACCTTCTTTGTTCATAAATGTTTACAATACCACTAGTCTAGAAAGGGTAAGATACCGTATTATAGGTAGTTATTATTATTGGCTGGAGGCAAGGCTAAAATGCGTTTAGAAATTCAATGTCAAAATAGACTGGGATTAGCGCAAGAAGTCTTAAATATATTGGTAAGTTACCAGTTAAATTTAAGAGGAATTGAAGTTGATCCAGTATTAAACCGGATGTATGTCTCTTTTCCGACCGTTAACTTTGAAAAGTTTCAAGAATTAATGGCCAAAATCCGGCGTATTGATGGCATTGATGATGTGAAAACCATGGCTTTTCTGCCTTCAGAGCGAGAAAAGAATGAGCTTATCACCTTATTAAAAACCTTACCTGATGGTTTAATCGCTATCGATAGCAAAGCCAACGTCACTGTGATTAATGATGCTGCTTTAGATGCTTTATCGATTTGCCGTACTGAAATAAAAGGTCAGCCTTTACAAACCTTGGTTAAAGGATTTAATTTTCAACGCTGGCTAGATAGTGATGATGTATTAGCGCAAACACGGCGGATAGAGATTCATGGTAAACGTTTTGTCGCCGATGTGTTGCCTGTGATGGTGCCTAATGAGTCAGGAAATGAAATTCTAGCCGGTGCGGTAATCAACCTTAAGTCTGAAAGTCGGCTTGGTTTACACATGGTGGCCTTTAAAAAAGGCGATCAAGAAAGCTTTACCACCTTACAAGCCCACAGCAATGTTATGCGTAAAGTAGTACGTGAAGCAAAAAAAATGGCCCAGTTAGATGCCCCAATATTAATTATGGGGGAAACCGGCACGGGTAAAGAATTATTAGCCCGAGCCTGCCATGCTGCGAGTAACCGAATTAATAAACCGTTTTTAGCTTTAAATTGCGCTTCTTTGCCAGATAACGTAGCTGAATCCGAATTATTTGGTTATGGCATTAATGCGTTTCCAGGTACTACAGAAGCTAAAAAAGGCATATTTGAACAGGCCAATGGTGGCACGGTATTTTTAGATGAAGTAGGTGAGATGTCTGCTCAGCTACAAATAAAATTAATTCGCTTTTTACAAGATGGAAGTTTTCGCCGTGTCGCTGACGAAAACGAAGTTAAAGTGGATGTTAGGGTTATTTGCACCACAAAAAAAGACTTACCAACTATGGTGCAAGAAGGCGAATTCCGCGAAGATCTCTATTATCGGTTAAATGTACTTAGCTTAACCTTGCCGCCACTGCGCGATAGAAAACAAGATGTTATTCCTTTGGCCGAGTTTTTTATTTCTAGATTCGCTACCCGTTTAGGAAGAAAAGTGCCACAGTTAACGGCTAAGTGTAGTCAGTTTTTACAAACCTATCCTTGGCCGGGAAATGTTAGGCAATTAGAAAATGCCTTATATCGTGCTATTACACTGTTAGATGATGCAGAGTTAGATATAGAGCATTTACAGCTGCCAAGTTACAACAATGATTTTGGTTATTTAGAGCAAGATTTTGATGGCACCCTAGATGAAGCAGTTAAACGCTTTGAAGCAAACTTGCTGCGTAAGCTATTCCCAGCTTACCCAAGCTCGCGTCAATTAGCCAAAAAGTTAGGATTAAGCCACACAGCGGTCGCAAATAAACTTCGCGACTATGGCATAAACCGAAAGAGTGTAAAGATTTAAGTGCGTTCTGTCCGTTAATTTGTACTGTAAAAAGGCCGCTAAAGCGATTAGTTGGCCTTTTTTGTGGATACTAATGACTTAAGAGCTAATTTGTAATGTTTAGTTTACGTGATTGGCCTAAAAGCGCTAAAAAGTAACCTGAGGCTAATGGCTTCCTTTTTATTTTTGCTAGCGCATGATAGGCATATCGTAAACAGAAAATGGAAAAAAATAATGACGACTAATATAAATCCTTTAGGAACTGATGGTTTTGAATTTGTTGAATACACTGCAGCTGATGCTGGCGGCATTGAGAAGTTAAAGCAGTTGTTTCATTCATTAGGTTTTACAGAGGTAGCTAAGCACCGCTCTAAGCAAGCTTGGTTATATAAGCAAGGCGATATCAACTTTATTGTTAATGCTGAGCCTAATTCTCAAGCAGAAGGCTTTGCTGCTAAACATGGTCCTAGTGTTTGTGCTATGGCATTTAGAGTTGAAGATGCTGCTAGCGCGTTAAAGCATGCTTTAGCAAACGGGGCTAAAGAATATAAGAACCAAGTGGGTTCAATGGAGCTTAATATTCCTGCCGTTTATGGTATTGGTAGTAGCTTATTGTACTTTGTTGATCGCTATGGTGCGAACTCAATTTATGAAATCGACTTTAAATTCTATGAAAACTGGCAAGCTAAAATGGCTGAGCACAGTGCTGGCTTAGAAGTGCTTGATCACTTAACGCATAACGTTATGCGCGGCAATATGGCGGTGTGGGCTGGTTTCTATGAAAACATCGGTAACTTCCGTGAAATTCGTTATTTTGATATCGAAGGTAAATTAACCGGCTTAGTATCAAAAGCGATGACAGCGCCTTGTGGCAAAATTCGTATTCCAATTAATGAATCTTCAGATGATAAATCACAAATTGAAGAGTTTATCCGCGAATATAAGGGCGAAGGTATTCAACATATTGCACTTAGTACTGACGATATCTACAAAACAGTGCGTACCTTACGCGAGCGCGGTATGGAGTTTATGTATACTCCTGATACTTACTACAACAAGGTTAACGAGCGCGTAGAAGGCCACACTGAAGATTTAGATCAGTTACAGGAGCTGAAAATCTTAATCGACGGCGCACCGATGAAAGACGGTATCTTATTACAAATATTCACTCAAACCGTGATCGGCCCTGTTTTCTTTGAAATTATTCAACGTAAAGGTAACGAAGGTTTTGGTGAAGGCAACTTTAAAGCGTTATTTGAGTCTATTGAAGAAGACCAAATTAAGCGTGGAGTGATTTCAAATGCGTAAATGGGCATCTTTTCCGTTAAAGGAAGGCGATGTATCACGACAAGCACATGCTGATTTTCCGGAGCAAGCTATTTACGAGCGGGAAACCGGTCGTAGTGGCTTCTTTGGCCCAGCAACACACTTTCATCACCAACATGCGCCAACAGGTTGGGTTGACTGGCAGGGGCCATTACGGCCTCATCTGTTCAACTTTAATGATGTTGACAACAATACAACCAATTCGCCTTGGTCTGTGCCTAATTTATTGTCAAATGCCCATGTGAAAATGCGTACTTGGCGCTTAGATCAGGCTATGACTAAACTAGTGCGTAATGCCGACGGCGATGATTTGTTATTTATTCATGAAGGTAGTGCTGATCTTTATTGTGATTATGGCCATTTAACCGTTCGTGATGGTGACTATGTGGTTATTCCACGGTCAACTATGTGGCGCTTAGAGCCTAAAGAGCCAATGTTTATTTTGTTGATTGAAGCCACGAATGATAGCTATCAATTACCAGAAAAAGGCTTAGTGGGTAATCACGCTATTTTTGATCCTGCAATGTTAGATACGCCAAAAATTAATGCTGAGTTTAAAGCGCAATATAGCGAAAAAACTTGGCAAGTTGATGTGAAACGGCATGGTCAAATATCAACCATTACTTATCCATATAATCCGTTAGATGCAATTGGCTGGCATGGTGATTTGTCGGTAATGCGTATTAACTGGCGTGATATTAGGCCGTTAATGAGCCACCGTTATCATTTGCCGCCATCGGCACATACCACGTTTGTGGCGCAACGTTTTGTGGTTTGTACCTTTGTACCAAGACCAATTGAAAGTGATCCCGGTGCTTTAAAAGTGCCTTTTTATCATAACAATGACGATTATGATGAAGTGTTATTTTATCATGCTGGCGACTTTTTTAGCCGTGATAACATTGAAAAAGGCATGGTTAGCTTCCATCCTGCCGGCTTTACTCATGGTCCGCACCCTAAAGCTTTCGCCGCAGGCCAGCAATATAAGAAAAAGTTTACCGACGAAGTTGCTGTGATGTTAGATACCCGCGATGCGCTGGAAATGTCTGATGCCGCACTTGCGACAGAGAATCCAGAGTACATTAATAGCTGGAAAGTCGAAGGTTAAACATTTACTTAAGGAATTAGAATGAAATTAGCGAGTTTAAAAAATGGTAGCCGCGACGGTTGCTTAGTTGTTGTAAGTCGGGATTTAACGCGCTGTGTAGCTATCCCAGAAGTAGCGAACACTATGCAACAGCTAATTGATAATTGGGCTGAGTTAGCGCCTAAAGCTGAAACGGTTTACCAAGCATTAAACCAAGGCTCGGTTGAGAATAGTCAAGCCTTTAATGCGGCTGATTGTGAGTCTCCATTACCACGTGCTTACCAATGGGCGGACGGTAGTGCATACGTTAACCATGTTGAGTTAGTGCGTAAGGCACGTAATGCAGAAATGCCACCAAGCTTTTGGACTGATCCGCTAATGTATCAAGGTGGTTCAGATGACTTTATTGGCCCAAATGATGATATCTTAATTGAAAGCGAAAGCTATGGTATCGACTTTGAAGGTGAAGTCGCTGTTATTACAGACGATGTTGCTATGGCTTGCTCTGCTGAAGAAGCCTTAAGCAAAGTTCGTTTATTAATGTTAGTAAATGATGTGTCATTACGTGGCTTGATCCCGAATGAATTAGGCAAAGGTTTTGGTTTCTTCCATTCAAAACCGGCTTCAAGCTTTAGTCCAGTGGCGGTTACGCCAGACGAGTTAGGCGATAAATGGCAAGATGGCAAGGTTCACTTACCGTTATTATCAACCTATAACAAAGCATTATTTGGTAAGCCAGATGCGGGCGTTGATATGACATTCAACTTTGGCCAGTTAGTGGCTCATGCTGCTAAAACTCGTAACCTAAGTGCTGGCGCTATTGTTGGCTCAGGTACTGTTTCTAATAAACAAGGCACAGAGTTTGGTACTGCGGTAACTGAGGGCGGCGTAGGCTATAGCTGTATTGCTGAAATACGTATGATTGAAACCATTCGTGATGGTAAGCCAAGTACAGAGTTTATGAAGTTTGGTGATACTATTCGCTTAGAAATGTTAAATGAACAAGGCGAAAGTATTTTTGGTGCCATTGACCAAAAAGTGGTTCAGTACCGAGCTAAATAAATTAAAATTAAGCTACTAAGCGCTAAGCCGCCTTTTAAAAAGCTGTCTGTATGACAGCTTTTTTATAGGTGATTTTAGCTAAACGAGTCTTAAAAAATTTAATAAAGAGGCATTAATATGAAACTCTATGGTTATTGGCGTTCATCAGCAGCATATCGAGTGCGTATAGCGTTAAACTTAAAGCAGCTTAGTTATGACAATATACCGGTTCATCTTGTCAAAAATGGCGGTGAACAACACAGTGCAGATTATAAAGCACTTAATCCTGCTGAGTTAGTGCCAACCTTGCTAGATAATGATCTTAGTTTAAATCAGTCATTAGCGATTATTGAGTATTTAGAACAACAATATCCAGAGCCAAGTGTATTACCTGCTGATGCAGCGACTAAAGCACAAGCAAGAGCCTTAGCCTTAGATATTGCGTGTGATATCCACCCATTGAATAACTTGCGTGTATTGCAATACTTAACCGGGCCTTTAGCTTTGTCTGATAAGCAAAAGCAAGCTTGGATAATTCACTGGCTAGAAGTAGGCTTTAGTAGCTTTGAACAACGTTTAGCGGCTGTTAGTGGAAAATTCTGTGTTGGTGATACAGTGACGCTGGCCGATATTTGTTTAGTACCACAGGTGTATAATGCTAAACGATTTGGCTTAGATATGTCTTTATATCCACGTATTAATGCAATTGTAGAGCAATGCCAACAATTAGACGCATTTAAGTTAGCCGCTCCTGAAGCGCAGCCTGATGCTCAGTAAATATTAGCTTCAGTAGCAACTTTTACAAGGCTGCTAATCCAGCCTTGTTTAATTTAGCTATTATTATAATAATCCCCTTGCTGGGTAAAGCGGCATTGTCTTCAGTTATAGAATTACTGGTTAAAATAAAATTATTGAAAATAAAATCTAGTTATTTATCTCCTTTTTATGTCTGCTCTGGTAATCTGTTTAAATGATAAGTTGATTTAAAGGTATTTAGTTATGAGCAATATGATGAGCTCGGTTAATCAACGTACTAACTTGGTTGGTAATAATCGTTTAGAGTTACTGCTATTTCGATTACATGGTACCCAACTCTTTGGTATTAACGTCTTTAAAGTGCGTGAAGTGCTTCAGTGCCCTGATTTAACAGAAATGCCAGGTGCCAGCCCACATGTTCGAGGAATTGCACATTTACGCGGTGTACCCGTAATGGTGATTGATCTCAATCAAGCTGTAGGTGGCAAACGAATTGAAGATTTATCAACGGCTTTTATTTTAGTGACCGAATATAACCGTCATACACAAGGTTTTTTAGTCAATGGCGTTGACCGAATTGTTAATATGAAGTGGGACCAAATTTTACCACCACCGAAAGGGGCGGGAGCCTCGCATTACTTAACAGCGGTTACAGAAATAGAGAAAAAGTTAGTACAAATTATTGATGTTGAAAAAATATTTTCTGAAATTAGTCCGGTAGATGAGGAAGTCAGTGAGAAAGTAAGAACTCATACAGTTGATCGTGATATTACCAGTATTACTGTTCTTGTAGTTGACGACTCCGCTGTGGCTCGAAATCAAGTTAAACGTGCTTTAACTAGTGCTGGCCTTAGCGTTGAACTAGTTAATGATGGCCGTTCAGCATTAAATTGGCTGCAAAATAAAGCCGCTGAATTAGAGGGTAATCTTGCAGATATCGTCCCTATTGTGATTTCAGATATTGAAATGCCAGAAATGGATGGTTACACCTTAACTGCTGAAATTAAAGCCGATCCTGATTTAAAAGCGATCCATGTGGTATTACATTCATCGTTAAGCGGTATTTTTAATCAGGCTATGGTTAAAAAAGTAGGAGCTGATGACTTTATTGCTAAATTTCATCCTGATGAACTCGTATCTGCTGTACAAAAATGGCTAGTGAATATAGAGGGTGACACAAATGAAGTTTAAAATGCCGAAGCGATTTATTAACCGGTTATTGGTTTTTGCTGGGCTGTTTGGCATTGTATTTCAGTTAGTGGCTTTTGTTTTTGCTTGGTATAAAGGAATGAATTTGCAAGCTAGCTGGATACTGACTTTAGCGGGGCCTTTATTATGTATTTTATCTGGCATAACGCCTGCGTTACAGTTACAAAAAGAGCCTGAAACTAAATAGGATAATTAAGGACACTAGCGTCGCGGTTTATACATTCCTTCAACGCGGATCTCTTTGATGCCCTGTTCGGTAAAGTAAAAATTTATCTGGCCAGGGCCGCGACTAAACTGAAACCGTTCATTATTAACCTGTAGAATATATTTACCTCTGGCTTGGCTTTTATCATCTTTAAAGAGTTGAATTTTATGTTGCTCTAGGTTGAAATCAAAACCTGTTATAGGTTGATTAATAAAGTCGGGCACCCAAACAAACTCTTCATTTTGTAAAATTAATACCAGAGAGTACTTTTTAGGTACTGATGGCACATTGATGCTTTGTCTACCAACAATAAACCGATAAAAACCATCTTGACGAAAATAGCTAAAACCAAAATCGAAACTTTCAGTTCGGCCGTTAGTTAAAACGACCGACCCTGTGCCATCAAGATCAAATTGAGCCATAACAGGCATTGAGGTGAAAAATAATAGAAGTAAACAATAGCGTATAACAAACATTATTTTCCCCTTACTGTTTTACTTATTTAGGCTTGAGTCACTTCAACCACTAACTTTAACTTTTGGCCAGGTTGAATGTAACTGCTTTTATTAATTTGATTCCACTTTACAATGTCAGCAATGCTGATACTAAAACGCTGAGCTATCCGGGCTAAAGAGTCACCTTTACGTACTTTATAAGTCACAGTACGCGTTTTATTGCTAACCATAGTGTCACCAGTTTGCATAATGACAATTTTCTGGCCTAATTTAAGGGTACTATTTTTATTAATGCCGTTCCACTTTGCTATATCATCTACGCTAACTTTATATTCGCGGCTTAAATCCCACAGGCTATCGCCTTGTTTAATACTGTATTCAATTTTATGCTTTAGATCTGATGGACTATCAGTATAGCTGGTTTTAGCGATGGCCGTGTCATCATTAGCCGCCGCTGTTGTAGGAATAAGTAGGTGTTGGCCTAAACGTATAGTATGGCCCTTTAGCTTATTAATGCGCTGAATGGCTGTAACAGCCGTATTATGCTGCTGGGCTATTTTGCCTAAAGTGTCACCCTTTACCACAGTATAGCGCTGCCAGCGTAGCCTATCTTTTTCTGCTGTAGAGGCTAACTTTTGTTGAAATTTTTGCTGGCTATCCAAAGGTAAAACCAAGGTATGAGCGCGATCAGGATCGGTTGCCCATTGCTTAAAACCCGGGTTTAAAGACTGTAACTGAGAAACACTGATGCCAGCCATTTCTGCAGCTATAGTTAAATCAATTTGGCTATCTACTTCAACTAAGGCTAATTGTGGCTCATTAGGAATAAACTTCCAAACAAGATCAAAATCATCTGGTCGTTGTAAAATGTCCACTAAAGCCAGTAGTTTAGGCACATAAGCAGTAGTTTCTGCAGGTAAGTCTAGTGACCAAAAATCGGTAGGTAAGCGGCGTTTCTTGTTGCGTTTAATTGCACGTAGAATACGGCCTTCACCGGAATTATAAGCAGCAATTGCATTTAGCCAATCGCCTTCTAGGGTGTCATGTAAATAGGTTAAATAATCTAAAGCCGCGTTAGTAGAGGCTATAACATCACGACGGCCGTCATACCAAAAATTCTGGGTTAAACCAAAGCGTTTGCCTGTAGCAGGCATAAATTGCCACATGCCTGCTGCTGCAGCATGAGAGTAGGCGTAAGGGTCAAACGCACTTTCAACTATGGGTAATAATGCTAGCTCTAATGGCATATTTCGTTTTTCAAGCTCTTGCACTATATAGTATAAAAAAGGCTGAGCACGGGTAGAAATACGATCAAGATAAGATTGACTTGCGCTATATAAATTTCGTTGTTCTACTATTGGCCGAGTTTGCGGTACGTTAAATGTTAATTGCATTTGAATGCGTTGCCATAAATCTTCTAATTCGGCAGCATCGGGTTGCTCAACATCTGGTGGCATTCCACTTAACCACAATTGATTAGCAATTTGCTCAGCACTGGCAGCATGACGTAAAAAGTCTTGTGTTGGCTGCTTTTTGACGGTGTTTTTTGGCGCGGCAACTGGATCAGTTGTAGTGTGGTTTTGACTGACACAGCCGGCTAACAATACGACACCTGCCAATGTTGATATTTTTTTAAACATGACTTCTTTCCGAGTTTAAAATATAAAGATTACCGACAGGCCATTTTTTGGCTATCTAGCATTAAAATGTATCTTTTGCAGCTCTAATTTTGCTAAATAAATCTAATGCAGAATTAGCTTGCCACTGTTGTTGTAACTTTTTGTTTTCACAACGTAAAAATGGGTTTATTTTCTTCTCGATCGCCATGCTGGAGGGTAGCGTAGGCAGTTGTTTGTGCCTTAACTCCTCACAAGTTTGACGATAATTGGTTGCGGTGATGTTATCAGGTTCAGCGTAAGCGGCAAATGCTAAATTTGCTAAGGTATATTCATGAGTACAATAGATCTGAGTTTCATCAGGTAATGCAGCTAGAGTATTTAATGAATTTAGCATCTGTTTTGGAGTACCTTCAAATAACCTGCCGCAACCGGCGCTGAACAAAGTATCACCACAAAACAAAATGGGTGCTGAATAAAAGGCAATATGGCCTAAAGTATGACCTGGTACCCTTATAACAGAAAAGTTAAGCTGCATATTTTCGATAATCACGGTATCGTTATGCTGAACTAACTCGGTTAAGCCGCTAATTTTGTCTTGTTCAGCACTTGGGCCAATTACCCGCACATTTGGCCAGTCTTGACGTAGAGTGGCGATACCACCGGTGTGGTCATGGTGATGGTGGGTAACCAAAATAGCTGTTAGTTGTTTATTATGCAGCTGTAAAAAAGCTTGAACCGGTTTGGCATCACCAGGATCGACAACGATACAAAAATCATTGTCAGGCTGGCATAAAGCCCAAATATAATTATCCTGAAATGCCATAATAGGGGTAATAGAATACATAAGGCTCACCAAGCTTATTAAATTGAGTGTTAATTTAACATGAAACCAGCACTAAATGAAAAAGATAGCGGTTTACCCACTGATTGGCAGCAGTTTGGCCAAGGGAAGCTTTTGGCAGATAAAATAAATGCATTATTACAGCCTTGGTGGCAAAGGATTTTTGGCTACTATTTATTAAAAGTTGGCGATTTAAGCAGTGCTTTAGATACTAAAGACTGCAAAGTTCAGCATCAAATAACCTTAGGTAATGGCAACAAAGCATCTTATATTCACGCTCATGCCGATGCCTTGCCCATTAGGGCATTAAGTGTCGATGCTGTATTACTTGCCCATAGTTTAGAATTTAATGCCGATCCTCATCATGTTGTTCGCGAAGCGCATCGCGTGCTTATGCCTGATGGGTATTTATTATTAACCGGTATTAACCCTATTAGTATGGTTGGGGCTTTAAGTGCAATTCCTTGGTTACAGGAGAAATATCCGTGGAATGGTCGTTTTTTCTCAGTCGCGAGGGTTAAAGATTGGCTGCACTTAGTCGGTTTTGAAGTCTTGTCAGAACAGCGTTTTTTTTGCTCAACCATGTTAAAAGCCAAAAAGAATGCCGAAAAGCCTGCGCTAAATAAGACCGATACTCTTATACAAGCTTGGGTTGAAAAGTATTTATCGTGGTTTGGCGCAAGTTATTTACTCGTCGCCAGAAAACGTGAACTCCCTTTAACGCCCATTCGACCGAAATGGCAACTTACACCGCAATATGCAAATCAGGTGAAAGGGGTAAGCGCAAGGCAGGGTAGTACTAATCAGTAAATCTTTATATCAGTAACAGTCGAGTTTTATATCAAGGGAGTAGCGAGGTAGAAGGGAGTAGCGAGGTAGCCGCTATAAGAACAGTGCCAAAAAACTAGCAATAAGCCAAGGGAATAGAGACTTTAAGATGGGCATCATTTACTTTTACTTTTTTATAAGCCGTTAAATATTGCGACATCGTTGTAGGCTAATAATCAGCGAATAACGGCTTATTACAGGGAAACTAAGATAAATAATCCATTACCACATTAAATCGTCTGGAACTTGGAATTCCGCGTAAGGATCATCTTCTTCTGGTTGTTGCTGCTTAACATTTAATAGCACAATACTTTCTGGCTGGCGCTGACTAATTTTTTCAGCCACGGCAGCGGGTACCAGTACATAGTTATCATCTTGTTTAGCAATAGCCACTAAGCCACGGCTTAATTCATCATGTAGCTTAGCATTAACATATAACCGCTTAACTAAAGTGCCATCGGTAAAATTATAAGCCACTTCACCTTTAGCGTTAATGGAATGGGTTTCTATTAATTGCTTAACTTGCGCTGCTATTGCTTTTTGCTGTAATAAAGCTTGTTTTTCTTGGTTAAGTTGGCGGTCGCGTTCAACTTGTTGCTGGCGCTTTTGTTCAGCGAGTAAACTTGCTTCGTTTACTACGGCTTTTTTACCCGCTTGCACTTTTTGTTTATGTTTATCTTTTTTAATAGCTTTTAATTTTTTAGCATCAGCTAAACCGGCTTTAAGTAGCTGATCTTTTAATGCATTACTCATGAGAATTCCTATTTAAGTAAGCGGTTAATTTAGCGAAACATGCATAGTATAACTGCTATAGTAACCCAAACTACGAATAAGGATAAATCAAACTAACCGATTTAGAGCAGTATCGGTTATCATATAGCTGTAAAATTAAGGATACGAGGTCCACTTTGCCATTTAAAGATTTATCGTTAGACCCAAGACTGTTGCGCTCGGTGCAACATTTAGGTTTTGTAAAACCAACAGAAATACAAACTGAAGCTATACCGGCTGTAATGGTAGGGCGTGATTTAATCGTGTCATCTAAAACTGGCTCAGGTAAAACCTTAGCTTATTTATTACCAATGATGCAGCGACTATTAAAAAGCAGAGCCTTAACTAAACGCGATGCCAGAGCGTTAATTTTAGCGCCGACCAGAGAGCTAGCAAAACAGGTATATGCTCAATTACGTTTGTTTGTTGCCAATACGCCTATTTCTTCTGTACTGATAGTCGGGGGCGAAAACTTTAATGATCAAGAAAAATTATTAAAGCGTCAGCCAGATGTCATAGTAGCAACCCCTGGTCGTTTTGTTGATCATCTTGAGCATAAATCGGTTTTTATTAACGGCTTAGAAATGCTGATCTTAGATGAAGCTGATCGCATGTTAGACCTTGGTTTTTTAGATCAATTAACGCAGATTAATAAAGCCGCTGATCATCGCTTACGCCAAACATTAATGTTTTCTGCTACGTTAGATCATGCTCAGGTAAATGAGTTAGCTTTGGGCTTATTGCGAAACCCGTTTAGGGTGGCAATTGGCGCCGGTTATGAGCAACACCAAGATATTACCCAACGCTATTATTATGCCGACCACTTAGTGCATAAAGAAGCTTTGTTAAAACACTTTTTAACGGCTGAGCCTATTGATCAAATGATTATCTTTACGGCGACTCGGTCTGATACTGAGCGTTTAGCCGAGTTTTGTCAGCAACTGGGTATTTCTGCCGTAGGCTTAAGTGGCAAGCTAAATCAAAGTGCCCGCAATAGCGTGATGCAAGCATTTATAACAGGCAAGTATAAAGTCTTAGTCACCACAGATTTAGCCGCCCGCGGTTTAGATTTATTAAGCGTATCGCATGTTGTTAATTTTGACTTACCTAAACATGCTGAAGAATATGTTCACCGCATAGGTCGTACTGGGCGTGCAGGGGCTAAAGGCCAAGCAATTTCCTTAGTGGGGCCTAAAGATATTGCTAGTTTACGCCAGATTGAAGCGTTTTTGCGTTTAGAAACGGAGTTTAGCCAAGTGGTGGGCTTAGAAGCCAAATTTGATGGCAAAGAAAAGCCTAAAGCTCAGGTTAAGAAGCCGGTTAAAAAGAGACCCAAAAAAGTACAACCTAACGTTGATGCAGCTGAGCCTAAAAAGCCAACTAAACCGGCACCTAGCTTTTTTCAAGGTGGCGATGATGGCATGTCTCCGCCTAAACGTAAGAAAACTTAATACAAAACTAGCTAACTTACAGCAAGAAAAAATATAACTGCTACACTCAATTTGATAGCGAAACTTGCTATCAGGCATGTTTAGCAAGCACTTGCCGCTAAGCAAAGTCAGTTAGGTAAACTTCCTATGCAGTGAGTTAAGTTGTTACTATGGTTTTAAAACTAATGGTAATGGTTATTGTAAAACTAAACTCGCTGCCTAATTGGCTGGTTATATTTACGTTGCCACTAAGTTGGCAGCTATAGTTAATGTAAGAGAGAGTTATGTCAGATTTAATTACCGGTTCAGTAAAGTGGTTCAATGAAGAAAAAGGTTATGGTTTTCTAGAGCGTGAGGGTGGCAAAGATGTTTTTGTTCATTTTCGTGCTATTAACGGTACTGGCCGTAAAACCTTAATTGAAGGGCAGCGAGTTACTTTTGAAGTAACAGAAGGTCAAAAAGGACCACAAGCAGAAAATGTTACGCCTATTGATTAAACCCGCCATATTTAAAAAAAACCGACAAATGTCGGTTTTTTTATGTCTACCAAACAACCGTATGCCGCTAAATTATCAGGTTAATTTCTAAGTCGGCTTGAGGCTAGGGATAGACACTGATAACGGTTGGCTTTAGTATAAAAGCACTAGGTTATGCTTAGCTTACTATTATTAGCTAAATATTACTTAGATTACAACGGCGTGACTTATGCTGTTAAATTTAGCCTAGTTAAACTGTAAAGGACTTTTTATGAAGATTAAACTTTCGCTACTTATTATCGCTTCTGTGTTTTTTTTATCTGCCTGCTCTAAAGAAAACAGTAGCGAAGCATTAAACAGCGCTAAGCAAGCCGATGTTGAACAAACTGAAACTAAAAGCACCGAGAGCTTAAGTAATAAAACTAGCTCAATGGCTAAGAAACCAAGTATTACTTATAAAGAAAATGTTCATTATAAGGTGGTGAAAAACATTGACATCGCAGATGTTAATCCGCCTATGTTAGTTGAATATTTTTGGCTTGGTTGCCCGCACTGCTATAATTTTGAAGCAATATTAGCGCATTTACACAGTGAGCTTCCTGAGCTTAAAGTATTAAAGAAACCTGCGGCTTTTAATGACCGATGGGCACTAGATGCTAAGGTTTTCCATGCTTTAAAAGAAATGGAGCAATTGCAACATTTATCGGCATTATTTGAGTTGTATCACAGCAATAATAACGCGTTATCAAAGGAAGCATTGAATAACTTTTTACTAGCAAACCAAATTGATTCTGATACGTTTTTTGAATTACTGAAAAATAGCGATGTGATTAATCAGCGAATTGTGCAAAGTATTAATGAGATGCATGAAAATGAAATTAAGGGCGTGCCAGCCGTTGTGGTTAATGGTAAATATTTAATTTTAGCCTCTGACGATATTAGATCTGCTGACGACTACTTAGCCTTAGTTCGTTATTTGCTAGAAAAATAATTTAAACAATAGATACAGTTTTAGCTCAGATTTTAACATCAGCCGTCGTTATGGTTTGTAACGGCGGTTATTTAATAGGGCATAGTCTTGAGATTGTAACTAAAACGGTAACCTAAGCTGTTGCAAATCGCCAATATTAAACCCCACCTGAATACCAACAAGGCGCACACTGTGTTGCTGCCTGCGTTGCCAGGCCTCTTCTAAAAGCGGCAGTAAGTTATCTAAATTTAAGGCTAAGCCCTGTTTTTCAACCGTGGTTTGCCTAAAGTCGCTAAATTTTAATTTAATGCCAATTTTATTAATCGGTGTGTATTTTCCAGCGCTGCTAGCTTGATATTTATCTAAGCGTAAACTCAGTTTAGGAATAAGCTGTGCTAAAGCGTCAGAGCAGGCAGAAAAGTCTGTTAAATCTTGTTCAAGGGTAGTTTCAATACCTAAGGATTTACGTTGTATGTTATGAAAAACTTCACGCTCATCAATTCCTTGGCTACGTTTTAGTAAGGTATCTGCCATGCTACCAAAGTGCTTAATTAAGGTTGCTAGCGGAACAGTTTGAATATCAGCGCAGTTGTGTAAGTTTAATTTAGCTAACCGCTCAGCTGTTTTTGCACCAACCCCCGGCAATTTTTTTAATGGCAAAGTAGCCACAAAAACGTCAACTTGGCTAGGTGGGATAACAAAGATGCCATCGGGTTTATTTTCATCACTGGCAATTTTAGCTAAAAACTTGTTAGGAGCAACACCGGCAGAGGCAGTAAGGCCCGTTTCTTGTTTTATGGTGCGACGTATATCCTCAGCAATTAAAGTGGCGCTGCCAGAAAATAGTTGGCATTCAGTTACGTCTAGATAGGCTTCATCTAAGGATAGTGGTTCAATTTTATCGGTGTAACGCTGAAATATTTGTCTTATTTGTTGGCTAGCTTGACGGTATTTATCCATATTTCCTTTAAGTAAGGTTAAATGTGGACATAATTTTAATGCTTGATGACTAGGCATAGCTGAGCGAACACCAAACACTCTAGCTGGATAATTGCAGGTTGATATCACCCCTCGGGACTGAGCAGAGCCACCTATTGCAATGGGAATATGGCGCAAGGCTGGGTTATCACGCATTTCGACAGCAGCAAAGAAGCAATCCATATCAATATGTATAATTTTGCGCACTTGACTGCCTGGGCTGTTTATATAAACAGTAGTTTAATCTGCAGCTGTTTAAATGTAAAGCAGCGCAGAGCTAGGCCTATTGGTCTTATATTTATGTATTTTGTTAGTATTGTATGTCTAGATAGCTAAAGTTCTGATGCAAAAAGCGGAATTAAGAGGTAGAATAGCAGCGATTTTTAAACTGTAATTTTATTAAAGCTATTGTAGTGTTTACTGAATTTTGTATGACATTAAGCGTGGATGGCCGCGCCAGGAGACAGCATGTTAAAGCGTGATATGAATATTGCCGATTTCGATCCGGAATTATGGCAATCTATTGAAGATGAAACTGCCCGCCAAGAAGCTCATATTGAGTTAATTGCATCTGAAAACTATGTAAGCCCACGTGTGCTTCAGGCTCAAGGTTCACAATTAACGAATAAATATGCTGAAGGTTACCCTCATAAGCGTTATTACGGTGGCTGTGAGTTTGTTGATGTAGCTGAAGACTTAGCTATTTCTCGTGCTAAAGAGTTGTTCGGTGCTGATTACGCTAACGTACAACCGCATTCTGGCTCTCAAGCTAATGCTGCTGTGTTTTTAGCACTACTTAATGCAGGTGATACTATTTTAGGTATGAGCTTAGCCCATGGTGGTCATTTAACTCATGGTTCTACAGTAAGTGCATCAGGTAAGTTATATAACTCTATTCAGTACGGTTTACATCCAGAAACAGGTGTTGTTGATTACGATCAAGTTGAAGCCTTAGCCTTAGAACATAAACCAAAAATGATTATTGCTGGTTTCTCCGCTTACTCAGGTGTGATGGACTGGCAACGTTTTCGTGATATCGCAGATAAAGTGGGTGCTTATTTATTTGTTGATATGGCGCATGTGGCAGGTTTAGTGGCTGCGGGTCTTTATCCAAACCCAGTGCCTATTGCGGATGTGGTAACAACGACAACCCATAAAACATTAGCCGGCCCTCGTGGTGGTTTAATTTTAGCGCGTAGCAATGAAGCTATTGAGAAAAAATTAAACTCAGCGGTATTCCCAGGTACTCAGGGTGGTCCATTAATGCATGTTATTGCAGCTAAAGCGGTTGCATTTAAAGAAGCATTACAGCCAGAGTTTAAACTTTACCAACAACAAGTGTTAAACAACGCTGTTGCTATGTGTGATGAAATTCAAAAACGCGGCTATAAAGTTGTATCAGGTGGCACGCAAAACCATTTGTTTTTATTAGATTTAATTGATAAAGATATTACAGGTAAAGATGCTGACGCGGCTTTAGGCCAAGCGCATATCACTGTAAACAAAAACTCTGTACCTAATGATCCGCGTTCACCTTTTGTGACCAGCGGTTTACGTTTAGGTACACCGGCTATTACTCGTCGTGGTTTTAAAGAAACTGAATCGCGTAAAGTAGCCAGCTTAATTTGCGATATTTTAGATAATATGGGTGATAACAGTGTTATTGAACGCGTTAAAGCTGATGTTGCTAAATTATGTAGTGAGTTCCCAGTTTATGGTTAATTGCTAATAAACTGCTATTATGGCCGCACTAGCGGCCATTTTTCTATCTGGATGAGACTTAATTATGTATTGCCCTTTTTGTAATGCGGATGACACTAAAGTAATTGATTCGCGTCTTGTAGCTGATGGTCATCAAGTTAGGCGACGCAGAGAGTGTTTAGCATGTCATGAGCGTTATACCACCTTTGAAACCGCAGAGCTGGTTATGCCAAGAGTCATTAAACGTGACGGCTCACGCGAGCCCTTTAATGAAGATAAACTTCGTAGTGGCTTATTACGTTCATTAGAAAAACGCCCTGTACCCACCGAACAAATTGAACAGCTTATCCATAAAATTAAATCTCAATTGCGGGCCACCGGTGAGCGTGAAGTGTCAAGCCAGTTGCTTGGTAAGTTGATTATGGATGAATTAGTGGCGGTAGATAAAGTCGCTTATGTGCGCTTTGCCTCTGTTTATCGCTCATTTAAAGATATTCGCGAATTTGGTGAAGAAATCGCCCGCTTAGGTGAGAGTGATTAATGTTCAGTAGCCAAGATGAAAAGTGGATGCTGCGAGCTATTTCGCTAGCCCAGTTAGGCCGCTTTACCACGTCGCCAAACCCGAATGTGGGTGCCGTCATTGTTAAAAATGACACTTGTATTGGTGAAGGTTATCATCGACAAGCGGGGGGGCCACATGCAGAAGTGTTTGCTTTGCAACAAGCCGGAGATAAAGCCAAAGGCGCGACTTGTTATGTTACCCTAGAGCCTTGTAGCCATACAGGACGCACGGCACCTTGTGCAAAGGCGCTAATTGAGGCAGGGGTAAGCCGGGTTGTTGTTGCAATGCAAGATCCTAACCCTAAAGTAGCAGGTAAAGGCATTGCGTTACTTGAAGCAGCAGGAATTCAAGTGGACTTAGGTTTACTCGCAGAGCAAAGCCGAGCGATTAACGTAGGCTTTTTATCGCGAATGGAGCAAAAAAGGCCTTATGTGCAATTAAAATTGGCCGCGAGTTTAGATGGCAGAACCGCGTTAGCTAATGGCGTTAGCAAGTGGCTAACAGGTGCAAAGGCACGCTCTGATGTGCAGCTATATCGGGCGCAAAGCTGCGCAATATTGTCCACAGCAACAACAGTGATAACCGATGATGCCCGGTTGAATATTAGAGAAGAAGAACTGCCTACCAATGTAAGTCGACTAGAGAATAATCAGCTGCGGCAACCGAAAAAAGTTATTCTAGATCGGCAACATTTACTTACGGGGAGCGAAGCCGTTTTTGCTAATAACGCACAAGTAATTCAATGTGTCACTAGGCTTGAAAATAACAGTTCGCTGCCCCATAACGCTAAACAATTGCTAACAAAAGCCGCAAGTGATGGTCGTATTGACTTAGCTAGCTTATTACACAGCTTGGCACAAGAGCATGAAGTTAATCGGCTGTGGGTCGAAGCTGGGGCAACCTTAGCGGGCAGTTTGATTGCTCAGCAGTTAGTTGATGAACTAATTATTTATATTGCACCTAAATTACTGGGCCACTTAGCTCAACCCTTGGCTGTATTAGATAATTTTATTGCGTTAGATCAAGTGCCTAGCTTAACGTGGCACAATATAGAAAAAGTGGGCGAAGATATAAAGCTAACGGCTAAATTTAACTAGGTTAGCCGCTTACTTTGCTCTTTAAGATAACCGTGCTAATGGTGGTTTATGTTTACAGGAATAATTGAGGCGGTAGGTGATATTAGCCAAATTCAGCAGCATGGCACTGATTTATCTATTACTGTTACAAGCCAAGAGTTAGACTTTTCTGATGTAAAATTAGGCGATAGCATTGCCACAAATGGGGTTTGCTTAACCGTTACAAGTAGACAAAACCAAAGTTTTACCGCTGATGTATCGGCTGAAACCATAGCTTATAGTCAGTTTGGTCAGTACCAAGTCGGGCAAAGAGTTAATTTAGAGAAGGCTATGTTAGCCAGCAGTCGCTTTGGTGGCCATATAGTCAGTGGCCATGTTGATGCGGTTACCCAAGTGACTAAAATAGTGCCAGAAGGGCGCGCCCTTCAAGTTTGGTTAGCTATGCCTAGTGAATTAGCGCGCTATATTGCCCATAAAGGCTCGGTAACGGTCGATGGTATAAGCCTTACCGTTAATAGCGTGCAAAACGACAGTTTTCGTCTCACTATAGTGCCGCATACCGCAGCACAAACCACAGTGTCACAGTTAAAAGTAGGCACTAAAGTACATATTGAAGTTGATGTTATCGCCCGTTATTTAGAGCGGTTAACTCAAGCTAGTCACTCAGAGCCTGCGCAAGGTGTGACTAAATCCTTATTGTCCCAACGCGGCTTTATTTAAAAGGTTAATTATGCAACTGAATACCCCAGCTGAAATTATTGAAGATATTCGTCAAGGTAAAATGGTTATTTTGATGGATGACGAAGATCGTGAAAATGAAGGCGACTTAGTGATGGCGGCCGAATATGTTACGCCAGAAGCAGTGAACTTTATGGCAACTCATGGCCGCGGTTTAATTTGTTTAACTTTAACCCAAAAACGTTGCCAGCAGTTAGCATTACCTTTAATGGTTGATGCGAATAAGTCACCGTTCTCAACTAACTTTACCTTATCGATTGAAGCGGCCGAAGGGGTAACTACCGGTATTTCAGCAGCAGACAGAGCGCGCACGGTAAAAGCTGCGGTTGCACGTGATGCGCGCCCTAGCGATATAGTTCAACCTGGCCATATTTTCCCTTTAATGGCAAAAGATGGTGGTGTGTTAGTTAGGGCTGGCCACACTGAAGCTGGCTGTGACTTAGCGCGTTTAGCGGGTCTTGAGCCTGCTGCAATGATAGTCGAAATTCTAAATGAAGATGGCACTATGGCGCGTCGTCCTGATTTAGAAATTTTTGCCAATAAGCATCAAATTAAAATTGGTACAATTGCAGATTTAATTGAGTATCGTAATTTACATGAAACCACGATAGAGCAAGTTGCTACTTGTCAGTTATCTACTGAGGTAGGTGAATTTAAATTAGTTACTTTTAAAGATACCATTGATAATCTAGTGCATTTTGCGTTGGTTAAAGGCGACATTAAACCAGATGAAGCAACCTTAGTAAGAGTACATTTACACGATACCTTTAGTGACTTATTAATGGCTAACCGTGCGGCGAATCGCAGCTTCCCATTGCATACAGCTATGGAGCGAATTGCCAATGAAGGTGGTGTATTAGTGTTATTAAATAAGCATGAGTCAGCCGATACCTTAATTGAAACCGTTCAACATTTTGAAGCCGAAGATAAAGGCGAAAAACCACGGAGTAAACCGACGACGGGGACCTCTCGTACTGTTGGGGTGGGATCACAAATATTAGCAAGTTTAGGCGTGAAAAAAATGCGCTTGTTAAGCCAACCTAAAAAGTATCATGCTTTATCGGGCTTTGGTTTAGAAGTTGTCGACTATGTTTGTGACTAAAGCCTATGCAGATTTAAACCTAGTTGTGTTATTATGCACGGCTATTTTCAGCAGCTATTGATTTTAGAGGACTTGCAATGCAAGTAATTGAAGCGGGACTTTCTGCTAACGGCAACAAATTTGCCATTGTTGTAGCACGTTTTAACAGTTTTATTGTTGAAAGTTTATTAGACGGTGCAGTTGATACATTGCAGCGTATAGGTAATGTTGATGAACAGGATATTACCGTCATTCGTGTGCCAGGTGCCTTTGAGTTGCCATTAGCGGTTCAACGTGTAGCCGCAAGTAAAAAATATGATGGTATTATTGCCTTAGGTGCAGTAATTCGGGGTGGTACACCGCACTTTGAGTATGTTTCAGGTGAATGTACTAAAGGTATAGCTCAAGTATCTATGCAATATGATATTCCCGTTGCATTTGGTGTGTTAACGGTTGATACCATAGAGCAAGCAATTGAACGTGCAGGAACAAAAGCGGGCAACAAGGGCTGTGAAGCAGCTATGTCTACGCTTGAAATGGTTAATTTGCTTGCCCAGTTGTAATTAAAAGAGAAATTTACATGAAACCAAACGCTCGTCGTCAGTCGCGTTCACTTGCAGTTCAAGGGATTTATAGCTGGCATGTTAGTAAAAATCCAATTGCAGAAATTGAACAGCAATTGCTGCTTGAAAACAATGTTAAGCACATAGACGTTGGCTATTTTCAAGATTTAGTTCGCGGTGTTGTTAAAAACCATAGTGTACTAGATGAAATGTTAAAGCCTTACCTTGCACGACCTTTTGAAGAGATAGATTTTGTTGAAAAGGCGATTTTGCGTGTTTCAGCCTATGAGCTTAAATATCGTTTAGACGTACCTTATAAAGTTATTATTAATGAAGCTATTGAGCTAGCTAAAGCTTTTGCAGCTGATGATAGCCATAAGTTTGTTAATGGTATTTTAGATAAAGCGGTACGTGAGTTACGTCCAAGCTAAAAGGAGGCCGACAGTCAGTCGGCTTTTTAATTTTATGGGTGAATTTGAACTCATCGCAGAGTATTTCTCAGCTGTAGGGGCAAGACGTCGTGATGTTATTACCGGTGTAGGTGACGATGGCGCAGTGATCCAAGTTCGAGATGGTCATGATCTGGTGGTAACAACAGATACTATGGTCTCTGGTACTCACTTTTTTGCTAATGATGATCCAAGAGCATTAGGCCATAAACTAGTTACTGTTAATGTCAGTGATTTGGCCGCTATGGGCGCAGAGCCTGCTTGGTTATCGTTAGCGTTAACTATGCCTGAAATTAATCAAACTTGGTTAAAAGCGTTTAGTGCTGGGGTTAATGAGACCGCTGAGTATTATAATTGTCAATTAGTGGGCGGCGATACGACTCGAGGTCCTCTTAGCTTTACTATGATGGCTAAAGGTTTAGTGCCAAGAGGTAAAGCTTTATCGCGAAGTGGCGCTAAAGTGGGTGATTATATCTATGTGACCGGCACCTTAGGTGATGCTGCTTTAGGGCTTAAGTTACAACAAGGCTTACACCAAGTAAGTAAGAAGCATCATACTCATATCTTGCAGCGTTTTCAGTTTCCTTCAGCACGCGTTGCTTTAGGCCAAGCATTACGGAATATTGCTAATAGTGCCATGGACTTATCTGATGGTTTATATAGTGATATTCAGCATATTTTACATCGTTCAAGTGTCGGTGCTAGCATTGATGTTCAAAAGCTGCCTTTATCGCAAGCGTTAAAAGACAGTTGTGATACAGCAACAGCTTATTCTCTAGCCCTTTCAGGTGGTGAAGATTATGAGTTATTGTTTACCGTAGCAGAAAACAAACGGGGCTCCTTAGATGTTTTGTTGTCGCCATATGGAGTTGGGTTAACCTGTATTGGTCGTATCACGGGTGTTGCTGGTAAACTAGAGTTAAAAAATGGTGATCAGCAGTTTCATTATCAACCTCAAGGGTTTAAACACTTCGCATGACAATTCCCCAATTTCGTTTAAGTAAATGGCAACACTTTTTGGCTTTAGGCTTTGGCTCTGGCTTAGCGAGAAAGGCACCCGGCACGGTTGGCACTTTAGTGGCAGTGCCAATAGTTGCTTTACTTATGTGGTTGGGTATGCCGTATTTATTTAGTTTTATTATCTTAGGTAGTATTTTGGGTGTGTATGTCTGTGATGTTACAACGGTAGATATTAACCAGCCTGATCACGCAGCCATTGTGTGGGATGAAATTATTGGCTTTGCTATTACAATGTTTTTAGTGCCATTAACATGGCAATATATTGTACTAGGTTTTATTTTGTTTCGTTTGTTTGATATTGCCAAGCCTTGGCCTATTCGCTTTTTTGATAAAACAGTGCATGGGGGCTTAGGTATTATGCTGGATGATGTTTTAGCAGGCATTGCCGCTTGCGCGAGTTTGCATCTGGTTATTTATATGCTGAGCAGTAGTTAATTAACATCGAGGCGTAATATTCATGAAACGATATCTATTCCTGCTGCTAATAAGTTTCTTTGCCACTTACCTTCACGCCTTTAATCCTCAATCAATGCATGACTTTGATATTAAGCATTGGGGTAATAGTGAAGGTTTATCAAGTAATTCAGTTCGAGCTGTAACTCAAGATAATCAAGGTTACCTTTGGTTTGGCACCCTGTACGGTTTAAATCGCTTCGATGGCAATGAGTTTGAGCACTTTGATACAGGAAGCCACACTACACTGCTTAGCAATAGTATTACTAAGCTATTAAAAGATAGTAATGGTTATATTTGGATTGGCACTAAATTTGGTCTTAATGGCGTTAACCCTGAAACGCTCTTATTTGATCGTTATCAAATTGAATCAGAAATATCGTCATTAATTGAAGTTTCAGCAGGAGAGATCTGGGTAGCTGCTGAATACTTATATCGGGTTAAAAATGATCAAGTTAGCCGAGTAGAAAAAATTAAGGAGCCAGTACATCAGCTAGAAAGGTTGGGAAATAATATCTGGATAACCAGTATGCATTGGCTATACCAGTACGATTTAACTAGTGATACCCTTACTCGTTACGCCTTACCGTTAGAGCTGGTACAAATACCTATTTATGATTTAGCCTGGTTTGAGGGGCAGCTGTATTTAGCTAGTGAATCGGGGTTATTTACTTTAAGCGACAGTGGCGTTATTAGTAAAACCCACTTACCAGATAACACAGACGTAGCGGTTTATAAGTTGTTTCATGATAGTTATGGTAATAATTGGATTTCAGCGAATAGAAAGTTATTTCATCAATATGCCGAAAAAGAGTGGCAATATATTACTGCTGATGAACTAGGTGACTCCCCTTGGTTTAGTGACATTTACGAAGATAGAGAACAAAATATTTGGTTAGCCAGTTATAGTGACGGTGTTTATCGTTCAGCAATTGGCAATATAAACCGAGTGGTTCCTGAGGGGACCAACCCCATTATATGGAATGTATCAGTTTCGCCTTACGACACACTAGTGTTCTCGAGCCCTTCAGAGATAGGTGAGTTATCAAAGAATGGTGATTATAAAAGATTATTGAATACTGAAGGCTTAAGTTTAGGCTCAATTCATGAAGTGTACTGGCCGAACGAGAATGAGTTTTGGCTGGCCACGGCGCAAGGCGTTTATTCTTATGATACCCATGCTAATACCGATATGGTGCGCAGTGTTTTTGCCCAGTTAGACAAAAGTCAGGTTAGAGTGCTACAGCCAGCCCAGCAAGGTGGCGTCTGGGTTGCCGGTGTGATGGGTTTATTTCATTATCAAAATGGTAAACTTGAGCCTTTTAGTTTAATTAATGAATTAGAAACTCGGCATATCACAGTATTGAGACAACAGCATGATGCCATGTGGTTAGGGACTATACGTGGTTTATACCAATATAAAGATAATAAGCTAACTCAGCTAGGTACCGATACAGCGTTAATTAATAGTTATATTACAGATATCTTAGTACTAGATAATGGCAGCCTGTTAGCGAGTACGCTTGATAATGGTCTTTTTATTAAGAATCCTAAGCAAGATTGGTTTCAATTACACCATAGTAATGGTCTATTGCAGAACCCTGTTGTTAGCTTGCAGTATGATAAAGTAAATGAGGTTGTTTGGCTTAGCAGCTTACATGGCATTTTTCGTTATAATAAATCGGATTTAGAGAAACTACCTAACTTAGAATCAGGGCAAAACTTAGTGGCAGATGAGGTATTAAGCCCTTATGATCGACAGCTTGGCACTATTCCTGGTCGGTGTTGTAATGGTGCAGGCCACGACAAGGTGGCTTTTTGGCAACAACGATATTGGTATCCAACTTTAAAAGGTATGGTGTCAGTTCCGGCAAATCTTGATCAGCAAAAACAGCGGCAAATAAAGCCTGTAATTAAACGGATCCAAGCTAATAAAGAATACAATTTAAATACAAAACAAAATCGCTTGTTATTAGAGTTAAATGAGCGAACGCTAACTATTCACTATACCGCCTTAGAGTTTATCAAGCCTAGTGCCCTTGAATTTCGTTATCAGTTACAAGGATTTGAAGATGTCTGGCATGAAGTAGGTGGTAGGCGAGAAGCCATTTATACTAATTTAGGGGCTGGCCGTTTTACCTTTCGTGTGCAGAGTCGGTTTGCTAACCAAGCTTGGCAAACTAAAAATATTACTGAGTTTGAAATAATAGTACCGAAGCGATTTGATGAAACGCTGATATACAGAGGCTTATGGTTATTATTAGCGTTATTTTGTTTGTATGGCATATTGTGGCTACTAAGACGTAACGCTATTAATAAGCAACATCAGCTTGGCCAATTAGTTAAACAACGCACCCAAGAGCTAGAAAATAGTAATTTGAAACTAAATGAGCTAAATGAGCAAATGGCGTTGCTTACTTATAAAGATAACCTAACTGGCCTGCGCAATAGACGGTTTATGTTTGAACAGTTACCTAAAGATATTGAGCATTTTCATCGCAACCGTGAGTCTATGCAAAATCAAGGTAAAGGCGTTGCTTTATTGCTATTAGATTTAGATAACTTTAAACGTATTAATGATCAATACGGCAATTTGGCTGGTGATAATTGTATGCAGCAGGTGGCGTGGTTATTAATTCGTGAAACACGCGGCTCTGACTATGTGGTGCGTTTTTCGGCTAATGAATTTGCTATTGTTTTACGTGATATTCAAATTGATTTAGTTGGACAGTTTTGTAATCAATTAAATGAACAAATTGGCCGTACTATCTTTAGTTTACCCGATGGCAAAAGTACTCAGTTAACTTGTTCTATTGGTTATGCGCTATATCCATTACCTTTATTAGGCGGACAATTAATTAGTTGGGAAATATCGTTACAGCTAGCAGGAATTTCGCTTTCTCACGTTAAACACTCGGGGAAAAATGGCGTAGCCAGTATCGACTTTGATCAACAGGTGGATGCCTTTGAATTTGAAGATTCAGTACAAATTGAAGCCCAAATAGAGCGTTTACTGTCTGCTGGTTTAGCCCATTTTAACTTGTACCGAGCAAGCTAAAATTAAGTAACTTAAATAAAAAAACACTAGCAGGGCTAGTGTTTTTTGTTTGCGGAAGTCTTAACTCGTTCTACTGAGTTTTTGCCTCAATGCTAGCGAGAATGCCAGCACTATCTAAGCCTAACTCTGCATATATTTCTTCTTGAGTGCCATGTTTAATAAACTGATCGGGTAAGCCTAAGTTTATACTGCGCACAGCTAGGTTTTCAGCGGCAATAAATTCATTTACGGCCGAGCCTGCGCCGCCCATAATGGCATTGTCTTCTACTGTAACAAAGACATCGTGTTGCTTTGCAAGCTGTTTAAGTAAAGCTTGATCCAACGGCTTAACAAAGCGCATATCAATTAAGCTGGCATCTAATTGCTCTGCTGCATGCTCACAGGCGCTTAAAAGCGTACCAAAGGCTAGGATAGCAATAGACTTACCCTGACGTACTTGTCGCGCTTTACCTATGGCTAATAGCTGCATAGTGTCTTCTGTAGCTATACCCGTTGCGCTACCTCTTGGGTACCGTACGGCTGCAGGGCCAGAGTATTGATAGCCGGTATACAGCATTTGCCGGCATTCATTTTCATCTGAAGGCGCCATGATAATTAAATTAGGTATACAGCGCATAAAGCTTAAGTCAAAAGCACCTTGGTGGGTTGGGCCATCTGCGCCAACAATGCCGGCTCTATCAATGGCGAATAACACATCTAAGTTTTGCAGAGCAATATCATGGATAACTTGATCATAACCACGCTGTAAGAAGCTAGAGTAAATAGCCACAACCGGTTTTAATCCTTCTATGGCTAAACCTGCCGCTAAGGTAACTGCATGTTGCTCGGCAATGGCGACATCAAAATAACGATTCGGATATGTTTTTGAAAATTTAATTAAATCAGAGCCTTCTCGCATAGCGGGAGTAATGGCTTGTAAGCGCTCATCTTGCTTTGCCATATCACATACCCAGGCTCCGAAAATATTGGAAAAACTCGGTAAGCTGGTTTTTTTAGCCGGTTGTTGTTTATCGTCTGGGTTAAACTTAGAAACAGCATGAAAACCAATGGGGTCGGCTTCTGCTGGTGCATAACCTTTGCCTTTTTTGGTTACAATATGCAGCAGTTGCGGCCCTTGCATATTGCGCATATTGCGGATGGTATCGACTAGGCCAATAACATCATGGCCATCAATGGGGCCGATATAGTTAAAACCTAACTCTTCAAAAAACGTACCCGGTGTGACCATGCCTTTAAAATGTTCTTCAGCCCGGCTAGCTAATTGATGTAAAGGTGGTACACCACTAAGAATTTTTTTGCCGCCTTCACGTAAGCTAGTATAAAAGTTACCAGAAAGAATGCGGGCAAAGTACTGGTTTAAAGCACCAACGTTTTCAGAAATAGACATTTCATTATCGTTTAAAATAACCAGCATGTCGGGGCGAACTTCACCGGCATGATTCATGGCTTCAAATGCCATGCCTGCCGTGATAGCACCATCGCCGATAACAGCAGCGATTTTGCGTTGGTTACGGGCTTGTTTAGCCGCGATAGCCATACCTAAAGCTGCACTAATTGAAGTGCTAGAGTGACCAACTGTTAGTACGTCATACTCGCTTTCTTCACGGTAAGGAAATGGGTGTAAGCCGTCTTTTTTGCGAATAGTTTGCATTCTATCCCTACGCCCAGTAAGAATTTTATGCGGGTAAGCTTGATGGCCAACATCCCAAATTATGCGGTCAAAAGGGGTATTGTAGACATAATGTAGCGCGACAGTTAATTCAACTGTGCCAAGGCCTGAAGCAAAGTGGCCACTACTTTGACTCACTGAATGTAATAAAAAACGCCTTAACTCTTGGCTAAGTGCGGGTAACTTCTCTTGCGGCAACTGTCTGAGTTGCTCAGGAAGATTAGCTTTTGCTAACAGTGGGTAATCGTTAATTTCCAACGCCATATTCTATGCCTGTATTAAAACCTGCGGTCGACTATATATTGCGCAAACTGGCGCAACTCATCGGTATTATAGGGTAATGATGCCAATGCATTAAGGGCATCTTGATAAAGTTGTTGTGCTTTGGCTTTTGCTTGGGGTAAACCAAGTAGTATAGGGTAGGTTGCTTTATTGGCTTTACTATCTGACCCTTGTGGTTTACCTAATGTTTGGCTATCGCTTTCAATGTCGAGGATATCATCTTGAACCTGAAATGCTAGCCCTAGTGCAGAAGCAAATTGCTGTAATTTAGTTAAATCAGCTGGATTTTGTTTTGGGCTACATAACCAAGCTAGCTGCACAGTAAGCTCAATTAAAGCCCCTGTCTTTAAACGGTGCATGCGCTCGAGTTGTGCAACTGTTGTCGCTTGGTTGGTTTGCATAATATCGATAGCTTGGCCACCGCACATACCTGCGTATCCTGATGCGCGACTAAAGTGCTGGATCATTGCGACAATATCTTTTGCTGCAACGTTCTGATAAGGGTGCTGACTAAGTATTTCAAATGCTAAAGTTTGTAAAGCATCACCAGCTAAAATGGCGGTAGCTTCATCAAATGCCTTATGGCAGGTTGGTTTGCCCCGGCGTAAATCATCATCATCCATCGCTGGTAGGTCGTCATGAATTAATGAATAACTATGTAAAGCTTCAATGGCTGCAGCAGGACCATCTAAATCGTTTAAATTAGCACCAAGCATAGTGCCACAACTATAGATTAAAAAAGGTCTAATGCGCTTTCCGCCCATTAATAAACTATAGCTCATCGCGTCTAAAAGCTTAGGCTCTGTCGGCTGATAGGACTGCAAAACCTGTTGTAAATGGCGCTCGACTCGTGTTTGGTATAGCGCTAAATTTTCTGTCGACACCTTAGTCTCCTGTAGGTGCATCAAAAGGTAATAAGTTTTCTTGTTGCTGTTGCTGCATAAGTACCTGTACTTTTTGTTCAGCGGCTTGGAGTAATTGTTGGCTGTGTCTTGCTAACGTAATGCCACGTTCAAATTGTTGCAACGACTGATCAAGTGATAAATCGCCTTGTTCTAATTGCTGTACTATTTGTTCAAGCTCAGACAAAGTCTGTTCGAATTGGCTTAAATCGGCCTTTTTTTTACTCATCGATGCCCCTAAAAATATCGGAAAACCTATTTCAGCGCACTATTATGGTCAATCACAGCGCAGAAGTGAAAGCTTAAATGTATAATTTAATGTATTTTATACTTAATGATTCGTTATTGTTGTCGATATAGCGTTATACACTAAGATAAACTAGCGCAAATTAGGCTGAAGTAGTCACGGGTAAAGGAGATTATAGTGGATATAGCAACCATTGTTGGCATGTTAGGCGCCATAGGTTTTGTGATTTTAGCTATGGTGCTAGGCAGCGCCGGTAATGTCGGTATATTTTATGACACCGTATCAGTATTAATTGTGGTATTAGGCTCAATTTTTGTTGTGGTATCAAAGTTTACCTTAGGCCAGTTTATAGACTCAGGTAAAGCAGCTGCTAAAGCTTTTATGTTTAAAATTGAGCCACCTGAGGAGTTAATTGAAAAAGCGGTGCAATTAGCAGATTCAGCTCGAAAAGGCGGCTTTTTAGCGCTAGAAGAAGCAGAGATCCCCAACGAGTTTATGCAAAAAGGCGTCAATATGTTGGTAGATGGCCATGATGCTGATGTTGTAAGAGCGACTTTGTTAAAAGATATTAGCTTGACCGAAAAACGGCATGAAATTGCTATTGGTGTATTTAAAGGTTTAGGTGATGTTGCTCCTGCGATGGGGATGATTGGTACCTTAGTCGGCTTGGTTGCGATGTTATCGAATATGGATGATCCTAAAGCTATAGGACCTGCGATGGCGGTTGCCTTATTAACCACCTTATATGGTGCTTTTATTGCTAATGTTATTGCTATTCCAATTGCCGATAAATTGTCTGTTAGGAATCAACAAGAAAAACAAAACTATCAGTTAATTGTAGATGCGATTTTGGGTATTCAAGATGGCCAAAACCCGAAAATTATTGAAGGTATTTTACGTAATTACCTAGCACAAGGTAAACGTGAAGAGGCTGTGGTGGAGTAAGTCATGAACGAAGAAGCTGAAGAGTGTAAATGTCCGCCTCCGGGCTTGCCAATGTATATGGGCACCTTTGCTGATTTAATGGCACTTTTAATGTGTTTCTTTGTCTTGTTATTAGCTTTTTCTGAAATGGATGTTTTAAAGTTTAAGCAGATAGCCGGTTCAATGAAATTTGCTTTTGGGGTACAAAATAAAATTGAAGTTGATGATATTCCCAAAGGCACCAGCGTTATTGCGTTAGAGTTTCGCCCAGGCAGACCTGAGCCTACGCCCATTGAAACCTTGCAACAGCAAACCATGGAAATTACTCAGCAGGTTATTGAGTTTCAAGCGGGTGAAGAAGACTCAGCCGGTGGCAGAAAAGAGCAGCGCGATGATATGACCGGCGCAGAATCATCGAGTAATGCCGAGCAAACGGCTGATGCCGAAGCGGCGCAACAAGCAGCTCAAGAGCAGATTAATGACCAAGTAAAGAAATTAGCTGAGCAACTAGAAAAACAAATATTAGATGGCGCTATTGAGCTAGAGTCATTAGGGCAACAAATTATTATACGTATTCGTGAAAATGGCTCTTTTGCCTCAGGCTCATCTTTTTTACAGCCTAGGTTTAAACCCATAGTGCAGCGTATTGGTTTGCTATTGAATGATGTTCCCGGTGAGATAACGGTTACCGGCCATACGGATGATATCCAAGTTTCTAATGAACTGCATACCAATAATTGGGATTTATCGGCTAAACGAGCAGTATCTGTTGCCACCGAGATGGTAAAAGCTCCAGGCTTTGACCGAACTAGGCTGGTTGTTGTCGGCCATGCCGATACTAAGCCTTTAGTGCCTAATAACACAACGGCAGATAGACGCCGAAATAGACGAGTAGAGATATCTATTATGCAGGGTAAGGCTAAAGAGTCGGATATTGTTAGTTTAGAAAATAATTAACATGAACATTTGGTGCGCAGATTAGGTCTTTGCCAAGAGATCCGCTATAATCTGCGCCACTTTTTTCTGCATCAACGTTAGCCACTCATGATTGAATTTATTATAAAGCTACACCCTGAAATTGTTATTAAAAGCAACTCTGTTCGTAAACGGCAAACTAAGTTATTAGAGCGTAATCTAAAAACTATCTTAGTTCAGGTAGAGCCTTCGGTTCGTGTTAATAATAACTTTGATCATCTTACTGTTCGCTGTGAAAGTGATAGTGAGACACTACGGCAAAAACTGATTGATCGCTTAAGCTGTATTCCGGGCATTGTTAACTTTTCTGAAATGCAGTCGAGTAAATTCACTACATTAGATGACATTTATCAGCAAGTTAAAGATGTGTATGCCAGCCAGTTAGAAAATAAAACATTTTCTGTTCGTGTGCGTCGCATGGGTAGCCATGATTTCACGTCAATTGAGGCTGAACGCTATATTGGTGGCGGTTTAAATCAATTAGTCGCAAGTGCAAAGGTTCAGCTAAAAAAGCCAGATATGGTGGTGAATTTAGAGGTTAAGCGCGATTTACTTATCATGGTGCGACACACTCATGCTGGCATGGGGGGCTTTCCGCTGCCGTCACAGTCTGATGTTTTATCATTAATCTCAGGTGGTTATGACTCCGCTGTAGCTAGCTATTTAATGATCCGTAAAGGCTTGCGCACCCATTATGTATTTTTTAACTTAGGTGGTGCTGCACATGAAACGGGTGTGCGTGAGATGGCACATTTAATTTGGCACAAATATAGCCTGTCGCATAAAGTGAAATTTGTCAGCGTTAACTTTGCCCCCGTAGTTGATGAAATTTTAGAAAAAATAGATAACGGTTTAATGGGCGTCGTGTTAAAAAGAATGATGATGCGCGCAGCCTGTAAAGTCGCTGAAAACTTAGGTATTAAAGCCATAGTTACCGGTGAAAGTATCGGCCAAGTTTCTAGCCAAACTATTGCCAACTTAAATGCGATTGACCGCGTAACGGATATGTTGATATTACGCCCGCTTATTTATCATGATAAGCAACAAATTATCGATATTGCTAAACAAATTGGTGCCGAGGACATTGCTAAAAGTATGCCAGAGTACTGTGGCGTTATTTCTCGTAAGCCAACAATTAATGCCGTTTTATCTGACGTGTTAGCCAACGAAGATAACTTCGATTTCGCTGTATTAGATTCGGTAGTTCAGCAGGCCAAAGTGTTAGATATTCGCACTATTGATTATCAAGCAGATCAGCAAGCGCATGTAATAGAACAATTAAGTGAATTACCGCCTAATGCAATAGTGCTGGATATTCGCTCGCCTGAAGAAACGGACTTAAAGCCATTGGCAATAGCAGATAGAGAGATTATTGAATTGCCATTCTTTCGCTTAAGTAGCCAGTTTGCTAATTTAGATCAAAATAAAACCTATTACTTCTATTGTGATCAAGGCGTGATGAGTCGTTTACAGGCCTTAGTTTTACAAGAGCAAGGCTTTACTAATGTGGCGGTTTATCGCCCATAGTTTCTGTACTAGCTATAACTTGCCTGCAGTTGCAACACTTGTTGTTGTAGCTGCAAGTTTAGCGGGGTAGCTTGGTTATAGTGGCTACCTTGGTTAACAATAAAACCAGAAATAGCGTCAATTTCAGTTTTCCTGCGATAAAAAACATCTTGTTGCATTGAGCTAAAGTTAGTGGCTGTTGCTTGCATAACGTGGCGTACCCGTTGCACCGACTCCTCAATAGCCATTTTATAGCCCGCAGCTTGACTAACCGCACAGACTTCGCTGACTATTTGCAAAATAGTCGAGGCAAATTTTTCCTGTAGTAAATCACCATTTGGGCAATTATTAATCGCCGTTAATGGATTAATTACCGCATTAATTAGCAGCTTTTGCCATAAATAAGGCTGAATATCTGGCACTAACTGTAGTGGCCCAAGAGCGATTGCCAGATCTTTTTCTATCGCAGCCAGATGCTGCTTTGCTGCTAGGTTCAGCGGTGCTGCTATTGATTGACCTTGCCCTGTATGCTGTATTGTATTGGCTGATGTTTTCAAAGCACCATGGGTGGTGGTTAAAAACCATAAACCTTGGTTTGGTGTTAGTAAAGAAAGTAAAGGCTCTATCGTTCCCATACCATTATGGCTAATAACAAGCTGAGCATCTGGGCTTAAGTTAGGTAATAACTGTTTAACAGCTGCAATAACATCATAGCTTTTCACCGGAACCAGCACAGTAGAATAGGGGGGCTTAGCGGGTGCAAACTGTAGAGATTGTGCCGGACCAGCAACAGGCGTAAATATAATTTCGATACTGCTAGGCTGACGCAAATGGAGGGCAACAGAGCCTGAGCTAAGGCTTAAGCGCGAGGCAGCTAACAGGCCAATAGCACCTTGGCCCACTATGGTCCAGTTTAAGCCCGACGACGAGGACGAATTCGATGCCATAATGCTCTACATAGATAAAAACTAATAATACCAACAATATCAGCCAAAAAGTCCAGCCAATCACCATTGCGACGAGTAAAATAATGTTGGGCTAATTCAATAGCCGCACCATAGCAGCTTAAAAATAGAAATGCCGAAACCAGTTTAAGCTTAAAGCCTTTCCATAATAAGCCGCTTAATACTGCAAAGATTAAAAAGTGAGCAAGCTTGTCTAAATGCGCTAGTCCCCCAGCTATACGGTAGCCTTGTAACTCAGCTAAAAAGCTAGCGGTTGCCCCAGCAAAACCTAAGATACAAATTATTCGATAAAGTTGTTGCGGCACAAAGACTCCCTTAATTCGGTTTCTATTTTTATTTGTCGATAATAACAGGCTCGGATTGTAGCAGTTTTGTGGTTATAATCGCTAGCAAACAACAAGGCTTAAGTTTAGGAGAAATAGCATGCCGTCATTTGATATTGTGTCTGAGGTTGATCAGCAAGAAGTGCTAAATGCTGTGGATAATGCCAACCGAGAGTTAGCAACTCGTTTTGATTTTCGTGGCGTCAATGCTGAATTTTCTATCAAAGATAAATTGATTACTATGCAAGCTGAAGCTGAGTTTCAGTTACAGCAAATGCTAGAAATATTTTTAGCTAAAGCTATTAAGCGCGGTCTAGATGTACGGTCTTTTAAAGAAGGTGATGTGATTCACTCAGGCAAAACTTATAGCCAGAGCCTAACCTTACAACAGGGTATTGAGACGGTCATGGCGAAAAAGCTGGTTAAATTAATCAAAGATAATAAGTTAAAAGTACAAGCTTCTATTCAAGGTGATCAAGTGCGTGTTACGGGGAAAAAACGTGATGACTTACAGCAAACTATGGCTGTAGTGCGTGGCGCTGAATTAGAACAAGCTTTCCAATTTAATAACTTCCGCGACTAATTATCGATGGCACTTAGTGCCTTGTTTTTGGTTTTAAGTGTTATTGACCCTACAAATATCGCAAGCTAAACTGCGCGCGGCCTCATCAGGAGGCCGATTTTTCTGGTGCTGCAGGAAACTGCAGGTAAACGGGAATCTGGTTAAAATCCAGAGCTGCCCCCGCAACGGTAAACAACTCAATACGCTTAATGGCCACTGTCTTACGATGGGAAGGCAAGCGTAGGCGCAAGCAGGTTGTCAGCCCGGATACCGGCCGAAAAACTCAATTCTAGTTTAATGGTGCGGTGGGCACCCTTTTGGAGTCGACATGTTAAAACCTGCTATTGCAGCTGTGTTAGCTGTATATTCTTGCACGGCCCTTGCCAGTGATCTTGATGTTAAAAATGTGGAGCACATAAGTGTTTTTGCTCATCGCCAAGCTATGGCGCAGCCCAATGTGCTGGCCAGTATTTCAGTGCTGGAGCACGTTGATATTATGGCACGGCAAGCGAATGATTTACCTGAGTTACTCGCTCAGTTAGTTGGCGTTAATTTAGCGAGAGACGGAGGCCGTGGTCAAAATGCCAGTCTTTATATTCGCGGCGGTAACACGGGGCATACCTTAGTTTTAATCGATGGTGTGCGGGTAGGTACTGCAACTTTAGGTTATAAAAGCTTAGCGATGATGCCGTTAGAGTTAATTGAGCGCATCGAGCTTATTCGTGGTCCTAGAGCAGCATTTTATGGCGCAGATGCTTTAGCTGGGGTGATTGCTATTAGTACCCGGCGAAGTCAGACTGTTGCTATTAATGGCAATATAGCAAGCTATGGCCAAATGGGTGCTGATATTAGCATAAGCCACACGCTAGATAACCTTAGCTTATGGGCCACTGTAGGGGTGAATCAGGCTGATGGGTTTAATATTAGACCCGATCTGGATCCTGACAATGATGGTTATAAACAAAAGTTTATTAAATTGTCAGCAGACTATCATTCCCGTTTAGGTTTATGGCAATTAAAAACTGATGTGAATTCGGGCCGCTATCAATTTGATTCCGCTTGGAGTGAACAAGATCAATCAGATACCTTAACTCGTAGTCATCAGTTAGGCTGGCAGCAGCAATTTGGTCAGTGGCAACATCAAGTGCAACTGAGCCAAAGTTTAGATAATGATACCCCTTTTAGTGCCAATTCTCGTTCAGCTTTTATTACGCAACGCGAAGAGTTTAGTTATCAAACCTTAGGCCATATAAATTCTGAGCTGACATTATTGGCAGGATTAAACTGGTACCAAGAAGATGTCGCAAAATCAGCTACGGCCTATGAGCAAACGCAGCGCAATAATAAAGCTGTATTTACCGGCATAAATTATCAGTATCAAGGGCTGCATCTTGACCTAACGGCTAGACGTGATGTGTTTAGGCAATATGGTGCTGAAAATACCTGGCAATTCGCGGCGGGTTATCAGGTATCACAGCATTGGCAACTTAGGGCTAGCCGAGGCACAGCCTTTAAAGTGCCTTCATTTAATGCCCTATATTATCCAGGTTATGCTAATCCAGACTTAAAACCTGAGCAAGCCCGCTCAGATGAAATAGGGCTGCGTTACCATAAACCGCAATTCCAACTTGAACTCAGTTGGTTTAACCGTGATGTTACTAATCTTATTCAAGGTGTAGAGCAAGCGCAAAACGTAAAGCTGGCAGCAATAAGCGGTATTGAATTGAGCCTTGTTAAACAATGGCAGCAAGTATCAACTGAGCTTGCTTACACATGGTTGGATGCTAAAAATCGTAGCACCGGAACTCAGTTAGAGCGTCGTCCTGAAAATACTCTGCATTGGCGCAGCAGCTATCAAGGCGATACTTGGTCTTTATTTATCACAGCAGATCATCAAACTGGGACTTATCAAGGTATATACTCAGCGGTTGAAAATTTACCGAGTTTCACCCTTTGGGGCTTAGGTGCTAGCTATCAGCTGAATACTAATTTAGTCATTCGCAGTGCAGTTAAAAATATGTTTGATAAACAGTATCAAACCAGTGCTGGTTATGCCACCGCTGGCGCTAATATTAACCTGAGCCTTAGCTACAGGCTTTAGGCCCGTTATGAATACTTAATACTGAGTGTTTAATGTTGAGTTGTAGCTTTAAGCCGCTTCGCCAGTTAGCGATGCGGCTTTATTTTATGCTATTTTGCAATAAAAGTTAGGGTATTAGCTTTTAAGTAAATCAGCATATCGTTGGCGAAATTTAGCCATTTTTGGTGCAATAATCACCTGACAATACCCTTGCTCTGGATGCTGCAGGTAATAATTTTGATGCTGCTTTTCTGCAACATAAAAGTTGCTAGCTGGGGTTAAAGCTGTAACGATATCTTGGTTAAAAACAGCTTGCTCGGTTAATTGATTAATCAGTTGTTGGCTAGTTGCTAACTGGTTTTGGCAGTGATAAAAAATGACTGAACGGTACTGGCTGCCAATGTCATTACCTTGTCTATTTAATTGTGTTGGATCATGCAAACTAAAAAAGACCAAACACAGTTGTTCAAAGCTAATTAACTTAGGGTCAAACACCACTTGAACAACTTCTGCATGGCCACTTTGGCCTGAGCAAACAGCTTCATAATGTGCTAAGTCTGCTGGGCCTCCCATATAACCACTTAATGCTTGTTTAACACCAGTTAACTGGTTCATTGCTGCTTCTAAACACCAGAAACAGCCTGCGCCAAAGGTCGCGGTTTGTAATGACATAGTTCCTCTTTCAGCTAAGCTAAGGGTTGAAATACAGTATAGCATTGGGCTTTTGCTAACGAGTTTATTCTGACAATAAAAAAGCGCTCTTGTTTAGAGCGCTTTAAAATAATTAACTAAATTAGCAGTGATAGACAACACCCTTAACGTTTAAGTTGTTGGTGGCACTTCATCTGCAGCATGGGCATCTTTACTTTCTTGCTCTAGCTTAGCTAATTCTTGCGCTAAACGTTTAGGTGAACCGGTGTTGCGAGCAAAGGCCATATAAGTCACGGGCACAACGTAAATTGTCATTAATGTTGCTAAGATTACGCCACAGAAAATCACCATACCAATAACCATACGGCTCTCAGAGCCTGGGCCATTAGCAATAATCAGTGGAATACTACTCATACTGGTTGTAAAGGCCGTCATAACAATAGGGCGCAAACGCTGGGTTGAGGCTTGTTTTACCGCTTGGCTAAATTCAATGCCGGCATCACGTAGTTGGTTAGCAAACTCAACAATTAATATACCGTTTTTAGCCACTAAACCAATAAGCATAACTAAGCCTATTTGGCTGTATATATTTAGCGTCATGCCGCTAAAGTATAAGCCAGATAAAGCGCCGATCAGGCCTAATGGCACTGTAATTAAAATAACCAAAGGATGAATAAAGCTTTCAAACTGAGCAGCTAACACTAGATAGGTAATTAATAAAGCAAGAATAAATACCATTAAGGTTGCATCACCACTTTCTTGGTAAAGCAATGATTCACCTTTGTAATCTATACCTACAGTGTCGTGGATCTCAGTTTTTACGATCCCTTCTAAGTAGTCTAAGGCCTCGCCTAAGCTATAACCCGGTGCTAACCCCCCACTTAAGGTAATAGAGCGCATTCGGTTATAACGGTTTAAGCTAGAAGAGGTTGCTTCTTCTTTTAAGGTCACTAAGTTATCTAAAGAAATAAGTTGACCAGACACAGAAGAGCGTAAGTACACGTTCGATATAGCGCCAGGTTTAGAGAAATCATCATCTTTACCTTCAATGATCACATCATACTCTTTACCCCGATCTAAGAAGGTTGTTACGCGTCGGCCGCCCAACATGGCTTCTAGGGCGCGGCCTATGGCACCAACTGAAATACCTAAATCACCAGCGCGTTCAGTATTAATTTCAACTAACACTTGCGGTACGGTTTCTTTATAGTCGTGATCCAGCATTAGAATATTTGGGTTCTCAGCCGCTTTGTTGATCACAATATCTCGCCAGCGAGCTAGCTCTTCGTAGGTATTACCTTGTAATACTAAGCTTATAGGTCGGCTTCCGCCGCCACCGCCACCTAAGCCGCTGCGCATAAAGGTAAAGGCACGTACATCGGGTAACTGGTTAATTTCTTTACTTACTTCGCCCATTAATTCTTGGGTTTTACGTTTACCGTTGGTCCAGTTTTCAGAGCCAACAATGGCAACACCACCGCTATTGCCCCAACCTGGAACCCGAAGTAATAAGCGATTAAATTCACCCTTTTCATAGTAGGGCATTAATATATCTTCAATTAAACGCATATTCCGGCTGTTACTGGCATAACTGGCGCCTTCAGCTGGGCTCATCATAATAAAGAAGGTACCGCGATCTTCACTAGGTGCTAATTCACTGGGTAAAATTTTCACCAATAAGAAGCTAGCGATAAAACACAATACCACGACTATCATAACTGGCCAGCGGGTGTCACATACTATTTCTAATTGACGTTGATAGGCATTCTCTAGTTTGTTGAATCCCGTGTGTAGCCAAACACCTAACTTACTTTCGCGCTTTCTATGCACTAACAGCTTGCTAGATAACATAGGGGTTAGGGTAAGGGCAGCTACGCTAGAAAAAGCAACAGCCGCAGCTATAGCCAAAGCAAACTCAGTAAAGAGTTTACCTAATTGACCTTGCATAAAAATAAGTGGTACAAAGACTGAAATCAGTACTAGGGTTGTGGCTATAACCGCAAAGCCAACTTCACGGGCGCCACGATATGAAGCCAGTAGCGGGTGTTCGCCACGTTCTATACGGCGATAGATATTTTCAAGCACAACAATAGAGTCATCAACCACTAAGCCTATCGCTAATACCATAGCTAGAAGGGTTAATAAGTTAATTGAAAAATCTAGCGCATATAACACGGTAACTGCTGAAATTAACGCCACAGGCACAGTAACAGCAGGGATAAAGGTGGCGCGGATATTACCTAAAAATAAGAAGATAACCACGACAACCAGCACCATAGCAATGGCGAGGGTGTTGTAAACTTCTTTGATAGATTCAGCGATAAATAATGATGAGTCATAGCCTGGCTCTATTGTAGTGCCATCCGGTAGACTGTCTTTAATTCGCTCCATTTCAGCGCGTGCATTTTTGACCACTTCTAACGTATTGGCTTTAGATTGCTTAATAATGCCAATACCTAGTAGGTTTTTACCATCACCGCGAAATTCACTTTCTTCATTTTCTGCGGTTAATAATACATCGGCAACTTCACCTAAACGAACTAGATAATTATTTTCCCCCCGCTTTATTACTAAGCGACGAAAATCTTCTTGGGTTTTATAGGTGCGGACAACGCGAACGGTAAAGTCTCTTTCTAAAGACTTTATATTACCCGCAGGTAATTCGACGTTTTCATTGCGTAATACGGCTTCAATATCTTGTACTGTAACGCCACGAGAGGCCATAGCATCTTGATCAAGCCAAATTCGCATAGCGTAATCACGAGCACCGCCTAATTGTAAACGGGCAACGCCATCGACCACTGAAAAACGTTCGACAATATATCTGTCGGCGTAATCTGCAAGCTCTAGCGAGGTCATGTTTTCGCTGTTCATTACAAACCAAGCAATAGTACTTTCATCATCACCCGCTTTATACACCTCAGGCGGGTTTGCTTGATCAGGTAAGTTATTTAAAGCTCTAGCAACACGCTCGCGAACGTCGTTAGCCGCAGCATCAATATCACGCTCTACATTGAATTCAATAGTGACATTAGAGCGGCCATTACGGCTGCTTGAGGTAATGTTTTTAATACCCTCAACGCCACTGATGCGATCTTCAATTAACTGCGTAATTTTCGATTCAACAATTTCGGCTGAAGCACCAGGGTAGCTAGTACTTATACTGACGATAGGGGAGTCAATATCAGGAAACTCACGCAGAGGTAGCATGGTAAAACAAACAATACCAAAAACAACTAAGAGTAAGTTAACAACCGTAGCAAAAACAGGGCGTTTAACTGAAGTATCCGATAGCCACATATTATGCTCCAACCCGATTAATTTCAGTGCCTTCGCGTAGCTTTTGGATACCCTCAACAACAATTTCGTCGCCGTTATCTAAGCCTGATAATATTTCTACCCAACCTGGAATACGTTGACCAATTTTTACTTCTTGGCGAGACACCTTGTTTTCTGCATCCACTAAATAGACGAATTGTTTGTCTTGTTGTGGTACTAAGGCTTTTTCTGAAATCTGCATAACTTCACGTTGATTCAATACCAGTTGAACATTAAGCAGCATGCCAGGGCGTAACCGTAAGTCACTATTATCAATACTGCCATGAACAGTGATAGTGCGGGTAACAGGATCTAAGCGGGTGTCTATAGCGCTTACATTACCGGTAAAAGTAATGTCACCATAGGCAGTATTTTTAATTTTAAATGCCATCCCAGTTTAAGCTCAGCTAAGTAATGTTCAGCAACACTAAATTCTACTTTTAAGGTTTCTAAATCGTCTAAGGTTGTAATTACAGTGCCGCTATTTAAATAAGCACCTTGGCTAACCTGACGTAAGCCTAAATAACCAGAAAAGGGGGCGACGATGGTCATTTCAGCTAACTGAGCTTTGGCTATATCTAATTGCGCTATGCTGGTATTAACTCGAGTTTGCTGCTCATCAATTAATGATTGGGCAGTTGCTTGGGTGCTGGCAAGGTTTTTAAGCCGCCCTAATTGCCGCTTTTGATCTGACAAAATGGCCTCAAGCTCAGTGACACGTGCCCGTTCTTGGACATCATGTAAGTGCGCAATCACCGCACCTTTCGCTATAGCTTTACCTTCTTCTATATTTAATTCAGTAATAAAATCATTAGTAGGAGCGATAATTTTAATGGATTGATTAGCGATAGCCGTGCCTAAAGAGGAGACACTTTTAACCATAGGGCTTGTTTTAACTATAGATGTTGTAGCGGCTACTGGAAAATTACCGCCACGACGCTGGTTATCTTGCGCAGAGGGGTTCCAATATAAATAGGCAACAAATACAACTAGGCCAATTAATATTACCCAAATTAATCTCGAATGAACTCTGGTCACAAAAACTCCGCTTATTGTAATTAAAATATCGTCATCGTTATTGTATGTAAAAAACGTATCAAGTGGTTTCCTGTTATCGCACTCGAAATGCTATTGGTCGTATTGTTAATGGCTAGGCGACTAGCTAATTTTTAGCTATTGTAAATAGTGTTAAGCATATATGGTTGTTAAAATGATTATGTATACATTTATTAAGGTTTTATATGAGTAAACAACTTATCGCTAGCACCGCTAGTTATGGCGGTGCTAAATTAATGCTGGTAAGTTGTGCCAGCTTAGTTGTCATTATTCTTGTGAGCATGTGGCTACAGCAGTTTGGTTTAATAACTGGATTAGCGCTTATTGTTGCAGGATTAGGTGTTTTTGCTGGTTGGGCTAAATTAGCAGAACCTGTTTATTTACTTCAGTTGGATGAACAAGGCCTGCGGTACTTTCATCGAAAAGGCAGTTGGCTGTTACCTTGGTCGAGTTTTTTATATAGCGGGGTGCCGGAATTTAATAATAATGATTTGGCTTTTATAGGCTTTAAAGTTACCAATTATGATCAGTTTTTAGCGCACTTACCGTTACGTTTAGCCGTAGCGATTATGACAGAGCAACGGGCTATATACTTAGATGTAGTGCGTCAATCTTGCGCCAATGGACAGTGTGGCAGCGAAGTGTTATCTGAAGTTGATAATTATACCACCGCACAACAGGTGTATACTGGCATTAAAGCTGCTTTTTGTTGGCGAATGCAGCGTTTACAGCAAACTACCCAATTTGATTTGTTTGTTCCTATTACCTTAGATAAAGAGCAAGCATTACAACTTAGTCGAACAATCAATACTGAAAGGCTAGGTTTTTTAAGTGAAAAACCTTAACTTAACAGGAATCTAGACACTCTGCTATGACTGTATCATAATGCAAGAGTTAACAAATTTTAAGCAGGAATAAAAATGAGTAATTATGAAAGAGCGTTTTTAATTAGTGGCCGAAATACGATAATTCATAAAAATAAAAAATTAGATTTAATCGTTATTAATGAAGAAAGCGATCCAGTAGTTATTATTACAAGAAATGGTGTTAAACGATTCACAGGAACAGTACCGTCGAATAGAGCTGAAGCAAAAGAGCAATATATGGAAGTGGTCAATGTATCTAGCTCAGAAGTATTTAGCGAAACGAAAATATTATTATTCGTGCAAGCAATAAATAATAAAGAATATAAAATTGATTATAGTAAAGCAGACTCAGACTTATTTATTCGCATTCACCAAGACAATTATATTTAATAGTTGATTAGACGTTATTATATGAATTTAGCCCTGTTAAATACCATCAAAGCTTGCCTTCTCTGCGGATATTTGCTTCATTAGAGTAAGTAGGTTTGTAGTCATCAAAAGTGGTGAGCCTCAATGCAAATTAGTGAGCATGATAGAAAAATAAAACTAAAAGTGGCTGTAACTAAAGAGGCGCTTTGTGCTGATGATATTCATAATCAGCTTGCTGATGCCGGTTTTGGTCGTTGTCGAGTGTTACCAGATGCAGTTACTAATTTATTGCATGAGTACCAAAGTGCACAGCAAAAAATTAAAGATAAACTTAAGCTAGAGGCTGAATTAAACTATATCATTGCCGAAAAACTTGACGCTGATATCAGTTTTGAAATTGCCGATGAGCAGATGCAAGCTTTTGCGATTATAACGGCAGACTGGGGTGGTCAAGTCATTTCGGCTAATATGCTAGTTAAAGCGGCCCAAGCTAGTGGTGTGGTGTTTGGTTTTAGCAAAGAAAATATTATTAAGTTAATAGCGCATGCTAGTAAAGCGGAACCTGGCGCCAAGTTTAAGCTGGCAATTGCCAAAGGGCGAGCTGTTGAGCATGGTTTAAACTCGCGTTTTGAAGCGAAAATACCCGATATGGCAAGTCGCCGCGATAAGCCCATCATCCTTTCTGATAAAAAAGCCGATTTACGTGACTTCGGTGAAATTCCTGCGGTTAAACAAGGTGATATTATTATGCACCGTCATCCTCCAACTCAAGGCGTTGATGGTATGACCGTTTTAGGTACTGTGCTTCAGGCAATACCTGGCCAAGAGTTAGAGTGGAATCTAGGCGAAGGAGTAGAAGTTAGTTCGACCAATAAAGATTTATTACTAGCAGCGCGTGATGGTTTACCTAGGGTTATCGATGCAGGGGCAACAGTTGATGAGGTCTTTACTGTTAAACAGGTTGATTTAACAACCGGGCATATTAAATTTCGTGGGTCAGTTGTTATTAATGGTGATGTCACTGAAGGCATGAAGGTGATTGCCGGTGGTAATGTTTTTATAAAAGGCTTTGTAGAAGGCACCTTAATAGAGGCAGGCGGCGATATTAAAATTGGTGGCTCTATCATTGGTCATTTAGTACCAACATCTGATAACTCTATTGTTTATAGTACAGAGTTAAAAGCTCAGGGCGATATTCAAAGTAATTTAGCCCAATACGCTAAAATAACTTGCGGTGGCAATTTTTATGTGAATAAGCAGATGATGCATTGCTCTGTTAGTGCCGCTAAAGTTTATGCAGGGCCTGAAGAAAACCCGAGTGGCAAAGTTATAGGTGGTGAGTTTTATTTAGATTATGAGCTTAATACGGGGTGTTTAGGTGCAGCGTCTAGCAGCCATATTTTAATTAAATTGAATCGACTCATTGATCCTATCGCCGATCAACAGCAAGAATTACGAGATCAAATCACAGCGCTTAAACATCAAATGCAGCAAAATAAAGAGCAATTAGAAAAATTCAAAAAAATAAAAGGCAGTGACCAAATTGATTTACGCTGTGCAGAAATAGAGCAAGAGTTTAATAAGCAACGCGATGAAGCGATAGATTTAATTGAACAAGTTAAAACGTTAGAGGCCCAGCGTAAAACTATTTTAGAGCAAACCGTGATTGTTGCAAAACAGCAAGTGTTTGCAGCAGTAGAAGTACATTTTGCTAATGAGCAGTTAAGAACTCGTCGTGAATATGGACCAAGTAAAATTCATTATGTTGAAACGGCCCCTGTTATTGAGCCTTATTTTTAAGCTAAGTGCTGTTATAAAGTTGAGTAGTCAGTCTGCTGCGTTATAGGGTAGTGAATTTTTAATCTTTTCAACTTAAGCTTTAACCGGTTATATAATTTGAGAGAGTGGCATTGAAACGCATTTTTGCAAGTTTATTAGTCTGTTTATCTTCTAGTGCCCTGGCAGCTGAATGCAATATGGCTTTTGCTCATGGTGTTTTAATTGCTCCTGATCATATTCGTATTTTACAAAATAATAGAACTCATGTGCAGATCAATGCTGATACTCAGTTATTTATTCGTGGAGAATTACAAAGCCTAGATGCTGATGAAACCACGCTGTTACGCCAATATAGCCAAGGTTTACGTCGTTTTGTTCCTGAGATTGTGAGTATTGCTGTAGATGGTGTTGAGCTTGGTTTGTCGGGGGTTGAAGCAATGTTTAATGGCATTGGTAGTCAGTCTCAACAAGCGGAATGGCGTGCTCTAGTGCGAGAGACAACGTTTCAGTGGATGTCGCGTTTTGTTCGTTCAAATGAGCATTTCTATTTAGCTCCGCAAAGTTTAAATGAATTAGATTACTTTTTGCATAATGAGTTAAAGCCTCAGTTGGATAGTTTAGCAAGACGAACTGTGGGCGCTGTATGGGGCGCATTACGTGACGCACTACGCTATTCTGATAGTAACTTTGAGCGCAGTGAAAATCAGGATTGGCAGTCAGTGGGTGACTTAGTTGATAAGCTTAATTTAAGTTTAGATGAAAAAGCGGTAGAGCTAGAGCAAAAATCAGCGCTGTTTTGTCAAAGAATGCAAGATATTGAAAAAATAGAAAAACTGCTGCAACAAAGATTACCTGAGCTGCAGCACTATGATGTGGTTAGACTTAAAAAATAATAGGCTAGTTAGTTAAAGTAAAAAGAGTGAGCCTAATCCTAAAAAAGCGAAGAAACCAATAACATCCGTTACTGTTGTTAAAATTACTGAGCCTGATAGCGCCGGATCAATCTTAAACTTCTTTAACCAGATTGGGATCATTACGCCTGATAGCGCGGCAATAATAATGTTAATAACGATAGCCATGCCAATAATGCCGCCAATTACCCAATTGCCAAACCAAAAATAGGTGATAGTAGCAATAACCAATGCCCATAATACACCATTTAGAATGCCTACCCCGAGCTCTTTTCGTAATAAAGTCATATAGGTGCTAGGGGTTATTTGTTCCATGGCTAAACCACGAATAATTAAGGTCAACGTTTGGCTGCCGGCAATTCCACCCATGCTGGCTACAATAGGCATTAACACCGCTAATGCTACAACTTGATGCAAAGTCGCTTCGAACATGCCTATGGTCCACGCAGCTAAAAAGGCGGTCAGTAAATTAATACCTAACCAGAGTGCGCGACGTTTAGAGCTGGCAAGTATAGGGGAGAATAAATCTTCTTCTTCATCTAAACCGGCTGTGTGCATAAACTGACTTTCTAGGTTACGTCTTACAATATCAAAGGCTTTACTAATTGATAGTCTACCGAGTAACTTATTATTATTATCAACAACAGCTAATGCATTATAACCAGAGCGTGAGACCATATCTGATGCTTGCTCTAAAGCCACTTCACCTTCAATCCAAGGAGCGTCTTTATCTATTATTCCGTCTATAGCTTGGTGATCATTTAAACCTAGTAATTGAGTAGCGTGGACCAAACCGATATAACAGCCGTCGCGGTCAACCACAAATAAAGCTTCATGATATTCGGTGTCTAAGGCAAGTTGTCGGAATAGCCTAAGCGCATCACGTACTCTGGCATTTTTATTAATAATAAGCATATCGTGATCAGCAAAACGACCACATTGCTCATCATCATAAGCAAGTGCTGTATCTAACCAACGACGTTGGCTAACATCAAGTCTAGAGCAGGCGTAATCATAAATAGCGGTAGGTAATTCGTCTAATAATTCTATTAAATCATCGACGTCCATCTCTTCAACTAAAGTTTTTAGCTGTTGTTCTGTTAGCTGCTTGAAGACGTTATCACGAGCGTCTACCCGCATATAGGTTAAAGCCGCAATCTGCTCATCAGGTTGTAAGCTTAACCAAGCACTAACACGTTGCTCGACCGGCATCGCTTCTAAGGCGATTGCAACCTCTTCAGGCTCAAGTTGACTTAGCCTATCAGTCAGTTGGATTGCATCCTCACTATTAAAGCTGTCTTTTACAATCTCATCTATATCAAGTTGTTGACTATCGGCCATATAGAGCTTCCTAATTTTTTACTACAAATAAAGCGACTTACTCCATTAAACAAGGCTTCTAAATTGCAATTAATGAATCTGTGCTAGTTAAGGTGTTACCACCAGCCGCGAAATTTAAACCAAGCCAAGCCAAATAGGCCACCTATCGCCATCGCTGCCATAACAATAAAATAACCATTTTCCAGCGCAAGTTCTGGGATATTGACAAAGTTCATACCATAAATACCGGCGATAAAGGTTAATGGTATAAAAATAGTACTTACTATTGTCAGTACTTTCATTCGCTCGTTTATTTGATGTGATGTTGTCGATAAGTAGCTGTCGACCAAGTCACTTAGTTGGTCATAATACATGTCTGTCATACTGTGCGAGCGCTCAAATTTTTCATAATAATCACGTAGCTCTGTACTCCCAAAGTGACGTAATAATGGATTTTGCTGTTCAGTAAGCGCCTCTGAGAAAATATCTTTTTGATAAGCTAAGTTACGGTTAATTTTTCTTAACACTGAGCGATAGCGCATTATTAACGCCATCAATTCATCATTACCTCGTTGTAGCATGGCATCTTCTAAGTCACTTAACTCGTCTTCAAATGAAATAAGCTTTTCTAAGTAACTACTAGAGGTCAACAGGATGATATTATTTACCCAGTCACTAATATTGATTGATTGATTCTGAATAATGCTCGGCTTAAATTGCTCAACCATACTGGCGTTGTGGCTGGTTATTTTACTGATTAATATTTGCCGTGAATAGAGTAAATTAATTTGTGCGCTAGCTGTATATTGACTAAAGTCTTCATCAGCGTAACCTCTTAGGACTAATAACGTGAAGTCTGTTTGCGCTTCGCACTTAGGCGGATGACGCTCTTTGCTAAAATCTTCAACTAAAGTAGGCATTATAGAAAAACGCTGTAGCACTTTTTGTTGCTCTTCAGTTGTTGCGTTGTTTAAGTCTATCCATAGACGAGCATCAGCAGGAATAATTTTAGGTATTAAGCTGATATCACCATGTTGCCATTGGGCAGTTTCAGGTTCAAAGTAACTAAGCTGAATCATAACAATCTCCATTAATCATAATACAGCATAAACTGAGTTGCTAAACAGGTGCAACTTAATAGCATTATCGTTGTTTTATTAAGCAGTTTTATCCGTTTAGTGGGCAAAAGTAATAAAAGTAGTGCATAAGGCAGCTTAAATTAAGTATAATGAGAATGATTCTTTTTATGGTTTAGGTGCTGCGATGTTAAAAAATACACTACTGGCAATGCTAATAATCTTGTTCTCAATGCCAACTCAGGCTTCTGATAAACTTATTCAGTTAATTGAATATATTGGAGCCGACTATCAAAGTGCTGTTGAATCAGGACAGATAATCAATAATGCAGAATACGGTGAAATGCTTGAGTTTGCCCAGTTGATTTCAGCACAACTACCGGAAAATAGCGCTGAATTAGCTAGCCAGGCCGTTGAGCTAGAAAAATTAATTGCAGCGAAGGCAGATGCTGCTGATGTGAAGCAGCTAACAGCAAAAATGCGCCAGATCATTATCGCCGCTATGCCGCAAGTTCCGTTACCAAACAATGTTCCTGACTTACAGCGAGGCAAGACGCTATACGCGAGTCATTGCGCTGCTTGTCATGGTGCTAGCGCAAAAGGTGACGGCCCTGTAGCAAAAAGTCTTGATCCTAGCCCGACTAATTTTCATGAACTTGAACGTTACGAGTCGCGTAGCGTATTCGGCTTGTTTAACACTATTAGCTTAGGTGTTGAAGACACCGGCATGGCTTCATACCGCTATTTAGATGAACAAAGCCGCTGGGATATGGCTTTTTATGTTGGAGCCTTAGCTAGCCATCAGGTAGATAAAAGTAAGGTCGCTGATAGTTTAATTGAAACAGCGTCTATTGCTAACTTGTTAACTTCAACACCGCAAGACCTACAGCAAGAATATGGCGAACAAGGCAAGGCTTTAATGGCTATTTTTCGTCAGCATCCTGAGCGTTTTTTTGCCAATAGCAGCAGTGATCCACTAACTTTAACTAAGGAAACATTGTCGCTGATCCCGCAGCAGCTTGAGCAACAGCAATATGAGCAAGCATATAATTTAGCAGTAACAGCTTATTTAGATGGCTTTGAGTTAATCGAAAATAATTTAGCCGCCGTTGATACTAATTTAAAAAATGAAATAGAAACGAGAATGCTTGGTTTGCGTAAAAATATTCAACAGCAAGCCTCGCAAGCTGAATTATTGTTAGAGCTAGAAGCTATTCAACAGCTTTTAAGCCAAGCTGAAACGGTATTGAGTAAACGTGACTTAGCCGCTGGTGGTGTATTTTGGTTGGCGCTATTAATTTTATTGCGTGAAGGTTTAGAGGCTCTGCTGGTTGTTGCTGCAATTTACACTGTTGCAGTTAAAACTGAGCAGCCAAAGTTAAAACGTAGTGTGCATTATGGTTGGATAACCGCGCTAGCATTAGGCGTACTAACTTGGGTTATTGCCAGTTATGTTATTACTATATCTGGTGCCTCACGTGAACTGACTGAGGGTTATACAGCATTATTAGCCGCAGCTATACTATTTTATATGGGCTTTTGGATGCACAGTAAAACATCGACAATGCAATGGCAGCAGTTTATTAATACCCAAGTAGGCAAAGCATTAAAATCGGGTACCTATTTTGGTCTTGCTACAGTCGTATTTTTAGCGGTTTATCGCGAGATATTTGAAACTATTTTGTTTTATCAATCGCTTTGGTTGCAAGGTGGTTCAAGCCACAAGCTTAGTTTGCTTTTAGGTGTTGCAGCAGCATTATTAATTTTAGCCGCTCTAGGGTTTGCCCTGTTTAAATTCGCAGTGAAGCTGCCGCTGAAAAAGTTCTTTGCTTCAACGGCATGGCTAATGATTTTATTGGCCTTTGTTATGACAGGTAAGGGTATTGCTGCATTACAAGAAGCCGGTAACATAGGTATAAGCCAGCTAAATATGCCTAGCATAAGTTGGTTGGGTATTTATCCTACAACTCAAGGGATCTTTGCTCAAGCACTGGTACTATTGTTAGCAGCTATTTTGGTATTAAAAGAACGAATTGCTAAAAGCAGGATATAGCTAATAATGAACAATAAAAAACGACGCTAAAAGCGTCGTTTTTTATTGAAGGAGTATTTTATTGTTTTATTTTAAATTCGCCAACGACAGTGTTTAGCCCTTTAGCGGCGTTGTTCAGAGCCTTAGCTTCACTTGCTAACTCTTTAGCTTGAGTCGCAGAGCGGTTCATTAGCTCAGTAATTGCAATTAAGCTGTGACTAATCTCTTCTGTTGTAGTTGATTGCTGGCCAGTAGCGGCTGCAATTTGACTATTTTGTTGCTTAACATTATTAATAGCGGTGCCGATATCATTTAAAGCGCTTTGCATGGTTTGAGCACGTTCAGCACTTGTTTGGGTTTGGGTTTGTCCTTGCTGCATGCAGGTTTCTGCTTCACGGGCAATCACTTGGAGTTTCTCAACCATATCCCTAATATCTTTGGTGCTATCTTGGGTACGTGCGGCTAAAGAACGGACTTCATCGGCAACAACTGCAAAACCTCTGCCTTGCTCACCTGCACGAGCTGCTTCTATTGCGGCATTAAGTGCAAGTAAATTAGTTTGCTCGGCAATGCCTTTAATAACATCAACCACAGCGCCAATGTTTTCAGACTCTTTAGCTAAACCTACTACTACAGACAAGGCTTTAGACATATGTTCGGTCAACTTATGCATGTCGTTCAAAGAGTCTATAGATAACTGCTGACCGTGTAGCGCATGTTCTTCTGCTTCATTTGCTGCGCTGCTGGCATGATCTGCATTATTACTTATCTCTTGAGTAGTGGCTGTCATCTCATGAATAGCCGAAGACACATTTTCTAATTGAATATTGCCTTGTTGGATTTCTTTATTAGTAAGCTCTGTAGCGCTTGAGATCACATTACTACTGCTATTAACCGAATTAGCTTGTTCTGCTGTTTGTAATAATAATAATCGTAACTTGGTTATAAACTGATTAAAGTGACCGGCAAGGGTGCCAACCTCATCTTGGCTATCAATATCAATTTTTTGGGTTAAGTCGCCATTGCCACTGGCAATGTTACGCATAGTATCGGTTAGTTGTTGTAGTGGGCGTGTGATCATGCGAGTCATAAACCAAACAACAATTAAAATAATGGCTAAAATAAGCAAAGTAAGAAAGGTTGCCCAGCTAACCGCACTTTGTACAGGGCCATCAATTAATTCTTCTGGTACTAGCAATGCCACAAGCCAGTTCATTGTAGGAAAATCTGAGCTAATAGGCTGGGTATAAGCCAATTTCTTTTGGTAGAAGCTCGGTATATAAGCCCCATCCTTCAATATAAGCAGTATAGCCACCAAAGCGGCGGAACTTAGGCATATCTTCAAGTTCTTGATTAATAGCTAATTGCATATGATGGCCAGGTAAGCCTTCATGATAGGCTAAGGCTTCTAGTTGGTAAGTTGGCATATCTCGCATGTTGTATAAGTTGGCATAATAGGTACCAGGGCGAGAGCCATCCATTGACGGTTGTTGATAAAAGGCTTTACCTGCTGACTTTTCGCGAAATGGCTCTACGGCTTTTACGATAAGATCTGCTTTAGGTTTAACAATAAACAGGCTATCTAAGCGGCCTTTCATATCATCTATTACGCGATTGGCTTCCGCTAGGTAATCTGCTCGGCCTTGTTCTGTGTCTGGGTAATAAAACTGACTATCTTGGCGTAAATGAACAAAAAATTGCTGTAAGTCACCAGCAAAGTTAACTTTCTGCTTTATATCGCGCATTTCTTGATGTATACGGGCAACTTCATCTAAGCCTATTTGATGAATTTGTTCGGCTGTTAATGTCGTGGTAGTTGTTCTATTTAACGCATTTTGATAAAAATCCGCACCGTCTTTAAATCGCCAAACGCCATCATCGGTTCCAGCTTTTTCTGCTAATGTGTGTAAATAACTAATTAAATGTGTATAGGCTGGTTTTACACTATCGACTAAGGCTTTTTTAGCTAGTTCAATCAGTTGCTGTTTGGTTTCTAAGTTAAGATCTAGTTTATCTACTTTCGCCCTAAAGTCTGCAAGTAAGGTGCTATCGGCACCCGTATCAAAAGGAGCGCCAGTTATAATATTTTGGCTAGCTGCAATAGCATGCGGAAACACAAATTTGGGGGCAATAATACCTTGCTCAGCGCGTTGTTCTAATTGCTGCTGTAATTGCTTAAATAGTTTTGGCACCGCATTTAGGCGAGCAATATAAGCTTGGGCATCACTTTGGTTATCAATTATATGTTGATTGATTAATAACGATGGAACCTGCGTATGAGTGCCGAACATTTGGTTGACAGGGTAGCTATATAAGCGCCATTTAGCATCCGCTAAGCTTTGCTCTAAATCTTGTTTCATTAATAAATAGCTAATACGGGTTGCACTGTCTAATTTTGTTTGGTCGATATGGCTTAAGCGTTTTAACTGATCATGCTTTAACATTAACCCTGCTTGATAATGCTGCTCTGATAGATCTTGCCACTTATCATAATCATCTTTAATACCTAAGCGTGTTAATCTAACCGGATCGCGTTGCACGGTTTCCATAAATATTTGTTCAAATAGAGCATTGGCTTTTTCTGATTCAGACTCTGCAGTAATACCTGTGCTGACTGAAGCTGTGTTACTAGGTTCAGTGGTTTTAGGGCCGCAACCGGCTAGTAAGGCTAAGCTAATGGCTAAAGGAACGAGGGCCATTTTATGGTTTTTAAATATCATCAGAAATACCTGCGTTAAGTTATGTACACAATAAAACTTAAGAATTAAGCAATATCGTAAGACTATCACTTAATTCTACGCAGTAGCGACTAGATGGGAAGCGTGCTTATCACAAGAATTTACATAAACAACGTGAGCAAGTCATTAAGGTAACGACTGCCTTTTTCTGTAACTTGCCAATAATGCTCAGTTTCAATTAACAAACCTTGCTCAATAGCTTGGCCAATGGCTGTTTCAATGTAAGTTAAAGCTAAGCCAGTATAAGCGGTAAAATCGGCTTTAGGACAGGGTTCAATTAAGCGAAACCTATTCATAAAAAACTCAAAAGGCCGATCTTCTGGATCCACTTGCTCGCGGTTATCTAAATAACCACGGCTAATATCCATATAGCCCTTGGGGTGTTTTATTTTAACGGTGCGTAAAATAGCATTTTTGGTGGGTAGGGTAATTTTGCCATGAGCACCACAACCAATCCCTAAATAGTCGCCATAGCGCCAGTAATTTAAATTATGCTGGCATTGAAACCCTGGCTGGCAGTAGGCCGATATTTCATATTGTTCATACCCCTGCTGCTGCAAGAGCGCCAAGCCTTGTTGCTGAATATCCCACAAGGTATCATCGGGCGGTAATAAAGGCGGCTTAGAAGCAAAAGCAGTGTTAGGCTCGATAGTTAATTGATACCAAGATAAATGAGGTGGAGTCAGGGCGATAGCTTGTTGTAAATCGGCTAGGGCAGCATCGACATCTTGCTCGGGTAAGCCGTGCATTAAATCTAAATTAAAGCTAGTTAAAGGCAGATTATTGGCTAATTTAGCTGCATGGACTGCTTCTTGGCCATCATGAATACGGCCTAAGGCTTTAAGTTGTGCAGTTTGAAAGCTTTGTACACCAATAGAAAAGCGGTTAACACCAGCTTCAACATAGCCAGCAAAACGGGCCGCTTCAACGGTGCCTGGATTTGCTTCCATTGTTACTTCCATATCAGCAGTACAAGGTAAACGTTGCTTAACGCCTGTAATTATTTGGCCTATTCCTTGGGCACTAAATACGCTAGGGGTGCCACCGCCAATGAAGATGCTGCTTAAGGTTCGCCCAGCGACTAATGTAAGATCTTGGTCTAAGTCTGCTAGTAAATGCGCAATATACTCTTGCTCGGGTATGCCTTTTTTTACTGCATGAGAATTAAAGTCACAGTAAGGGCATTTTTGGATGCACCAAGGAATATGGATATAAAGTGCTAGTGGCGGAAGTGTCAGGCTCAAAAGAGTTCCTTTTAAATAATGTAACGATTAATCTAATAATTGCAGCAGTGTTTTTAACGCTTTGCCGCGATGGCTCAATTGCTGTTTTTGCCTTGGACTAAGTTGAGCAGCACTGCAGTTTTCATTTGCTAACCAAAAAATAGGATCATAACCAAAACCATGCTCACCTACAGCTTGGGTAGCAATTTCACCCTGCCAAATACCATGACAGATTAAAGGCGTTGGATCTTCTGAGTGGCGCATATAAACTAAAACACAGTGAAACTGAGCACCACGCTCTCCTGCAGGAATTGCCTGCATACTAGTTAATAGTTTATCTATATTTAGTTTATCGGTTGCCCCTTCACCTGCATAACGTGCTGAGTAAATACCCGGTGCGCCACCTAAAGCATCAACAGCAAGACCTGAGTCATCGGCTATCGCGGGTAAGCCGGTAACTAAGGCCGCATGACGGGCTTTAATAATGGCATTTTCAACAAAGGTTAAGCCTGTTTCTGCAGCATCTGACACATTAAAATCTGATTGCGGAACAATAGTGATATTACGGTCTGCTAGCATGTGAGACAACTCGGCAATTTTACCTTTATTACTGCTAGCTAAAACAATTTTTCGCATAAGGGGTTTCCGTGAATAAGTTAGTCGACATAAAAGCGTTGCTTAAACTTTAATTGCTGTAGCGTATTTTTTTGATTTAAAGTCAGGGTGAAATCAAACAGTTGCTGATCAGTAAAGGGTAGCTGAGCTAGATAATAAACGGCATCGCCCTCTACAACTTCAGTAAAGCTCAATGCAATTTGTCGGCCTTGAAAATCCTTGGCAATGCCACTGATATCGAGTTTTTGTGCTTGTTTCGACTCAGAGTCTAGTACCGAGATATTAATAACCGCATTATATTTACTGCGTTGAATTCGATATTGCTTCGCTATCTCTGGGGTTAAAATCGGTGCTGGAAAGGCAATGTAGTGAACATCCCATTGTCCTAATTGTTGCATTTGCTCTGCATTTAATTGGCTGCTAGTGGCAAGCAGCAACGTTAAAAATGTAGCTAATAAAAATTTCATTAGAGTACCTTTGTCAATTCGCTCAGTGGTTTTCTATTATAGAGGAACTACCCTAAATTATCTTGTGCTTAACAAGGCGTCTATTAACGGCGGTAAGGCTTTAGGTGAGGCAAATAAAACGACTTTGTGCCGACTTAACTCTCCTTTTTCTAGCACTATGTCTGATTTTGCAACTTTAAAACTTTTGGCTAAAAACGTTAGTAAGTGTTGGTTAGCTTTGCCATCAATAGGGGGCGCGGTAATCGCAACTTTAATAGCGTCATTATAAAGGCCTACCCACTGGTCTTTGCTAGACTTAGGTTGCAAATACAACCTAAGCCTTAAACCGTCTTGCTGTTGCTGAATCGGCATTAAAAACCGCGAAACCATTCGCTAAGTAAGATATTTAAAAACTGCAGGCCAATTAATACCACTAATACCGATAAATCTAAGCCACCCATAGGCGGTAGAATGCGGCGAATAGGGCGTAATAATGGCTCAGTTAATTGATGCATCACTTGTTCTATAGGATTATTTCCTTGGCTAAACCAGCTTAATAATGCCCGGATCACTAAGATCCAAAACAGCAAAGAAAAAGCCTCTTTAACCACCACTATACCAGCCCAAAAGAAGCTGTGCGGTAAGGCGACAGCTTTGATTAAAATAAACTGGATGAGTAACAACTTAACTAAAGCCACTAAGTAAGCTAATAATACGGTTGCTGTATCTATACTGCCAATGCTAGGTATTAGTCGGCGCAGGGGTAGCACGATAGGATTAGTTGCTTTTACAACAAATTGGCTAAAGGGATTATAAAAATCTGCTCGTGCGAGTTGTAGCCAAAAACGTAAAATAACCACCATTAAAAACAAATTAAATACGGTGTTAATTAAAAATTGTAACGCTTGCATAAAGGGCTCCCAACAACACGATTACAGTTTAAGAATATTTAAGTTAAAAACTTTGTGCCATTTCTTGAGCACGTTTTATAGCTGCATACATGGCATCAGAAACCATTTTTTCAAGGCCTTGATTAGCAAAAGTAGTTACAGCTTCGTGGGTTGTGCCACCTTTTGAGGTTACTTGTGCGCGTAAGTCGGCAAAACTATGTTCACTGCCTAACGCCATAGTCGCTGCACCTAATGCGGTTTGGGCAACCATTTTTTTTGCTTGTTCAGCATCAAAACCTAATTCTTCAGCCACTTGTTGCATAGATTGCATAAAGTAGAAGAAATACGCAGGCGAGCTGCCGGTAACAGCAATAATATGATCAATTTTTGCTTCATCGTCTAACCAAACATTTAACCCTGTACCGCTGAACATGTGATCGGTAAAGGCTTTTTCATAATTTGAACAGTCAGAAGCAAAGAGTCCGGTAACACCTAGGCTAACTAAAGAAGGCGTATTAGGCATACTGCGAACAATACGTACATTACCTAACCAGTCTTTATAACGGCTAACTGGAATACCTGCTGCTAAAGTAACAAATAACTTATCGGCTATTTCCGGTGCTTGAGCAATTAAGTTCTCACAAAGTTGCTGCATCATTTGCGGCTTTACAGCTAACACTATGACATCAGCTTGCACAACGGCATGAATATTATCTAATGTGGTTTCAATAGCGTAATCAGCCGCTAAAGCCGTTAATTTCGGTTGACTTCTATTAGCAGCAATAATGTTTTTTGATGGGTAGCCATTGTTAACCATAGCGGCGATAACGCAGCGCGCCATATTTCCTGCACCAATAAAAGCGACTGTATTATCATTCATATTAGATTTCATTCCTCGTTCTTATCCCTTTTGCCAAAAATTACAGTGCCTAATCGTATCATAGTTGCGCCATTTTTCAGAGCAATTGGCCAGTCATTTGACATCCCCATAGACAGCTCGGTTGCATCAGGGTAGTGCTGTTGTAATTGAGTTGATAAATGCTGCATAGCCAGAAAATCAGGGCCAGTTTCTGCATTATCATCTTTGGCTTTAGGTATCGCCATTAAGCCTTTTAATTCAAGCTGAGGTAGTGCTGATATTTGCTCGGCCAATTCTAGCATCATGTCAGGGGCTATACCTGATTTAGACGCTTCCTTACTAATATTTATTTGGATTAAAACCTTTAGCTTGCCCAGAGACTCAGGACGTTGCTCTGCTAAGCGTTTAGCAATTTTCAGCCTATCAATACTGTGAACCCAAGCTGCACTTTGGGCAACGAGGCGGGTTTTATTTGACTGCAGTGGGCCAATAAAGTGCCACTCTATATCCGCTTTTTCAGCCAGTAGTTGTTGCTTATCTGCCAGCTCTTGTGGGTAATTTTCGGCAAATTTGCGTTGTCCTGCTTGATAAGCCGTTAAAATATCTGCCACCGGTTTGGTTTTACTGACGGCGATTAATTGCACAGAGTCGTTAATAATATGCAATTGTTGGCAATTTTGCTTAATGTTCTGATAGGCGAGGCGGAGTTGTTCTGCTATGTTATTCATAAAGTTGGCATCTTGGAGTATAAATTGTCATGGATATTACCGAATTATTAGCCTTTAGTGTGCAACATAAAGCGTCAGATTTACACCTTTCTGCAGGCGTTCCGCCATTAATCCGTGTGGATGGTGATGTTAGAAGACTTAACATTCCGCCTTTAACCCATAAAGAAGTACATGCCTTAGTTTATGAGATAATGACGGATAGGCAACGAAAAGAATACGAAGAAAAGCTTGAGTCAGACTTTTCATTTGAAGTTCCTAATTTAGCTCGGTTCAGGGTCAATGCCTTTGTGCAAAATCGCGGTGCGGCAGCAGTGTTTCGTACCATCCCAAGTGAGGTTTTATCACTTGAAGATTTAGGGGCACCTGATATTTTTAAAAAAATTGCAGATAACCCACGCGGCTTAGTGCTTGTAACAGGCCCTACTGGTTCGGGTAAGTCTACTACTTTAGCGGCAATGGTTGATTATATTAATAGTATGCGTCATGAGCATATTTTAACCATTGAAGATCCAATAGAATTTGTTCATAGCAACAAACAATGTTTAATTAACCAACGTGAAGTGCATCGTGATACGCACAGTTTTAGTAATGCTTTACGCTCTGCTTTGCGTGAAGATCCAGATGTTATCCTAGTCGGTGAGCTACGAGACTTAGAAACTATTCGTTTAGCAATGACAGCTGCAGAAACCGGCCATTTAGTTTTTGGCACCTTGCATACAACTTCGGCACCAAAAACCATTGACCGTATTATTGATGTGTTTCCAGCTGAAGAAAAAGCGATGGTTCGCTCAATGCTATCGGAGTCTTTGCGCGCAGTCATTTCGCAAACCTTATTGAAAAAAGTGGGTGGGGGCCGTATTGCTGCCCATGAGATTATGGTTGGCTTACCGGCAATTCGTAACTTAATACGTGAAGATAAAATTGCCCAAATGTATTCAGTAATTCAAACCGGTGCTTCGCACGGGATGCAAACGATGGATCAATGTTTATTAAATTTAGTCAACCGGGGCATCGTTTCACAACAAGATGCGGCCGCTAAAGCTCAAGATAAAAATACCTTTGGCTCTATGGGTAGGATGTAATTGATTATGGATTTGACCGATTTTTTAGAAAGAATGGCGTCAATGAAGGCGTCAGATATGTTTGTTACTGCTGGTATGCCTGTTGCAGCTAAGATTAATGGTGAGATGACGCCTATTGATGAAACGCCGTTAACCGATGCTGGCTCGTTAAAGCTTGTTTTAGCCGCGATGAATGACAAGCAACAGCAAGAGTTTATGACCACCAAGGAGTGTAACTTTGCTATAGCCAATGAAGCTGGGCGCTTTAGGATCTCAGCTTTTTGGCAGCGTGACTGTGCTGGCATGGTAGTGCGACGCATTATTACCCGCATACCTGAAGTAGAGGAACTGGGGTTACCGCCTATTCTTAAAGAAATTATAATGTCTAAGCGAGGCTTAGTGTTATTTGTTGGTGGTACAGGTACAGGTAAGTCTACGTCATTAGCGGCGCTGTTAGGCTATAGAAATAGAAATACTAAGGGCCACATTTTAACCATTGAAGATCCGATAGAATTTGTTCACGATCATCAAAAAAGCTTAGTGACGCAACGTGAAGTTGGTATTGATACTGAATCTTTTGAAGCTGCCCTTAAAAGCTCATTACGCCAAGCGCCTGATGTTATTTTAATTGGTGAAATTCGTAGCCAAGATACAATGGAATATGCGCTATCTTTTGCTGAAACAGGCCATTTATGTATTGCCACATTGCATGCTAATAATGCCAACCAAGCCATTGATAGGATAATGCACTTAGTGCCCAAAGATATGCACCAAAAGTTGCTGTTTGATTTGTCGTTGAACCTGCGAGCTATTGTTGCTCAGCAGCTAGTTCCAACTGCAGATGGCATTGGCCGAAAAGCGGCAATAGAAGTGTTACTTAACTCACCTTTAGTTGCCGATCTTGTATCGCGTGGTGAGATAGGCGAAATAAAAGCAGTAATGACCAAATCGCGTGAGCTTGGAATGCAAACCTTTGACCAAGCCTTATTCGATCTATATCAAAGTGGCATTATTAGTTACACCGATGCCATTCACCATGCTGACTCGCCAAATGATTTACGCTTAATGATTAAGCTGCGCAGTGGCGATACTAAAGGTGCTGGCTTTTTATCTGGAGTGACTATTGATGGTTTTGAAAAAGAAGATGATTAATTAACCAGCTAGCCACCTGTTTGATAACGCTTATGTAAAATGTTTACCCGTTTTACATAAGCTTCAGTTTCCGCAAAAGGGGGGATACCCTTATACTTTTTAACGTTAGAACTTCCTGCGTTATATGCCGCTAAAGCTAATTCTTTGTCACCATTAAACTGTTGTAATAAAGACGCTAAATACTGTGTGCCAGCGCTGATATTTTGTGCTGGAATGCTGGCATCGGTTACACCTAGTTCTTCAGCTGTTTTTGGCATTAATTGCATTAAACCAACAGCGCCTTTCTTAGAGATAATCGCCGGTCTAAATGCTGATTCTGCATGAATAACTGCCCGAATAAGAGCAGGATCGAGTTTATGGGTCGCAGCTGCAGTTGTAATGAGTTGATTGTATGGCCGAGTAAAAAGTGGTGTTGTAAACCAATTAATACTTGAGCTTGGATCACAAGCAAAGCAGCTATAGCGAAGCACTTTATAACGCATATTAAGAGGCTGTCTATCTGAAAAAAAACCGGTACCGTCAGGTTTTTCTGCACTAAATACCGCGTAATGAGGGCCTTTACTATCTCTTTGTCTTGGTGTTGCAGGTATTGCTGTTGTAGGTATTGTTGATTGCGAAGTCGGTGATAGCTTATGTATAGGTTTTTCTGCTGGATCTGCCTGGAGCAACAGTGGCACAGCACTAAATATAAACCCAGTTAAACAAACAATAGATATATTAGTAAATCGGTAATTTTTCATGGAGTTTAACTTTTAAAATCAACGACTATAGTAAACCACTAACAAAGTTAGAACTCAAGCTAGCTGCGATACAATGAATATCCTTTTTTAATTGTCTAAGCTAAGATTAACACTATCTCCCTGATGCTCTTCTGTAAGTGACTGTGTTATGACCTTAAGAATTAATCGCACTGTTGTTATTGCCTTTGCTGGTGTGTTATTAGCAATGGCGACAATTCAATCTGGTGCTTCGATAGCTAAACAACTTTTTCCCATTGTTGGACCAGAAGGAACAACTGCATTACGGCTTGGTTTTTCCGCTATAGTGCTTTGGCTGGTATTTCGGCCATGGCGCGCTATGCCAGAAGGATCTGACTTACGGGCTATTATATTTTATGGTGTCTGTTTAGGTGGCATGAATATTTTATTTTATTTAGCGATTGAACGTATACCATTAGGCATAGGTGTTGCACTTGAGTTTACTGGCCCATTAGCTGTGGCTTTAATTGGCTCTAGGCGTAAAACCGATCTTATTTGGGTAGGCTTAGCTATAGCGGGTATTTTATTATTACTGCCCGATATGCAAGGTGAAGAATCTTTAGATCCGGTAGGTGTAGCTTTAGCACTAGCAGCTGGCGCCTGTTGGGCCGGTTATATTTTGTTTGGTAAAAAAACGGGTACTCAAGCGTCAGGAGGCATCACTGTAGCCTTAGGCATGACTGTTGCGGCTATTTTTTTAGTTCCTCTAGGCTTTGTAAGCCAAGGCATGGCAATTCTTAGTTGGGAAGTAATTCCACTTGGGCTTGCTGTAGGCATTTTATCGAGTGCTTTGCCTTACTCGTTAGAAATGATTTCTCTGCGTAATATGACACCACAAAGTTTCAGTGTGCTAATGAGCATGGAGCCAGCGGTGGCGGCGCTAGCCGGTTTTTTAATTTTAAGCGAACAACTAACATTATGGCAGTGGCTTGCCATACTGTTAGTGATTTGTGCCTCTTTAGGTAGTGCATTAACAGCAGAGAAACGGCAATAGTATAAGCTAAATTTATTACAAGATAGATTAAGGTAAAAGTTTTGGCTAGCTTTGATCTACATTAATCTAGATAAAGACAAGTTATGGAATAATGATTATCAACCTATTGAAATGGAGACAGTGAATGAAATATGTTGCTGATTTAATGACTGCAGATCCTTTTTGTTTAGAAAGAGGGGCTAACTTAAAAGATGCCCATGACTTAATGCGGGCTAAAAATGTCAGGCATATTCCCGTTATCGACGCTAACGGAGAGCTAGTGGGCATGCTAACGCAAAAAGTGTTAGTGGCTAAAGTTATGTCACTTGTTGCTCAGTTTGGTACGCCTGAATTAGAACGAAAAGAGAAACAACAGCTAGTGACGGATATGATGCTAACAGATTTTGCGAGTGTACAACCTAGTACGACCTTACTTGAGGTTGCGCAATATTTTGTTACTAACAGGCACGGCTGCCTGCCTATAGTTGATGACAATAATAAAATTAAAGGTATTTTAACCTCGTCAGATTTTGTCCGCCTTGCAGCATCATTACTTAAAACCTCATCTTAAGGGTTAGCCTTGTAATTTATATATCAGCTAACATGATAAAGCAGCATAAAAAAGCCCTCATATTTAGTTTGAGGGCTTTTCAACTTAACACTAACGAGTGATAAATTTAATTTTGTTGAATATTTAATTCTTTAAGTAAGTTTGTTGCTTCATCAACTAGCTGCATTTGCCATAGCATAAAGCGCGAGTCCACTTGGATAGAGCGAGTATTAGCGTCACTGTAGTCCCAGTCAGAGATGATTGAGTCTAAGGTGCCGTCGAATGCTAAACCAACCAGCTCACCTTTGCTATTTAGTACTGCTGAACCTGAGTTACCGCCAGTAATATCTAAAGTTGCTAAAAAGTTAACAGGCACAGAATTTAAGTCATCTACTTTATAGTTAGCAAATTGCTTAGCTGCGATGGTGTCTAGCTGTTTTTGTGGCGCATTAAACTCACCTTCACCTGTTGCTTTAGCACTAATACCGCGCAGCGTAGTGAAAGGTGCCCAAGCATTACCATCTTCATTACCATGAGCTCGGCCTTTAACATTACCGTAAGTGACACGAAGGGTACTGTTTGCATCTGGATAAACGGCTTCACCTTTAGATTGCATAAAGGCAATTTTAGCACGCATATAGTTTGCATAGGCTTGTTGAATTTTACCTGCTAGCTCTTCGTCTGCCGCTTCTTGCTTTAAATCTGTTTTGTATAAAGCAATAGCCGCTTTTACAAAAAAGTCATTACTGGCTTTAAAGTCAGCAATTGAACCCCCTAATAGCGCTTGACGATTTTCTAAAGCAGTTAAACCGGTAGCATTATACCAAGAGTCAATTAAGCTTATTAATTGCTGCTGGCTCATATTATCTTTTATGCCCATGACCTTATCAAATTCAGCATTACGCTGCTTTTTGTTTTGGTTGGCATATTTAGTTAAATTATGCAGATCAAAGGCTTTTTCTACATTAACATCAAAGTTACGCTCCATGCCTGCAATATTAGCTTTAAAACGAGGCAGATCACGCTCTTGGAATCCCGCTTTACGATCAGCATTGGCTTTAGTGTTTTCGTGGGTTAAGCGGTGTAAAGCGCGGGCTAAGGTTAGTAAGCGTGGCGTTGCATTATTAAGTAAATACTCGGCTCTATTTTGCTCTTGGCGTTGTTTTAATAGCGTTTCAATTTCGGCTAAATCTTTCGCATAGGCTTTTTTATTGCTACGGCTGCTATTAACCCATTGCGTTAATGCTTGGTGCTCTGCAGTTTTACGCTGTAAAAAATCACTATCAGCAAAGCTATCTAGCATGCCTTGGCGATTTTTCATGTAGTTATTTAAACCAGCTTTTCGGCTGGCATATTTTAACTCAGCATCTTTATTATTAGCGGTTTCGCGGGCAATAATATCTAGCGTGTCTTTAAAGTGCTGTACCGTATTTGGATATGCCCAGGTGAATGTTTCACTCACTTCGCTAGGCAAGCGGTGACGGTTAGTGCGGCCAGGATAGCCTAAGGCCATAACGAAATCGCCATCATTTAATGCGTCGGTGGCAATTTTTAAATGGTAATCAGGTTTGTAGGGCACGTTATCTACACTATAGTCAGCTGACTTGCCTTCAGGACTAACATAAGCACGATAGAAGCTATAATCACCTGTATGACGTGGCCACATCCAGTTATCGGTATCACCACCAAACTTACCTACACCAGAGGGAGGGGCATGGACTAAACGTACGTCTTTAATTTCTAATTGTTTAATTAAATAATATTCTAAACCACCATAATATGACGCCACAGTGCAACGATGACCAGCATCTTGCTCACAGTCGGCAACTAAGCTTTTCTCATTAGCTTCAATAGCATCTAAGCGCTTTTTACCGCTTAGTTTAGCTGTTTTAGCATCAACAACCTTGTCAGTGACATTATCGACTGCTTTTGTAACAAAAATTCTGCTACCAGGTGCTGCAGAGACTTCTTCGTTAAAGCTTTTAGCTAAAAAACCATTAGTTAATAAGTCATTCTCTGGCGTTGAGTTATGGGCAATGCTACCATAAACACAGTGATGGTTAGTCACCACTAAACCCTGATCTGAAACAAAAGATGCAGAGCAACCGCCTAAACTTACGATAGCGCCCATAGGGAACTCGGTTAATTTGGTTAAACTAGCAGGATCTAGCGCTAAACCTGCAGTTTTTAATTTATCAGCAATTTCAGGTAACTGCTGTGGCATCCACATGCCTTCATCGGCAATGGCAAAGCTGCTGGCTAGGGCTAGCATAAGAAGTGTTTTTTTCATGGTTGCTCTTCTAGTTATAATGTTAACGGAATAAAACCTGTAATCAGGCCTATAGTCGATGCCAGAGTAGGGGCTTGTCAATATGCAGACAAACCCTGTTACATTTAATTTAGCCAGATGAGCAATTTTTAACGAGGAACAGCAGGATAAGACAAGGTTTTGCTATGCTTAAGCTGATTTATGCCGCTGCTGTAGTACCTGTATTACCTCATTTAAAGCTAAATCTTGGCTGCGCAGTAACACCAATAAATGGAAAACTAAGTCTGCAGCTTCATTTTTTAATTCTTCTTTATCACCCACAGTAGCTGCTAGTGCGGCTTCTACACCTTCTTCACCCACTTTTTGCGCTATTCTTTTTACGCCACTGGCAAATAAACTGGCGGTATAACTGCTGGTTGCATCAGAGCCTTGAAGAGCTTTAATTACTTGCTCTAATTGGTATAAAAAGCTTAGCTGAGGACTGTTTTGGCTGTTATTAGCCCAGCAGCTTTCATTACCTAAATGACAAGTTGGCCCTTCAGGTAAGGCGAGCACTAATAAGCTATCGGCATCACAATCTGCGGTTACACTAACTAAGTGTAAAAAGTTGCCTGAGCTTTCGCCTTTACACCATAAGCGTTGTTTGCTGCGACTATAAAAGGTGACCTTTTTACTGCTTAAGCTTTGCGTGAGCGCCTCAGGGTTCATATAAGCCTGCATCAACACCTTACCTGAAACAGCGTGCTGAACTATGGCAGGGAGTAGTTGATTTTCAGGCCAGTTAAGCTGACTTATTTGCTGTTGATTCATGCTAAACCTTTATTTTTTAGATTGGACGTATGCTAATGCCATCGGCAATTAACTTGGCTTTTAATTCTGCAATGCTAATTATGCCTTTATGAAAAACGCTAGCCGCAAGGGCAGCATCGACATCGGCTTGCTTAAATACATCTGTAAAGTGCTGCAAGGTGCCGGCACCGCCACTGGCAATTAGGGGCACTTTACAAAGCAGACGTAAACGTTGTAATTGTGCGATATCGTAGCCTTGGCGCACACCATCTTGGTTCATGCAATTTAAAACAATTTCACCAGCGCCGCGTTGCTGTACTTCCAGTAACCAATCGCGAGTAAGCCATTGGGTTTTTTGAGTCCGGCTTTCATCACCGGTAAATTGAAATACCTGATATTGACCAGAGCTTTGATCAAAAAAGCTATCTATACCAATAACAATACATTGGCGGCCAAAGGCTTGGCTTAATTCATTTATTAATTCGGGGTTAGCTAAAGCAGGGCTATTAATTGAAATTTTATCTGCGCCCATTTCTAATATTTTAGCGGCGTCGGCGACGGTTTTAATGCCACCAGCAACACAAAACGGAATATCTATTACCTTAGCAATACGTTGCACCCAGCTTTTATCAACAGTACGGTTATCGCTTGATGCGGTAATATCATAAAACACTAGCTCATCGGCACCGGCTGCTGCATAACGTTCGGCCAGTGGTACTATATCGCCAATAATTTCATGATTACGAAACTGCACGCCTTTTACGACTTTGCCATCGCGAACATCTAAACAAGGGACTATCCGTTTTGCCAGCATTGTATTGCCTCCGTTAGGCTAAATTTGCCCTCTAACAAAGAGCGACCCAAAATAACACCGGCTACGCCACTGCCTATTAAGGCTTTAATATCATCAAGTTGACCAATGCCGCCTGAAGCTTGCCACTGTATTTGTGGATAAACCGCGCTGAGTTCTTTGTATAAGCTAACATTGGAACCGGTTAAGGTGCCGTCTTTACTGATATCAGTGCATAACACATGCTTAGCACCAGCGGTAATATAGTCAGTTAAAACTTGCTCTAAAGTGACAGAAGACTGTTCAATCCAGCCGTGTGATGGCAAGGTTTTCTCGCCTTGCTCATTAATAGCCACATCCAGTGCGAGCACTATTTTGTCCCCGCCGTACTTTTGTAACCATTGCTGAACTAAAGCGGGTTCACGAATAGCTAAACTGCCAATGACCACTCGGCTTGCACCGGCTTGTAATAAGTCGATGACATCTTGCTCAGAGCGAATACCACCGCCCGCTTGAATATAAATAGGCGAAGCGGTCATTAGCTGCTGAAGTAAATTTAGTTGCCGTTGCTGTGCATCTTTAGCGCCAGATAAATCGACTAAGTGCAGCCAAGTGGCGCCTTGCTCTGCATACTGATTGCGCAGGTTTAACGCACTAACATTATATTCAGTGCTATTGTCATAACGGCCTTGGTACAGCCTAACTACATTGCCGTCTATTAAATCTATTGCTGGAATAATCATAATTGCCACTTTAAAAAGTTATCTAATAATTTTGCGCCGGCTTTGCCAGAGCGCTCAGGGTGAAATTGTGCACCTGTAATATTGTCTTTAGCGATTAATGCCGAAAAATCCTCGCCATAATGGCAGCGAGCGATAGTGTGCTCGCTCGGTGCTACAGCAAAACTATGAACAAAATAAAAATAATCTTGCTTAGTTATACCGTTAAGCAAGGGGTGAGGCGCAATATGGCTTAAAGTATTCCAGCCCATATGCGGTAAACGAACCATTTGGCTTGGCATTGCGGCTACTTTGCCGGGAATTAATTTTAAGCAATCAACATTACCTTCATCACTGTACTGAGTGAGTAACTGCATGCCTAAGCAGATCCCTAATACTGGCTGCTGTAATTGTTGCAAACAAGTTATAAGATCCGCTTGTTGCAGTTTTGCCATAGCATTATTGGCCGTGCCGACACCGGGTAAAATAATCCGCTTAGCTTGTTTTATTAACTTAAGATCCCGGCTAACCCTGACTTTAGCCCCTAAACGTTGACAAGCAAAATAGACCGAACTGATATTGGCACAGCCGGTATCAACAATAACTAAATCTGTAGCTAAGCCAGTCATTACAATACACCTTTAGTGCTGGGCAGGGCGTCACCTGATACCTTAATAGCTTGGCCTAAAGCCCGACCAAAAACCTTAAATAAGCCCTCTACCATGTGGTGCTTATTGCCTGGGCTAATGGATAAGTGTAACGACATCATCATGGCGTCACTTAATGAACGAAAAAAGTGCGGCACCATTTCTAAATTTAATCCGCCAACATTGCCTTGACCTAAGTCTGCATTAAATTTAAATAATGGTCGGCCAGATAAATCTAATACACATTCGGCGCGGCATTCATCCATAGGCAGCACAAAGCCAAAACGGTTAATACCGCGCTTATTGCCCAGTGCTTGTTTTAATGCTTGGCCTAATGCTAAAGCAGTATCTTCAACGCTGTGGTGATCATCTATATGTAAGTCGCCAGCGACATTAACCTGCAACGAAAACTCGCCGTGGGCAGCAATTTGCTCAAGCATATGATCAAAAAAGCCAATACCGGTATTAAAAGCGCTGTCACCGGTTTTATCTAAATCAACACTAATTTTGATATCGGTTTCACGGGTAGTGCGACTGATTACGGCTTGGCGCTTACGGCTTAAAATAGCTTGGCTTATTTCAAGCCAGCCTAAGGTTTCGCGCTGATATTGAAATGACTTTAGCCCCATATTGTCAGCAAGTTGAATATCAGTGGCGCGATCACCAATAACATAAGAGTTAGTAAAATCAATTTTGCCTTGCTGTAAGTAGTCTTTAACTAAACCCAAATTAGGCTTACGACAACTGCAATTATCTGACTCAAAGTGAGGGCAAATAAGCACATCGGCAAATTCAATACCTTGTGAATTTAATAGCTGCATCATTTTAGCTTGCGGGGCGTCAAAGTTGGCTTGTGGAAAACTATCAGTGCCCAGGCCATCTTGGTTAGTCACCATCACTAAAAGATACCCTGCAGCTTGTAGCTTTAATAATGCAGGCACTAAATTAGGCTCGTAAACCAGCTTTTCTAAGCTATCAAGTTGTTTATCTAACGCCGGCTCTTCAACCATAGTGCCGTCGCGGTCAATAAATAAAATAGGTTGGCTAGGCATTTATATACTCTCTTGTAAATTAAAATAATTCTGTAACGCTTGTTGTAAGTTTTGCATTTGTTCAGCATTACCCATTGAAACTCTAACTACTTCTGTAAGCCCTAATTGGTTAGACTGGTTACGCACTAAGATCCCTTGCTGATGCAGTGCCTTAATCAAATGTGCGGCATCAGTTACTTGCAATAACACAAAGTTGGCATCACTTGGCCAGACTTTGTTTATACCACTGAGTCCTTTAGCAAAATCAATAAAGCTATTTCGTAGCTGATTAATCACTACAATCTTTTGCTGCATTTCATTAATCGCGTCTGGCTGTAAGGCTTGACAGGCTATTTGAACAACAGGCTCAGCCAGCGGATAAGGCGCAATAATTTGTTTAAGGGCATTGATGACGTCAGCATTGGCCAGGGTAAAACCACAACGTAAACCGGCTAAGGCAAAGGCTTTAGATAAAGTGCGCAGCACTACTAAATTGGGGTGTTGGTTAAGTAAAGAGGCGACCGAGCTTTGGCTGATAAACTCAATGTAAGCTTCATCTACCACCACTAAGGCGTTATTTTTAAAGTGCTCTACCACGGTAATTATTTGCGCTTGGGGAATAATATTACCTGTGGGATTATTGGGGCTACAGATAAAAACCAGCTTTGGTTTAGTTGCCAATATAGCGGGTAAATCTAGCTGGCAATCAGCGGTTAACGGCACAATGTTGGTGTTAACTTGTTGGCTTTGCGCACTAATGGCATACATGCCATAGGTCGGCGGGCAAAGAGTAATGCTATCTTGCTTTGGCTCGCAGAAACTTCGTATTAGTAGCTCTATTGCCTCATCAGCGCCACGGCTAACTAGCACTTGGTTGCTGGTAACACCGGCATAGTTTGCATAGGCTTGAAGCAAAGTTGCAGGTTGGCAATCTGGGTAGCGGTTAAATTCACCCGTGACTTGATACTCAGTAGCAAGCGCATTTTCATTGGCATTAAGCCAAGTAGCCGCCGTAGTACTGCTTATGCTGCGCCTTGCTGAAGCATAAGGCGTGATCGCCTTAACACTGCTGCGTGCTAATTCGCTTATTGCATCGTTAATTACGCCAGTCATTTTTTACTCCTTGGTTGCTCACTAAGTGCTAACACATCTAAACGCTTAATTACCGCTGCGGCATGGCCATCAAGTCTTTCTGCTTGAGCTAGGGTCACTATGGCCGGTCCAATATGTTTAAGGCCAAGCTTGCTGATGGTTTGCACCGTATAACGACGATAAAAATCCACTAGCGATAAACTGGATAAGGTTTTGCTAAAACCATAAGTTGGTAACACATGGTTAGTGCCACTGGCATAGTCACCAGCAGACTCCGGTGACCAAGGGCCAACAAAAATACTGGCTGCGCTGCTAAATTGGCTAACTAGTTGCTCTGGGTTTTCGGTTTGAATAATTAAGTGCTCAGGGGCATAAGCATTAGTGACCGCAACCGCTTGCGCTAAGCTTGGTGTTAAAATGTATCGGCTATGGGCTAAGGCTTGGCTGGCAATAGCTTTGCGCGGTAAAACCGCTAGTTGCTTATCAACTTCAGTTTGCACTTGTTTAATGAGCGCTAGGCTATCGCTGACTAATAGCGCTTGCGAGTCAACGCCGTGCTCGGCTTGAGACAATAAATCGGCTGCAACAAAACAAGCATTAGCTTGGCTGTCGGCAATGACTAACACTTCTGATGGGCCTGCTGGCATATCTATTTGTGCACCTTGCGGATCTTGGCTAACTTGCTGCTTAGCTTCGGTTACATAGCGATTACCAGGACCAAATATTTTATCGACTTTACTTATGCTATTGGTACCATAAGCAAGGGCTGCTATAGCTTGAGCGCCGCCTAGAGTATAAATTTCAGTTATGCCACAGAGTGTTGCTGCATAAACAATTTCTGGTGCAATATTTTCGGCTAGTTTTTTTCCAGGCGGTGTTACTAAAACAATGCGTTTACAACCGGCAAGCTGCGCTGGCACACCCAACATTAAAACCGTTGAGGGCAGAGGCGCTGTGCCACCTGGAATATATAAACCAACGGCATTAATGGCGCTATTTTTTAATTGGCAAAGCACACCTGGGCTAGTTTCAACCTCGATATCTTGAGGTAACTGAGCCGCATGAAAACGACGAATATTAGTATAAGCTAAGTCGATAGCTGCTTTTCTCTCAGCAGCTAAAGCGCTAACTAATTTTTGTTGCTGTTGCGTTGTTAGCACTAGGCTGTTGTTGGCTAAACCATCAAATTGCTGGCTATAAGCCACTAAAGCCGCATCACCTTGCTGGCGCACTTTTTGGATAATTTGCGTCACTGCTTGTTTAATATCTGAACTGTCGGCTAATTTTGGTCGTGCTAATACCTCAGCTTGTTGCTGGGCCGATAAGGTTGACCAGTTAGCAATAGCCATTTTTGGTTTAGCTGTTTTTGCTAGTTCGCTTGTCATGGCTACTCCATCATTTTTTCAATAGGTAGCACTAAAATAGAGCTGGCGCCTAAGGCTTTTAATTGCTCCATCGTTTCCCAAAACAGGGTTTCACTACTAACAACGTGAATAGCAACAACATCATCGTTACTTGCTAATGGCAAAATGGTTGGATTTTCAGCACCGGGTAATAAATCGATAATGGCATCAAGTTGCTTTCGCGGTGCGTGTAACATGATGTACTTACTTTCATGAGCACGCATAACGCCTGAAATTCTTGGCATTAACTTATTAATTAAACTTAACTGGCGTGGCTCGGATAAATTTTTACGCTGAATAAGTACCGCTTTACTGCGATAGATAACTTCGACTTCTTTTAAGCCATTAGCTTCAAGAGTGGCACCTGTTGAAACTAAATCACAAATGGCATCGGCTAAACCGGCTCTTGGTGCAACTTCTACCGAGCCTTTTAAATTAACCACCCGAGCATTAATACCTTGTTGTTTTAAATATCTACCCAACAGTCTAGGGTAGGTAGTCGCAATGGTTTTACCTTGTAAAGAAGTCACTCCGCTGTAGTTTTCTTCTTGTTGAACGGCAATAGATAGCCGACATCCGCCAAAATCTAAACGAGCTAACACGGTATAATCAAAGCTGTCGTCATCTAATTTGCGTTGTAATGACTCTTCTTCTAAAACGTTTTCACCAATAATGCCTAAATCACAAACGCCGTCCATCACTAAGCCTGGAATATCGTCATCACGCACCCGCAAAATATCGATAGGCATATTTTCTACATGCGCAATTAAGCGCTGCTCACGCAAGTTAATTTTCAAACCACAACTGGTTAGTAGTTGTTGTGAGTCAACTGATAAGCGACCAGATTTCTGCATAGCAATGCGTAAACGACTTGGTTCTGCTACTAAATTCATAATCTTTCCTAATATATTTTGCTCAATAAAAAACCCCGAGACTGGGCTCGGGGTTTAATTAACTGTTCCACCGGAGCGCCAGAAATAGCCCTCCGAAAAAGACGGCAGGCTAGTCGCTATGATGATGGTGATGGAATACAGTTTTCATTTTATCTACCTAGATTTGTTTTGATGTATACAAGTTAAAGGTTGTTAGCTTAGTGTGCAAGTTTTATTTTAGTATGAAATTCAACCTTGTATTTATTAAGTCATTGATTTTATTTGAGTGTGTATTTTGTTATGAAATTTAATTTGTAAGTAATTAAATATGAATTATGAAAAATGCTCAATTTTAGTGTATAAATTAATCAGGTTGTATAGTCATTGCTACTATTGGCTAGGTGATAGATAATTTGTTAGCTGTTACTATAGGCTAATGTAAAGAGCTAAGGTTTCGGCTTAGCGATATATTTAATTAGGAGTAATAATGGCGGTCAAAAATAGCGGTATAGGTGGTGTGACTAAACAACAAGCTTTAGCGTCGTTATCAGATATGACAGCAGGGTTGCCTGCGGTTGATGAAAAAGAATATCAGCATCGAATAGCTCGCGCTTGCGGCTTAATGCAGTTGCATAATATTGATGCAGTTTTATTAAATGCGGGTACTAATTTAAGTTATTTTACTGGATTAAATTGGTATGCCAGCGAACGCTTAGTCTGTGCATTATTGCTCGCTAATGGCGATGTTTTATATGTTTTGCCTGAATTTGAAATTGGCTCTATACAGCCTTTAGTTAAAATGTCAGGTTCATTGCATGGTTGGCAAGAGCATGAAAACCCGTATCAACTCTGTGTGCAATTAATTCAACAGAATTTACAGCAACCCAATCACTCAGCGGTAATTGGTATTGATGAAAGTGCAGCTTTCTTTATTGCCGATGGAATTAAAATAGCGTTAGCCGGTAAAGGTGATATTGTTAATGCCCAACCGGTTACTGCCGGTTGTCGAATGCAAAAAAGTGCAACGGAAATTGCTATAATGCAGCGGGCTATGGATATGACCTTAAAAGTACACCAAGCAACGGCCAGTATTTTATATCCGGGCATAACAACCGCTGAAGTAACTGACTTTATTGATCAAGCACACCGTAAGGTTGGGGCTAAGCAGGGCTCTTATTTCTGTATTGTGCTATTTGGGACAGATACAGCCTTTCCGCATGGAGTTGATAAACCAAAAGTATTAGAAGAAAACGAGATGGTATTAATAGATACCGGCTGTAAATTAAATGGCTATTTATCTGATATTACTCGTAGCTATATTTTTGGCGAAGCAACAGAAAAACAGCGTGCTGTTTGGCAGCATGAGAAGCAAGCACAAATTATTGCTTTTAACGCTGCAAAAATAGGTGTGGCTGGGCAAGATGTAGATAAAGCTGCTCGCGATTATTTAACCGAACAAGGCTATGGGCCAGACTATAAACTACCCGGTTTACCGCATCGTACCGGCCACGGTATCGGTATGGATATTCACGAATGGCCCTATTTAGTACAGGGCAATACACTAGCTTTAGCAACGGGTATGTGTTTTAGTAATGAGCCTATGTTAGTGCTACCAGGTGAATTTGGTATTCGCTTAGAAGATCATTTTTATATAACAGAAAATGGGCCACGTTGGTTCACCCAGCCTAGTTATGCAATAGATGCTCCTTTTGCTGATATAGCAGAGTAGCTTTTAGCAGGACTGCTAGGCTAGAAGGTCGAGTGTTAGCTTAAATTTAACGTTAAGCTAAAGTTTAAGCTACACTCGCCGATATAAAGTATTCAAACAATATAAGCTTAAAGCTTAGGAGGCCATTCATGGATGCTTTTATGCCATTTGTGCAACGTGTAGTCGGTGGTCCTGTTGAGCAAGACGCTAAATTAGTCGTGCCAGTGTTCAGAGATGCCCGACTTACATTATTAAAACCCCATGAACAAAAATTTTTAATTTTACGCCGGCCAAGATACGGTAAGGCTATTGAAGATGTACCAGAGGCACCTTATACCACACCCGAAGATGAACAGAAGGTAGGGGATGATGGCCGCTTAGATATTTTTGTCTGATTTCTGCTAGCAAAACAGGCATAATAGCGACTTTATATTTAGCTAAGATGGTATTTGCTGTGCAGCTTATTGTTTTTTCACATTTATCTTCACTTTTTATTGCTCGCCATGCATAACCAAGTTAATGCTGCATTTTCTGCGACCGGTGCCTTAGCTAAGCATATTGACGGCTTTAATGCCCGAGAAGCCCAGCTAGATATGGCCAAAGCCGTGACTGATATTATTGAACAGTCAGGTGCTTTAGTTGTAGAGGCCGGTACGGGTACAGGTAAAACCTATGCTTATTTAGTGCCTGCGTTACTTAGTGGCAAAAAGGTAGTGTTATCTACCGGCACAAAAAACCTACAAGAACAATTGTATTATCGTGATTTACCCACAGTAGTTAAAGCGCTCGCTAGTCCATTACAATTAGCGCTACTAAAAGGGCGCAGTAACTACCTTTGTTTATTTCGTTTAGAGCAGCACTATAATCATGTGCCACTGCAAGATGACAAGCTGATCCAAGATTTAAGCTTAATTAAAAAATGGTCTGCTGAAACCCAAACCGGCGATATAGGCGAACTAGGTTATATTGCTGAAGATTCTAAAGCCTTGCCTTACGTCACTAGTACGACAGATAACTGTTTAGGCAAAGACTGTCCGGTTTATGAAGACTGCCATCTATTAAACGCGCGTAAAAAAGCCCAAGCATCCGACTTAGTGGTTGTTAACCATCATTTATTCTTTGCTGATCTCGCACTTAAAGACACCGGTTTTGGTGAGTTATTACCCGATATGGATGTAATAATATTTGATGAAGCCCACCAGCTGCCGGATATTGCTAGTGACTATTTTGGCGAACATGTTTCCAGTCGGCTATTGCTCGATTTATGCCGTGATATAGATGTCGCCTGTAAAACAGAATTACGCGATCATCCACAGCTAGCTAAAGTTGCAGAAAAACTGGCCTTATTGGTAAAAGATTGGCGGCTACAGTTTTCTGATGATTCAACCCGGGGTAATTGGCGTGAAGCTTATCAGCAACTGCCGATGCAAACGGCCTTAAACCGGGTCAGCGAAAGTATTGAAATGCTGTATTTAGTACTTAAATCCAGCTTAGGCCGTAGTGAGCAAATTGATAATGTGTTTGAGCGCTTAGTGCAAATTAAACTGCGTTTAACCAAACTGACGGATATGCAGCAAGATGGCGTGAGTTTATGGTATGAAACGACTCGTTTGCACGTTAGCTTGCACTTAACGCCGCTTAGCATAGCTGATAAGTTTAACGCTATAGTGGCTGCGGATGAACGTAGTTGGGTTTTTACCTCTGCTACTTTGTCGGTAAATAATGGTTTTAGTCATTACACTGCGCAAATGGGTTTACAACAAGCAAAAACCTTGCTGTTAGAAAGCCCATTTAATTATGCTGAGCAATCTTTATTGTGTGTGCCTCGCTTTATGCCAGAGCCGCATCAGCCAACAATGACTAAAACATTAATCGACATTGCCTGTCAATTAATAGCCGCTAACAATGGCCGCTGTTTCTTTCTCTTTACTAGCCACCGTATGTTACAAATGGTGGCTAAGCAGCTACCCGATTTAATACGTCAGCCGGTGCTAGTGCAAGGCACAACTGGAAAACGTTTGTTGTTAGAACAATTCGTGAAATTAAAAAATGCAGTGCTATTAGGAACAGGCAGTTTTTGGGAAGGCGTCGATGTGCGTGGTGATACTTTAAGCTGTGTTATTATCGACAAGTTGCCTTTTGCTTCACCAGATGAGCCTTTATTACAAGCGCGCAGCGAAAACTGTGTTCGCCAAGGCAAGGATCCTTTTTTCGAAGTACAATTGCCCCAAGCTGTTATCACCCTAAAACAAGGCGTTGGCCGTTTAATTCGTGATGTGACAGATCGCGGGGTTATGGTTATTTGTGACAATAGATTAGTAACAAAACCTTACGGCGAAATATTTTTAACCAGCTTACCAGCAATGAGCCGAACGCGGTCGCTGGATGATGCTATTACATTTTTAAAACAAATAGAGCAGGAAAACGAATCTTGAAACAGCAAGATAATGTAAAACTATTAGCTTTAGATACCTCAACCGAAGCTTGTTCGGTTGCACTTTCTATTAATAATCAGCTGTTAACCTTAGACGAAGTTTGCCCACAGCAGCATAGCAAGCGCATTTTGCCGATGATCCAACAATTGCTTAGTCAGGCCCAATTAAGTCTATCGCAGTTAGATGGCATTGTTTTTGGTAAAGGCCCAGGTAGTTTTACAGGGGTACGAATTGGCGCTGGGGTCTGTCAGGGGCTAGGTTTTGGTGCTAATTTGCCAGTATATGGTGTCTCTACGTTAGCGGCTATGGCACAAGCGGCTTATCGCTTAAAAGGCGCCAAGCAAGTGGTTGCTGCTATTGATGCTCGCATGGCTGAAGTCTATATAGCGGCTTATAAGCTTGATGCTACAACTGAACTTATGCAGCCAATATTGGCAGAAACTGCGGTAAAACCGGGTGTTTTATCTACCCTAGGCTTAGCAGGCGAAGTAGCGGGTGTCGGAACCGGTTGGCAAACTTATGCTCAAGAGCTGCAACTAAAACAGGCTGCAACTTATTATGATGATATTTTGTACCCATCAGCTCAAGATATGCTAGCGCTAGCGCTACCTGCATTGTTAGCCGGTGATTTTATTGCTGCAGAATTAGCAGAGCCCAGTTATGTGCGAGATGAAGTCACATGGCAGAAGTTACCGGGTAAGTGAGTAGAAGCTAAATAATACTTGGTTAAATTTTACCATTGGTTATAATTAAACCAAGTTTGCCAAGCTAGGTTTAAATTGAAGTTGCTAAATCTAGCTGTATCTCAGCGTTTTACTTATAAAGTCTGAACAAGAGCACTGCCATGACGTTAACCGTAAATCAAAGTCTTAATGCACCTGCAAATGTTGCTCCGGTATACACTAACACCGAAGCGCGTAGGCAGTCTGCTGAGCAAAAGATAGCTCCGGTTACACCTCAAGGAACCGGAGTACGCAGCAACGCCAAGGTATTATCTGCCTTAGATGCCGAGCAAGATAAACCTTCTTTTCGTTCTAAACATAATGATGCCCAAGCAGAGCGCGCCTTGTTAGCCTATAAAAGCCTACAAAACCAAGAGCGTCGTAGCGAAATTCAATCTATGCTGGGTGTTGATCTTTACGCTTAATTATTACTTTAAACGTTGAAGTGCCCTTCTTAAGGTAATCGCAAAGAAGGGCAGGCGAGTTAATAACAAACTGCTTTATTTAGTTTGCTCAATATAATGCATAATTTTTTTGGCAATATCAGTGTTGTCTTGAAAACCAATAAAATCATCTTTCCATTTGCCATAGGCTAAAACCGGTATATCAATTGCCGTATGGCCGCTGCTAGTCCAGCCGGTATGGGTTTTTTCATTAATAATTGCTTTAATCTGTTTGGTTAATGCCTTACTGCTTGTGGCTTTAGCCGCTAGCAGTAAAGAGGACTCTTCTTCAGATAATGCCATGCTGGTTAATGTGTGCCATAGTTGCAATGCTTGCTTATCCGTTTCTGCTTTTGACATTTTATCTGCAATAACTAAAGCCGTATTACGAATTTGTTTAATTTTATCAGTGCGCCACTCATAGACACCATTAGCACCTAAAGACAAACCGCCTGTTTCATGATCAGCCGTAATAATGAGTAACGTATCTGGGTTGGCATCAACATAATCTTTAGCAACTTGAATGGCTTTGGCAAAGTCATCCATTTCTGCCATGGCACAAGCGATATCGTTGCTATGACCACACCAATCAATTTGACTGCCTTCTACCATAAGCACAAAGCCTTTTTCCGCGGGTGATAATAACTGTAATGCCTTAGTGGTTAATTGAGCTAACGGTTGTTGCACAGGGTTATCAAGTGCCGAAGGTAGGGCGACATCCGCTAATAGAGCAATAGCAGGTGTGCGTGTTAGCTTGTCTAATTGTTGCCAGTTATCAGCATATTGGTAATCAAGCTGTTTTAACTCATTAATTAAATTGCGATCATCACGGATAAAATACTTTTGGCCGCCACCTAGCATAAGGTCAGCAACAGGCTTACCGTCAATTTTGTAATCAACATACATATCAGCAATTTCAGTGTAATTGCTGCGGCTTTTATTGTGGGCTAAAAAAGAAGCGGGAGTAGCATGGTTAATTTGTGAGCTAGCTACAATACCATTCATTTTGCCACGCTTTTTGGCTTGCATCATCATAGTGCTTAATGGCATATGATTATGATCGACCGAAATAGCACCATTATAGCTTTTAACGCCTGTAGCTAACGCTGTTGCACCTGCTGCAGAGTCGGTAACATAGGTATCATCATCAGGGTAAGAGCTTGCCATACCTAACCAAAGTTGATCATAAATGGTGCTCTGCACTTTCTTAGTATTAGTATCGTTACTAAAGTAGCGGTAGCCTGATAAGTAAGCCGGCCCCATACCATCACCGATCATATAGATGATATTTTTTGGGGCTGCTGCTAATGCAACATTAGAGAATACACTTATAGTTAATAAAGCTACGGGTAAAACGGCGAAAGATAAAAAGGGATGTTGTTTCTGTTTTTTCAGCATAATAAAAATCTCAGCTAAACCTTACTTGATGTTATTGCGTGATAGTGTACGTTATAGAACATAAATGACAAAAATAAGTCGACAAAGCACCGTTAGTATAAGCTGATTGTTTATCTTTACATCGGGCTGCAGCTAGTGCTTAATTAGTAGCAAAGTGTTTTTTAACATAAACGGTTAAAATTTCGATTAAATAATCTATATTAGATTATAAAATAGATTAATCGGTGTTTATCTTTTAGAGGTTGTTAAGATATTAATGATTATAAAAATTAAAAAATTAATCCATACCGTAATTATTCCTCTAGCGATAGTTGTTGCTATGCCAAGTATTGCTGAGGTTTCACAGCAGCAATACTTTAGCCAATTAGATAGCATTGCCAAAGATCCTGCTCGTAGTGAGGAAGATATACAACGCAATACTTATCGTCATCCTACCCAAACGTTAACATTTTTTGGTATTGAGCCACAGATGTCGGTATTAGAGGTTTGGCCAAGTAAAGGCTGGTATACCGAAATTTTAGCTCCGTTTTTACGGGATAAAGGCCAGTTAACTTTAGCCCAGTTTACTCAAGAACCGGAGTACTTTCGTTATGACAGAAATGTATTCTGGGCTAAAATTAGCGCTAAATTAGAGCAACATATAGCAGAAAATGAAGCCAGGTTTGGCCAGGTTGCTACACTAGAGTTAGTGCCGCCGCAATTAATACCTGAAGCCAAAGAGCAATTTGATATGGTATTAAGCTTTCGCAATGCCCACATTTGGAATGAAGATGGTCATTTAAAGGCGACATTAGAAACCTTGTTTAACTCACTTAAACCAGGTGGCATTTTAGGCATGGTTGAGCATCGAGCGTCTAAATTATCAGAAATCTCTAGCTCAGCTAGTGAAGGCTATTTAGATGAGTCTTATGTTATTGAGGCAGCTGAATCAGTGGGTTTTGAGTTAGTCGCTAGTAGTGAAATCAATGCTAATCCATTAGATAGTAAAAATTACCCTAAAGGTGTTTATACCTTACCGCCAACTTTAGCAATGGGTGGACAAGATAAAGAGTACTACTTAGCGATTGGCGAAAGCGATCGCATGACATTAAAGTTTATCAGGCCTAAGCAGTAGAGTATTTGTACCTTGTTGTTAATTGTGGGATGATTATCGGCTAGAGTAAAAACTCGAATCATTAATAGTAGTATCAGCCAGAGCGATTTGTATTTTAAAAGTAATTGCATTAAATGCCGGCTTGATAAAAAAATAATAACCCTAGGAAGGAGAAGGCGGTGGATAGAGTTTGGTTAAAACGTTACCCGTCAGGTGTGCCAGAGCAAATAGATGCGGATCATTACCCATCGTTATTAGATATTTTTAGCCAAAGTATTGAGCTGTATTCAGATAAAGATGCGTTTATTAATATGGGCAAAGCCATTACTTATGCTGAGCTTGATCAAAAAAGTAATGCTTTTGCCGCTTATCTACAAAGTGTAGGCTTAAAAAAAGGCGATGCTGTCGCTATTATGATGCCTAACTTACTGCAATACCCCGTAGTGTTAATGGGCATTTTGCGCGCAGGTTGTGTCGTTGTTAATGTTAACCCGCTTTATACCCCTCGAGAACTAGAGCACCAACTAACCGACTCAAAAGCTAAAGCGATTATTATTGTTGAAAACTTTGCGCATACTTTGAGTGAAATACAAGATAACATTCAACTTGAGCATGTTATTTTAACCAAAATGGGTGACATGTTAGGTTGTGTAAAAGGTAGTATCGTTAACCTAGTAGTTAAGCACGTTAAAAAACTGGTTCCTAGCCATAATTTAAAAGCTGCTGTTCGCTTTAACGACACCCTAAAGCAAGGTGCTAACTTACCCTTAGCAAAGCCTAATTTATCGGGCAGTGACATTGCCTTTTTACAGTACACAGGCGGAACTACCGGTGTGTCTAAAGGCGCTATGTTAACGCATCGCAATATGGTGGGTAACTTAGAGCAAGTAACCGGCTGTTTAGATACCTTTTTTGTTAAAGGCAAAGAAAATGTGGTTACTGCTTTACCGCTCTATCATATCTTCGCTTTAACCGCCAACTTCTTTACCTTCTTTAAATACGGTGGCACTAACTTATTAATTACTAACCCACGCGATATGCCCGGCTTTGTTAAAGAATTAAAAGGCTTTAAATTTACGGCTATCACAGGGGTAAACACCTTATTTAATGGCTTATTAAATACCCCAGGCTTTGCTGATGTTGACTTTAGCACTCTTAAACTGTCTTTAGGTGGTGGTATGGCGGTACAGCGTCCTGTAGCTGAACGCTGGCAAAAAATAACAGGCACACGTTTACTTGAAGGTTATGGTTTAACCGAGTGTTGTCCATTAGTTACCGTAAGTCCGTATGATTTAGACGGCTTTAATGGCAGTATTGGCTTGCCTGCTCCCTCTACCGATATTCGTTTAGTTGATGATGAAGGTAATGATGTGCCTAAAGGTGAAGCGGGTGAGATGCTAGTTAGCGGACCGCAAGTGATGCTAGGTTACCTTAATAGACCTGAAGAAACGGCTAAAGTACTAAAAGATGGCTGGTTATATACCGGCGATGTTGCTCGTATGGACGATGAAGGCTTCTTTTATATTGTTGATCGCAAAAAAGATATGATTTTGGTATCAGGCTTTAATGTCTACCCAAATGAAATTGAAGAAGTGGCAGCAATGAATGAAAAAGTGCTAGAAGTTGCTGCCGTTGGCGTGCCACATGAAGTTTCAGGTGAAGTTGTTAAGCTGTTTGTGGTTAAAAAAGATCAATCATTAACAGAGCAAGAAATGATTGATCACTGTCGCGAGTATTTAACTGGCTATAAAGCACCGAAGCAGGTTGAGTTTAGAAAAGAGCTGCCAAAAACTAACGTAGGTAAAATTCTACGTCGAGAGTTACGTGATGAAGAGCTAAAAAAAGCAAAAACATCATAAAATAAGCGACGTAATATTAGGTTGTAAATGATCCCTTTAATCTTTGATAACGCAGCGCTGGCAAATTATTGCCAGCGTATTGCTGCTAGTACTTTACTTGCTGTTGATACAGAGTTTATTCGTCAAAGCACACTTTTGCCTAAATTAGGTTTAATTCAATTATTTGACGGTGAACATTTAGCCCTAGTCGATCCTTTGACTATTACTGATTGGCAGCCGCTAATAGACGTCTTTGCCAATGAAAATATGGTTAAGATGCTGCACTCATGTCACGAAGATATTGAAGCTTTTGCCACTATTGGCATCACTGACATTACGCCTTTATTTGACAGTCAGTTAGCGGCTCATTTACTGGGTTGGGGCAGCAGTGTAGGTTTTGCTAGCCTGGTTGAGCGTATAACTAATAAGGTGGTTGATAAAAGCGAAACGCGTACCGACTGGCTAGCGCGACCGTTAGCGGATAAGCAGCTTACTTATGCAGCTAATGATGTATTATTTTTATATCCTTTATATCAAACGTTAAAGCAAGAGCTTAACTCTGAGCAATCTGCCCTTTTATTGCAAGAAGGCCAGCAATTAATGCAGCGAAAACATCAAAAGCTGCCGTTTGAGTTTAAGTATTTAGAGATTAAAAATAGCTGGCTACTAACGTCACGTGAACTTGCCGTTTTACGGGAATTAGTTCGTTGGCGCGCTGAATATGCGCAGCAAAAAGACTTAGCTTTAGGCCTAGTGTTTAAAGATGCTCAACTGTTCGAACTTGCTAAGCGTCGTCCTAGCACGCTAGAAAGCTTAATGAATATACCTGATATGCCGCATAGAGAATTACGCCGTCATGGTAAAATGGTGATTGAGTTGATTGAGCGCGCTAAAGCATTGCCTGCTGACGCTTGCCCGCAACGGTTTCACCATCAAGAGCATTTTATTGGCTACAAGCAAGAGGTGGCTGCGGTTAGTGCGGCGGTTAAAAAAGCAGCCACAGAGCAGGGTATTTCAGCTGAGTTTCTGTCTGTAAAACGTCAGCTTAATGAATATATTAACTGGTGTTGGCGGGTGTCAGATCAGCAGCGCTCTACTTTACCTGTGCCTGAATACCTTAAAGGTTGGCGTAGGCAAGTATTGCTGCCTTATTTACCTGTACCTGAGCATATTGCAGTTTAAGCTCAAAGTGACAAATAAAGAAACAAAGCAAAATAAAAAACCTCGCAATGTGCGAGGTTTTTTTAATTAAAATTGAGGTTTTAATTGTTTTTTTCATCAGGGAAAGTAACGTTTAGCTCTAATACGGATAGTTCATTATCGCGTTGCTCTAAAGAAACAGCAATTTGCTCTGGTGAAATATCAACATATTTACGAATAACCTCTAAAATATCGCGCTCAAGCTGCGGTAAATAGTCTGGGCTATTTCGTTTTCTACGCTCGTGGGCAACAATAATTTGTAGTCGCTCTTTTGCTGTACTGGCTGTACGCTTTTTTGATGAACGAAAGTAATCCAGTAATGACATTAATTAGCCTCCAAAAATCCGTTTAAACAAGCCTTTTTTCTCAACATTGATAAAGCGAAAAGGCACGTCTTCACCTAGCAGGCGATTAACCGTATCTAAATAAGCTTGGCCAGCATCGCTTTCTGTATCCAAAATAACGGGTTGGCCAGAGTTAGAAGCATTCAGTACAGCTTGAGACTCAGGTATAACACCTAGTAGTTTAATAGACAGTATATCGGTTACATCTTCAACGCCAAGCATTTCACCTTTCTCAACTCGCTCAGGGTTATAGCGGGTTAATAGCAAATGCTCTTTTATAGAGTCTTGGTTGTTTTCAGCTCGACGAGATTTACTAGAAAGCATACCTAAAATGCGATCTGAGTCACGCACAGATGATACCTCAGGGTTAGTGACAACAATAGCTTCATCAGCAAAATATAACGCCATCATAGCACCAGCCTCAATACCCGCCGGAGAGTCACAAATAATAAAGTCGAAATCTTTGCCTAATTCATCTAAAACACGCTCAACACCCTCTTTTGTTAATGCGTCTTTATCGCGGGTTTGTGATGCGGGTAAAATAAACAAATTATCGCAGCGTTTATCTTTAATCAGTGTTTGCTTTAAATTTGAGTCGCCATTAATTACGTTAACAAAGTCGTAAACAACGCGACGCTCGCAGCCCATAATTAAATCTAAATTACGTAAACCAATGTCAAAATCAACAATGACGGTTTTTTTGCCCTTAAGTGCTAAGCCTGTTCCAATAGCTGCACTAGAGGTTGTTTTGCCAACACCGCCTTTACCTGACGTTACGACTATGATTTTTGCCATAGTTTATTCCTTATCCTAATTCTGCTAATACTAGTTGGTCGTCTTGTAATTTAATACAAGATGCCTTGCCCCAAAACTCGCCTTGCAAACTGTCACTTAACCAATAATTACCTGCTATAGAAATAAGCTCAGCCTGTAAGTTGTAACAAAAAATTCGTTTACTACTATCACCAGAAGCGCCGGCGATAGCTTTACCACGTAAAGTACCATAGATATGAATATTGCCATCAGCTATTACTTCAGCACCAGCACCTACCGTACCTTTAATAATAAGATCGGTGCCTTTAGCGTAAATTTGTTGCCCAGAGCGAACTGTCTGTTCAATTATTTTACTATCCAAAGCGATAGGGGTGATCTCTGACTCTTTTGCCGGTTCAGCCGGTGCTTTTACAGTGGTTTTAGCATCTTTTCCTAATTGTAATGAGGCTAAACCAGCTTGTTGTGCAGCTTGTTTTAACTCTGGATTCGCCCCGCACACACCAACTAATACTAAGTTTAATTCTGTAAAAAGTTGTTTAATGGCATCAAAATCAGGTAACTGCTGACAGTCAGTCAGATTAAGAATAATAGGAGCTTGATAAAAAAAAGCAGGTGCTTGAGCCAGCTTTTGGCTTAACTGTTGTTGTAAAAAAGTAACTGAAAGCTCTTTACACGAGAGTACTGTTAAAGGGAACAAGCTCCCTTTTAATTCCAACAATTGATCTGACATAACTTTTCTTAGCGCACTTTTTATTTAAAAGTATTATTTAAAGGTTTTATTCGCTAAAACCTTAACAATTATTTGTTTTGCCACCGCGTTGCGGCTACGCAATAATGAGGCTTCATGTTATAGTTTAGGCCTTCGTTAAGCAAGGTTCGAACGTGGTTTTATTCTATGTTATGTACGGTATATAAAAGTCCTAGAAAAGAGCAAACTTATCTTTATGTAGAACGGCGTGATGACTTCTCTGCTGTACCAGAAGCTTTATTAAAAAGCTTTGGTACGCCGCAGTTAGTAACGGTGATTAACTTGGCTTCGCGTCAGCATTTAGCCTTGGCAGATTTAGCAAAAGTTAAACAGCAATTAAAAGACCAAGGTTTTTATTTACAAGTACCGCCACCGGTTGAAAACTTACTTGCTGAACATAAAGCCCAGCAGTTAAAACAGAATTAGTTAATAAGGATGGATATGTTTAAAACATTATCAGGAACAGCTACCACTATAGTTAAAACTGTAATTAAAGTTGCCAGCATAACTGCTTTTTTAACCTTACCCGCTTTAGCCGATGAAACAAAAGCCAGTTTTAGTGATTATACGGCAACGTTAAAAGCTGAAGCTCTAGAGAAAGGCTATGATACAGAATTACTTGACCAAGTTTTTAGCTCTCTGACCTTTCATGAACGGGTAGTTTCTGCAGATAAAAGCCAGCCTGAATTTGTAGAAACACTCGACACCTATTTACCGAAGCGAGTAAGCGAAGTACGAATTTCAATGGCGCGTGAGCGTTATAATAAATATTTGCCTGAATTAACAAAGATTGGTAAGAAATACGGTGTTCATCCTCGTTTTATCGTGGCGTTGTGGGGATTAGAAAGTAGCTTTGGCCGCTTAATGGGCAACTATTCAGTGCCATCGGCATTAGCGACTTTGGCTTATGAAGGGCGTCGAGAGACTTTTTTTAAAAAAGAATTTTTTCATGCTTTAGATATTTTAGCCGCAGGCCATATTAGTTTTGCCGACATGAAAGGTTCATGGGCCGGTGCTATGGGACAAAGTCAGTTTATGCCTAGTTCATTTATGGCTTATGCCCAAGATGGTGATGGTGACGGTAAAATGGACATTTGGACTAACCAATTAGATGTGTTTGCCTCTATTGCGAATTATTTAAAGCAACAAGGTTGGGATGATGACAAAACCTGGGGCCGCGAAGTAGTATTACCTGCGGATTTTGATGCTAGCCATGCTATTGCTAGAGGCAGCTTAAAACGCAGTGAATGGTTAGGCCGCTGGCAGCAGTCTGAGCGCAGTTTAGCGCAATGGCAAGCCTTAGGTGTTAGACGATTAAATGGTGCAGATCTACCACAGCGTGATATTAGCGCAGCATTAATATTTCCAGATGGTGAAACAGGCCGTGCTTATTTAGCCTATGACAATTATAAAGTGCTAATGCACTGGAATAAGTCGTATTATTTTGTCACTAGTGTTGGTTATTTAGCTGACTTAATTGTTGCTAAGGTTGAAAACTAATGACAACGGCGGCTGTGTATTATCAGCATGTTGAACATGGGGGTAAAGTTATAGACTTGCCAGTAGGCAAGGTGGTCTGTATTGGCCAGAACTATCAAGATCATATTGCTGAAATGAACAGCCTAACTGCCCCAGAAGCGCCGTTTTTTATAAAGCCAAATACCGCATTATGTGCAATGGCGTCGGCTATTGAGATCCCTAAAAATCAAGGGGCCGTGCATAATGAGCTTGAGATTGCAGTTTTGATTAAGCAACCATTAAAGCAGGCTAACCCAAGCCAGGTTGGCGCTGCCATTTGGGGTTATAGTTTAGCCTTAGACTTAACCCTGCGCGAACAACAAGCGCGGTTAAAACAACTAGGTAGGCCGTGGGAAATTGCTAAAGGTTTCGATAATGCCTGCCCCGTTGCAAGCTTTATTGCTAGCGATAAAATAGCCGATCCGCAGCAGCTTAAATTCTCATTACAGGTTAACGGTATTGCTAGGCAAGCCGGAGATGCCCGCCATATGATCCGTGATATAAACGCATTAATTAGCGAAATGTCGCATCATTTTACCTTGCTGCCAGGGGATATCGTGTTAACTGGCACGCCAGCAGGGGTAGGGCCGTTACAGGCAGCTGATCAACTCCAAGTTCAATTAGCTGATTATTTCACATTACAAACACAGGTAAGTTAAAGATGGCCTTAGCCGAGAAGTATTGGGAACATAAATCGTTGGCAGAAATGAACCGCGAGGAATGGGAAGCCTTATGTGATGGTTGCGGTAAATGTTGTCTTAATAAGTTTATTGAAGATGACGAAGATACGGGCCCAACAGATGTACTGCACCCAGAAGAACAAGTTCATTATACTAATATAGCCTGTCGCTACTTAAACAGCCATGCTTGCGAATGCACCGAGTATGCGCAGCGTACACAATTAGTGCCAGACTGCATTGAGTTAACAAAAGATAATTTGCAAGATATTTTCTTTATGCCAACTAGCTGTGCTTATCGTCGTTTACATGAAGGCAGAGGGTTGCCACATTGGCATCCTTTACTTAATAACGGTAAAAAAAGCTTAATGCATAAAAAACAAATGTCAGTGCGCAATAAAAGTATTAGTGAGTTACAAGTCAATATGGATGACTTTGAAGACTATATAGTACGTTGGCCACTAAACGATTTAGATTAGTCTTACAGCTGAGGTATCCGTGTCTTTTATTGAGTCGTTACAGCAATTTATACAGCAATTTAGTCCGACAACGGTTCAGTTTTTATTTACGCTGTTGTCTATTGGCCTTTATTTTGTGTTTAGCCGTCGCTTATTGCCCGTGTTATATCAGCTGATAGCTCATAGTCGGCTAAAAGATGATATGAATAAACGGGCTGTAGTTGTAATGCATATCTTATTAATGCTAGTGCTTATTGTTGTGCTAAGTATTATTTGGGGCCTTGATATCCGAGGGTTATTGGTACTGGCTTCCTCTGTTATTGCTATTGCAGGTGTTGCTCTATTTGCAAGTTGGTCATTACTTAGCAATATAACGGCTTTCTTTATTTTATTAGGCCATAAAGCCTACTCGCAAGGGGCTGAAATACGTGTTGTCGATGGTGCCAATTATCTTGATGGTCGCATTGTTGAAATTAATTTATTTAGTACCGTATTAAAAACAGTCGAGAATGAATTAGTCGTTTATCCCAACAATTTAATTGTTTCGCGGCCAGTTATTGTGCTGCCGACTAAAAGTCGTAAAATATCTACACAGCATAAAGTGGTAGAAAAAGCGCAGAAATGGCGGCGTAAAGTATTGATAAACCAAAAAAGTGATTAGTTTTACTTATGGTAGTACATTTCGCTATCTGCTACATTCAGCTCTAATGGCAAAATAATAATAAATATAGCTTAAATGCGCTTAAAACATATCAAGCTTTCAGGCTTTAAGTCATTTGTAGACTTAACCACAATCCCTTTTATGCAGCAAATGACCGCTGTAGTTGGGCCCAATGGCTGCGGCAAATCAAATGTTATTGATGCCGTGCGCTGGGTGCTGGGTGAAAGTTCAGCTAAAAACTTACGTGGTGATGCCATGACTGACGTCATATTTAACGGCTCATCGCATCGTAAGCCTGTTTCTCAAGCTTCAGTAGAATTATTATTTGAAAACACCCAAGGCCATATTAGCGGTAATTTAGCTGATCGCAGTGAAATAGCGGTTAAGCGTTTGGTTACTCGGGATGCCCAGTCGACTTACTTTTTAAATGGCACTAAATGCCGTCGTCGCGATATCACCGATATCTTTTTAGGAACAGGGCTTGGTCCGCGCAGCTATGCCATTATTGAACAGGGCATGATCTCGCGTTTAATTGAATCTAAACCCCAAGAACTACGAGTTTTTATTGAAGAAGCCGCAGGCATATCTAAATATAAAGAACGCCGCCGTGATACCGAAAATAGAATTAAACGCACTAGAGAAAACCTAGAGCGCTTAAATGATGTTCGCGAAGAGCTAGGTAAAAATATTGATAAGCTTAAGCGTCAAGCCGCTTCTGCGCAGCGCTATAAAGAGTTAAAAGCGCAAGAGCGTAAGCTAAAAGCGGAGTTAACTAGCATTAAATGGTTAAATTATCATAACCAATTACAGCTACTTGAACAGCAACTGGCTCAGAAAACAACAGAGCTAGAAAAGTATCATGCCGATCAAACGGGTGAGCAACGCCAGCTTGAGGCGTTAAAACAACAAGCTCAAGACGCCAGACAAAAGTTTGATCAGTTACAAGCGAATTTTTATCAGTTAGGTAGTGTTATAACTCGCTTGGAGCAGCAAATACTGCATCATCGACAACAACAGCAGCAGCTTAATCAACAGCTAGCTCAAGCTAAACAAAGCTTAGAGCAAAGTGATAGCTTTATTGCCAGTGAACAGCAGCAATACCAGCAAGTATCAGAGCAGCTTGAACACGATAAGCCAGAAATAGCAATGCTCGATGAGCAACTTGAATTACTCGCACAGCAGCTAGCAGAGTTAGAGCTACAGCAAACCGATGCCCAGCAGGCTTATCAGCAATGGCAACAACAGCAGTTCCAGCTACAAAAGCAGCAACAACAGCTAAGCTTGCAGTTAGAAAACGCGCTGGTGCAGCAACAGCAATTAGAGAACCAGCTACAGCAAATACAACAAGAATTAGCGCAGTTAGCGATAAAACCTCTATCCCAGCAGTGCCAGCAACATCAACAACACATTTCAGTTTTTCAGCAACAATATCAGCAACAACAATTAGCCACAGCAGACACACAGCAACAACATGCACAGCAAGCGCAAAGTTTAGAACAAGCTAAGCAGCAGCTCCAGCGTGAATCAACCGTGCTACATAGCTTAGAGCTAGAGCAGCAACGCTTAACTCAGCGTCAAAAACAGCAACAAGCCCAGCAACAACAATTATTGCAACAATTAAAGGTAAAACCAGGCTGGGCCTTAGCCGTAACGATGGCGCTTGGCAAGTTACAGCATGCCAAGATTGTCGCTAAGTCAGAGCTAGAGGCTAGCCTAGAAAAGAACACAGCGCTTAGCCAAGCCAGTTTTGTTTGGGCCCATTCTGGTCATCGTGGCCAATCTGACAACGGCGATAAGTTCGCTAATCTTGGTGTTAGCAATGCAGCTTGTTTAAGTAGTGTTATTTTAAGTGGTGTCTACCCAAGTAACTTTGATCAGATTTTATTAGCTGAAAATGCAGCACAAGCGTATAAGCTTCAGCCATCGTTAAGCATAGGTCAGTCTATTATAACGGCCGACGGTGTTTGGCTTGGTGCAAACTGGGGGCTTTATGCTGCTGAAGAGCAAGATGGCTACTTACAACTAGTCGAGCGTTTAGCACAGTTGAGCCAACTAATAGCTGCGGCTGAAGATAAAGTAACTCAGCACAATACCCTAGTGGCTGCACAACAGCAGCAGCTAGAAAAGTTAACGGGTGAATTACAGCAGCATCAGCAGCAATTAAGTGGCATAGAACAACAAATACAGCAAGAAAATACGCAATTACTATTAGCTAAGCAAACTTTACAGCAAGCTGAAAAGCTGCAGGCTAAGTTGCAGCAAGACAGTGAAAACCACTCGTTAAGCCAAGCGGTGTTGGCGGAAAAAATAGCAAGCCTGCAAGCAGAATTAGAGCAGTGCGAGCAGCAACTGCGTTTACATGAGCAACAGCAGCAACAGCTCATAGCGCAACAGCAAACAGAACAACAACAGTTTGTGCAGCATAAAGCGCATTACGAACAAAAACGTCATCAGCTGCAACAGTTTGTTATGCAATATAAAATGAGCCAACAGCAGCAAAAAACCTTGGCTTTGAGCATTGAGCGGGCAAAGCAGCAACAGACGCAATTGCATGAGCAAGTTGCAGAGCTTACACTTAAATTACAACAAGATGATGAACCAGAGTTATTACTGCAAGAGCAGCTGCAGCACAGTCTAGTTGAATTAGAACAGGCTGAGCTAAGTATGCAGCAACAGCAAAATAATCTTTCTGAACTTGAACAGCGTATTCGCCAATTAGAACAAGGTCAGTATGGTACTGAGCAGTTATTAACTGAAAAGCGCGCAGCAATAGAAACTATTCGCCTAGAGGCTGAAGGTTATAGAGTTCGAGCGAATAATATGTTAGAACAATTAACGCAACAGCAGGCTAGTATAAAGCAAATTTTACCAGAGTTAGCTGCTGATGCAGATGAAAAACAATGGCAGCGTCAACTAGACTTAACTACTGAGTCTATTCAACGTTTAGGTGCGATAAACTTAGCCGCCATTGAAGAGTATGAACAACAAGCCGAGCGTAAGCATTATCTCGATGTGCAAAACGAAGACTTGCATGCCGCTATGGCAACGTTAGAAACGGCTATTCGCAAAATCGATAAAGAAACTAGGCAAAAATTCAAACATACCTTTGAACAAGTTAATGAGGGTTTAAAAAGTCTGTTTCCTAAGGTGTTTGGCGGTGGTAGCGCCTACTTGGCATTAACAGAAGATGATTTATTGGAGACAGGAGTCAGCATAATGGCTCGGCCTCCGGGCAAAAAAAACAGTACAATACACTTATTATCGGGTGGTGAAAAAGCGCTAACCGCTTTATCATTAGTGTTTTCTATTTTTCGGCTTAATCCCGCGCCGTTTTGTATGTTAGATGAGGTTGATGCCCCATTAGATGATGCTAACGTTGGTCGGTTTTGTAATTTAGTCCGAGAGATGTCAGAAACAGTACAATTTATTTATATTAGCCACAATAAAATTGCTATGGAAATGGCGACACAATTAATGGGCGTGACCATGCAGGAGCCTGGTGTGTCACGAATAGTAGCTGTGGATGTGGACGATGCTGTAAAAATGACAGCAGCTTCTTAATTAAAGGTAACCTTATGGCTAACGAATTACGTTTAGTATTTTTTATTATTGGCGCTTTAGTCTTAATAGCTTTGCTAGTGCATGGCGTGTGGACTGTGCGTAAAAACAATGGTCAACCCAAGCACCGTTATTATGATGAAACCGCTCAGCCAGATGAGCCAGTAACGTCGAAAGCTGAGGGTTTTGACGAACTAGGCATTGGTGAAGTTCGCGTAGTTAAGCAAGGTTCGGCAAGAAATACTGATAGAGCGACTAATCGGTCTAACTTTACTAAGACTGCAGCGTCTGAACCTAATAAATCAGCCCCTAATGTTACTGCTTCTGTAGCAAAGCCTGCAGCCGCTCCAGTAGCAACACGAGCAGAGCAGCAAGGTGAATTGGCTTTTGATGAAAAGGCTGAGCCTGAGTTGAATTTTAACGCTTTAATGGATGACGACCTTGATACGGCAGGTATTGATACGCCAAAAATTGAGGCAGAACAAGTTAATACAGTAGCCAAGCGAGCTGAAAGCTCAGTAAGTAGTAACCAAGAGACTACCTCTACTGCAGCTGAACCCAGTGAAGTGTTAATTTTATACGTTTTGTTGCCGGAAAATAAAGAAATTAAAGGTGATGACTTATTAAGCGCCTTGTTAACGTTGGGCTTTAAATACGGTGATATGGATATTTTTCACCGCCATACCGACAGTTCGGGCTCGGGTGAAGTGCTTTTTAGCTTAGCCAATATGTTTAACCCAGGCACCTTTGATTTAGATAATATGAAACAGTTACAAACCCGTGGTCTTAGCTTGTTTATGACCCTACCAGGCCCAGGGGATGCGCTGCAAAACTTTAACTTAATGCATAATGCGGCTAAAAAGTTGGCGAGTGAATTTTCTGGCCAGGTATTAGACGGCCAGCGAAGTGTGTTAACGGTGCAAACTGTTCGCCACTATGTTGATAAAATTCGCGAGTTCCAGCGTCAGAAGCTAATTCACGGTTAATAAAACAGTAATCATAATAGTAACGGCAGGCTTTTTCCCTGCCGTTTTTGTTAGGCTGGTATCAGCTAGTTTTTTTAAGAGTATCTTCCTACATGACTCAATCTCTTGTGCAACAACTTCAGCAGTTACGTCAAACTTTAGAGCAATATAGCTACCAGTATTATGTGTTAGATCAGCCAACTGTGCCTGATTCAGAATACGACAGGTTATTTAGTCAGTTACAAAAAATTGAAGCTGAGCATCCTGAGCTGATAACGGCTACGTCACCTACGCAGCGAGTAGGCGATAAGCCACTGGCTAAGTTCAGCCAAGTGCAGCATCAATTGCCTATGTTGTCGTTAGATAACGCTTTTGATGATGAATCATTTTTCGCCTTTACTAAGCGCATTGCCGACAGCCTAGACACTAACCGCGATTTTAGTTTTTGTACCGAGCCCAAGCTTGATGGTTTAGCCGTTAGCATTCGCTATGAAAAGGGAGAATTAGTGCAAGCTGCAACTCGGGGCGATGGTAATACTGGGGAAAATATTACCAGTAATGTTAAAACCATCAGAGCCATTCCATTGCGCTTACAAGGTGATGTGCCAGAAGTATTAGAAGTGCGAGGCGAAGTCTTTATGCCCTTAGCGGGTTTTCATGCTATGAATGAAGTTGCTAAGCAGGGCGGACAAAAAATCTTTGCCAATCCTCGTAATGCAGCTGCGGGTAGCTTACGCCAGCTAGACGCTAAAATAACCGCACAGCGGCCTTTAATGTTTTATGCGTATGGCATAGGTCAGGTTGTCGATAGCAATAAGTATTTAGGCACGCAAAGCCATTATCAACAGCTAATGCAATTAAAGCAGTGGGGTTTGCCGGTATGCCCAGAAGTGCGTCAAGTTACAGGTAGCCAAGCAGCGTTAGACTATTACCAGCATATTTTACAACAGCGCGATAATTTGGCTTATGAAATTGATGGTGTGGTTATAAAGGTTGATGCCTTAGCCCAACAACAGGCTTTAGGTTTTGTTGTTCGTGCACCGCGTTGGGCTATTGCCTTTAAGTTTCCAGCTCAAGAAATGCTAACGAAATTATTAGCCGTAGAGTTTCAGGTTGGCAGAACAGGGGCTATTACTCCTGTTGCGCGTTTAGAGCCGGTTAATGTTGGCGGCGTGACTGTGAGCAATGCCACCTTACATAACCAAGATGAAATAGCGCGACTTGGCATTAAAGTTGGCGATCAGGTGATAGTACGCCGAGCGGGTGATGTGATCCCACAAATTGTCTCAGTGGTCTTAGCACAGCGTCCAGATGACGCGACGGATATTGTATTTCCAAGCCAATGCCCAGTGTGTAACTCCCATATAGAGCGAATTGAAGGTGAAGCTGCTGCGCGCTGTAGTGGTGGTTTATTTTGCGCTGCGCAATTAAAGGAATCCATCAAACACTTTGTCTCGCGTAAGGCAATGGATATAGATGGCTTTGGCGATAAGCTAGCGGAACAATTAGTTGAGCAAGAGCTTATTAAAACACCTGCAGATATTTATACGTTAGATATGCCAAGTCTGCTTGGCTTAGAGCGTATGGCTGAAAAGTCAGCCATGAATTTATTACACGCTATAGCGAATTCGAAGCAGACGACGCTAGCTAGATTTATTTATGCCCTAGGTATTCGCGATGTAGGTGAAGCCACAGCCATGAATTTAGCAAACCATTTCACAACCTTAGCCGCTATTATGCAAGCGACAACAGAGCAGTTACAGCAAGTACCTGATGTCGGCACTGTTGTCGCCGAGCGGGTGCATAGCTTCTTTGCTGAAGGCCACAATCAAAACGTGATTGAGCAATTATGCCAAGCCGATATTCACTGGCCAGATATTGCTAAAGTAGAGCAAACCGAGCAGCCTCTTGCTGGGCAAACTTTAGTATTAACCGGTACCTTAACCAGTATGGGCCGTGATGAAGCTAAAACAAAATTACAGCGCTTAGGCGCTAAAGTGTCTGGCTCTGTTTCGGCTAAAACCCATGCAGTTATTGCGGGTGATAATGCTGGCTCTAAGTTAGTTAAAGCCAATGAGCTGAATGTAGATGTTTGGACAGAGCAGAAAATGCTCGAGCTGTTTAATCAGTATGGGGTAAATTAATTGGCCGATTTATTGTGGTCTTTATTAAACGAATGGGGCGCTTTATTTCGCCCTTACGTTAGAGACACCGCTTTGGCAATGGTAGCAACCTGCTTAGTTGTGTTTGGCGACGATATCAATCGTATGGTCAGGCGGCAAATAAGTCATTTGCACTTTGTCTGGCGAACCAGCATTTTTATTTTGCTATGTGCTTTTGGCTATGGTGCCTTAACCATTTTGTTAACTCCGGTGTTGGCTAAGCAGCTAGCTAAGTTAAGCAATATTTGGTTACCTTGGGTTTGCTTAGCTATTTTTATTATTTTAGGCAGTTTTGCCCAGCGTAAGCGGCAACTATGAAACAGTATCCTGTATTTCCAGTGTTAGATGATCATGGCCTACATAAAGTGCCAATGCGCTTATATTGGTTATTGCTTATCTTATTGCGCCCCTATATTAGTTGGGTGCTCGTTTTAACCTTACCGCAAGAGCAGCGAGACTTATTAGCCGTTGTTTACCCCTTGCAAAGCGACTTTATTATCGCTTGTATTGTCGCCTGTCCGTTGTTGTTGATTATCGCGGCAATTAGCCAGCGTAAGCCAAAAGGCCAAGCATTTTGGTTTAAAATATGGCGACATAGCCGGCTTATCCTATTAAGTGTCGCTATTATTGATTTTGTTTTAACCATTAAACATTTACCCGAACAGGTAATGCTAGATGCGCCTTGGCGTATTATTGTGCCCTTGGCTATTTTTATTGGTATTGTTTGGTTATTACGTTCGCGCACCTTAGGTATGGTGTTTGCCGAGTGGCCCGATGCTCCTACAAAAAAAAACTGATGCTAACAAGTCAGCAGATATATAAGTTTAGTCATTGGATGACGAGGGCTCTAAATGAAACTTGTGCAGTAGTCGATGTAATATAGGGGCAATAATAATCGTTGTTGTCGCTATGTAGATATAGTTTGATAAAATGCCATAAAAGCTAGCAAAAAGCTGACAAGCCGTTGTTTCTGGCATAATAGACAAACCTAGGCCACTGGTTAATGTTATAGACGCAATTAATGCCGAGCTAAAGTGCATACCATCGAAGTAAATATGGCCAGCTACGCCAATGACTAATGTGATCAATACCAGTAAAAAGGCCACTAAAACATGGCAAAGCATCCGCTTACGAAACGCATGGCGCGAAACTAAAGGTTTACTTTTATTCTCATACATGGCTATTCTCAACTGGGCTTAATACAATTTAAATGCTAACAAGCTAAATATTGTTCAGTAAACCCGTTATCTGGGTTACCTAGTTTTGAATTTACAGCTTTGTGTTATTAAATCAATAAGATTAGGTGTTTTAACTAGTCTTTCTGCTTATAACGGATTAAACCATCCATGATTATTATTGTTGTCTGCCATTTCCTGTTAGTGCTTACCTTTACCGCTCGGATCCTATTACGCGACGATTTATCACCCCCAGCCAGGTTAGCTTGGTTTATTGTTTTAAATGCGCTGCCTTACTTTGGTGTTATTACCTATTTTTTATTTGGCGAAATTGATATTGGTAAGCGGGCAATAAAGCGCCATGATAAAATTTTTGCTGAAATTAAAAGCAAAGCGAGCCGCTTTATGGGAGATAAAGCCAAAGTAGATGACTTAATTAACCCTATTTATCGAGCAAGCTTTCATTATGCCGGCTCAATAAATGGTTTTTATACTGTTGCCGGCAATAAAGCCGAATTAATGGCCGATGGTGATGAAACCTTAGCACGCATGGTGCAAGACATTGATGCTGCTGTCGATCATGTGCATGTTCTTTATTATATTTGGCTTGACGATTATACCGGTAGTAGCCTTGCTAAGGCGTTAATAAGAGCAGCTAAACGCGGTGTAACTTGCCGAGCAATGGCCGACGGCTTAGGCTCGCGTGCTTTTATTAAATCAAAGCGTTGGCAAAGTATGCAACAAGCTGGGGTTAAACTCGCCGTTGCATTACCATTTAACAACCTAGTACGCACTATGTTGCTTAGTCGATTAGACTTAAGAAACCATCGTAAAATTACCGTTATTGACTCAAAAATTACTTATTGTGGTAGCCGCAACTCAGCCGATCCAGAGTTTTTACCTAAAGCAAAATACGGCCCCTGGGTGGATATTATGCTGCGCTTTCAGGGCCCAGTCGTGGCACAAAATCAGTTGCTATTTGCCAGTGACTGGATGCAAGCAACAGGCGAAAGCTTAGATAATTTTACGCTGGATTCTGAGCAGTTAGCTACCGGCTTTGCCGCACAAGTGATGGGAGTTGGGCCTACAGAGCGCCGAGGAGCGGCACCGCAATTATTTGCCAACTTAATTGCCAGTGCCCAAACAGAATTAATCATCACTACCCCTTACTTTGTTCCAGATACGACACTGCTTGAGTCGTTATCGGCAGCAGCCTATCGTGGTGTTGCAGTGACTTTAATATTTCCTAAAGTTAACGACAGCTGGATTGTATCAGCAGCGAGTCGCAGTTATTACCAGCAACTACTAGAAGCAGGCTGTATTATTAAAGAGTTTAAAGGCGGCTTATTACATTCTAAAACAATGACCATTGATGGCTGTGTTAGCTTAATAGGCTCATCGAATATCGACTTGCGCAGTTTTGATTTAAATTATGAAAATAATATTTTATTGCAAGACCAAGCCATTACTCAGGCTATCCGTGAGCGCCAGCAAGAATATATTGCTAGTGCCAAAATGGTTGAGCAGGAAACAGTATTAAAATGGCCATTTTATCGACGAATTTGGAAAAATGTTATCGCCACAATAGGGCCTGTACTATAAATTCTCTATTTAAGTGTATTGCTGTTTAGTTAAGTCAGGAAAACACTAGCCTAGCTTAATAATATCAGTATAATCTGCGCCTCGTAATGCTAGCAATAGCAATGGTTCCCTCGCCCCATTCAAAAAGGTTATACAATGAAAGCTGTAATTGCGCTTATTGCGTTCCACATTTTAATCATCATCTCTAGTAATTATCTTGTACAATTTCCTATAACGCTGTTTGGCTATCAAACTACTTGGGGAGCTTTTAGCTTTCCATTTATATTTCTAGCCTCAGATCTTACTGTGCGCTTATTAGGCAAACAGTCTGCTCAACGAGTTATTGGTTATGTAATGATACCCGCCTTATTAGCGTCTTATATTATTTCCACCTTGTTTCACCAAGGCGACTTTCATGGCTGGGCTGCACTTTTAGCCTTTAATAGCTTTGTATTTCGGATCTCAATAGCAAGCTTTGCCGCTTATGTTGTTGGCCAGTTAATTGATGTTCATATATTCGCCCACCTTAGAAAACATCGTCTTTGGTGGATAGCCCCGAGTACCTCAACCATATTTGGCAATCTAGTTGATACCTTTGTCTTTTTCTCTATCGCGTTCTGGCATAGCAGTAATACGTTTATGGCTGAAAATTGGCCAGAAATAGCCGCTGTCGATTATGTGATAAAGCTACTAATCAGCTTGATTATCTTTGTGCCCTTATACGGTGTATTACTCAATATTTTAATCAGTAAATTACAACCGCAAGCACGGGGGAAGGCTGGTTAGTTTTTAGTGCTGAATGCTTAATGTGAGTTTTGAATGTTGAGTGTTGAATGTTGAGTGTTGAATGCTGAGTGTTAACCAGAGGCAACCGTGTCTTAGTAAAAAGTAGGGCGGTGTTTTGCTATGATTATTAAAATAAATGGTGGATTGTACTGGGTTCGAACCAGTGACCCCCGCCTTGTAAGGGCGGTGCTCTCCCAGCTGAGCTAACAATCCATGGGAAGTGCTACTTTTGCAATTGTGTTAAATAGTAAATGGTGGATTGTACTGAGTTTAACCAGTGGCAACCGTTTTGTCATGAGGAGCGGGCGGTGCTCTCTCTTGATATAACCAAAAACTTGGTGGATTGTACTGGGTTCGAACCAGTGACCCCCGCCTTGTAAGGGCGGTGCTCTCCCAGCTGAGCTAACAATCCATGGGAGCTTACTATATCACATCAATTTTAATCTTGCTTACCAAATATGGTGGATTGTACTGGGTTTAATCAGCGACAACCGTTTTGTCATAAGGAGCGGGCGGTGCTCTCTTATCACATAACCAAATATGGTGGATTGTACTGGGTTTAATCAGCGACAACCGTTTTGTCATAAGGAGCGGGCGGTGCTCTCTTATCACATAACCAAATATGGTGGATTGTACTGGGTTCGAACCAGTGACCCCCGCCTTGTAAGGGCGGTGCTCTCCCAGCTGAGCTAACAATCCACGCTGTTTGATGGCGCTCATTATAGGGAGCAGAGAAAAGCTGTCAACATTATTTTTATAAATATGTGCTGCTTGCTGCAAAAGTAAGCATTCTGGTTAATGTTCAGCTGGTTTAAAGTCTAAAAAGTGCCAAGTTAAAAAGTACTGCAATCAATACAGTATAGCGGGTGCATCAAATCTTTGTCGTTGGTACAATAGCGCCAATTTCATAGCGCATTGGATATATTATGTCTTTAGTAACTCGTTTCGCTCCTAGCCCTACTGGCTATTTGCATGTTGGCGGTGCTCGTACGGCACTTTTTAGCTGGCTTTATGCTCGTAAAAATCAAGGAAAGTTTGTATTACGAATTGAAGATACTGATTTAGAGCGTTCTACTCAGGCTTCGGTTGATGCTATTTTAGAAGGCATGAGCTGGTTAGGCCTAGATCACGATGCTGGCCCTTATTATCAAACCCAACGTTTTGACTTATACAAAGAAGTAGTGGCACAGCTATTAGCGTCAGGCCATGCCTATAAGTGTTTTTGTACCGTTGAAGAAGTTGATGCGATGCGTGAAGCGCAAACTGCAGCGGGTGAAAAGCCACGTTATAACGGCATGTGGCGCGATAGAACTGATCATCCAACTGATAAACCTTATGTTATACGATTTAAAAACCCGCAACAGGGCGTTGTGGTTATCGATGATATGATTAAAGGTAAAATTGAAATAGCCAATGCCGAGCTAGACGATTTAATTATCGCCCGTAGTGATGGCACACCCACCTATAACTTAACCGTAGTGGTTGATGATTGGAAGATGGGGATTACCCATGTAATTCGTGGCGATGATCATGTTAATAATACGCCAAGACAAATGAATATTTTAGCGGCATTAGGTGCTGAAATACCTAAATATGCGCATGTCCCTATGATTTTAGGTGATGACGGCAAACGTTTATCTAAGCGTCATGGCGCTGTAGGTGTGATGCAATACCGCGATTATGGCTTTTTACCGGAAGCTCTTTTAAACTACTTAGTTCGCTTAGGCTGGTCACACGGCGATCAAGAGATCTTCAGCAAAGAAGAGCTTATTGAAATGTTTGATTTAAGTGACTGTAACAGAGCACCTTCAGCTTTTAATACTGAAAAGCTAATTTGGTTAAATCAACATTATATGAAAACCATGCCTGCAGAGCAGGTTGTAGAGCATTTGCAATGGCATATTGCTCAACAGCAACTAGATACGAGCAAGGGGCCTGCATTAACTGATCTTGTTGCAGCCCAAGCCGAGCGGGTGAAAACGTTAAAAGAAATGGTTGAAGTAAGTCGTTATTTTTATGAAGACTTTGAGCAGTTTGATGCTGATGCAGCGAAAAAACATTTGCGTCCCGTTGCATTAGAGCCATTACAAGCGGTTGCAGCAAAACTGGCTGAATTAACCGATTGGAATCAAGAAGCGCTGCATCAAGCTATTAATGCAACCGCTGAAGCCTTAGGCGTGGGCATGGGTAAAATTGGTATGCCGTTACGCGTCGCGGTAACTGGCGGTGGTAACTCGCCTGCACTTGATCTAACCTTAAGCTTAATAGGTAAAGACCGCTGCTTAGCACGTTTGCAAAATGCCATCGCTTTTGTTGAACAACGTATAGCAGAAGCGTAATTTTAGTAAAGGATTGCTAAAGTCACGCTAGCTGTTTACTGTAATTAAGCGGTAAAGCGTTAAGATGTTCAGCTCAATTAACTTGGGTTGAACATCAAAAGTGCTAGAATAGAACAAGTTTAATCCGCTTTTTTTAAGTTTAACTCCGTAAACTAACAGGATGTTTTTGACCCTATAATGTCTTTTCTAAAGTCTGCGCTCAGTTTACTCATCAGTTTTAGTTTTTTAAGTGCTCAGGCTGCAGAAACTGACATCTTGCCTGATGGTGAAGGGCCGTTACAGCCTTTTGAATTTTTTGGCACTGTTACAGGTGATATTGAGCTGGGCTATTTATACACTACAGGTAACACGGACTCCTTCGCTATTAGGCTTAATAGCGAACTGGTTCATGATTTAGAATACTTTAGAAATCGATATCAGCTGCAAGGCCTTATTCAAAAGAATAATATTTTAGATCAAGATACAGGCGATAAAGAACGTAAAACAACCGCGAATCGTTATGGTATTACAGGGCAGAGTAACTATAAGTTAGTTACAGGGCGACAAACTATATTTGGTCGTGGTGCCTATGTTCACGATAAGTTTGGTGCTTACACTGAACAAGCGTCTATTGTAGTTGGTTACGGTAATCGATTATACGAAAAACAAACAAGTTATTTTGATCTAGAAACGGGGCCTGGTTTTGGCCACCAGTTGTCATCAAAAGGTGTACAAAACACGGGTGCTATTTGGTATTTATCTGCCAATTTAGATTATGCCTTAAACGAAAACAGTAAGTTTAGGCAAACGCTAGAAAGCACTATGTCTTTAAGAGGACAAAACTCGGTATTTTTAAGTCGAAGTAGTATTACCACTAAACTAATAGATAAACTTTCCATGCGTTTTAATTACACGGTTAAGTATAACTCTAGACCAGAGCAAAATTTAGAAGGTTTAGAAACAGAAACTTCCGCATCCTTTGTTTATACCTTTTAAATGACTGAACTAGAATTAATAAATAAAAAAGCGGCTTACTATAAGCCGCTTTTTTATTTGTAAAGCTAGTTGGCTACTGTAAAGCCTGCCGGTTAATGTAAAACCCGAGCCTTTAATGTGCCAGGAATATTACGCAGTTCACTTAAGGCTAATTCAACATCAGTAGAGTCGATATCAATAACGACATAGCCAATTTCGGCGTTAGTCTGTAAATATTGACCAGCAATATTAATATTATGATTAGCAAAAGCTTCATTGATCTTAGTTAGTACACCCGGTTGGTTTTTATGAATATGCAGCAAACGTGACCGACCTTGATGCTCGGGTAGTGATACTTCCGGAAAGTTAACCGCAGATAAGGTTGAGCCATTATCACTGTATTTTATTAATTTACCCGCTACTTCTAAGCCTATGTTTTCTTGTGCTTCTTGGGTAGAACCACCAATGTGAGGTGTTAAAATAACATTATCAAATTGGCGTAATGGAGACACGAATTCTTCATCGTTACCTTTTGGCTCAACTGGGAACACATCGACAGCAGCCCCTGCTATTTTTTTGTTGCTAAGCGCATCGGCTAAGGCATCAATATCAACAACAGTGCCACGTGAAGCATTAATAAGTACACTGCCTGGTTTCATTAAACCCAACTCAGCGGTGCCAATCATATTTTTTGTTTGAGCTGTTTCTGGCACATGCAAGGTAACTACATCAGAAGTTTTTAATAGCTCGCTTAAACTTACTTGATGGGCATTACCCAAAACCAGCTTGGCTTCAATATCGTAGAACTGCACGCGCATACCAATGTTTTCGGCCATAATGCTTAATTGAGTACCAATATGGCCATAGCCAATAATACCTAAGGTTTTGCCACGGGCTTCAAATGAGCCGTTAGCTGTTTTTAGCCACTCGCCACGGTGGGCCGCAGCATTACGTTGTGGAATACCCCGTAGCAACATAATAATTTGACCAAGCACTAATTCGGCGACTGAGCGAGTGTTTGAAAAAGGGGCATTAAAAACTGGGATAGCTCGCAACAGAGCCGATTGTAAATCAACCTGATTAGTACCAATACAAAAACAACCGATGGCAATCAGTTTATTAGCGGCTTCTAACACCTTATCGGTTAGCTGGGTACGCGAACGTATGCCAATAAAATGAACATCTTTAATCCGCTCAATTAACTCGTCTTCTGGCAATGAGGTTTTTAGATATTCAATATTGCTATAGCCTAAACTTTTAAAGCTTTGCACTGCACTTTGATGAAGCCCTTCAAGAAGTAAAATCTTTATTTTATCTTTGGCCAGTGAGAATTTTTTCATTTTGCTCTCTTATGTCGCGTTTAAAATTAGAATTTTTATAGCGTTAGCGCCTAATTAATAATGACGGTACCTGTAGCTGAACCCACTAGTACAGTGTCGGCGGCTCTATGGGCAAAAATACCGTTGCATACAACACCAACAATATTATTAATGCTGCTTTCTAATGCTTTTGGATCGGTAATTTTTAAATTGTGCACATCTAAAATAAGGTTGCCGTTGTCAGTGATCACATTCTCACGTAAGCGAGCGTCACCGCCTAATTCATTTAACTGACGTTGGACATAAGCCATAGCCATGGGGATAACTTCTACTGGAAGCGGGAACTTGCCTAAAGTGTCTACTTGTTTACTACTATCAACAATACAGATAAAGCGCTCAGCAACAGCAGCAACAATTTTCTCGCGAGTTAGGGCTGCACCACCGCCTTTAATCATATGCTTTAGTGGGTTTATTTCATCGGCGCCGTCTACATAAACACTAAAGCTGTCGATGTCGTTTAGCTCTAATACTGGAATACCTAGTGCTTTTAACTTTTCGGTTGACTGTACAGAGCTAGAAACTGCACCTTTAATATGTTGTTTAATGCTCGCTAGCGCATCAATAAAATGATTGACGGTAGAGCCTGTACCTACACCTACAACCGTATTATGCGGAATAAACTCTAATGCTGCCCAAGCAGCTTGTTTTTTCATTTCATCTTGCGTCATTGTTTCACCCACTTAACTTTACCTATTTAACTGCACCCACTTAGCTTTGCTCGCGTCATTTAACCCACAGAGCTTCTATTCAATCAGCTTTACAGCCAATAAGGCGAGCATTATAACCCAAGGGGGTAGAGACAAAATAAAAAAAGTAAAAATAAACACCTAGCGTGTATTTTTTGTTAGTTTTTAAAGCTGATTTTTAAGGAATATCTAAAATGGTTTTAAGAGAACTGCCATATTTTATCAGGCGTAATAATCGTATTAAGAGGGATATCCCAGCTTTCTGTAGGTAAGGCAGCTACTTGCTGGCAACTATGGGCTAGGCCAACAAGCTCAGTGGCATGCTTATTAGGTAATTGGCTTAAGGTGCGATCATAAAAGCCGCCACCCATGCCTAAGCGGTTACCCTTATTATCAAAAGCCACCAGTGGCGTAAACACGATATCTAGCTTGGCCAGCGGAATAATATGTTGGCATTCAGGGTAGGGCTCTAAAATGCCGAATTTATTGGCTTGTAAAAGGGTGTTTTTGTTATAAGCAACAAACAGCAAATAACCAGGGGCAAAAGGATGCATAACAGGTAAGTAGACTTGCTTATTTAATTGCCATAATGCTTGAATAAGTAAGCTAGTATCAAGCTCGCCATCATTAGTAAGGTATAAAGCAATATGCTGACTAGTGTTGAATTGCGGCAATAAAAGCACCTGTTCAACCAGTTTTTCAGCGGCAACCTGTTGTTGCTGTAATGAGAGTTGTTGACGGCTTAAGCGAATATGCTTTCTTATTTCGGCACGTGTTTGCATATTAGAATACGGCTATTACTAAGCTGCCGGTTAAAGGCTGTAAAAGGAATGGGAGTTCTCCAAATTGCCGTGTCGAATTGTTGCCCTTGAACCATAGGTTCAAGGCGGGTGTTAAAGTAGTTGCTTTAGGCTTCCCAGTACAAGCTGGGCCTGCACACTGACAACACATATAAAACCCTTTGTATAAACAATTATCGGCTCAGGGACGTCAGTCCAATCACTAACAACTCAGAGAACACCTTAAGTATAACAGCTTGCTTGAAAGAGTCTAAGCCAAAACCGGTTTATAGTAGGTTTTGCTGTTTAGTTGCATGATTTTTAAACGTTTATAGTCTTTATCTACAGCAATAAAGCCTTGAACAATAAAAGCCGCTTGGCAAACTTGGCGCTTTGCCCTTGCAGTGGTAGCATAAGCACTAAGTTAGCCAGCAAGAATCTTATTATGAGCGAACAATCAGAATTGACTTATGATCAATGGTCCCACCTGTTAGATCAAGCCGGTGTTATGGCCGCAATGGCAGAAGTGCATGGGTTAATTTCGGGGCTATTAAGTGCCGGCGTTAAAGCAGAGCCAGAACATATTTTGCCTATCTTAAATGACTTTTTAAACGACGGCCAAGCCTTACCCATTGCTTTACAAAAGCAAGTTGGACAGTTAATTGCTGACACAGCAGCGGCTTTTAATAAAGCCGATTTTAGCTATCGTTTATTATTACCATCAGATGATGACAGTTTATCAGAGCGCTTAGAAGCCATGGTAGAATGGACTCAAGCCTTCTTAGTTGGTTTTGCGGTTCAGCAAACTGACTTGTCATTATTGCCAGACGATATTCGTGAAGCCGTACAGCAACTATCTGAAGTCACTCGGATTGACATTCATGGCACTGACGATAGCACTGATGAAGAAAATGAAGAGTCATACTTTCTAGTGTTAGAGCATATTCGGATTATGGTACTTAATTGTCATGCCGAAGTAGGCCAAAAATTTAGCAGTTATGCTGCCAGTAATAAAACCGTGCACTAAATGATGGCTACTGATATGTCAGCTGATATAGACGAGAAAAATATCTTAGCCGAGTTTGATCTCGTTATTGCCGGTGGCGGCATGGCAGGCAGCACCTTAGCTTGGGCGTTAAGCCAAGCTAATCCCAGCTTAACTATCGCTGTAATAGAGCAACAAGCTAAAGTTGAACCTGGCCAAGTAAACCAAGCAAGTTTTGACAGCCGCAGCATCGCTTTAGCCGCAGCTAGTGTCGATTTATTACAACAATGGCATTTATGGCCAACTTTAGTGGCAAATGCTTGTGCTATTAAACACGTTAAAGTGTCTGATCGCGGTCATTTTGGCAAGGTAAGTTTACAGCAAAAAGATTATGCTAAAGATGCCCTAGGCTATGTACTTGAAGTAGAGCATTTAGGCAATTTATTGCGTGCTAAGTTAGCAAATTGCCCCCAAATTACTTGGTTTGCGCCTACTACTATTAGCAGCCTAACACCCGAGCAGCACTGGCAACTCGTGCAATTAGATAACGGCCAGCAATTACGCTGTAAATTACTCGTTATTGCCGAAGGGGGCGCCTCAGCGAGTCGCAAACTCGCTGGCATTAATATGACACAGCAACACTATGGCCAAAGTGCTGTTATTACAAACTTAGCCCTAGAGAGTAAACACGACTTTATCGCGTTTGAACGTTTTACTCAGCATGGCCCCATTGCATTATTACCTTTGACCAAACAGCGCTATTCCTTGGTTTATACCACAACAGATACCCATGCAAAGCAGTTAATGCAGTTGTCTGAGCCTGAATTTGTTGAACATATGCAGCAAGCTTTTGGTTATAGAGCGGGTGTGTTTTCAGCTTGCGGTCAGCGTGCTATGTATCCTCTTAGTTTAGGAATGGCCGATGCCATAGTGCAGCATAGAGTCGCTTTGCTTGGCAATAGCTTACATAATTTGCACCCTATTGCTGGCCAAGGTTTTAATTTAGCTATGCGTGATATTGCCAAATTAGTGCAGTTGTTAAGTCAAACTGACGATCCGGGCAGCTATAAACTACTGCGCGCATATGAAATGGCTCGCCAAGAAGATATTAAACAGGTTGCCACAGCAACAGATGCACTAGTTAGGTTGTTTTCTAATCAGTCGCGTATATGCGCTCTGGCCCGTAATTTGGGCCTATTAGCCTTATTATTATGTAAGCCGCTAAAGCACCCTTTGGCTAAACACGCTATGGGCTATCGGAGTTAAGATGCAAAACACAGATATTACTATTGTCGGTGCGGGCAGTGCCGGGCTGACGTTAGCATTATTATTAGCCCCACTTGATCTGAATATCGTGCTACTAGAGCAAGGCGCAGCGCCAGAGCAAACTGCAGCCCAATATCAACGAGTAAGCGCCTTAAACTTAGCCTCTAAACGGCTGTTAAGTCATTTAGGTGCTTGGCCTGATATAGCGAAAAGTGCAGCGGCTTATCAAGATATGCAAGTTTGGGATAGCGATAGCTTTGCCAAAATAGCCTTTAACGCCCAAACCGAACAAGTAGAAGCGCTAGGTTGGATTTGCGATAATGAACAAATTCGCCAAGCGTTATACCAGCAACTTAAACAGCATAGCAATGTAAGTTGCCAGTTTAATTGCGTTATTAATAGCCTAGTGCAAAGCAATCGCGAAGTGCTAATTAACATTAATCAACAGCAGTTAATATTAAGCCGTTTAGTTGTCGGGGCAGATGGTATAAATTCTTTAGTGCGAAAGGCGGCACAATTACCGCAAATGCATAGTCATTATAATCAACATGCGTTAGTAGCCACAATTAAAACCCAGTTGCCGCATCAAGCAACGGCACGCCAAGTATTCTTACCCGGTGGCCCTTTAGCTTTATTGCCTTTAGCTGATCCGCATTTATGCTCTATTGTTTGGTCAGTTCCCTCAGCTGAAGTGCCCGCTAAGCTGGCGTTAGCTGAAAATGAATTTAACCAAGCGCTCACTGCGGCAAGCCAGTTGGTGCTTGGCTTATTAAGTATACAAAGCCCGGTGCGTAATTTTGAATTGCAAATGCGTTATGCTAGCCAATGGTTGGAACAGCGCATTGTATTAGTGGCCGATGCTGCCCACAGCGTTCACCCTTTAGCAGGCCAGGGCATGAACTTAGGTTTAATGGACGTTGCCGCATTAGCCCAATTAATTGAACAGCAATTACAAGCTGGTAAAGATATCACAGAGCTGCGTATGCTGCGTCAATATGAGCGCTGGCGTAAAGCTGAGGCAGTAAATTTAATTGCCGCCATGGAAGCGTTTAATCGCACCTTTAGCAATAATAACCCTTTGCTTAAATTAGCCAGAGCCCTCGGTATGAATGCGGTTGATAAAGCGCCTTGGTTAAAAAAACAAATAATGGCAGCGGCACTTGGCAATAGTGGTGACTTACCCGAGCTGGCAAAAGCCTAATTAGCATTTTGTTTGGAAATTGTACAAAAAATAACTAAAACTGAATTAGTGTCAAGCTATCGCAACAGTCGCATTATAAAATCTAATTTAAATGGGGCTGTTTGCCGGTTCGCGCTTAGGCTATAATCCGGCCACCTTTATATCCATTACTAGGTTTAATACCCTAGTAATAGCCCTGAAATATGGGAACTGGGCTAACTAGAATCAGGAAAATAATAATGGCGAATACAACCGCGTTACATGCTAAGCATATTGAAGCTGGTGCAAAAATGGTCGACTTTTTTGGCTGGGATATGCCAATTAATTACGGCTCACAAATAGAAGAACACCACGCTGTACGTACTGATGCGGGTATGTTTGATGTGTCACACATGACAACAATCGATATTAATGGTGCTGATAGCCGTCCTTTCTTACGCTATTTATTAGCAAATGACGTAGCAAAATTAACGGTACCTGGTCGTGCTTTATATAGCGGTATGCTAAATGAAGCCGGTGGTGTTATTGACGATATTATTGTTTACTTCTTACAAGAAGATTTTTTCCGTATGGTGGTTAACTCGGGCACCCGAGAAAAAGACTTAGCCTGGATCACCAAACAAGCCGCTAAATTTAATGTCACAGTAACAGAGCGCCGTGAGTTCTCTATTATTGCTGTGCAAGGCCCAAATGCCAAAGCGAAAGTGGCTACCTTATTAACTGATGCGCAAAAAGCCGATGTTGAAGGCATGAAGCCATTCTTTGGTAAGCAATCTGGCGATTTATTTATTGCTACTACAGGTTACACAGGTGAAGATGGCTATGAAATTGCTTTACCAAACGAACAAGCCGCAGATTTTTGGCAAAAACTGATTGAAGCTGGTGTTAAGCCCGCTGGCTTAGGTGCCCGTGATACTTTACGTTTAGAGGCCGGTATGAACTTATACGGCCAAGACATGGACGACGACGTATCACCTTTAGCCGCGAACATGGGCTGGACTATTGCTTGGCAACCTGAAGATCGTGACTTTATTGGCCGTGCAGCGCTTGAAAAACAAAAAGCAGCCGGTACCGATAAAATGGTTGGTTTAGTTATGGAGCAAAAAGGCGTTTTACGTCATGGTCAACGCGTAGTTGTTGACGGTAAAGACGGTATTATTACCTCTGGTACTTTCTCACCAACTCTAGGTTTTAGTATTGCGTTAGCACGCGTACCAGCAACGACTAGCGAAACAGCAGAAGTTGATATTCGTGGTAAAATGGTGCCAGTAAAAGTAGTTAAACCTGGTTTTGTTCGTATGGGTAAAAAATTAGTTTAAACCCAGTTTAAGATAAAAATTGGCCTGAGCTAAGCTTAGGCCAAAAATAATAGTGACATCAGCTAAGGAACTAAGAAAATGAGCTCAATCCCAACAGAATTAAAGTATGCAGCCAGCCATGAATGGGTACGTGATGATGGCAACGGTGTTTTCACTGTAGGTATCTCTGAACATGCCCAAGACTTATTAGGCGATATGGTATTTGTTGAATTACCAGAAGTAGGCGCAACCTACGGCCAAGGCGATGACTGTGCTGTATGTGAGTCTGTAAAAGCCGCTTCAGATATTTATGCACCTATCGCAGGTGAAATTGTTGAAGTAAATGAAGCATTAGCTGACGAGCCAGAGCTAGTAAATAGCAGCCCGTACCAAGAAGGCTGGTTATTTAAAATTAAAGCTTCAAACGAAGCAGACTTAGCTTCTTTATTAGATGCGGCTGGCTACCAAAGCTCAATCGACGAGTAAGCTAGACCCTCCGTTTAACCCCTAAGCACGTAAGTGCTATGTTTAAGCGTACTTAATAGTGCGCTTATTCATTTTACTTAAACTGTAATTTATAGGGGTTAATTTTAGTAACTGACACATTTATTCAGGACATTCAAGGCATGACAAACTCCGCTGTGAAAACCCTGTCGCAACTTGCGAACCACGAAGAATTTATTCAGCGCCATATAGGCCCTGACGCCGCTGAGACGGCAGCCATGCTTAACGAGCTTGGCGTTGACAGCATGGAAGCGTTAATCGCGCAAACCGTTCCTGCCGACATTCGCTTACCAGCGCCTTTAGCCACTGGTCCAGCTCGCTCTGAAGTAGACGCTTTAGCTTATTTAAAGCAAGCGGCAAGCAAAAATAAAATGTTTAAATCTTACATCGGTATGGGGTATCACCCAACATTAACGCCGAATGTAATCCTGCGTAATGTGTTAGAAAATCCAGGTTGGTATACCGCTTACACGCCATACCAGCCAGAGATTGCTCAAGGTCGTTTAGAAGCCTTATTAAACTTCCAACAAGTGACTCTAGACATCACCGGTATGGAATTAGCCAGTGCCTCATTATTAGATGAAGCAACTGCAGCAGCAGAAGCAATGGCATTAGCTAAGCGCGTAGGTAAAAATAAATCTAACCAATACTTTATTGCCGACGACGTACATCCGCAAACAATAGACGTGGTGAAAACACGTGCTGAAATGTTTGGTTTTGATATCGTTGTAGGTAAAGCCAGCGACGCCGCTGAGCATGATGTATTTGGTGCCTTAATTCAGTACCCAACCACCAATGGCGATATTCGTGACGACAGCGCATTAATTGCTGCTTTACAAGCTAAAAAAGCCGTTGTTGCCGTAGCAACAGATCCTATGGCATTAATGCTATTAAAATCGCCAGGCCAATTAGGCGCCGACGTTGTACTAGGTTCAGCGCAACGCTTTGGTGTACCTATGGCATATGGTGGCCCACATGCGGCTTTCTTTGCTACGCGTGATAGCTACAAGCGCTCTATGCCTGGCCGTATTATCGGTGTGTCAAAAGATCGCCGTGGTAACCCAGGCTTACGTATGGCTATGCAAACGCGCGAGCAGCATATCCGTCGTGAAAAAGCCAACTCAAACATTTGTACGGCTCAAGTACTATTAGCCAATATGGCCTCGTTCTACGCGGTTTATCATGGTCCTGAAGGCCTTAAAAATATTGCCCAGCGTATCCATCGCCATGCCGATATTTTTGCAGCAGGCTTAGCAGCTAAAGGCGTTAATATTGTTAATAAACATTGGTTCGACACTGTTACCTTTACGGTAAGTGATCGCGCCGCTGTTATTAAGCGCGCTTTAGACGCAGGTGTTAACCTACGCACCGACGTAGCAGACTCGTTATCTGTAAGCTTCCACGAAGCGAGCACAGCTGCAGACTTAGCTCAGTTATTTACTATTGTTTTAGGCGACAACCATGGCCTAGACGTAGAAAAACTTGATGCCGCTATTGTTGCCAAAGGTTCTGACTCTATTCCTAGCGACTTACTGCGTACCGACTCTATCTTAGGTCACCCAGTATTTAACCAGTATCACAGTGAAACTGAAATGCTGCGTTATATCAAAAAGTTAGAAAACAAAGATTTAGCCTTAAATCACTCTATGATTTCGTTAGGTTCATGTACCATGAAACTTAACGCAACCTCAGAAATGATCCCAATTACTTGGCCTGAATTTGCGTCATTGCACCCGTTTGTGCCAGCAGATCAAGCTCAAGGCTATCAGCAAATGTTAACTGAACTAGGCGACTGGTTAGTTAATATCACCGGCTACGACAATATTTCTTTGCAACCTAACTCAGGTGCGCAAGGTGAATATGCCGGTATGATTGCTATTCGTAAATATCACGAAAGCCGTGGTGAAGGGCACCGTAATATCTGCTTAATTCCAGTATCTGCCCATGGTACTAACCCTGCTACCGCTGCAATGGCAAGCTATGACATTGTATTAGTTGACTGTGATAAGTCAGGTAATATCGACATGGCAGATTTAAAAGCGAAAGCGGCAGAAGTCGGCGATCGTTTAGCCGCCATCATGGTTACTTACCCATCAACCCATGGTGTATTTGAAGAAAGTATTCGTGAGTTATGCGACATTGTTCACTCTCATGGTGGCCAAGTGTATATGGATGGCGCCAACATGAACGCCCAAGTAGGTGTTACATCACCTGGCTTTATCGGCTCTGATGTATCGCACTTAAACTTACACAAAACCTTCTGTATTCCACACGGCGGTGGCGGCCCAGGTATGGGACCTATAGGTGTGAAAAGCCATTTAGCCCCGTTTTTACCTAACCACTCAGTTGTTAAGGTAGAAGGCACAGGCGCAGATAACGGCGCAGTAGCAGCCGCACCATTTGGTAGCGCAGGTATTTTACCTATCAGCTGGATGTACATTGCTATGATGGGTGCAAAAGGGTTAAAACAAGCCACTGAGTTTGCAATTTTAAATGCTAACTACATGGCGAATAAACTTAACCCAATTTTCCCGGTATTATATCGCGGTACTAATGGCCGAGTAGGGCACGAATGTATTATCGATATTCGTCCATTAAAAGAAGCCAGTGGCATTTCAGAAATGGATATCGCTAAGCGTTTAATGGACTTTGGTTATCACTCACCCACAATGAGCTTCCCTGTAGCGGGCACCTTAATGATTGAACCTACAGAATCAGAAAGTAAAGCCGAGCTAGATAAGTTTATTGAAGCAATGACAACCATCCATGCTGAAATTGGTAAAGTCGTCAGCGGCGAGTGGACAGTAGACAACAACCCATTAGTTTACGCACCACACAGCATGCAAGACGTATTCGACCCAGCATGGGACCGTGCATACAGCCAACAATACGCCGCCTTCCCAGCAGCTTACATAGCCGAGAATAAATTCTGGCCAACAGTAAGCCGCATAGACGACGTATACGGCGACCGTAACTTAATGTGCGCATGCCCAAGCCCAGAAGCCTATCGTTAATAGGCGGTAGCAAGCTGCATAATTTACATGCAGCATAATAAAAAAAGGTGAGCTTAATAGCTCACCTTTTTTTGTTCTAACAATTCAATTCTAAATTATGATATTAATTGTTAAAGTTTATGGAGATATTTCCACAAACAATATAATTTTTGTCTATAACTTACTTATTGAAAGTGTTATGTTATTGAAATTTATTTTAAATTTTATATTTGTATGTTTTTTCGGGAAAGGAGAATGCTATTAAAATCGATTCCAGACAAGTTGGTTGTCTGTGCTGAAATAACGAAGTGGTTACTTCGAAAAAGGATGAACTTTTAAAGGATATTTCAATGATTCCAGAAGTAAAACATATATCACCTCAGCTAGAATTATATGTTTATGATTTGCCAATTTTGTGTCCAGATACTATTGGCTTAATAGATGAGAATTTAGTGGAAATATGTGAAGGAGAGAGTGCCACTTTACTTAGCGAAGCCAAACTAACGTTTTTAGACTTTTTAAGTAATAAAGATGATACAACTAAAATAGGCGCTGTTGCGGAATTTTTTATTCACTTGTTCTTAAGAGAGCTAGGCTACAAGCAAGAGTTTCTATTTTACAATCTAGAAGAAAGATCAATCAAAAAAGGCTTTGATGGCTATTTTTCGCAAGGTGACACTCAGTTCATTGTGGAGAGTAAATCTGGCTTTGAATCCTCTAAGAACATTTCTCATAAAGTTAAGATTAAAAAAGCCTATAATGACATTGTATCAACAATAGGTGGCGCAAGTAAAAAAAGTGCAAAAGGTCAAAATAACCCGTGGCGAAATGCATATAATCATGCGAGTCATATTGATGTAGGTACAAAAAAAAGCATACGAAAAAACTTGAAAGAATTGTCTGATCTATTCGATCAAGGGATCTATCAAAATATAGAAAATTTCAATGTCATACCATGTTCTACTATTTTTCTTGACGATGAGTGGTCGGCACACTTTTCTAAATCAATTTTAGCCGAAGAAGATGCGTTTTTTCTTGCGTTAAAAGCCAAAACCTTAAAAGTAGTATGTATTACAAATAAAACTATTTCGGCTCTCATAGATTATTTGGAGGGACGTAATGAGTAGTATTCAAACACTCACTTGGCTAAAGGATGATGAAAGGCTCACTGAGATAATAAGAAAGCTCTCATTAGGTACTGATTTGAGTGATGATGAATCAGTATATTGTCTAGCCGTTGCTATATTTTTTATTAAAACATATCAGTCAGATAAACGAAGGGGATCTTACTTAGAGTTTGGATACTTTCTAATTTTAAGTTATAGCCTGCTAATGGAGGACTTTGAACCTTTGTATGATATGGCAACTAACCTTGGTTTTTATCCCATTACAAAAAGCCTTATTAATTATGGAATGGTTGATTCATCAACGTTAAACAGTCACTTCATAGAAAAAAAATTAGAAAGATTTTCGTACAACGAAATAACAGAAACGCTAGAACAACAAGTAAATCGCATTGATATTTTGCATACTGAAGCAATAGATTGTTGCTATGTTGCACCAACATCGTTCGGAAAAAGTTCACTTATGGTCGATTTAATTAATGAATTAGATCTGGCTAAAGTAGCGATTATCGTACCTACAAAGTCACTTTTGACACAAACCTATCGTTTGATTAATGATGCATTTAAGCAGAGAAAAGTTATTTTCCATGATGAAATGTATAATGGTGAAAGTAACTTTATTGTTGTATTCACTCAAGAGAGAGCTTTGAGACTAATGAAGAGTGAATCAAAATTAGCTTTTGATGTGCTTTTAATAGATGAAGCTCACAATTTATTTGAAAAGGATAGCAGGAGTATACTGCTTAGTCGCTTAATTAGAAGGAATAGAAAAAGAGCAAGAAGGTCTAGAATATTTTATTTTTCTCCGCTGATTAATGATTTTGATAGCTTAAAATTTGAAGAACAGCAGAATATAGAAGGTAAAAAAATTCATTTCAATATTAAAGAAGCCAAGCTTTTCGAATACAAATTAAATAATCAAAGCTACATATATAATAGGTTTCTCGATAAGCAGTTTGAAGTTAGTGATAACACTGATTTTATGCAGTACATACTTTCTGAAAGTAAGCAGAATAACTTTCTTTATTTGAGAAGACCAAGGAAAGTTGAGAGTTTTGCTAGTCTGTTAGCTCAAGGTCTTCCGAATGTTGCCAATGAAGTTTTGACTGAGCTTGCAGATGTTATCGCTCGAAATGTTCATGAAGACTTCTATTGTGTCGAACTTGTGAAGAAAGGTGTTTTATATATTCATGGCAAACTACCAGATTTGATCAAAGAGTATTTAGAGTTCAAGTTTCGCCAAATACCTGAATTGAAATACTTAGTAGCAAACTCAGTGATTTTAGAAGGAGTTAATCTACCAATTGATAATTTATATATATTAAATACCCATGACTTAGATACTAAAAGGCTAATCAATCTTATCGGGCGAGTAAATCGGTTGAATGAGATTTTTAACGGAGTAGCTTCTAATTTGAACAAGCTCGAACCAACGATTCACTTTGTTAATTCTGAAGAGTTTAACCGTCAGCGAAGTAATATGCTAAATAAGATTAAGCTCTTAAAGTCGAATACTTTTAAAGATGTAATTAAAAACCCCACTTTACTTGAATTTGACATATTACAGTTTGATGAAACGATTGAACATTCCACAGATTTGGATAAAAAAACAGAGGCCATCAATAAAAAAAATACAGTGATGGCAATTAGGGAAAGGGAAGCTTTTTTAATTTCTGAGCCGGAAGGTGAGTTAGATAAACTAAAAGCCTCATTTATTGAAGCAGGCCTTCATTTTACATATTTCGATGCTGACTCATTAACTGATGAGTTGTATGAGAGGCTCTTACATCTCAAGGCTGATGGAGAGTGGATGGAATTAGAACCGATTGAGAAAGTTTATACAGTTTTTATTGAGGGACTTGAAGAAGCCTTAAAAGACAAAGTATTAGCACGGCTTAAAAATGTAAAAGCACGCAATTATTATCGAATGTACGTTAAAAATATACATTCTTTAACTTTAAAAGAGCATATAAATGCAACTGTTAAATATTTCTACAGTAATGCTGAAGAAACTAAAAATAATATATTTTATATTGGTGAGTCTTATGGTGAGTTAGCCAAAGACGGCACACTTTTCGGTGCGACAACATATATAGATTTGGCTTCCAAATCACATAAAGAGCTAGTGAATTTGGCACTAGTAAAATTAAAAATGGAAAGTAATTTTGTATCGTATAAGTTGAACGAGTTTGTTTCTCTCTTGAAAGAGTTTGACGCAATTTCTGAAGACGACTACAACGTGTTTATATATGGTACTGCTAAGAAAAGAAATACTGACTTGACCAAACTTGGGTTGAGTGGCGCATTAATTCAAAAATTAGAGTTTGATAAGCAACTTGATAACATTGAAGTAGATGATTTTGGGCATGTCAAAGCTAATGATGAGTTTAGACGTTATTTGCGCAGTCAAGATGATTTAATGCAGTTTGAAATAAATAAATACCTACCTGTAACCTAGTTGGAAGCATTTTTATTTGCACATAAAGCCAGATTAATTGTTAACTAGATGCTTACGCTCCACCTAATTAATAAACTAAGTACAATCTTAGTAAGTGGCTAAAAATAATATAAATAGTTATAGGCGTTAGTCTATGCAAGGATAAAGCAGTAATGTTTGAACAAACTTTTAAAAACATCGACGACATTTTCCATAAAGACGCAGGCTGCTCTAGCGAATTAGACTACACCGAGCAATCATCGTGGATGTTATTTTTGAAATACCTTGATGACTTAGAATACACTAAATCGCTTGAAGCCGAATTACTTGGCGAAGATTATCAATATATTATTGATGAAAAATACCGCTGGGGCTCGTGGGCTGCACCTAAAACTGCTGACGGTAAGTTTGACCACGACAATGCCCTAACCGGCAGTGATTTAATGGATTTTGTTGACGGTGAGTTATTTCCCTACCTTAAAGGCTTTAAGCAACGCGCCGAGCGACCAGATACCATTGAATATAAAATAGGTGAGATCTTTAGTGAGATCAAAAATAAAATTCAAAGCGGTTATTCACTGCGAGATGCGTTAGAGAAAGTAGATGAACTGCGCTTTCGCTCACAAGAAGAAAAGCACGAGCTTTCACATTTATACGAAACCAAAATTAAAAATATGGGCAACGCTGGCCGTAACGGCGGCGAATACTATACACCACGGCCATTGATTCGCGCGATGATCGATGTATTACAGCCGCAAATTGGTGAAACCATATACGACGGTGCTGCAGGGTCGGCGGGTTTCTTATGTGAAGCCTACGAGCACTTGCGTTATGGTTATGGACGCCAAGGTGGTCGTCTTGGTATAGAAGGCAAAAAGCAGCTTTCAACCAACGACTTAAAAACCCTGCAAGAAAACACCTTCTACGCCAAAGAGAAAAAATCTTTAGCTTACGTTATCGCCATTATGAACATGATTCTGCATGGCATTGAAGCGCCTAACGTTATTCACACCAATACGCTGGCTGAGAACCTACAAGACATTACCCCAAGTCAGCAACATGACATTGTATTGGCCAACCCACCCTTTGGCGGCAAAGAGCGCCCAGAGGTACAGCAAAACTTCCCAATCAAAACCGGTGAAACTGCCTTCTTGTTTTTGCAGCACTTTATCAAAATGCTCAAGCCAGGTGGCCGTGCGGCCATTGTGATTAAAAACACCTTCTTATCCAATACCGATAATGCCGCCATTGCCTTGCGTAAAGAGCTATTAGCAAACTGCAACTTACACACCGTACTCGATTGCCCAGCAAAAACCTTCTTAGGCGCTGGGGTAAAAACCGTAGTGTTGTTTTTCACTAAAGGCGAACCGACACAAAAAACATGGTTCTATCAGCTTGACCCTGGCCGCAGCTTGGGTAAAACCAATCCACTAAACGACAACGACTTAAATGAATTTATCGAGCTACAAAAAGGCTTTAAGGAAAGTGCTAAGTCTTGGTCATTGGCGACTACCGAATTAGATGAGGCAACATGGGATTTATCGGTTAAAAACCCCAACGCGCGCGAGGCAGCGCCACTGCGTGAACCGCAAGCCATTATCGAAGAGATTATTGCGCTGGATAAAGAGAGCGAAGCGATTCTGAGTAAGATTCAGGAGTTGTTGTGATGCATACTGAAATGAAGATGCTAGTTGAGGTAGCTAATATATTTAGCGGTAATAGTATTCCAGTTAAAAAGAAGCAACTGTTATTTACTGATCTATCGGCTGGCACTCCCTATGTTGCTACCAAGGACATCAGCACTGATCATTTGATTAATTATGACAATGGTATCCTTATACCTGACGCTCATAGCGATAATTTTAAGTTGGCCCCAGCAGGCTCGGTATTAATTTGCGCAGAAGGTGGGAGTGCAGGTAAAAAGATTGCTCACAACAATAGGGATATACACTTTGTTAATAAGCTCTTCTGTATATCACCGAAAGAAGATATTCTGAGCAAATACATTTTCTATTGCTTACTCTCAAATGACTTTAAATCTGCTTTCGAAAGTCAACTAACAGGCCTTATTGGAGGTGTTTCTTTAAATAAGTTTAAAAATCTTCGGATCCCATATACTAATATAAACAATCAAAAACGCATCGTCGCCATTCTCGACCAAGCTTTTGCCGATATCGAACAAGCCCGCGCCAACACCGAGCAAAACCTTAAAAATGCCCGCGAGCTGTTTGAATCGACATGTTCAACATCTATTTTTTCATTGGATTCTATTCCAAGCTGCACAGTCTTTGATGTTGCGAAGCAAGATAAAGGGGCTATGCGAACAGGTCCATTTGGTAGTCAATTATTAAAGCAGGAGATAGTAGATGAAGGTATTGCTGTATTAGGGATTGATAATGCTGTTCAGAATTCATTTCAATGGGGCGCAAGACGATTTATAACTCCAGAAAAATTTGAAGAGCTCTCGCGGTTTGAAGTTAAGCCTGGAGATGTACTGATTACAATTATGGGCACGTGTGGGCGATGCGCAATTGTCCCTGAGGGAATACCAAAAGCCATTAATACGAAGCATATTTGCTGCATTACTTTAGATTCTAATAAATGCTTGCCTGAATATCTCCATGCATATTTTTTGTACCACCCAATAGCAAGAGCATACCTTTTTAAAAAAGCAAAAGGGGCCATTATGGCTGGTTTGAATATGGGGATTATCAAAGAATTACCTCTTGTTCTTCCAAGTATTAAAGTTCAAAAAGAATTGGTCACTAAAATTAACATGCTAAAAGAGAATATAGATACACTGGAAGCTGTATACACTTCAAAATTACTATCACTCGATGAGCTCAAAAAATCCATCCTACAAAAAGCCTTTTCAGGTGAGTTAACGAAAACGCCTGAGAGTCAAGCAAACAAAGGAGCGCTGGCCTAATGGCAAAGGCCATACGCAACGAAGCGCCCTACATTGATGCTCACCGAGCCGATTTAATCGACCCATAAGGATATGAAATATGAATAACAGCATTGAAATTTACCAAGCCGATGATCAAACAATTGAAGTACGGCTTGATAGTGAGCAAGAAACTATTTGGCTCACTCAAGCGCAAATTGGCAGCTTGTTAGATACCAGTACTGATAACATTAGTTTGCACCTTAAAAATATCTATCAAGAGGCTGAACTAGCAGAGAGTGCAACTACCGAGGATTTCTCGGTAGTTCGCCAAGAAGGCAAGCGCCAAGTAAAACGACAGCTACGCCACTATAACTTAGATGCCATTATTTCAGTCGGTTATCGGGTAAATTCTAGTCGTGCTACTCAGTTTCGCCAATGGGCAACTAGAACGCTAAATAACCACTTAACCCAAGGCTACACCCTCAACCAACAGCGTTTTGAACAAAATGCTCAGGCGTTAAAGCAAGCGCTAGAATTGATACAAAAAACCGCGCAATCGCCCGAGCTGACTGCCGAGGCGGGTAGCGGTTTGGTTGATATTGTCAGCCGCTATACGCAAACCTTTTTATGGTTGCAGCAATACGATGAAGGCCTATTAGGTGAGCCTTCAGGGCAAAGCGGTGGCGACTTGCCAGCAGCCGATATTGCCATGCTTCGTTTAAATCAATTAAAAGCCACCTTGATTGAGCGTGGTGAAGCCACTGATTTATTTGCGCGCCCCCGTGGTGATGGTTTGGCGTCATTACTGGGTAATTTAGACCAAAGTGTTTTTGGCGAGCCTGCCTACCCCACAATAGAAAGTAAAGCTGCGCATTTGTTGTACTTTATGATTAAAAATCACCCCTTTAGTGATGGTAACAAACGCAGTGGTGCATTTTTGTTTGTCGATTTTTTATATCATAATGACCGTTTACTCAACGCTAATGGCGATGCCATTATTAACGATACTGGCTTGGCGGCGTTAACGTTGTTAATTGCTGAGTCTGATCCGAAACAAAAAGATGTCATTATAAAACTGGTAATGACGATGCTAGCGGCTCATCAATAGAATAAGGAATAACACACTATGCGCAATGAAGCCGACACGCGAGCCGATTTAATCGACCCTAAGCTGGTGGCAGCAGGTTGGGGTGAAGTTGATAACAGCTATATTCGCCGTGAGCTTATTTGCCCAGGCCAAATTATGGCTGGCGGTAAACGCGTCAATAAAGTGCCTTGTGATTATGTGCTGGTATATAAAGGCCGCAAGCTGGCCGCTGTAGAAGCCAAAAAAGAAAGCCTGACCTATAGCGAAGGTGTGCGCCAAGCCAAAGACTACGCAGAGCGCCTGCAATGCCGTATTGCTTATGCCACCAACGGCCATGACATTTACCAAATTGATATGCGCACTGGTGTTGAGAAGTTGGTAGATGAATACCTGTCTCCGCAAGCGCTTTGGGAGTTAACCTTCGAGCAAACAGGTGATACGCCAGAAGCGGATTTCACAACCGCTTGGCGTGATGCGTTTTCTACCATTCCCTTTGAAGCCAAAGGCGATTGGGCACAGCGTTATTATCAAGAAAATGCCATCCATAATGCTCTTGAAGCCATTGCTCAGGGTAAAAATCGCATACTGCTTACATTGGCTACCGGTACGGGTAAAACCTGTATTGGCTTTCAAACCGCATGGAAGTTATTTCAAACTCGTTGGAGCTTAGCTGCCCAGAAAGATATAAGCCTTGCTAAAAAACGCCCGCGCATTCTGTTTTTGGCCGACCGTAATATTTTAGCTAACCAAGCTTTTAATGATTTTGGCTCTTTTGGTGAAGATGCCCTTGTGCGCATTACCCCTGACGATATTCGAAAAAGAGGTGGCGCACCAAAAAATGCTAGCGTATTTTTTACTATTTTCCATACGCTAATGTGTGGGCCTAAAACAGAATTAAATAATGAAGCTGCACCAGAAGATGATGAGAATGCAACCCTCCGTAAAGCTGAAAATCCATATTACGAACAGTACCCTAGCGACTTTTTTGATCTCATTATTATCGACGAGTGTCACCGTGGTGGTGCGAACGATGAAAGTGCTTGGCGCGATATTCTTAATTACTTTGCACCAGCTGTTCAACTGGGTTTAACCGCAACACCCAAACGCACCGATAATGCCGATACTTATGGTTATTTTGGCGAGCCGGTTTATAGCTATACCTTAAAAGAAGGTATTAACGATGGCTTTTTAACGCCATTCAAAGTACTGCCTATTGTTGGCACTATGGATGAATATGTTTATATAAAAGGTGATGGCGTTGTTGTAAAAGGCGAGCCTGAACTTGGTAAGCTTTATAAAGAAGGTGACTTCAACCGCATTATCACCATTGTACAGCGAGAAGAGCGCCGCGTTCATTACTGGATGGATCGTTTTAAGCCCAATGAAAAAACTATCGTATTCTGTGCGACTCAGGTTCATGCTGGCATGGTGCGCGACTTTATTAATCAGTATGCGGTAAAAAAAGGCTGGACTACTAACACTAACTATTGCGTGCGTGTAACTGCAAACGACGGCGCCGCCGGTGAAAACGATTTAAAAACCTTCTGCGACAACGAAAAAACCATTCCGACTATTCTGACTACATCACGCAAGCTGTCTACCGGTGTAGATGCGCGAAATGTTCGCAATATTGTATTGATGCGCCCCTGTAACAACATGATTGAATTTAAACAGATCATTGGCCGTGGCACCCGCACCTACGACGGTAAAGATTATTTTACCATCTACGACTTTGTAAAAGCGCATCATAACTTTGCCGATCCTGCTTGGGACGGTGAGCCTATTCCAAATGAAGTCTGCGCCGAGTGTGGCAGAATCCCTTGTGAGTGTGAAGCTACTGGTGGCGATGGGCCGGGTGAAGCAAAGCCGTGTCAGGTGTGTGAACAGAAGCCTTGTGTTTGCGAAAAGCCAGAGCCAGAAGGCTGTGAAAAGTGTGGTGAACGCCCCTGTGTATGCGAAAAACTTGAAATAACGCTATCCGATGGCCGAGCTAGGCAAATAAAACACATCTCATCTGCTATGTACTGGAGCGCAGAAGGTAAACCGATTACCGCTAAAGAGTTTGTTGAGCGTATGTTTGATGACTTGCCGAAGTTCTTTGCCGACGAAGATCAGCTACGAGAAATTTGGAGTGACCCAACAACCCGCGAAAAGCTGTTACAAGACTTAGCGGAAGCCGGTTACGACAATGATAAACTCGATAGCATGAAAGCAGTCATTGATGCAGAAGACAGCGATGTTTACGATATATTGTCTTATGTAGCTTATGCAACCGAAGCACAAAGCCGAACCGAGCGAGTACAACAAGCTAAGGTTAGAATTAACAGTGTATTTACTGATTATAAGCAACAAGAATTTATTAACTTTATACTAAGTAAATACATTGAAGATGGTGTGCAAGAATTAGCAACAAGTAAAATGCGTAGCTTGGTTGAGTTAAAATACAACACTATTAACGACGCTGCTATTGAGTTTGGCTCGCCCAAAGTAATTCGTGAAACTTTTGTGGGCTTTCAGAAGTATTTGTACACAAGGGAATGAGTTAGTTAGCCTAGATTGTAAACCTAATTACCTTTTATTTTTTATGTGTTTTAATGCCTGCTGTTGTGCACTTTATCGTTATTTTTAATAAGGATGTTTTAATGACTAAACGCTTTGCTGATTTTATTGCTGGCTTTTTTGCTGTGTTGTTTTGTGTTGTGTGGCTGGTGGGCTGCCAAACGGTGGTTTCGCCTAGTGCGGATGCGGTTGCTGTGTTGCCGGAATATACATTTGTGCCTGATGATAATTATTTGCTTAGTGTAGAACAAGCACAAGCTAGGGCGATTGAGAATAATAAGTTATTGCTTGTGGTGCTGGGCGCGCAGTGGTGTCATGACAGTACAGGCTTAGCTAAAAACTTTTCTCACCCCGCTATGCAGGAAATATTAAAACAACGCTTTGAAACTGTGTTTGTAGATGTTGGCTATTTTGAAGATAAGCATGATGTAGCGCAGCGATATGGTTATCCAGCGTATTTTGCTACGCCAACGGTGTTGGTGGTAGAGCCTAATAGCAGCACTTTATTAAATAGAGCTAGCATTCCTAAATGGCAGGCGGCTGATAATGTGCCCTTTAATGAGTTTATTACTTACTTTCAAACCATTGGCCAAACGCCACCGTTAACCTCGGCTAATTGGCAGTTACACCCTAAGTTGGCTAAATTTAGTCAGCAGCAAGTGCAGCGTTTAAAAAGTGCTTTTGATCATCTACGGCCTATTTGGCGCGATGTTAGAACCGGTGTCACCGAAGATAGCGCTGAACTAGAGGCAGTAGCCTTAGAAGTTTGGCAGTTTAGGCTGCAGTTGCAGCAAGATCTTGAGCAGTTATATCAAAGCTTAGAGTCTACTAATGGCCAGTCTTTAGTTTTTCCAAGCTATGATAAATTTAGCTGGCAAGACTAAACTGTATTGAATTTATATTAGGGAATGACCTAATGCGTTTTATTACTTTTAGTGTGTTGTTGGGCTTGTCGTTTTCTAGTGTGGCCAATAGCGTTTACTTAGTGCGCCATGCTGAAAAACAAGCTAGCGGTGCTGATCCGGCGTTAACGCTGTGTGGTCAGGGCAGGGCGGATGCCTTAGCTGCCTATTTTTCTGAACATAATTTAGCGGTGGTGTTTAGTACCGATTATCAGCGTACTAAGCAAACCGCTGCACCTGTTGCGGCGAGTAAGCAATTAGCGGTAACTGATTATGATCCACGCCAACCGGCTACGCTAGTGCAGCAATTAAAATTAGTGCAGCAATTAAAAAATAATAACCAAAGTGTTTTGGTGGTCGGTCATAGTAATACCGTGCCCGAGCTAGTTACGCTCTTGTCGGGTATTCAGGTATCGCCTTTAACCGAGCAAGATTACGCTATGTTGTATCAGGTTAAGTTAGCCGCTAACCCAAGCGTGACTATTAGTCGGCAAGCTTATCGCTGCCAAAATAAAGAGTAAAACCAATTTATAATTAATCATTATTTAGATAAAAAAACCGGAGCTTAGACTCCGGTTTTTATGTTGCCTAGTTATTTTAATGGCTGGGTTAAATAGGTGAGCCTGGTGGTAAGGGTTTAGGCTCAAAGCTTGGCTGCCACTGATTAGTATCTAAGTAGCGCTGCCATTGATGATGTAGCTGCTGATGGCTGGCATCTTTTTGTTTCGCTAACCAGCGATCAAGCCTATGCAGCTTACTGTGTAATATTGCTTGTGCTTCTGGCGCAAGCTCGGTTGCCGTTAGGCTTTGCATTAGCTGATAAAAGCTAACATGGGCAACGCGTTGCTGAACCAATAACTGCTGACCTTTAGCGCCTTTTTGTTCAATGGTGCTGGCTATTACTTTGTCTAATACTTTATCTAATAATTGCTGACCACTTAGCCGGTTTAAGCGTTGTGGGTGCAGTATGAGTTTTAAGGTAAAGTTAGCCGAGGCTTCCGCTGCTGAAAGCGGATCAAAGGCTAAGCCATAACGGCCGTTAAAGCTTTCGCGGTTATTGCTGTCGCCAAATGCCTTAGGGGGAATGAGCGCTAGCAATGTATTAGGCAGGGTTAAGTAATCAGCTTGTACTGTATCTAGCATAGCGTCTAATGCTTGCAATTGCTGTTTGCTATCAACCCATTTAACACCTTTAGGTTGGCTGTAGTCGCCTTTTACTTCGTATTCATAAAAAGCGCCACCGACTAACTTAGTAACAGCTTCTACTTGATAACGATGCAGTAAATACACTGGCACTAGGGCTTCTTGTAGTGAAGCAAGCGGCTGGCCTGTGGCGATGTTATTTAAACCAAAGTTAGCTAGGGCAACTTGGCGCACTTGGTTTAAGCGCTTAAGCTCTGCTACCGGATCGCTGCCGTTATCCCATAAATGGCCCAGTGCACTTACGCCACCTTGTGGACGTGCGTCTTGGTCAGAAATATAAGCTAAGCCTTGCTGTTTTGCTTGCTTAGCTAACTTAGCTAATTCTGCTTCAGAATAATCACCGTAGCCATAGGCAATAGTGTAGTTATCCCATTCGCCTAAGCCTTCGCGGTAGGCGTTTTCTACGCTGATGTTACCGTCTTTAATGCTAAATTTAGGGTGTGGGTAATCCATAACAGTGGATAGGCCATTGGCGCTACCGGCAAAGTTATGGGCAAGGCCAATAGTGTGGCCAATTTCATGGGCAGACAGCTGGCGAATACGGGCTAAGGCCATGGCTTTTTGGCTTGATACATCGGCATTGTCACTGCTGTAAGGGGCGGTAACACCCGTGGCGATTAAGTAATCTTGGCGAACGCGTAACGAGCCTAAAGTTACATGGCCTTTAATAATTTCGCCGGTGCGCGGATCGGTAACGCTAGCACCATAAGACCAGCCACGCGTTGCGCGGTGAACCCACTGAATGACGTTATAACGCACATCCATAGGATCGGCATCTTTGGGTAAGTCTTTTACTTGAAAGGCATCTTTATAACCTATTTTTTCAAAGGCACTGTTCCACCACATAGCGCCATCAATTAAGGCTGTACGAACAGGCTCTGGCACACCGGGATCAAGGTAGTAAATAATGGGTTCTACCGCTTCGCTAACCACGGCGTTGGGATTTTTTTTCGCTAAGCGATGTTTAGGTAATAAACGTTTAATAATGGGGGCATCAAAGGCGGTGCCGTAATCCATATATTCCACATTCCAGTAACCAGAGTAAGGATGGAAAGGTTTTGCTTCATAGCCATCTTCAGGCAAAGCGACTAAAGAGTGGTGTAAGTGTACGCTTATGGCATTGCTTGCAGGTGTAACTTGGCGGACAAAATTACCGGCTTTACCGGTGGTGCTGTATGTTACTAGGGCCTCAAGTTCGGTATTGCGCTCGAAGGCTTTAGTGCGCGGCATATAAACACCACTGCGGTTTTTATCTAAGCTATAGCTACCTTGTTTTTGCGCTGCAAGTGAATAGCTAATTTGATGAATATCGCTTTTTAAAAAGGCGGTGTAATCCACTAATAAAGTTGACTTTGAACTGGCTACTACAGGCAGGCCAGCAATAACAGAGCTAGCAAAGGCTTCATCTATACTTAAGCGCTCGGCTGGGTTGTCTGTTTCGGCCCGGTAATAGGTGTTAAGCTGTTTTAATAAAACTTTATTGCCGTATTGTTCAAATTGCACTAAACGGGTGGCGCCAAGTTGGCCGCGATCTAAGCCAATATCGTTAGATCCCATACCTCTGGGTAGTGAGCTTTGAAAAATAAAAGGCTGCTTTAGTTTGTCTACTTGTAGGTAAATTTTGTCTTGGTTGGCATCATAATAAATATCGAAATAACCGCTTCTATGTTCCATGCCTTGAGTAAAGCTTTTAATAGATACGCTGCTACTGCTGGTTTTAACGCTGGTATCATGTAACTTGGCTGTGTCGGCATATGCGGTTGTGTATAGCGCAGGCGCAAGTACGAGTAGGCCAAGAAGGCTAACAGTCTTCATGCACTTTCCTTTTATAATTCATTGTTTTGGCGGTTTACTGAGCATAAATTCAGTAAGTAAAGTCTTACTATATAACGTCTATACCCATAAAAACAGTATTGATAAAAGGCAGGTTAGCGGTTACCTATATAAAGCCTAGGTAACCGCTAACACATTAATTCTCACTGGCCATTAATGCCAAGAGAAGTTGTGCGGCTATTGGTAGCTCCAAGTTTGTGTAAGGCCACTAAAACTTTGATAAGCGCGAATACCTACATGCCAAGTACCCGCTTGCGGATTACTAATAGTACAGGTTTCTTCATTACCATAACGGTATGGTCGGCAGTTATATTGTGAGGTGCTAGGGGCGTTACCATAGCGTAAATATAAGTCTGCATCGCCATTACCGCCGCTAATAACTACTTTTAAACTTGCCGTGCCTGCTGGAACTACAATTTCATTACGGGTCCAGTTGCCGCTATAAGCCGACAAGTTGGTTAGGGTGCCAGAATCGCCACCTGGCGGGGTGGTGCCTCCACAAGCGGCATTAACGCCAACAACATTAAACGCTGCTGCAACATGGGCTTGGTTATAGCCCTTATCTGCGGTTGCTTTATAAACACCACAAGCGGCGCTAACAAAGGTGCTATTCGCATTCCAATATATTTGGTTGGCAAGGGTGAATACTTCAAAGGCTTTACGTACTCCCCAACCGTTAGTTGTGGCTAGCTCGTAAAAGGCTTTATTAAATACACCAGAGCTATGGTGCACATTCATACCAGAGCGGTAATCGCTGGCATGATCAATAGACTTTCCATCTTGCGTTGGGTTTGCCATATAACGCAAAGCGCCATTGCCTTTAAAAATTGCCGAGCCGACCATCCAGTCATTGCTGCCATGCATATAGAATTTAGCTGCTTCACCGGCCATATCGGAGAACGCTTCGTTAATACCGCCAGATTGGTTTCTATACACTAGGTTAGAGTTAAACTCGGTAAAACCATGACTAACTTCATGGGCAGACACATCTAAGCTCACCAGTGGGTGAAAAGTAGAAGCACCATCGCCAAAGGTCATTTGTTGGCCATCCCAGAATGCATTTTCATAATTGTTGCCATAATGCACACGCATGCGAAGTTTAGAATTTAATGGGTTAACGCCTATCCAGTCTTGGTACATATCAAATACCACACCACCAAAATAATGGGCGTCGTTAAGTGGTGAATAAGCGCCATTGATGGATTTAACGGTATTGGTTGGGCAAGCAAATTGATGAATGCTGCCGCTATAGGTTGAGCCGTTCATGTTGATGGTTTCAACATTGCTGTTGGTCATACGGCAGTTATTATCAACATTTAGATATCCGTAATCACTGCCATAATAATATTGGCCGGTTTTTTGGTTACCGCCTGGGCCTTGGGCGTCTCTGTGGGCAATGCCTTCCCATTGCTCAAGTAATTCACCGCTGTTGGCGTCGACAATATAAAATGGGCGGCTTGGCTCGCCTTGCTTAGTGGTAACGAAATTACTGATATAAACCAGCTTTGCTTGTTGGTTTTGATCTAAGTAAATCCATAATTTCGCTTTTTTTATTAGCTCTTTTTGTGCTTTATAAATCACTTGAGGCTGGGCTAGCTGTTGTGCCGCATGGCTTCTGGCTAAACTAGCAAAAGCATGAGTTGCTGATAATTGTGGCGTTGTGCTTGCTAAGTCTTGGCTAATGGCATTAACAATATAGCCACTGACATCGTTATAACCTTGGGCTGTCTCTATTGCTGCTACGCTGTGCCCCCAAACCGGCACATCTTGATAAAACTGTTGTAACCTTACTTTCTTTTTGCCGTCGGCGCGAATAATGCTTTGGCTAACATTAAAGGTAGATACTGGGTTAGTGCTGGTTTGTTGTTGTACTTGGCTTGTTAAAACAGTTAAATTTGCTGTTGTAGCCTGTGAGACTTCAGCGGCTAAAGCAGGTTGGCTAACCGCTATAATAACTGCTATAGCGGTTGTGCTAAGGATATATTTATACATTTTAGGTGTTCCTTGGATTAGGTTTTATTGTCATGCTGTTTTAATGTTCTTCTAAAGAGCATTGCGAGCATGCAAAGTAATTTACGCTAATCTTCCGGTAAAAAATGGGCGCGAATAGAAAAGTCAGTAAGATATCAGGCTAATATCAAAACTCTGTTTTCATGTTGGGGAATAAAGTAAACAAGGTAAAAAAACTAAGCTCTAGCTGATGCTTGCAGTCTGCTTGCAGGGGATTTACACGCTTCTGCATAGCAAAACAGCTAGAGCAAAGAGGACTGGGGAATTAGTTATGAATACCAGCAATCATACAACGCAATGAACCACCAGCTGCTTCAATTGTAGACACATCTATAGGCAACAATTTGCTGTATTCGCTTATGCTTACTTTTTGCTTATCGGTTAAGGCATTAAAAGCTGTTTGCGATAAGGCCAGTACAGAGCCGCTATCAGACTGTAATTCTATTGCATTGCCGCAGAATTGATGTATTTGCTGCTCGCTAAGTTCAATAACGGTTAAACCGGCTTGTTTAAACAAGTTATATAAGCGTGATTGGTCTTCTTTAGCTACCATCTCCATGCTTATCATCACGTAGTTTGCCGCCATGCACATTAATACATTGGTATGATACACCGCTATATTTTTAGCATCGTAGGCATTAAACACCACAGCCTCATAGCCTAGGAGCTTACAAACTATATTTAACAGCTCAGGATCTGTGCGTTTTGATTGTACGGCATAGGCTAACTTTTGTTTATGATCAAAAACAATAGATCCGGTGCCTTCTAGAAACTTATCTTGTTCAACATAATGGCGTAAGTCTACTAATTGCTCAAACTGATAGTTTTGTTGTAAAAAGTCGATAATATCTTGGCGATATTCTAACTGCCTATTTTTTGCATACATAGGGTAGGTAAAAACAATGCCATTATCATGACAAGAAAACCAATTATTCGGAAAAACTGAATCAGGCGTTGTGGTGCCTTTATCTTCGAACACATGCACAGTAATGCCATTATTTTGTAAAGTGGTAATAGCTTGAGTAACTTCATCGTAGGCGGCTTTAGCCGACTGCTTTGCATCTAACGGCTTTTGAAACGCATTATCGGCCATTGTTTGCGGGTTAGACACAAACTGATGCGGACGAACCATTACTATTTTATTTGGCGCTTGTACATTAATTTCGCTAGACATACTTAAGACTCACTTAACACTGAGAATAAATTACGAGGATCAGCCTGCTGGGTAATTAAATCTAAAATTTGATACTCAGAATGCTGTAATAGTAAATCGCGTAAGAATACTAAGGCAGAAAAATCTTCGCTAGCAAAACCTACACCATCAAAAACAATTAATTGCTGATCATTATCACGCGCTTTAACCTGCTGTTTAATTACGTTGTTAAATTCAGTTACAGCAAAGTCGGCAGATAATTGCTGAATTTCACCTTCTACTCGGGTTTGTGGTTCAAATTCAACAAATACCTTGTCGGCACGTTGTAATATACGGCTATCTAGCTCTGTTTTACCTGGACAATCGCCACCGATAGCATTAATAAATACGCCTTTTTCTATCATATCGTCATGTAAAATAGTGGCGTTTTTCTTATCAGCAGTACAGGTAGTAATGATATGAGCACCTTTTACAGCTTCGGCTGCAGAAGAGCATATAACCACTTCAATATCGAACTGTTGTAAATTGTTATAGGTTTTTTCACTTGCGGCAGAGTCAATATCGTAAAGCCTAAATTTACCAATACCTAAAACGGCTTTCATTGCTAAAGCCTGAAACTCTGATTGGGCACCATTACCAATTAACGCCACAGTGTCGGCATGGCTAGGGGCACAATACTTAGCAAGCATCGCTGAGGTCGCGGCTGTTCTAAGTGCGGTAAGTATACACATTTCAGATAAAAGCACAGGGTAACCTGTTGCTACGTCAGATAAAATACCAAAAGCAGCAACAGTTTGTAATTGTTGTTTAGTATTAATAGGGTGGCCATTAACATATTTACAAGCAAACATATTACCGTCGCTAACGGGCATTAGCTCGATAACCCCATTGGTTGAATGGGTAGCGTAGCGTGCTGATTTTTCGAATAAATCCCAACGTTTATAATCGTTTTCAACTCGTTCAGCTAATGCTTTAATGCAATTTTCAACACCTAAGCGGTTAACTAATTTAGCCATCATAGCGACGCTTACAAAAGGTACGCCTTTTTTGGGTGCAATAATAAAGTTTTCTAAGGTTGCTTGGTTGCTCGCTGTGCTTGTCATTATATCGCCCTGTTTTTAGTTATTAATTTTCAAACCATTTTAAAAGCTAAGGTTGTAAGTTAAAATGTAATAAATTAGCTAATTTTGTATTGTTATTTTGCAATTTGTAATGTTGAGGTTGGCGCTTTGCTATGTTGCTAGGGTTTAAGGGGCGAAAATGAAACCATATATATATGACTCTTTAGATAGCGCACTTATTGCTGAACTGCGTAAAGATGGCCGAGCCTCTATCTCTTTTTTAGCGCAACAATTAAAAGTGTCTAGAGCAACAGTGCAAAACCGGCTAGATAGATTAATTTCTTCTGGCGCTATTTTAGGTTTTACGGTGCGGGTGCATTCTGAAGTGGAATCGCAAGTAGTACGCGCCATTATGATGATAGAGGTTACCGGTAAATCTACCTTGCAGGTAGTGAATAAAATTCGCGGTATTCCTGAATTAACCAAGTTGTACACCACTAACGGCGCTTGGGATTTAGTCGCAGAAATACAAACATCTAGTTTAGCCGAGTTTGATAGGGTGCTAAGGCGAGTAAGAGAAGTAGACGGTATTCTAAACAGCGAAACTAGCATATTATTGTCTAGTATGTAGTGGAGCTGCCTAAGGTATAAGGCTACCATTTAGGTTGTAGATTGCGGGGCTGTTTAATTAAATGTAAATTACTATTTACATTTATGTGCTTAACGATTATTGTTCTGGCAAAATTGGCCTTAGGGCCTACTTGCAATATTTAACAAGGAACAATAATGAAACATGTTATCGCTATAACCCTTTTAGTTACGCCCTTACTGGCCATTGCTGATGCAACTACTACTGAAGAATCTTGTAAAGTGATGGATGTTACAAGCATTTCTTATATTGATAATGTTCAGCAAGTTGATGATGCTGATGTTGGGGCAATATATAAAGCCAAAACCGACAAGGTATTAGCCTTTGCTAAAGAGCATAAATTAGAAGATTTTAGCATTATTAGCCAAGATGCTACGGTTAGCGGTAACTGTTGTGGTAGTTATGGTATACAGGTTAGCACTAACTATACTATTACTTATAAGCCAAGTTATGCTGCATTTACTGCGCTACAAAAACATAGCGGTTCTGGCATGGTGTCAACCTACCGAGTAGGGATGGACTCTTGCCAAGAGAAGTAATATTAACAATGATGCAATAAAGTGGCTGAGCTTTAGCTGCTTTATTGCTAATAAGTGATTTGGTTTTATAAGACAGCCAATTAGTTTATAGCAAGGTTGGTGCTACTTGCTCAGGTTAGCCGGGAGAGGGATCTAAACTAACAGTTAGCCGCTTTTACAACTAACTGTTAGTTTAGATTTTAAGCTAAATATCTAACTTATTTACGCTCACTGGCAGATGCATCACGAATTGCTCTAAATTCGTTGCCTTTGTACCAGTTTGGCCATTGACGACTATTTGCAAGTTCATTACCTACTTGGAAAAATAGCTGCATGTCTTGCTTAGCACCGCTTAGGTCCCAGTTATCATCGTATTCATCTTGTACTTTATGGTAGCAGCACTTATTAAACTCGGCGCGTTGTGCTTTACCCCATTCTACACCATGCTCAACATGGTCATTACCGCTTTTAGCATACAAAATAGGTACGCCTTTTTTCGATAAACTAAAGTGATCTGAACGATAAGCGATGCCGGCTTCAGGGTTTGGCTCACGGACTTCGTAGCGGCCTTGTTGTTTAGTATATTTAATTAAAATATCTTCAACTTCATTGTTACCCAAACCAACGATGACCATATCTTTCATAGGCCCATAGACGTTCATTACATCCATATTGATAGCTGCAACGGTTTTCTCTAATGGGAATACAGGGTTAGCTGCATACCAAGCTGAGCCTAATAAACCACGCTCTTCAGCGGTTACTGCTACAAAAACAACTGAGCGTTCAGGTTGAGCTTGAGTAGTGAAGTATTCCGCTAAAGCCATTAGGCCACCAGTACCTGATGCGTTATCTTGGGCACCGTTAAATACTTTATTGGTTGGATTTGAAAAATCCATACCTAGGTGATCCCAATGCGCCATATAAAGCACATATTCATCAGGATATTTACTGCCTTCAATATAGCCAACAACGTTACTTGAGACTAATTCACGTAAATTGTTTTTAACGCTAATAGAGGCTGTTGCCTTTAAATCTACGGCTTTAAAATCTTTTTGTAGCGCCTTTTCATGCATAGTTGCTAAATCAGTACCGATATTAGCAAAAAGCGTTTCTGCAGATTCGGTTGTGATCCAACCTTCAACTTTTGCTAAGTCTGCATTTTTGTTTTCATTAATTAAATCAAATTTAATAGGCGAGCCATGAGCAACAACACCCCAGCCATAACTTGCAGCGTCTGTTTCATGAATAATTAATACCATAGCAGCGCCTTGGCGGGCGGCTTCTTCATATTTATAGGTCCAACGGCCATAATAGGTCATGGCGTTACCGTTAAATAAGTTTTCATCTTGAGTGGCAAAGCCTGGATCATTGACGAACATGACGACAGTTTTACCTTTAACATCGACGCCTTCGTAATCATTCCAGTTATATTCTGGAGCTACAATACCGTAACCAACAAAAACCATCTCACTGTCTTTAACTTCTACTTGATCAGTAACTTGCTTAGTCCAAGCGGTCATATCATCACGATAATTAAATTGTGCTGGTAGTTTTTCACCGTTTAGGCTCAATGCAGATACATTGACAGGATCAATTTGTACTAACGAAACAGGTTGTTTATAGCTATCGCCATCTATTGGTTTTAACCCCATACGGCGAAAGTTATCTTCAAGATAAGCGACAGTCAGCTCTTCACCCTTAGTTGCAGGTGCCCGGCCTTGGAACTTATCCGATGATAAGGTTTTAATATATTCAGCTAATTTAGGGAAATCAGGCTGTTCGCTGGCGACTGTTTTAGTTTGCTTGGTCATCGCTGTGCTTGGTTCGTTATCACTACAAGCGCTTAGTGCCACACAGGCTGCTAAAGCTGCGGCAATTGTTGAGAACCGGGAAAGGGTAGTCATAGTTGCTCCGTTATCATTGTTATTATCAGATGTCGCTAAAAGCGACATCACATCTAGAATTCTACTATAGTAATCTAAGCTGCTTATTTGAGCTAGTGACTAAATAACTGCCTATTAGTCTTTATAGCCCCAAGGGGTTGCAGGTAAGTCGATAGGTTTAGTTAAATCAAAATCGACCCTAAACTCGCGGCCTTCTCTGATTAATCGGTAAGTAAAGGTTTCAGGGTAGATATACATTTGCCAAATATTGCTATTTGATTGCGGGTTACCCAGCTTGGCAAATAGCTCTTTGGAATACTGATCTGCAGGGAAGCTTTGCATGGACTCAAAGCCGCCATCTACCGTATGGCCACCATACATTGTTGACTGATCATAATTACCATCTTTTAAGCGATGATCGTGTTTTAAGCTTAAGCCTGAACCTGTTTTGGTAATAATCCAAGTGCGAGAGTGATCATCGCCAACATGAAATGGGATTTGTAATTGCTGATCGGTACATTTACGAACGTGCATGATTAGCTGGCCTTCAAAGCCACCACTAGCAGGATTATCTACGGTTACTTTACCTGCATAAGCTTTACCGCAATGCTGGCGTAAGTTATCAAAGTAGCTATCATGACTGCTAATAGAAACTAAGGGAGCTTCTTTTACTGTATTAGCCATAACCGACAAACTAGATACACTAAAGAGTAATGATGTACTTAAAACTAATAAATGCTTTTTCATGTTCGCTTCCTAGTGAAAAAGAAAGACTATACCCAGAACCACTAAAGGCTGCAAACTGAAGCCGGTTTTAGCCAATTTAAGATTGCTATTAGACAGGAGATAAAATGAAAAATGAAATTGATGGAAAATTTTTACTCAGTGTTTTCGCTAAAGTTGAAAAACATGGTGAGGCAATAACCAATGATTTAGGTCCAGGATTTTATCTCGATGGTGTAACAGTAAACTCCGGCTTTGATGGTTACGAAGTGTATTTTGATAATAATAAAGTTCAGCTAACATTAGGCTTTCATAACCAATGGCATGCAAATGCCGAAAATGAAAGTGACTTAGATGAATTCGTTAAAATGTTGAGCAAAATAAATACTAAATATTAGTGTTTTTTTGGCTCGCTAAGGTGTTGTTCAGTTAGAAACGATATTATACTGCGCACACTATGTATAAGTAGTACATGCAAATAAAGGCGTTTAGGCTTAATCCTAGCGACTGTCACCATATTTTGGTGAAGAGCTTCTGGCCTTTGTTAACTGGAGCAACGATTTTTATTTCGTTTTGCTTTTAGCAATTGCTAGGCTCTGCTTATTGTATTTTATAAGGAGAGAACCTTGCCTAATTTAATCGTAGCCAAATTTGGTGGCAGCAGTGTTGCTGACTATGCTGCTATGTCACGCTGCGCTAATATCGTTATAAATCAACCTGCTATTCGTGTTGTTGTTGTTAGTGCTTGCTCAGGGGTAACTAACCTATTAGTTGATATTACCCAGTTTTCTAGTGTAGAAGCACGCTTGTCTGCTTTTAGAGGGATAGAGGATATTACCTTTGCTATTATTGCTAAATTACAGCAAATAGAGCTTATTTCTCAGCAGGTAAATACGTTACTTGCGCAATTAAAAGCCATCATTACCCAACCTGAACATAAATTTACTGCCGCAGAAAAAGACGAAATTCTTTCGTTTGGTGAGCGTTTAAGCTCTTGTTTATTTAGCCAAGTATTACTTGAAAAAGCGATTTCAGCTTGTTGTTTTGATGTTAGACAAGTTATGCACACAGATAGCCATTTTGGTAAAGCTGAGCCTAATATTAGCCAAATAAAACTAGCCTGTTCTGAAAAATTAACCCCCTTATTAAGTCAATCTATAGTGGTAACCCAAGGCTTTGTTGGTGCTAATGCTTTAAATCAAACCACCACTTTAGGCCGAGGCGGATCTGACTATAGCGCTGCCTTATTAGCCGAAGCGTTAAATGCTGATATAGTACAAATTTGGACTGATGTTATTGGCATTTATACAACTGATCCTCGTTTAACCGAGCAAGCGCGCTGTATAAAAGAAATTAGTTTTGATGAAGCGGCTGAAATGGCGACGTTTGGCGCTAGAGTCATTCATCCGGCTACTTTATTGCCGGCAATTCGTCAGAATATTGCCGTTTTTGTTGGTTCTAGTCGCGAGCCTGAATCAGGTGGGACTTGGATAGCTAAAGATGTGGCTGATAGACCGGCTTACCGAGCGATTGCGCTTAGAAGATCACAAACATTAATTACCTTAAAAAGCCCTGAAATGTTACATGCTGCCGGCTTTTTAACGCGTATTTTTGATATTTTAAGTCGGCATGATATTTCTGTCGATTTAGTCACTACCTCTGAAATTAGCGTTGCTTTAACCTTAGATCAAGGTGGCATGACAACAGCTTTTAGCTCTGACATTGACGCTGCACTGACAGAGCTTAGCCGATTCTGCGATGTTAGCGTTGAGCGTGGTTTAAGCTTGATAGCAGTGATTGGTAATCATCTGCATAGTAGTCAAGGCGTTACTGGGGAGCTATTTAGTACCCTAGAGAAGATTAATATGCGTTTAATTTGTCATGGCGCTTCAAAACATAATTTATGTTTTTTAGTTCAAGATGCAGAAGCTGTTACGGTTATAAAACAATTACACCAAAGTTTATTTGCTGCTTAAATAACGAAGCCTAACTTAAATTGCTAGGCTTTATCGTTAAACTTCAATTTCAGGCGTACGTAAATCGAGCAGTTTATATTTATCAATTAGTGCGTATAAAGTAGGACGGGTTATTCCTAAGTGATCAGCAGTTTTAGATAAGTTGCCGTTGGCTAAGGAGTAAGCATGCCGAATTGCTTGGGTTTCAGCTTGTTCCCTAACCATGCGTAAAGTGATTGTTTTACTGCTTTGCACACTTAAACCAAGGTCATCAGCCGTTATCTGCTTACTGTCAGCCAAGATAACCGCTGACTTTAGTTTATTTTGTAATTCGCGAATGTTGCCAGGCCAACTATGTTGTAACATTGCCTGCATGGCGCAATCCGTAAAGCCTTGAATTTTTGTTTTAAATTCGTCATTAAAGCGGTGTAATAAGGCTTTAGCAATAATAATAACATCATGGCCACGATCCCTAAGAGGGGGAATAGCAAGGGTAATTTCACTAATACGATAATATAAATCTTCGCGAAAGCTTTGCTGGGCAACCATGTCTGATAAGTTGCGATGAGTAGCACAAATAACGCGAACATCAACTTCAATTTCTTGGCGGCCACCAACGCGTTCAATAACACGCTCTTGTAAAAAACGTAGCATTTTTGCTTGTAAGCTAAGTGGCATATCACCAATTTCATCTAGTAATAATGTGCCGCCATTAGCACATTCAATTTTACCAAGGGTTGTTTTATTTGCCCCAGTAAAAGCGCCTTTTTCATAGCCAAATAATTCACTTTCTAGTAAGTTTTCAGGAATGGATGCGCAGTTTATAGCGACAAAAGGTTTATTGATCCTTGGGCTTTGCTTATGGATAGCGCGGGCGAAAACCTCTTTACCTGTGCCACTTTCACCTAACAGTAAGGTGGTTATTTCAGTAGGCGCAATTTTTTCGACAGTACGGCAGGCTTTAAGCATAGCATCACTATTGCCAATAATATCTTGCGCTAACACACTGCTACTTCGTAAAGCACGGTTCTCTGCTTCTAACTGAGCTAATTTAACCGCACGATTTAAAATAATATTTAATACATCAGCATCGATGGGTTTTTGATAATAGTCATAAGCACCTAAAGCTATGGCTTTTAGCGCGTGGTTATTATCTGTGTTACCGGTAATTACAATGACTTTGCAGTCAGGGTTAAAACTTAATATATCGTTTAAGCAAGCTAAGCCTTCACTGGCATTCGCTTCATCTGGTGGTAAGCCTAGATCTAATGTAATTACATCAGGTTCATATCGCCTTAGCTGAGTTAGGGCCGAGGCTCTATCTTGAGCAAAGACTAGCTCAAATTCGGATAGGCTCCACTTTAATTGCTTTTGAATACCAATATCGTCTTCTATGACTAGTATTGTGTTCATCTAACGATCCTTGTAATTACGACTAAATACTCGCTAAGGTAGTGGCAGTTTTAAGGAAAAAATTGTGCCTTTTGCTAGGGAGCTATTAACAGTTAATTCGCCTTGATGCTGCGCAGCGAACTGTTGGGCATCATAAACACCAACCCCCATGCCTGAGTTTCCTTTTGTGGTGTCAAAAGGTTTAAACAAGCGCAAGCGGATAAATTCTTCTGACATGCCACAGCCAGTATCAATTATACTTATTATGGCATGATTTTTTTCAACTGCCAAAGTGACAGACACTTTCCCATCTGCTTCTGTTGCATGCTGAGCGTTATCTATTAAATGATAGATTACACTAGCAAAACGCTCTTTGTTTAAAGACAGTTGTATATCAACATCGGTTGCGAAAGTAGGCCTTGGCGATTTTGTGGCACAGCGGTGGGTTATTACTTCATCAATAACCTTTGCCACATTAAAGGTGCTATCTTCACTTGGTTGTGCGCTTTTAGCGCTTAATTGTTGCAGCATTTTGCTTAATCGAAGCTGCATAGCCGCTAAAGTATCAAAACAATCATCTATAAAGTCTGGATTATGACGATGTTTTTCACTGTTTTTAAGTAGTAAGTCTAGCTGTGATTTAACGTTTTTTAGATCATGAACAACAAAAGCTGACATTCGGCTAAAAGCAGCGAACTGAGCATTTTCACTTAACTTTTCACTGGCTTGCATCAATAATAAGTAACTGGCGACCTGCTCTGAAACTAACATTAAAAAATCCCGTAACTCCCAATTTAATTTCAGTTGATCAACATCAGGCGCATTAAGTATACACAGTCCCCATAACTCACCTTCAGCTTGAATTGGTACAAGAAGTTGAGCATCTATTTGGCTAGTTTCGCTTATCTGTTGGACAAAAGGATCGGTTTTATCATCTAAATCGACCAGCCAAAATTTATCAGAGTATGTGGCAGCATAATATTGGATTAATTGCTCTTCAGCGCTATTGAGTTTGGGTCTGTTTACTAAGGACAAGAGGCTAAAAAAAGTGCCTTGGGTATAGCGAATAATGCAACCTCGGCTATAACCAATTGTGTGTAACCATGCGGTTAAAATAGTTTCATATTGATCCGGTTTACTGATATCTATTTGACGTAGATCTTGTGTTAGCTCTAACCATTTTTGCCTGTAATCAAATTTATTAGCAAAAAAATGCTTTTCAATATAGACCCTAAGTTTGCGCCTTACTGCTCCAGAGAGAAGTAATACAGCCAGCATAGCAAAGCCCAGAACCAAAAAAGTAGCTTGGATTAAATGTGACCATTCACCGCCTATGTAACGAATGTAGAAACCGGCTATGGCAATTAAGAGTAAATAGACACCAGCTGCAAAGACTAAAGAGCTTTGAAGCACGATATCGCGTGAGATATAAACATTAATTCCCCAAGCTTGTATCCGCCGAATTGAGACAATGAGTAATGGCACCATAGCGGCATACACAAAGCCACGCGCAGACCAAAGCTGGTGATTCACTTGGGCAAAAAGTGCCGATTCGGCAAATAAAATAAAATCAAACAACACACAAATTGTAAGACTTAACACTAGGGGTTTATATTGCCACTTATTGCTTTGTGCCCGCCGGTAAATGGTTTCAAGTAAAGCTAATTGTATTACGCAAAGTACTAGGCTGCCGGTGAAAATAAGATAAGCAGAGACCCATTGTCCGCTACAAATAACTATCGAGCCAACCATTACTAGTGTTAATACTTGTACATGACGCTTTTGCCAAAACTGCTTAAGTTGCAGCTCATTTTGCGCCAAACTAGACAACAAAAATAGAATAAGAAAGTAGTTTCGAAATAATTCTAAACTTGCTGAAAATGGATTGGAATAAGGTGCGGCCCCGGTAAATAAATAATAACTGGCCCAAAGCGTACTAATAAATGACCAGAGTAAAATTAGACTGCGTGGAAGATTATTGCTTTTTGTTACCAGCGTAAGTAAAAAGAAAAATAGCGTTGCGATAGCGGCAAAAGCAAAGCCAATTCGATCTAGTGCCAGCTGGGTTATCAGTTCCATTTGTTACCTTAAATACAGCTTACTTTTTATTTATTGTAAAAGCGCATGGAGAAATTTTACCGGAATAGCATAGCTGATATTACTAGGATCAGCTAAGACAGATTCTTTACTTGATTTCACAAATACCTTATTCACAATCCCGATTACTTTGCCAGTTTTAATATCGAACAGCGGGCTGCCGCTATTGCCAGGGTAGGCTGTAGCATCAAGTTGATAAAGTAAAAAAGGCGTTTTTAATTGCCGTAATGCGCGACTGTTAAGTGCTTTAGAGTTATCGGCCGGTATAGCAATAGGGGTAATAGCTGCAATAATGCCGGCATGGGTTGCGGGGTATAGACCTAAGACGGCTGTTATTGGGTAACCAATTAACGCGACTGAGCTGCCCTCAGGACTATAAGAGTTGTCGGCAAGATTAACGGTTGGTAAGGTTTCGCTAATTGATAGTACAGCGAGGTCATGTTTAATATCTGTTTTAGTGTCTAAGATAGAATGAACTTTAATTTCATTGCCATGCCCTGAAAGAACGACATAGTTTTCATTACGTGTTGTGCTTAGGCTGGCAGAGATAACATGATAATTAGTGACTATCTTTTTGCCATCAGCAATGACGAAACCGGTGCCTATCAAGCGGATCCTAGGTGAAGCAAGAGGATTGTAGATACCAATTGCCACAATAGCTGCTTTGTTATTGTTAACGAGCTGCACTAGATCTGCTTTTATTGTGGCACTATAAAAGAAACTTATAAGCAATAAGCTATAGAAAAGTTTTAACATAAATTAGACACTCCTTATCTAGATTATGATGTTGTTGTTTTATATTAGCGTAACTTAAACCAAATAGCTGTAATAAATATAATTTCAGCAAGACGTGAACGAGTGGTTAGGAAATAACTTAGACAGTAGAAAAAGAGAAAAAAACACCAGCATAATAACTAGCTGGTGTTTTAGTTAGCTATTTTATAAATTAAAGGTTACGGCCGCGGCTAATAATTTCTTGAGCCATCAAGTCGGCAACGGTACTTGTAGGTAACTCTTGTTCATCAGCTCGTTGGAAAAGGCTTAACAAGGTATCGTAAATTTCATTTACTTTAGCCGTTGATTCTTCAGCATTATAGCCTTCTGCCCGCATTTCAAAAGCTACATTAATAATACCACCGGCATTAATAACGTAATCAGGGGTATATAAAATGCCATTTTTTCTTAATACTTCACCATGACGCGCTTCTTTTAATTGGTTGTTAGCACAACCAGCAATAACTTTCGCTTTTAATTGCGGAATAGTCTCATCGTTAAGCGTTGCGCCTAAAGCGCAAGGTGAATAAATATCTGCATCAACAGCATAAATTTCATCTAAACCTACAGCGGTAGCACCAAATTGATCAACGGCGCGTTGTACGGCTTCTTGATTGATATCTGTAACAATAAGCTTAGCGCCTTCTTTATGAAGATGTTCACATAAGAAGAAACCTACGCTGCCTAAGCCTTGTACGGCAATAGTTTTGCCATTTAAATCGTCACTACCAAAAGCATGCTTAGCGGCAGCTTTAACACCACGGTAAGTACCTAAAGCAGTAAAAGGCGCTGGGTTACCACTTTTGCCTTCTAAACCAGCTACATAAGGCGTTTCTTTATGCACTTGCATAATGTCGCTAGTGGTAATGTTCACGTCTTCTGCACTGTAATAAGTGCCAGATAAGCGGTGTACCATACGACCAAAAGCACGGAATAACTCTTCTGACTTTATTTTTTTAGCATCACCTAAAATAACAGATTTGCCACCACCTAAAGGTAAACCGGCCATGGCATTTTTATATGTCATGCCACGAGATAAGCGTAATACATCGTTTAATGCCGCTTCATCTGACGCATAGTCCCATAAACGACAACCACCTACTGCTGGTCCTAAAGCTGTGCTATGTACTGCAATAATAGCTTTAAGACCGGTTTTAGCATCACTACAAAAAACAACTTGTTCATGATTATCGAACTCAGAATGATTAAATAATGCCACGACTGATTTCTCCGTTAATAATATAAGCGCATCGTTTAAGTAAACGATAAATAAACTGTCTGCCATCTAGGCAGAGTATTTTCTGCGGCGCAATGTAGCATTTCGTGGTCAATTTCACCACATTAGTTAGCAAAAATCTGTTGGACATCCTAGTTAATGAGATACAGGGATGATCAGGGCTTGATTGTGATTAAACTCTGCCCTAAAGTAACTGCAATTTAAATTTAGGAAGTTTTAAAATGAGCGAGCAGTTAACCCAAGAACAACAAGCAGAGATGGAGCAAGCCCGTGTTGAATGGGTGCGTACACATTATCAAAAAGCAAATGAATATTTAGCATCTAAAGGGATAGTGCCTGAGAATGTTTTTGTAAACGATAGTCGCTATTTACCCCCGTATTTCGCTGTGTGGAAAATTAATAATAAACAAAAACAGGTATTTTGGGTAATTAGTGGTGACTTACCAACGGATCATATGCCTTTTTCTACGGCAGAAAATGCGAAAGAAGCTGTACGCGCATTTTCTTTAAATTGGCAATTAAAAGCACAGCAAATTATAAATGCAGGCATTAATGATAAAACAAAGCACGACTTTGCTCAGTTATTAATTAGTCGAGCTGAAAGCTTATATCAGATGTACCAAGATGAGAAGCTTTGGCAAGCTGAGCCTGTTTAACGTGTAATTTTGTAATAAAAAAGCCAGTATTTAGTGGCTCTAAATACTGGCTTTTTAACGTTAAGGTGTTTGATATATCTATTTTCGCTAAATTTAGCTATTCGCTAAAATACCAATAGCCTTGGTTAATAAGCTGAGTCAGTAATTGTAGCCGTGAATCAGATTGTGAAAATAGCAGATTATCTTCAACACTTAAATGATCTTGATCAGTTAACAGTTTAACGGTGCTTAATTCGTTGGCAGGAATTACCACTTTATCACCATTAATAAATAATAAAATATCACTATTAGGTGTGGCTTGATAATAGCAACAGCGTAAGCCGCCTACACGGGTTAATACAGAGCCTTCTTCAATATATTCAGCAATTTCTTCTGGCGAATAGTGAGGGTCGGGTTGGTTAATATCTAGCTCATGCTTAGCTTGGCTTATCATTTCACCAAACCAGTGTGGTAATAGGTTGTCATCGTTAGCCATGGCTGTAACCAATTGTTTTACTTGCTTTATATCCGCAACAGTAATTTCACCTATAGAGTTAGCTACAGCGCGGTTTTTATCAGTAAAACGTTCACCGCTTAAGTTTTGATCAAGCAAGTGATCAGCAAAACCATTAATTAAATCTTTTTGCGATGGAGCCCTAAAACCCACAGAGTAATTTAGGCTGTTTTCAACACTGATGCCTTCATGCGGACAACCTGGTGGAATATAGAGTATATCGCCAGGCTCGGTAATAACATTGATACAGTCTGTAAAGGGCGTCACTTGTAATAAGCGCGGGTGAGGGCAGTGCTGCTCTAGGCTAGAGTCTGGCATACCGACACGCCAGTGGCGCTTACCTTCCCCTTGGATAATAAAAACATCGTATTGATCTAAGTGAGGACCAACACCGCCACCTGGGGTGGAAAAGCTTACCATTAAATCATCAATTCGCCAGTTAGGAATAAAGCGAAACGGATCTAATAACTTAGCAGCTTCAGGATGCCAATGATCGACAGCTTGAACCAGTAAAGTCCAATTGTCTTCACCAAAGCTGTCATATTCCGTAAAAGGGCCGCTATGTAATTGCCAGTCATTGTTTTTATTGCTAACAATTCGTGACTCTATTTCTTCTTCTAATGCTAAGCCTGCTAATTCATCAGCGGTTAGTGGATCAGCAAATTGGTTAAAGCCGGCTTTAATTAAAACGGGCTTTTGTTGCCAGTAATGTTGCAAAAACTCGCTAATGCTAAGCTCGCCCCAGTTCAGTGTGTACATGGTTACTCCTGAAATATGCTCTGATAAAAAAGGCGCTAATATTTTAGCGCCTAGTCTATCTTATAAAGATAATGCGATTATAAACGACTTATAACGTTTCAGTTATACTAACCGCAGCGCCAATATAATTAGCTGGTGTTAGTTGTTTTAATTGCTGCTTTGCTGTGTCAGGTAAGTCTAAGTTATCAATAAACTTATGCAAGTCAGCTGAGGTAATACGTTTGCCTCGGGTTAACTCTTTTAATTTTTCGTAAGGTTTTTCTATCCCATATTTACGCATAACGGTTTGCACAGGCTCGGCAAGCAATTCCCAGTTTTGATCTAATTCAGCAAGTAAGTTCGCTGCATTCACTTCTAGTTTGCTAATGCCTTTTAAAGTAGCTTGATAGGCAATAAGTGTATAACCAAAACCCATGCCTAAATTACGCAATACCGTTGAGTCGGTTAAATCACGCTGCCAGCGTGAAACCGGTAACTTTGCCGATAAATGATTAAATAACGCATTTGCGATACCTAAGTTACCTTCTGAGTTTTCAAAATCAATTGGATTAACTTTATGCGGCATAGTCGATGAACCTATTTCGCCAGCAATAGTCCGTTGCTTAAAGTGACCTAATGCAATGTAACCCCAAATATCGCGATCAAAATCAATTAAAATGGTGTTAAAACGGGCAACGGCATCAAAAAGTTCAGCAATATAATCGTGCGGTTCAATTTGGGTAGTAAACGGATTCCAAGTTAAGCCTAAGCTAGTAACAAACTGCTCAGATAACTGATGCCAGTTTAGGTTAGGATAAGCTGAGATATGGGCATTATAGTTACCTACTGCACCATTAATTTTACCTAGAACCTCAACGGCAGCTATTTGATCACGCTGACGCTTTAAGCGCATATAAACGTTAGCCATCTCTTTACCCATAGTGGTAGGTGAGGCTGGTTGACCATGCGTTCTTGCCATCATGGGCACATTTTTATGCTCATTGGCTAGCTGTTTAATGGCCTCTAGTAAAGCATCACATTGGGGTAATAACACACTGCGACGGGCTTCGTTAAGCATTAAACCATGAGATAAATTATTAATATCTTCTGAAGTACAAGCAAAGTGGATAAATTCATTTAGAGCGGCTAACTCTGCATTATCGGCAACTTTTTCTTTTAATAAATATTCAACCGCTTTTACGTCATGATTGGTTGTCGCTTCAATATCTTTAACGCGCTGAGCATCTTCTAGGCTAAAGTTAGCAACAATGTTGTCTAATAACTCATTGGCACTTGCTGATAAACTAGGTACTTCATCGATACCGTTAGTGGCGGCTAAAAACTGTAACCAGCGAACCTCTACAGTGACACGGTATTTGATTAGACCAAATTCGCTAAAATACTGACGTAAATCAGCTGTTTTGCTGCCATAACGCCCATCTACTGGGGATATGGCGGTAAGTGCGTTAAGTTGCATGACGGCTCCTATATGCTCAAAGGGGACAGCTGGGCTAAAGCCTGTTTAGCTTCTGCAACCAGCTTGCGGCGTTTAAATATAAAGTGTAAGCGACTGCCTCCGGCTTGACGCCATAAAACAGCTGCACGAATAGCGGCTAACAACAAAGCGCGAACTTTATGTTGTACATTATTTTGCTTTAATAGTTCGGGTTGACCATAAATTTGGATCCTAGCACCCATACTGCTGATACAGTTACTATAAATATCCGCTAAGTTAGCGATGACATTATCATCGGTGACAGCGAAATGTTGTAACTGGCGCTCTAGATGTTGCAGCTTATTGGCTAATAAACTCATTTGCTTTGGCTTATTATGTAATTTGCGCTCTAGTGCTAACACACCGACTAAATATCGAGTTAGTTCAACATCTTTTTTCGGTTCATCACCTAATTGATCAATAACTAGCTTTAGGCCTATTTTTAAATTTTCTAAATCACCACCGTAAATATCTAGTGGGGTTGCGGCATCTAATTTGGCGATGCTACTAAGGCAGACCTCAAGCTCATGCTGCTTATTGGTATTGCTACGCGCGCTATGCTGCACCAACTTAGCGGCCTGACATAAAGCAGCAAGAGCTATAACTTGATTCTGAAGAGACTTTTCCATTAGTTTATTGCTACATCAATAATGCCGCCACCGAGACAAACTTCATCAAGATAAAATACTGCAGATTGTCCGGGAGTAACGGCTTTCTGTGGAGTGTCGAACATAACGGTGACATCACCATTTTCTTGCGGAATTAACGTGCAGCCAATATCTTGTTGTCTGTAACGTGTTTTAACACTGCACTTTAACTCTGTTTTTGGGCCTTGGCGATCGGTCCAATGTAATTGTTTGGCAGTTAAGCCGCGTGAAAACATACGAGGGTGGTCATGACCTTGGGCAACAATTAACTGATTTTTCACTAGATCTTTATTTATGACATACCAAGGATCTTCACCGCCGTCGCGTAAGCCGCCAATGCGTAAACCTTTACGTTGGCCTAGCGTGTGGTACATCAATCCATCATGTTGGCCAATGACAGCGCCATCAACGCTGACTATTTCACCCGGTTGTGCTGGTAAGTATTGTTGTAAAAAATCTTTAAATTTGCGCTCCCCAATAAAGCAGATACCGGTACTGTCTTTTTTATCATGTGTGATGAGCCCTTGCTGCTCGGCAATGGCTCTTACTTCTGGTTTATCTAATTCACCGACAGGAAATAGAGTTTGGCTTATATGTTGCTCGCCAAGGGTATATAAAAAATAACTCTGATCTTTATTGTTGTCTAAGCCGCGCAATAGCTGCCAGTGACCATCAACAAAACGACGACGTACATAGTGGCCTGTGGCAATAAAATCGGCTTGTAGAGCCTCAGCTGCAAACTCTAAAAAAGCTTTAAATTTAATTTCTTTGTTGCACATTATATCTGGGTTTGGCGTGCGGCCAGCTTTGTATTCGTCTAGGAAATACTCAAAAACATTGTCCCAGTATTCTGCAGCAAAGTTCACTTTATGCAGTACAATACCCAACTTATCGCAGACCTCTTGGGCATCCGCCATATCTTCAGCGGCAGCACAATACTCATCATTATCATCTTCTTCCCAGTTTTTCATAAACAGGCCTTCTACTTTATAGCCTTGCTGGATAAGTAAATAAGCTGATACTGATGAATCAACCCCGCCGGACATGCCGACAATGACTTTCTTACTGCTGTTTTCTGCCATTACACCGTACTTTTAGCTAGTTAAAATCTCGGCGCGCATTATAGCACTCTTTTTGCTTGCAAAACACGTTATCTCGTCGGCTGAATTAGATTTAACGGCAGACGTACGCCTTGTTGAAATAAATGGATAGCATCGAGGACTAATTGGCTGCGCACGGTTAAGCCTGAATCTAAGAGTTCTTGCTCTGTAAACCAGTGCAATGCAAGAATGTCTGGATCTTGGGGCTGGTAATGCATTGGTAAGCGTTTAGGTTCAAAAATAAAGTTAACTCTAACATAGCGGTGATTATTTTGGGCGTGCAGCTGTGAGATGCCTAACCAATAGCTTGGGCTAAGTGCTAGTCCTGTTTCTTCTAACAGTTCACGGCAAACTGCACTGATTAAATCTTCATTTTCTTCAACATGGCCAGCTGGTTGATTGGCTACCCTTAATTGACTTTGTTTATCAATTTCCTCTACGAAGAGAAATTGATTCTTATAATGAACAATGGCGGCAACGGTAAGATGTAACTGACTTCTACTCATAATAACATCATCTTAATTTATTAAATAAATACAACTATATAAGCGTAAATTAGCGAGGTAAGCTTAGCCCAGTCGCATTGCTTAAGCTACTGTAAACTATTTTATTAAATGCCATGCTGCTATACTACGGCCGCTTTGCAACAAATGCGTTTAAAACATCAACATCGCTCACGGATTAGCGCAAGCTACTAGACCCAGCACTTGTTGCCACTAGCACTTGTTACTAATAGTAGAGCAGATGATCGCGAACACATTACAGGAATAAACATGTCAAACAAAATTGCAAAAATTATTTATACTGAGACAGATGAAGCGCCAGCGTTGGCGACTTATTCTTTTTTACCTATAGTTCAAGCTTTTGCTTCTGCAGCAAGCATTGAAGTTGAAACCCGTGATATTTCACTTTCTGGACGTATTATTGCTGTTTTTCCAGATTATTTAACGCCTGAACAACAAATATCTGATGCCTTAGCCGAATTAGGTGAATTAGCTAAACAACCTGAAGCTAATATTATTAAGTTGCCTAATATCAGTGCGTCTACGCCACAGTTAAATGCTGCAATTAAAGAATTACAGCAAAAGGGCTATGCGTTACCGAATTACCCTGTTGAGCCGAAAAATGACGAAGAGCGTGATATTAAAGCGCGTTACGATAAAGTTAAAGGCAGTGCAGTAAACCCTGTTTTACGTGAAGGTAACTCTGATCGTCGTGCGCCAGCCTCTGTTAAGCAATATGCGCGTAAGAACCCACATAGTATGGGTGCATGGTCTAGCGACTCTCTTTCTCATGTAGCTCATATGACCGACGGTGACTTTTATAGTAGCGAGCAGTCAGCAACTTTAGATAAAGATGATACTTTAAAAATTCAGCTAGTTGCTAAAGATGGTAGCGTTACGGTATTAAAACCAGAATTAAAAGTATTAGCAGGTGAAATTGTCGATGCGGCTACAATGAGCAAAGCGGCATTATGTGCGTTCTACGACAAGCAAATTGCCGAAGCTAAACAACAAGACGTTTTATTATCATTGCACTTAAAAGCGACAATGATGAAAGTGTCAGATCCTATTATGTTTGGCCATGCGGTTATTACTTTCTTTAAACCTGTTTTTGATAAGCATGCGTCTTTATTCGCCGAGCTAGGTGTTGACGTTAAAAATGGTGCTGGTGATATTTACAGCAAAATTGCTACTTTACCGCAAGCTAAGCAAGATGAAATTATTGCTGATTTAAAAGCTTGTTATGCTAATCAACCTGAATTAGCGATGGTTAATTCAGATAAAGGTATTACTAATTTACATGTACCTAGTGATGTAATTATTGATGCCTCTATGCCAGCGATGATCCGTAGCTCAGGTAAAATGTGGGATACAACCGGTAATTTAAAAGATACTAAGGCAATGATCCCTGATCGTTGTTACGCCGGTGTGTACCAAGAAACCATTAACTTCTGTAAAAAGCACGGTGCTTTTGATCCTAAAACCATGGGCTCAGTGCCTAATGTGGGCTTAATGGCGCAAAAAGCAGAAGAATATGGTTCGCATGACAAAACCTTTGAAATTGCCACAGCCGGTGTTGTTCAAGTACTAAATAGCCAAGGCGAAACTGTTTTTGAACATCCAGTAGAGCAGGGCGATATTTGGCGTATGTGCCAAGCTAAAGATGCACCAATCCGTGATTGGGTAAAATTAGCGGTTAATCGTGCTCGTTTAAGCAATACTCCTGCGGTATTCTGGTTAGATGAAAATCGTGCACACGATCGTCAGTTAATGGCTAAAGTAAATACTTATTTAAAAGAGCATGATACTAGCGGCTTAGACATTCAAATTATGTCACCTGTTGAGGCGACACGTTTCTCGTTAGCACGTATTAAAGATGGCTTAGATACAATTTCTGTAACAGGTAACGTACTACGTGATTACTTAACCGATTTATTCCCAATTTTAGAGCTAGGCACTAGTGCTAAAATGTTATCGGTGGTACCACTGATGAATGGCGGTGGTTTATTTGAAACCGGTGCAGGCGGCTCTGCTCCTAAACACGTTGAACAGTTCTTAAAAGAAAACTATTTACGTTGGGATTCATTAGGTGAGTTTTTAGCTTTAGCGGCATCGTTAGAACACTTAAGCTTAGCCACAGATAATAGCAAAGCAAAAGTATTAGCCGATGCATTAGATCAAGCTACTGCGAAATTCTTAGATAATGACAAATCACCACGTCGTAAGTTAGGTGAATTAGATAACCGTGGCAGCCACTTCTATTTAGCCATGTACTGGGCTGAAGCCTTAGCGGCCCAAACAGCGGATGCGGAGTTACAAACTCGCTTTACTAAATTAGCACAAACTTTAAGTCAGCAAGAAGCAACAATTGTTGCTGAGTTAAATGGTGTTCAAGGTAAGCAAGTTGATATTAACGGTTACTACCGCCCAGAAAGTCGTTTAATCTCTACGGCTATGCGCCCAAGCGAAACCTTAAACACAGCTTTAGCAGCGTTATAAGTTAAGCTTAACCTTATAGAGTTAGATAAAAAGCAGGCCTTTAGCCTGCTTTTTTATTTTGTTGTTCGCTATTTACACTTAGCTATTATGCTTTACTCAACCAGATCGTCAGGAAGTTTAATATTTACAGCGTGCAACCCTTTGGGGCCATCTGATAAATCAAACTCAACGTCTTGGCCCGCCTTTAGTGTACGATAGCCATCCATACTTATGGTAGAATAATGGGCGAAAATATCTTCGTCACGTCCATCTTCACGAATAAACCCAAACCCTTTGGCATTATTGAACCATTTCACTTTTCCGGTAGCCATACAACTTACTTCCTTCTCTAAGTTAGCTAATTTCTGTATTCTATATAAATATTCTGTATTCTAGTTAACTGGTGGAGGGAAATGCGTCACCTCCACTAACTACTGTAGATAATTTACGCAAACAGTCAAGTTGTTTGCAAAAATAAACTTAAAATTAACCAAGTATTAACTTTAACTCTTTGCTGGATGACGCAGGTATGGCTATAGTTTATGAATAGTAATAAAGATTTTGATGAACAAGATGTTGGTTTAGAGGAATTAACTCGGCAACAACTTGAACCACCACCAATGTATCGGGTTGTATTGCATAATGATGATTACACCCCAATGGATTTTGTAATAGATGTATTAAGCCGTTTCTTTAACTTGCAATACGAGCAAGCGACTGAAATTATGCTTAAGGTGCATCATGAAGGGAAAGGCATTTGCGGCACTTTTACCGCAGAAATAGCTGAGACCAAAGTTCAGCAGGTGATGCAGTATGCTAAAGAGCATCAGCATCCTTTACTTTGTACGATGGAGCGCGCTTAAGTTCAGACTTAGCATGATCTAATATTGTTACTCAGGTAGTTGAGGAGTTGTCTATGTTGAATAAAGATCTTGAGTTGACGCTGAACCTGGCTTTTAGGTTTGCCCGTGAGCGTCGGCACGAGTATATGACAGTAGAGCATCTATTGTTAGCATTGCTGGATAACCCAGCAGCAGGAGAAGCGCTTAACTCTTGTGGTGTAAATATTGAAAAATTGCGCGCAGAATTAGCTAGTTTTATAGATTCAACCACACCCGTTCTACCCGAGGGCGAGTTAGAACGTGATACACAACCTACATTAGGTTTTCAGCGAGTATTACAACGGGCGGTATTTCATGTTCAGTCTTCAGGAAAAGTAGAAGTTACCGGAGCAAATGTTTTAGTAGCAATTTTTAGTGAGCAAGAATCACAAGCAGTCTATTTATTGAAAAAAATTGATATTAGTCGCTTAGATGTAGTTAATTTCATTTCACATGGTGTCGCTAAAATAGAGAAGTTAGATCAACATGATAACCTTGATCAAGACGATGCAACTGAAACCACAGCAGATGACAGCAAGCATTTAGAGAATTTCACAGCTAACTTAAATGTTTTGGCGACAAATGGAGAAATAGATCCATTAATTGGTCGCGATAAAGAAGTAGAGCGCGCAGTGCAAGTGCTGTGTCGTCGTAAGAAAAATAACCCGCTGTTAGTGGGTGAGGCCGGAGTGGGTAAGACAGCTATTGCTGAAGGCCTAGCTTATCGAATTGTAAAAAATGAGGTGCCAGAGGTTATTGCAAATGCCACTATTTATTCATTAGATATGGGCGCCTTATTAGCAGGGACTAAATATAGAGGTGATTTTGAGAAGCGGCTTAAAGCGTTATTAAAAGAAGTACAACGCGAAAAAGATGCCATTTTGTTTATAGATGAAATTCATACCATTATTGGGGCGGGAGCAGCCTCTGGCGGCGTAATGGATGCGTCTAATTTAATTAAACCACTGCTTTCTAGTGGTAAGTTACGTTGTATCGGCTCTACTACCTATCAAGAATTTAAATCTGTTTTTGAAAAAGACACTGCGTTAGTACGTCGTTTTCAAAAAATTGACATTCCTGAGCCTACAGTAGAAGAAACAACGCAAATATTGTTAGGTTTAAAAGATCGCTATGAGCAACATCATGGCATTAGCTATACAACAAAAGCCATACGCGCAGCTGCTGAGTTATCTGCTAAATATATTAATGACAGACATTTGCCTGATAAGGCTATTGATGTAATTGATGAGGCCGGTGCAAGTCAGCGCTTATTACCTGAAGAGCAACGAAGTAAGGTAATTGATGTTGCTGAAATAGAACATGTGATTGCCAAAATGGCCCGTATACCTGAGAAGTCAGTTTCGGCATCTGATACTGATGTTTTAGCTAATTTAGATCGTAATTTAAAAATGGTTGTGTTTGGTCAGGATGAGCCTATTGAAGTATTAACTTCGGCTATTCGCTTATCTCGCTCAGGCCTTGGCAATGAAGAAAAACCTATAGGTAACTTCTTATTTGCCGGCCCAACAGGCGTAGGTAAAACAGAGGTTACCAAGCAATTAGCCAAAGTGTTAGGTGTAGAGCTTTTACGCTTTGACATGTCTGAATACATGGAGCGTCATGCAATAAGCCGGTTAATTGGTGCGCCACCAGGCTATGTCGGTTTTGATCAAGGAGGCTTGTTAACTGATGCTGTTTCTAAACATCCTTATTCAGTCGTGTTATTGGATGAAATAGAAAAAGCCCATAGCGATATTTATAATATTCTATTGCAAGTGATGGACCACGGTACTTTAACCGATAATAATGGCCGAAAAATTGATTTTAGAAATGTAGTGTTAGTTATGACGACAAATGCGGGCGTACAAGAGACTGTACGTAAGTCTATTGGCTTTAAACAGCAAGATAATAGTCATGATGCGCTTAGTGAAATTAATCGCACTTTCAGCCCTGAGTTTAGAAACCGGTTAGATGGTATTATTTGGTTTCAGCATTTATCTGAAGATATTATATTGCAGATTGTTGATAAGTTTATCTGTGACTTACAAGTTCAGTTAGATAAGAAACAAGTAACACTTGAGATTGGCGCTAAAGCAAGAAAATGGTTAGCAGATAAAGGTTACGACAAAGCGATGGGGGCAAGACCGATGTCGCGCGTAATCCAAGAGCACTTGAAGAAACCGCTAGCGAATGAAATTTTATTTGGTCAATTAGTTCAAGGCGGTGAGGTTACGGTCGAGTTAGTTGATGATATTTTACATTTTGATTATCAAGTGACTAATGAGCCGGCATTAACCGACTAAATATTTACACTATACAAAACTAAAACCCGGTTTAGGCCGGGTTTATTTTATTATTCCATGTAGCTAAAACAGAACTAAAACAAATTAACGTTGGCGGAAAACAATTCGGCCTTTTGTTAAGTCGTATGGAGTAAGTTCTACTGTCACTTTATCGCCTGTTAAAATCCGAATATAGTTTTTACGCATTTTTCCAGAAATATGTGCGGTAACAACATGGCCGTTTTCCAGTTCAACTTTGAACATGGTATTTGGCAGGGTATCCAAAATGGTACCTTGCATTTCAATAACGTCTTCTTTCGCCATTCAGCGCATTTGCCTCTTTAAATTGGTTGGATCATAAAAAAATCTGCGCAGATTGTGCCGAAATTGACGGCATAAGTAAAGTCTGAAGCGCTTTTTTAGGCAAATGAATGCCATTGTCCCTGAATAAACCGCTGTTGTGGCTTAAAATTCGCTTTATAGTCCATTTTTTCGCAACCATCTACATTGTAGCCAAGGTACAGCCAAAGCTTATTTTCTAGCCTAGTTATTTCTGCTAAATTTATGATAGCTAATTTACCCGGCGAAAATAGACTAACTTGCGGATCATAAAAGGTGTAAACAGCAGAAAGCCCTTTGGGTAAAACATCCACTATAGTGACACTGGCTAATTTATTATTATAGTACTGTTCTAAAAAACAGACCGCTAGCCAGTTGCACTCTAACATGCTGTTTAAGTCGTCCATTGATGCTGGGTACATAGTACTTTGCTGGTGTTTAAAGCCGATATAAGCTTGATAAAGCGCAAAGTAGGGCGCACTTGGTGCGGTAACAAATTTATAGTGCCAGCCAGCTTTTTGAGCTTTGTTTCTAACTCTGCGTTGACTCGCGCTAAGCGCTAGCTGGCGCGGATCGATGCGAACTGATTGACACCCATCACAAGCTGCACACCAAGGACGATATAACTGTTGATGGCTGCGGCGAAAATTTGTATCAATTAGCTGTTGATAGACTTCTGGTGAGAGAGGGCTGTCAGCTAGAGTAAAAGCGAGCCTTTGTTGTTGCTCTGTTAAATAACTACAAGGGCTTTGCTGGGTTAAACCTAACTGTAACGGTTCCATTAAAGATCCAAAGTGAGCATTTGAGTCAGCCAACAGTTTGAGCTTATTCTTTGTTCAGTATGTTGCTTAAGTAGTTCTATATAATTAGGCCTAGCAATAGTGCTAGCACCCATTTGGGTTAGAAATGGATTTGGAATTTGACAGTCTATCCAGCCAGAGCTGTATTGTTGCAGGTGTTTCTGCAAAGCAATTAAAGCGAATTTTGCCATATTAGGTGCTAAATTAAACATAGACTCACCACAAAATAAGCCGCCAACCATAACGCCATATAAACCACCTGCTAGGTTATTCTCTTGCCATACCTCTAAGCTATGGGCATGGCCTAATTGATGTAAGCGGTAATAGGCTTGTTGAATATCAGACAAGATCCAAGTTTCAGCTTGCTTAGCTCTGGGTGCAGCACAATGTTGGATCACTTGTTTAAAGCATTGATTAACGCTGAACTGTAAAGGGTATTTGTTGAGTTGCTTTTTTAAACTACGATTTAAGGTTAAAGTATTAGGAGCAAAGATGGCACGTATCGATGGGCTCCACCAAAGGATGGGCTCGCCTTCACTAAACCAAGGGAATATGCCTTGAGAATAGGCGCTAATTAGCCGTTGTGCAGATAAGTCTCCGCCCATGGCTAATAGGCCATCAGGCGCCTCAAGCGCCTGCTCTAAAGGCGGAAACTGAATATCCGCTTCCGCCAAAACGGGTAAATAGAGGGTCAATCTAGATACTTACTTAGCAAGGCCATCTAAGTAGCGCTCTGCATCTAGTGCAGCCATACAACCTGTGCCTGCTGAAGTAATAGCCTGACGATAGATATGATCAGAAACATCACCAGCGGCAAAAACACCTGGTACACTGGTCTGCGTCGCATTACCATCAGAGCCACTTTGAACTTGTAAATAGCCGCCATTCATGTCTAACTGGCCTGCAAAGATATCGGTATTTGGTTTATGGCCAATTGCAATAAAGACACCTTGCAATGCAAGCTCTTCATCAGCTTCGCCTTGAGTAGATTTAAGACGGACACCGGTTACGCCACTGTCATCACCTAATACTTCGTCTAATTGACGGTGGGTATGTAAAATAATGTTGCCGTTTTTTACTTTTTCCATTAAACGGTCAACTAAGATTTTTTCAGCCTTAAAGCTATCACGGCGGTGAACAAGGTGAACTTCCGCTGCAATATTAGATAAATATAAAGCTTCTTCAACAGCAGTATTACCGCCACCTACGACAGCAACTTTTTGATTACGATAGAAAAAACCATCACAAGTTGCACAAGCTGAGACACCGCGGCCACTAAATTCTTCTTCGGAAGGTAAACCAAGATATTTGGCTGATGCACCAGTACAAATAATTAAAGCATCACAGCTATAAACGCTATTATCACCAGTCAGTATAAAAGGGCGCTGTTTTAAATCTACAGTGTGAATATGATCAAAAACAATTTCAGTATCAAAGGCTTCAGCATGTTTTAACATTCTGTCCATTAAGGCTGGGCCCGTTAAACCATGAGCATCACCTGGCCAATTTTCAACATCAGTGGTTGTTGTTAACTGGCCACCTTGCTGCATACCCGTAATAAGTACAGGTTTAAGGTTAGCACGTGCCGCATAGACAGCTGCGGTATAACCGGCTGGGCCTGAGCCTAAAATAAGTAGCCGATTGTGTTTGATATCTGACATTTATTACTCCAAAAACTGCATTAACAATATTAATGGAGCCGATTCTAAAAGAATGCAAGCAAGAGTGAAAGACTTAGGCTAGATTTAACCTAATACAGGCTGTAAAGAGTATTATTAATGGTTTTTAGGTTGAATATTAACTAGCGTATCGTTAGTGCAGCAATAATGTTTGTTAAGGAGGGAGCTTGCACATAGCACAGAATATATTCTCAGCAAGTAAGACCGGATGTTTAGTATGACTGTTTCTTGGTGGCAACAAATTAACTTTTTCTATTTTATAACGACCAGCTTGCTGGTTGTAATTATCTTGTTGAGTGTGTTGTTATACTTTAAATATAAACAAGTTCAATGGGTTAAATCTCAGCTGACAGAGGCTATTGATGCTAAGGCTAAATCTCAATTAGTGCTAGAAACCCGTGTTGCAGAGCGAACGCATTCTTTACAAGAAAGTTCAATGACCTTGTCTTTACGCAGTAAACAACTTGAAAAAAGCTTAACAGCACTAGCGATAAAGAATGAAGAGTTAAAGCGTTTAGATAAATTAAAGGATGAGTTTATTGCAACGGTTAGTCATGAATTAAGAACACCATTAACCGCTATTAGAGGCTCTATTGGCTTAATAGCGCAAGAGGTGATTAAGCCAAACTCTGTAGCTTATAAAAATTTAGTTAATACCGCGCAAGATAGTAGTGAGCGCCTAGCTAAATTAATTAACGACTTACTAGATTTACAAAAATTTGCCGCAGGTACCTTTAGCCTAGATTGTACTAAATTTGATTTATATGAATTGGCTAAACAATCTATCTATACACTGCAACCTTATGCTGCTCGATATGCAGTTAAATTAATTTTTAATACGCTAAACGATAAACCAATATTTGTTTATGCTGATAATTTCCGGATCCAACAGGTGATGGATAACTTAGTCTCTAATGCTATAAAGTTTTCACCAGAGCAAAGTGAGGTGAGAGTCGATTTACTAATTACCGCGGATAAAGTTACTTTTAAAGTAACAGACTTTGGCATCGGCATTCCTAATAAATTTAAAGCAAATTTATTCCAAAATTTCTATCAAGTAGATAGTTCTAATAGTCGAGCTAAAGAGGGAACAGGGTTAGGTTTAGCAATTTGTAAAAAAATAATTGAAAACCATCAAGGTGAAATCGGTTTTGAATCTGAATCTGATCAAGGTAGTCAGTTCTGGTTTAAATTGCCATTAGCAACATAAATACCTGATTTAGAAAATATCCGTTCCTATTATCACTATTAATTTTCTTATATCGGGAAAGTCATATGTTTGTAATGAATTTATAAGGTAAATGTAATTGAATGTTACCCAAGATAGCGGCTATGTTGATTCGGCGCAGGATGCTTAGAATTACAAATGGACGATAATAACAAATCAAGGGTACTATAATGAAAAAATCAACAGCCTTTATTGCTGCAGCTTCTTCTGTATTTGCATTAAGCTTAACCGCAAGTGCAGTCGCAGATAGTTTAACTGTATTAACACCAACGCCAATAGCATCAGATGACTTAATTGTTGCAAAAGGTGAGCAACGTTACATTGTTAAGTTTAAAACTAATGAGCAAGTTGCAAGCCTCAATGTAAATGAAGCTGCTTCTGATGAGGTTTCAGCCGCTGCATTTACTCAACGCGCGCAGCAAGTTTTAGGGCAGCATAATATCCAAGCATTAAAGCAACTGCCATCAGTACAAGCGAGCGTTGTAAAATTATCGCCACGTCAATATAAAAAGTTAGCTTTAGATGCGAACGTTGAATATGTTGAGCTAGATCAAAAGCGTTATTTGATGGATGTACCATCACCGATGGCACAAAGCACGCCTTACGGTATTTCTATGGTGCAAGCTAATTTAGTTAGCGATAGCAGCGCGGGTAACACGGGTGTTTGTATTATCGACACTGGTTATCAGTCAAACCATACTGATTTACAAAGCTCAGGCACTAGCGGTTACGCGTTTTCTGGCCATGGCAATTGGTATTCAGATGGCAATGGTCATGGTACGCATGTTGCCGGAACTATGGTTGCCTTAGATAATAATACTGGTGTTGTTGGTGTTATTGGCTCAGGTCAAGCAAATGTCCATATAGTTAAAATATTCAATGATCAAGGTAACTGGACTTATGCTTCAGACTTAGTAGACGCTATTCAGTCGTGTAAGAATGCTGATTCTAAAGTTGTTAATATGAGTTTAGGTGGCGGTTCGGCTACTCAAACTGAAAGAAACGCGATGGACAGTTTCTATAATAGCGGTATGTTATTAGTTGCTGCTGCAGGTAATGGCGGTAATACTTCGTTATCTTACCCAGCTTCATATGATGCCGTTATTTCAGTTGCTGCGGTTAACTCTAGTGGTAATTTAGCAAGTTTCTCACAACGTAACTCACAAGTTGAAATTTCAGGACCTGGTGTCAGTGTTAGTTCAACATGGAACAATGGTGGCTATAACAGCATCAGTGGCACTTCTATGGCCTCACCTCATGTAGCGGGTGTTGCTGCGTTAGTGTGGAGTAACCACCCTCAATGTACAGCTCCACAAATACGTAGCGCACTTAATGCAACTGCGCAAGACCGTGGTACTAGCGGTCGTGATAACTCCTATGGTTGGGGTATTGTAAAAGCGAAAGACGCACATGATTATTTAACTAATAATGGTTGTAGTGGTGATGACGGTGGCAGTAATCCGCCTCCAACAAATGGCGCCACTTTCCCTAACTTATCAGCAAGTACTGGTCAGTGGCTGCGTGGCAGTTATCAAATACCATCAGGTGTCTCTTCTATTACTTTCAAAACAACAGGTGGTACAGGTGATGCTGATTTATATGTTCGTTATGGCTCAGCGCCAACAACCACCTCTTACACATGTCGCCCGTATCGTTACGGTAATGAAGAAGTTTGTACTATTTCAAACCCACAAGCGGGAACATGGCACGTTGGTGTTCGTGCATACCAAAGCTTTAGCGGTGTAACCTTTAGCTACCAGTATTAATTGATTAGTAAATACTAAAGTAATAAAGCAGGCTGAATTTCAGCCTGCTTTAGTTTAAAACGTAAAAATAAACTGCCGCAAAATGAAAAGCACTGCCAGCTAGTACAAAAAGATGCCAAATAAAATGATGCATATACATTTTCTTTGCCGCATAAAAAATAACCCCGAAGGTGTAACTTAAGCCACCTGCAAGTAAAAGCCATAAGCCAGCAACCGGGATACTTTCAAGCATAGGTTTAACGGCAAAGATAACTAACCATCCCATACCTAGGTATAAAGCCAGTGATAATTTCTTATATTTCAATCCAGATGCTAGTTCAATAATGACGCCAACTAGAGCAATTGCCCAAATCACAATAAACAATAATAGGCCAACATCGTCGTGCAGGCTAATAAGGGTAAAAGGGGTATAAGTACCGGCAATAAGAATAAAAATTGCAGCATGGTCAAGTTGGCGCAGCCGAGTTTTACGCTGGATGTTTTTACTGCCATGGTATAATGCTGAACTACTATACATTAACACTAGGCTTGAGCCATAAATAACACTGCTAATTATATAAAGGCTATCTGGGTTAACACTGGTTACCTTTAGCATTAAAAACAAAGCTGCAAGGCTTAAAATTGCCCCTATTGCATGGCTTAGGGTATGAAACAGCTCTTCAGTGCTGCTATAAGGTGTTGGCATCGACATAATTTACATTTTTGTGTTGAGATACTGTAGCTTATCATGCCATGACTACACTTGGCTGTCATGTTTAGCTTAGTTATCTTAGCTATTATTTAGCTCTAAGAATCGTTAACATAGATCCATTTTGTTAGGAATGATGTTGTGCCTCTATTAGTTATCATCGGTTATGTCTGGCCTGAGCCTAAATCATCTGCGGCAGGCTATCGCATGCTTAGTATTATTGAGTTATTTCTAGGCCAAGGCTGGCAGGTTGTTTTTGCCAGCGCTGCAGAAAAGTCTTTGCATCGAGCAGACTTACCAGCGTTAGGTGTAGCAGAAAAACAGATTTTATTAAATGATGATAGTTTTGATAACTGGCTAAGTTCACTTAATGTTAATGCCGTCATGTTTGACCGCTTTATGCTTGAAGAGCAATTTGGTTGGCGAGTTGAACAAGCATGTCCAGAAGCATTGCGTATTTTAGATATGGAGGATATGCACTCTCTTAGAGATGCCCGGCATAAGGCTTATAAAGCTGAACGTAAGTTAACGAAAACCGATTTAAATTCAGATATTGCTGTACGAGAAATCGCCGCTATTTATCGCTGTGATATCACATTGGTTATTTCAGAGTATGAAATGCAGCTATTGCAACATCATTTCTTAGTGCCTAAAGCGTTGTTATGTTATTGCCCCTTCTTTGTAGACACCGAACAAATACAAGCGTTTAGTCGCTTTGAGCAAAGACAACACTTTGTGGCAATAGGCAACTTCCGCCATGCACCTAATTGGCAAGCTGTTCTATGGCTAAAACAGAGCATTTGGCCATTGATCCGCAAACAGTTACCTCTTAGTCATTTATATATATATGGCGCTTATCCTCCGCCTAAAGCAACAGCCTTGCATAATCCCCAACAAGGCTTTTATGTTAAAGGCTGGGCCGATGACGTAGGCCAAGTAATGCAGCAAGCCAAAGTGTGTTTAGCACCATTAGCTTTTGGTGCCGGTTTAAAGGGCAAGCTACTCGATGCCATGCAGTATGGTACGCCTAGTGTTACTACAGATATTGGTGCTGAGGGGATGACTATCGCACAGGAGACATGGGCTGGCTTAATTGCAAATACCAGTGAGCAAATAGCTAATGGGGCTGTTAAATTATATCAAGATGAAAAACTATGGCAGCAAGCTCAGCAGCAGGGAATGCGGATATTACAGCAGAAGTTTTCAGCCATTAAGCATCATAGTGATATATGGCAGCAACTCGATAGTATTAGAAATAACTTAGCTGGGCATAGAGCAAAAAACTTTACCGGGATCATGCTGCAACATCATGCCTATCGCAGCACAAAGTTTATGGGCCAGTGGATTGAGGCTAAAAATAAGCTTAATACTTAGCTATTTAAGCTATTTTAAATAGGTTTATTAGATCCGCAACTATAAAGAAGCCTACAACAGCTTTATAGTTAAAACTACATGCTGTTGTAGGCTAGTATTTAAATTTGAGTTTGAAAGTTAACACTAAAGGTTACAGGAACCATTTTGCTAATAGAATTTAATTTCGCTAATTCTTGAAGCTTATCAACACCCGCGGTTAACTTAGCGGCATCAACATTAAGCATTACTGGCGATTCAGTTGTTGCTTGAATAGAGGTCGCATTTATTTTAAGTACGCGAATATTAGCCATTACAGTTAAGGTTTCACCAGCAATATTTAGTGCTAAAGGAACCGTTATTTTTGTTGATTTACCGATGGTCAATGAGTCAATTATTGCTGGCTTAATATCAGCGGTTGCCGTAACTTGACTATATTCTTTAGCTTTTAAAACAAAGTCTAAAACGCGTTGGTTACGAATAGGGATATGAGTTTCTAAACTGGTTACTGGAATAGTAACATTTACTGTGCCTTGTTCAGACCAAGTACCCGAGAGGTTGTTAAATTGATGCGCTTCAGCAACCGTTGAATTTTTAACTGAAATAAAATTGAGGCTAGATTGCTCAGGGTTTAGTTGCCAGCTAGTTGCAGATGCAAAAAAGCTCGTTGCGGCCAAAAAGATAAGTAGGCTTTTCATTCGGTTCTCCAAGAAAATTGATCATTAAGCTTATAAAGAATAAGCCATAAATACTAGTGTAAACTTTGCTACAACAAATAGAAAATAAACTCAATAATTAAGTTATGATACGATTATATCGTATTAAGCTAGTAATGAGTTTTATAGTTAAAAGTCAGTTGTAGGAGCATTTAAGTGACTATCCCAACCAAGATGCAAGCCATTATAGTGAAAGAGCCAGGTAAAAATAGCCAGCTTACAGTTGATATTTTAGCTATGCCAATAGCGAATAGGGAGCAATTACTTATTAAGGTGGCAGCAGCTGGGATAAATAGAGCTGATTTAGTGCAACGACAAGGGTTTTATCCGCCGCCAAAAGGTGAGAGTGACATTCTAGGTTTAGAGGTAGCAGGTGTTGTTGTAGCGGCGCCAGATAACTTGCAGCATTGGCTAGGTAAAAAGGTTTTTGGTATTGTGCCAGGTGGCGGCTATGCAGAGTATGCACTGTTGCATCATCAACACGCGATGTTAGTACCTGAAGGCTTTTCTATGAGCCAAGCTGCGGCTGTGGCTGAGGTGTTTTTAACGGCTTACCAATTATTATTTTTACATGGCCAACTTCAAGCCGAGCAAAAAGTACTTATTCATGCAGGCGCCAGTGGTGTTGGCACTGCTGCTATTCAGCTGGCTAAATATGTTGGAGCTAAGGTTGCGGTTACGGCAAGTAATGAAGAGAAACTAACTTTATGTAAGCAGTTAGGTGCAGATGTTACGATTAATTATAAGCAAGAGCCGTTTGAGCTGGCGCTAACTAAACACTGGCCGGATGGTGCGGATTTAATTTTAGATCCAGTAGCCGGAGATTATATCCAACGAGATGTTTCTGTTTTAGCTTTAGATGGAAAAATTGTTATTTATGCCATGATGGGAGGTCGAAAACTACCTGAGCTAGACTTAGCTCCCTTACTTAAACAGCGAGGCCATATTATTTGCTCAACATTACGTAACCGCTCTGATGAATATAAAGCAGACTTAACAGCAAGGTTCATTTCGCAGTGTGGTGATGCTTTAAAAGAAGGGATCTTAAAACCAATTGTTTTTGAGCAATTTCATTGGCATGACGCAGCTAAAGCGCATCAATTAATGGTTTCAAATCAAACACAAGGCAAATTGATTTTAAACTTTGATTAATGTAGACATCTTAAAATAATTCTGTAGTTTTATTAAAAGTTATTGCATAGGAATAAAGACTAATATGGCATTAGAGGTTATTGGAAAATCTAACTACAGTAAGCAAGTTTCAATATTAATTGCTAAAATTTACGATAATACTGTTGTAGCTGACTCAGTTTATGAAAATGCAGTATTGGCTTTTAGCCAAGCTGAGCTTAAACAAAAACAGCTTGTCGAGCTTGAGCAGCAAGTTACTTTATTTGAAAGCAGGTTAGGCCAAGTTTCTGCTAGAGATAAGGTCTCTTTTGAACGAAAATTAGAACATGCTAGGGTTGAGTTGTTACAATTTAAGCAGCAGCTTTCTGATGAAGCTTTTCAACGGTTTTGTCAATTACAGCACATCTGTCAGTCTATCTTACAGTTAGTGCAGGGGGGCTCTAAAGAAGAGACCCTGCAATTAACAGCAAAGCTATTAGGCACTATCCAGCTATCATCGCCAACCCAAGGTAATCAAGTAGCTATTTCTAATCAGAAAAGTAAACATTTATATAAAGCAGTATTAAGTTTACGCTTACTTGACGAATTATTAGCCGGTAAAAATATAACCAATAAGTATATTTTGCAGCGAAGCAAAGTAACAGACGGTGATTATAACGATTTTAACACTTATCATCCTTTTCGAGATGACATTCAAATGCCTTTATTAATGGCAGCCTTATTACAAGATATTGGTAGTTGTCACCCTACAGCACAACAGATTATTTATGGTGAAGATGGTAAGGCCGATCCATTTAGAGTGATGGAAACTCAAGAGCGTGTAAGCATGCTAAAGGTGAGTTACAGCCAAACGATTAAGTATGTAACCGATTTAATAGAAGAGCGTTATCAGGGGAATAGTAAAGCCGAGCGAGAGCAGTTTAAAGAAAATAGCCAACAAAGAAAATTATTTATGCAGCAACTGCTTATAGGTGCAACTAAGGCTGAGCATGGTATTGGTAATTTACTGAAAATCCCACAAGTCTATACTTCTGTTGTGCTATCGACTAAGCCAAACTTTGTTTATGAAACCTTACCTAGAGTTGCTTTAGTATTAGAAAAAGGCGTTGAAAAAGGTGTATACAGCAGTACAGCAGTGAATAGTTTATTAGCAATAACAGGCATTTTTCCACAAGGTTTTGGCGTTACTTATATTCCGAAAGACTCTGATGATCAAGACTTAGACCGTTATGAGTACGCTATTGTTACAGGCTTATATCCAAAAGATCTCAAAGAGCCTATTTGCCGTATGGCTACCAGAAACTTAACGTATAATGTATCAGCTCAAGGCTGTGTTGTTAGCGTAAATAACAACTTATATTTCCCCGTTGCACGAAAAAAACTGGCAGTTGTAAGCCAAGAGCGGCTAATCGAAATTCTTACACTCTTAGTGTCTAATGTTGAAGAACGCAAGAAACAGTCTTTATTGCCTAAATGTTGGCATCCAGATGAATATTTTTCCTTTGTTAAAAACCAAAACTTATGGAATAAAGTGGTAATGCACAGCAATTAAGGCTGTGCTTTATACTCTGTATCCTCAATGGTTGTATTAGGCTCTGGATAGACCATATTCTCTGGAGTGTAGTCCCATAAATGATCATCGGCTTCAAGCTCAACTTCTATATCTTCATCATAATGACTGCTAACATAGCCTTGAGCTTTAGCGGCATCTTCATCATGCATTTGGGCTAATACCGTTTCTTCGTCAACCCTAGGATCTAACGCTGCCGCAAGCGGTGAAGACACTAAATCACCTGAGCCCATTTTAAATTGTGCTAGCTGTTGCTCTTCAATTAATCGCTTGCTAACTTTTTGCGTGTAGTTAACATGAATTAAGCGTAAAAACAGCACTAAAGCACAGGCACTAATAAAGGCATATAGCATATCTGGCCCTAAAATATGCATTAATCCAGACGCTACCAAGGGGCCAAAACAAGCTCCCATACCAAAGGTTAATAATATAGTAGCCGATAAGGCGACACGTTCCTCTTGCTCTATATGCTGATTAGCAAATGCGCTAGCAATAGGATAAAGGGTAAAAGATAAAAAACCATAGCAAAAGGTCGTCAGCATAAAGAAGGTAGAATTTAACGGTAAAATTGCCATTAGTAAGGTCAAAATTGCCAGTAAAGCAGCATTAAAGCGTAATATTCTGCCCCTAGGGATCCGGTCTGATAACTTACCCATAGGCCATTGCGCAAGTAAGCCAGCTAGAATGGTGGCAGACATAAAGGTTGTTATTTGTTCGGTAGGGAAGTCTTTGCTTGCCATATAGGCAGGCGCTAAACCATAGAAAGCGCCAGCCATTAATCCGGCAATTGTTATTGCAGTTAATGACTGTGGCACTTTACGCCAAAAGGTCATTATTTTTAACGGCGCAGGAAGAAGTGGTGCAGGATGAATTCGGCTTGTAAGTGCAATGGGCACAATACAAAGCGAAGAGAACATACTGATAATAAGTAAAGGTGCTATGCCTAAATCAGGGAATTGCATCAGCATTAATTGGCCGCCAATCATACCCAAATAGGAAATCAGCATATAAAAAGCAAATACTGCACCGCGTTGAGAGTTTTCGGCCTGTTCATTAAGCCAGCTTTCGAGCACCATGTATTGGCACATCATAGCCATACCTACAAGTACACGTAGAAGTAACCAGACTTCTAAAGTAGAAATCAGTACATGCGACATAACGCAAGCACTAACAATAGCAGCACAGGCGACAAACGCGCGAATGTGGCCAACACGAGATATTAATTTATGGCCCAGTTTGGAGCCTAAAACTAAGCCTAAATAATAACAAGACATCATGGCGCCAATCCAAATTGAATCAACTTGGTTTTGGGCTAAAGATAAGCCTAGGTAGGTAGACAAGGAACCTTGAGCAATTAACATGATCAAGGTAGTTAAAAACAAAGCACTAAAACTGCGATATGGACTAGACATTCGGCTCCATCTAACCAGTAAAATAGTAGCAGCCGAAGCTGCTACAGTTTAAGTTCTATTTTACACGCATACCCGCTTGAGCACCGGCATCGGGTGATAAAATAAATAAATCACTGCCACCAGGCCCAGCAGCAAGCACCATACCTTCTGATAAACCAAAGCGCATCTTACGCGAAGCAAGGTTGGCAACCATTACAGTATAGCGACCTTCGAGTAGCTCGGGTTGGTAAGCGGCTTTAATGCCAGCAAACACTTGACGCGTTTCACCTTCGCCAATATCTAATTGCAAGCGAATCAGTTTATCGGCACCTTCAACGGCTTCGGCTTTAACTATTTTAGCTACCCGTAAATCCACTTTGGCAAAGTCTTCAATGCTAATTGTTTCTGCAATTGGCTCACGCCCTGAGCTTTGTGGTTTGGCCTTAACTTTAGCCTTGTTGGCTGGCTCAGATTGTAAGTTTTCTTTTGAGCTTTCCAACATTGCCGCTACTTTAGCTGGATCAACACGTTGCATTAAAGCTTTAAATGGCTCAATGGCGTGATCTAATAATGGCTGTTGGTAATTGTCCCAACGTAATTCTGTTTGTAGAAAACGTTCAACCTCTGCTGCCATTAACGGTAGCACAGGTTTTAAATAATGCATTAAAACGCGGAACAAATTAATCCCCATTGAGCAAACCTCATGAGCTAACTGTTGTTTGCTTTCATCTTTAACTAACACCCATGGTGCCTTAGCATCGATATATTGGTTAGCTTTATCTGCTAAGGTCATGATGTCGCGAATAGCCCGAGCAAACTCACGCTTCTCAAAGCTATCGGCAATACTGGTTCCAGCATCGGTAAATTCTTTAAATAATTCAGGCTCAGCTAATGTTGTTGATAATTTACCTTGATAACGCTTAGTGATAAACCCAGCACAGCGACTGGCTATATTCACTACCTTACCTACAAGATCAGAATTCACTTTTTGGGTAAAGTCGTCTAAGTTTAAGTCTAGATCAGTAATGCTAGAGCTAAGCTTAGAGGCAAAGTAATAACGTAAATATTCAGGATTTAAATGTTCTAAATAGGTGCGAGCTTTAATAAAGGTGCCTCGTGACTTAGACATTTTAGCGCCATTAACAGTAACAAAACCATGAGCCCAAACAGCGTTAGGTTTACGTAAGTTAGCCCCTTCTAAAATGGCAGGCCAGAATAAGCTATGGAAATAAATAATATCTTTGCCTATAAAGTGGTACACCTCAGCGGTAGAGTCTGGCTGCCAAAAGCTATCAAAGTCGATGCCTTGTTTTTGACAAAGGTGCTTAAAACTTGCTAAATAACCAATAGGTGCATCTAGCCAAACATAAAAGAACTTGCCTGGCGCTCTTGGAATTTCAAAACCAAAATAAGGCGCGTCACGGCTGATGTCCCACATTTGTAAGCCATCTTTAAACCATTCTTGCAGTTTATTTGCCATTTCGTCTTGTAGGCTACCGCTGCGGATCCAGTCTTGTAGCATCTGGCTAAAAGCCGGCAGATCAAAAAAGTAATGTTCGCTGTCTTTTAACACTGGGGTTGCACCAGAGACAACTGAACGAGCATTTTTAACTTCGGTTGGGCTATAGGTAGCACCACAAACATCACAGCTATCGCCGTTTTGATCTAAGGCGCCGCATTTTGGGCAGTCACCTTTAACAAAGCGGTCGGGTAAAAACATTTGCTTTTCAGGATCGTATAATTGGCTAATCGTTTTACGCTTAATGTAACCCTTTTCATCTAAGCGGTTATAGATCATGCTAGCTAACTCACGGTTTTCTTCGCTGTGAGTGGAATGATAATGATCAAAACCAATAGCAAAATCTGCAAAATCAGTTTGATGTTTAATTTTGGTTTGCTCAATCATTTGCTCAGGGCTGATGCCTTGCTGTTGAGCTTTAAGCATAATGGGTGTGCCATGAGCATCATCTGCACAAACGTAATAACATTCATGGCCACGCGCTTTTTGAAAACGAGCCCAAATATCAGTTTGAATATACTCAAGTAAATGGCCTAAATGGATAGGGCCGTTAGCATAAGGTAGTGCGCTGGTAACCAAAATTTTGCGTGTTGACATTAAAAGCTGCTCTTTACATAAATAACTGAAAAAATTTGGTTAAATGATACACTAAGCCGGCTTGCTTCGCATCTGCCATCGGGTAGAACGAGCAAAAAATTCTGATTAAAATTACTTACAGGAAATCGCTGATGTTTAACTGGTTTAAATCGAGTAAATCCACACCGATTCCCGCTGCTTTGCAGCAGTTCTTGCAAGCATGGTTAATACCTAATTCAACTAGTACTTTATCGAGTGTTATTGTTGAGATAGTAGTTAATAAAAAACAACTCACTGTTACCTTATCACTGCCGTTAGCGACCCTAGAGCCACTATTACAGCAAGCCTTAACTGAGGCAGGCTTTGATTACACTTTAACTTTAAATGCAAACTATCAAGCGCAGCCTGTCTATAAACAGATTAAACAAATTATTTTAGTTGCATCCGGTAAGGGTGGGGTAGGTAAATCAACTACGGCGGTAAATCTTGCCTGCGCTTTGGTCAATGATGGCGCTAAAGTAGGTTTATTGGATGCGGATATTTATGGGCCTTCTATTCCGACTATGTTGGGATTAGCAGGAGAAAAAGTTACCTCGCCTGATAACAAGCTAATGCAGCCGATGTTTGCCCATGGTGTTTATTTACAGTCAATCGGCTTTTTAGTGGATGCCGAACAAGCGTCAGTGTGGCGCGGGCCTATGGCGAGTAAAGCCCTAGAGCAACTGGTTAATGAAACACTCTGGCCTGAGCTTGATTATTTAATTGTGGATATGCCACCAGGCACGGGGGATATTCAACTTACCATGGCCCAAAAACTGACTGTTACCGGCGCTGTAGTGGTAACAACACCACAAGATATTGCTTTAGCCGATGCGAAAAAAGCAATTAGTATGTTTCGTCAGGTGAAAATTCCCTTGTTGGGTTTAATTGAAAATATGAGTTTTTATCAGTGTAGTCACTGTGGTGAAAAAGATGATATTTTTGGTACTGAGGGAGGGGTTGCCCTTGCACAGCGTTATAACGTTAATGTCCTGGGTCAATTACCATTACAGCGAGATATTCGTCAGCAAGCAGATTTAGGTGAGCCTATTGCATTAAAACAACAGCCGGTAGCTGAAATTTATCGTACAATCAGTCAGCAACTGCAATTTACACTGCATCAACAACTTGAGCAGCTTCAAACTAGCCAAATAGAAATAATGATAACGGACGACTAAAATGAGACTGTGTGATACCGATATTGAACAACATTTAGCACAAGGCAAAATTATTATTGAGCCAGCACCGGATGCCGATATGATAAGTGGTGTTAGTGTTGATATTCGTTTAGGCAATAAGTTTCGTGTTTTCCAAGCCCATACTGCGCCCTATATCGACTTAAGTGGCCCAAGAGCTGAGGTAGATAAAGCATTAAACAGTGTAATGAGTGATGAAATTTATATTGCCGATGGCGAAAAGTTTATTCTTCACCCAGGTGAGTTAGCGTTAGCAATGACATTAGAAGCGGTCACCCTGCCAGATAATATTGTCGGTTGGTTAGATGGTCGCTCATCATTAGCGCGTTTAGGTTTAATGGTGCATGTGACCGCACACCGGATAGATCCTGGCTGGTCGGGGAATATTGTTTTAGAGTTTATCAATAGTGGCAAGTTGCCATTAGCACTACGACCAAAAATGAAAATAGGCGCACTTAACTTTGAATTAATGACAGGTTCAGCTGCGCGGCCTTATAACAAAAGACCTGATGCTAAATATCAAAAACAAACAGGCGCTGTAGCAAGCCGCATTGGCCACGATGATAAAACGCAAGGTTAAAGCGCAGAGAAACTAGTGCTAGGAATTTAGCATAATAAACCTAGCATTAGTTTAACTAAACTATGACTGCTTTAAGGATGCAATATGAAACTTTTTGGTTCTCAAACATCACCTTATGTTAGACGGATCCGCTTAGCGTTAGCCGATATACCCTTTGAACTTATTAAGTTAAATATATTTGATGGCCCAGATCGCGCTACCTTAATTAAATATAATCCTGCGCGTAAAGTGCCAATGCTATTAGATGGCGAACAACTTGTTTATGATTCAGGTGTTATTTATCGCTACCTAGCTGAAAAATATCACTGGGCCAAATTAAGTTGGCAGCAAGAAAATCAATTAACGATTATTAATGCTGCTAATGATTCTATGATAGAGCTACTGCTATGTAAGCGTTCAGGCTTTACTATTGATCCAAATAAGCTTTTTTATAGTTTACAGCATGAGCGGATCGAAGGGGCTTTAAGGTTTTTGAACAACAAGTCGCAGCAGGGCAGTATAAGCAATGGCATTATCCAGCTATGGCATTATTTTGCTTACTCGATTGGGCTTTATACCGTGAGTTAATCTCTTTAGATGCATTTGAACATTTAAAACAGTTTCATCAGCAACATAGACAACGGCCAGGTGTTGCCGAGAGTGATCCAAGAATTAACTAGTTAGAAAAGCCATATTCAAGCTGTGCCTTCTTGTACTTAGAGTGCTTACACCGCGAACACTGTTTAGTGGTGTGGCGCACCTTGTAATATTACAGGCTCTATTAGTACACTTTTTTCGTCATTCGAAAGCCAAATTTGTCCTTCACTAATATTACACTGTAATGCCATATTGCGGCTAACTAGCTGAGCCATTTCTACAACTGCGGTTTCAGGAATATTAAATACAGTTAAGTTTTGGTAGCGAGACAAAGCCTGCTCATTATTTTTCCACCAAATTGGTACGCTTTTGCCGCCATAACAAAATAGTTGCACCTGCTTGGCTCTACCACTGGCTTTTCTTAGCCATTTTTCTTCACTTTGACCAAACTCAACCCAGAGCTTAATTTCACCATTTAAATCTTTATGCCATAGTTCAGGCTCGTCGTCTTCGGCACTTAACCCTTTGGTAAAACTAAGCTGCTCATTGGCATTTATCGCAAAGGCTAGCAGTCGAACCATCATGCGTTGGTCATTTTCAGACGGGTGCTGCGCTAACGTTAGTTGATGATCTTGATAATAATGCCGATCCATATCAGCAATTTGCAGCTGAATTTTGAAAATGGTTGCTTTTAAAGCCATAGCGTAAACCTTAGAAATCTAACGGGTGGCAGAGTGTAACGCGAAGCCTATTACCGCTCAAACAGTAGTTAGTATTTGTTTACTAAGATAGGTAGGCTTTTTAGTGAATAAAGATAACAAAACTGTCTGGTTTTAGCTCCCATGCTAGAATAGTGTCATTATTTGAAGTGACCTTGAAATTAACGTTTGTTTAAATTCAAGCTAGCGCTATTAACGTAAATAAAGGAATGCAATGAAAAGGTTATTTATACCTGTTGTAATAGGACTCGTATTTCAAGCGCCTACTATGGCAGACACGGTGATTACAGAGGCTAACTTAGCTAGAATTAAAACGGTCTTGCCTAAATTGTCGGCATTAAAGTCAGCTTATGCAGATGTAGATGAGCAAGAGATGCTGCTAGAGCAACACTGCAACTGGCAAAAGCAGTATGAGTCTCTTAAGGCTCAACAAGACAATACTCGCTATACTACAGAAGTAGAGCAGCTGTTGGCCGAAAATGGTTTAAGTCCAGCAGATTTTTTAGAGTTAACTTTAAAAATGTCATGGCCAATGCTTAAAATGACCCAGCAATCATTGGCGATGTTGGCACAAAAGCATCCGCAAGGCATGGAAGATGCGTTACAAAAAAGTTCGGATTTACTTAATGTCATAACTAATTGTATTACTAATGAAGATAAGCAGGCTTTAGACAAGCTGCAGCAACGCATAAATCAGCCTATATCAGGTATGTCTGATGCTGTTGACTAATGAGTCATCTTTTAACAAAGGATTGATTAATAGCATAGTATTAACCTTGTAGCTGGCTTTTGATGTAATAAAGCTTTAGTGCTATTTAAAGATAACTTTACATAGCTAGGATAAGGTCTTATAACTGAGGTTACAGCAAGCCTTGCTCATGGAGAAAGTATGTTAACTAAGAATGATAATCGCAGTTATTTTCGGATGATGGTCAATGCCAATGTGCAATTAATGATAAGTCATCCAGAAGTAGGTCGAGTTTTAGAAGGAATTTGTCGTGACTTAAGTGCTTCGGGGATGTCTGTTGATGTTGAAGAGCCTTTAGAAATGGGCACTTTAATTAACATTAAACTTGAATCTGCTAATGCCAGTGTTCCACCTTTAGATGCTACAGCAAAAGTAGTGCGTTGTAGTCAGGAGCAAGAAGATACTTACCAACTTGGTTTGGCTTTTATTGAAGTTAACTAATACGCTATTAAAAAAAATAAAAAACCATCTATTACAAGTGCAAGGCTAGATGGTTTTCATTAAATACTTAATGATTAGCGAGTGCTTAACGAAAGCCTCTTGGCATACGCTGTTTTTTACCCACGACATGCTGTTGCCAAACATTATCTGGTGTTTCACCATTACCTGATGCGGTAGTTTTTGGCTTTTGCGCTTTGCTTTTAGTCGTTTTAGCGGCCGGTGATTTTTTAGCCGATTGACTAGCCGCTTTCTTCGGCGCCTTGGCTTGCGATTTAGTAGTCGAGGAACCCGCTTTACTATAGCTTTGCCCAAGTTCTTGTAAGTCAGCTAAGCGCATATTTTTACTGCCATCAACGCTATACCACCCCGGCTTTTGCTCGATATTAGGCTCTTTACCAAATGCCGCTTTATAAGCAGTTGTAAACTCAGCCAGTACTTTCGTTTTATCTAATGTTGTCATAAAAATCCTTAGATGGTGACGATTCAAACAGGTTGTAAGTTATTTATACAACATTTAACCTAATTAGTACAAATCCGCCTGTTTTTTTCTACCATTACAGTACAATATCAATATTGAATTGTTGAGAAGAAATACCGATATGCTTGATCGAAATCAATTAGTTAACTTTTTACAGTCAGAATTACAAACAGAAACTATAAACGATTATTGTCCTAATGGCCTACAAGTTGAAGGTAAAGAACAGATACAGCGAATAGTCACTGGTGTAACAGCAAGCCAAGCGTTAATAGATGCAGCTATAAAAGCCAAAGTTGACGCTATTTTGGTTCACCATGGCTACTTTTGGAAGGGTGAACCTGCAGTGGTAACCGGGATGAAAAAGCGTCGTTTACAAAGCTTACTACAACATGACATTAATTTACTGGCGTATCATCTGCCTTTAGATGTCCATGCTAGCTTAGGTAATAATGCGCAGTTAGGCCAACTATTAACGCTGAATAATATCAGGCCAGTTAGCGGCTTAAAGCCTACGGGCATTGTGATGCAAGGTGAATTCGAGACTGAGCATTCGGCTATACAGATACAGCAAAAGCTAGAGCAGCTGCTAGATCGCTCAGTATTGTTGCATGAAGGTTCGGACGCTAAAGTAACTAAGGTTGCTTGGTGTACTGGTGGCGGACAAGGCTATATTGAACAAGCGGCTGCCGCAGGGGCGCAATTATTTATTACCGGTGAAGTGTCAGAGCAAACTATTCATGTGTCACGCGAACTAGGCATACACTTTATTGCTGCAGGGCATCATGCAACTGAGCGTTATGGTATTAAAGCGCTAGGTGAGTATGTGGCAAAACATTTTGCCGTTGAGGTTGACTTTATTGATATAGATAACCCAGCTTAATGACTCAGACGAATAACAAGCAGGATCGTAATTTTGATAATATTGCGGCTAAATTTGGCCGTAATATTTATGACACGACTAAAGGTAAGATCCGCCAGCATGTTTTAATGCGCGATCTTCAGCAATTAGAGTTATTACAACAGCCTTGCCATATTCTCGATGTTGGTGCAGGACAAGGCCAAATTGCTTTGCAACTCGCGGCTTTGGGCCATTCGGTTTTATTAACTGATATTTCCAGTGAAATGTTGGCTATTGCTAAACAACATGCCCAAAGTTTACAGATTAGCAATGTTCAGTTTGAGCAGGTATCGTTAGCACACTTAGTGCAAAAGGAGCAGTCAGGTTATAAACTGGTTTTGTGTCACGCTATGCTCGAATGGTTATCTGAACCTCAGGCAGCGATTGCTCAGTTAAGTCAGCTTTTAAGCCCTGGTGGTATTTTATCGCTGATGTTTTATAACAAAGATGCCAAGCGGTTAAGTAATATTATCTATGGTAACTTTGATTATGTTGTAGCCGATATGCAAGTGAAGAAAAAAGTGCCATTAAGCCCACAGCATCCGTTACAACCAGAAGAGGTGTTATCTTGGTGTAAACAAGCCGGCTTAAATTTAATTGCAAAAACCGGAGTGCGCTGTTTTCATGATTACTTGCGCAATTTATCGCAGCAACAAAGCCATTTCGAGCAGTTGTTGGCATTAGAGCTGCAATACAATAGACAAGAGCCTTATGCATCATTAGGGCGATATCAGCATTTAATCTTACAAAAAACAACTTAGTCACAGGCTATAAGCTATTTATAGCCTAAAACTATAGTGCTCTGTGATTAATCAAACTCAAATTTATAGAGTAAATCGACAGTATTGTCTAAACCTGAAACCGACTCTAAGTAAAGTCTGCGCATAATACGATAGCGTACAGTGAACTCACCGATAGCATTGAAGATGCCATAGCCATACTTTAGCTCTAAATCACGAGATAAATGGCCACTGACGGTGACCTGTGAATTATCTCCAGCTCCTGCGGTATCTAGGCTTAAATCATTAATGCCAAATGCAGCCCCTATATTGCCTACTAACTTACTGCTAGAGGCGATACTCATGCCAATTAAACTTGTTGTAATCGCATCAGACGTATTGCCGGAATCACTACCGATATCACGACCTGTGGTTAAATAAGCCAAGGTATTTGCTTGAGGCTTACTGGGTTCAGAAAATAAACTGACAATAGGCTCATCTGCAGGTCCAGTCACCTTGATCCCAGCAATAACATTGTCCTCTGTACTTAACGGGTTCCGAATAGCTTCAATATCTAAATAAGGTTGATCAGCAGGTCCATTAAATTTTAATTTACCCCGGCGGATTAATAAGTCTTGGCCATATGAGCGAAATGTGCCATCAACTAAATCGACTTCACCATAAAGCTGCGGGCCTTTATCTTGCTGTTTAACTGAGAGCTCTCCACTTAGCTGAGTAACTAAGCCAAATGCTTGCAATTTAATGCTTTTATTTAATATGACCTTGATATCAGTATGTATTGGAATAGGGGTAGCGTTTGCTTGCTGCATTGGTAAGCCTTGCTCATCAAGTAATATGGTGTCACTTGAAATACCTACGGCACTTTGTGGCAAATCATCAATACTAATATTAGCGCTTGGTACTTCCACTGTGCCTGTAATCAGTGTTAACTGTGGTGTAATATCAACCTTAAGGTCGGGTTTTACTTTTAAACTAATATTAGGTACTTGCAAGCTAAGGGCGTCACCGGCTAGCTTTAATGATGCATGCCAATCTGCAATATCATTCCAGTCAGCATTACCGGTTAAAGCGATTTTTCCATCGGGCGTTTCAAGGCTTCCTGTGATAGTGGCAGCGTCACCTAAAAAGTTTAAGCTGATATCACCGTTCTTAATTTCTGTAGGCGCTTTTTTACCAATGATATTAATATTATCAACCCGTAAAATACCGCTTAATTCAGGTTGTGATAACAGGCCGTCTAGTTGTAATTGACTATTAATCTCTGCACTGACTTGGCTGTTGCTATCTACTAGGGGCTGCAAAAAGTCTAACGAAAATGCATTTATATTAAGTTGTGCGTTCAGCTTAGGATCTTGTTGCATTAAATCGGTAATTAATGCTTGGCCTACTATAGTCGTTTTGTCATTAAAGTTTATTTTAAGATCGGCAGTAAGTTGCTCTGTGCTGTGTAGTTGCAAACTAAAGTCTTGCCAGGGCAAGGTCAGTGCTTTTGCTTCATTAAACTTAATTTGGCCACTTTGGCCCTGAACACTAAGCGAAATAGTAGGTGCGGCATTATTGAGCCAATTAGCGCTAATGTTAGCATTAACTTTGCCTTTTGTTTCCAGTGTGCTGGGTAGAAGAGGGCTTAGTGATGCTAATAAAAATTCATTTAAACTTATTAAAATGGCCCCTTGTTTAGCACTAACTTTAGCTTGTTGCTCTAAACACAAGCTAGTATCTGTTTGTTGCCAACAATGTTGACTTATCGTCAGTTGTTGTTTTGCAAAAGCATAATTTAAAGACGTGGCTTTTTGTAATATCCATGCCCCTTGAACCGTACTAAGACTGGCTTGTTCTAAAATACCTTGCCAATCTTTTTCTCGTTGTAAATTACCGCTAACAGCAATTTTTGCTTGGCCCACATTGCTTTGTAGCGCTAAATCTATTTTATGTTGTTGCTCATTGCCCTGAGCCTTGATAGTTAATTGTTCTAAATCATAATGCTGGTAACTGCCTTGTTTGGCTTCTAAGTTGATATTGGCATTAAGTTCATCAGTGACGTTTAATTGGCCATCAAGTTGTAAGCTATCTAAAGCAAATTGCTGATAACTCAGCTTAGAGGCATTCAGTGTTGTGCTAATAGTTGGCGAGAGTCGAGCACCAGAAACAGCAATATCACCTTTTATTACACCTGCTGAGTTGGCTAATGAGTTATTAAGATCAGGAATATTAACTTTTGCATTAAGTTGCCATTTCTTAGCAAGGCTACCTGTTAGCTGTACACTATTACCACCATGAATTACGCTTAAGTTTTTGGCATTAAAGCTAATGTTATTAAGAGGATCTAAGCTTTTGGCTTGGTTAGGCTTAGCTGTCGAGGCTGCTTTAGCTTGTAAATCTCCTTGTATAGTAAAAGGCAGTTGTTTAATTTGGCCTGTAATATTTAACTTAGGAACAGTCACTAACCAGCTACCATCAGAATTAAATTGTCCTTGATGGCTTAGTTGACCATTCAGAGCACCTGGATAGTCGTTCAGTAATAATCCTGGGTTCAGATCGTTAAAGCGCATCTTGCTTTGCCAGCTAATAGCTTGCTGCCAATCGATGCTTGCAGACAAGCTCGCTGTGCCCCCTAAAGCGGTAATAACGAGACTATCAATTTTGGCATTTAGCGGTGTTACAGATGCTAAAAGGTTAATACTTCCTTTGGGCATAGCGGTTAATTTGTAATCAGTTTTCGCCTTAACCTGTAGTTGCTGTAAAGAGCCGACTAAGTTTAATGTGCCAGCATTAAGTGTAAGGCTAGTGTTGTCGTCTAGTGCCAGGCTATTAGGCTGTTTAGCGGTTAAGCTAACCTCTAACGGGAGATCATCTGTTAACAGTGCTAATTTTGCTTCTAATTCGGCTTGAATATTATCAGTCGCCACTAGCTTAATGGCTAAATCATCAAGGCTGCCATCTAGCACTAAGTGCAACTTCTGCTTCGCTAAAGGAGCTTCATGCAACAGTATATCTAGCTGAGCAAACAGAGGGTATTGCTTGGCAAGGGTGATATTTAGGTTAGCATCAAGGGTTAATAATTTATGCTGTAAATGAAGCCGTGTGATATTTACTTTTTGTTTGTGTGCTTGAATAGCCAGTTGCAACAAAGGAATATGCTGAGTCGTTTCCGTGTGTAGCGTAAAATTAGCTAAAGTAAACTCACTAACATATATAGCAACAGGTAAGTTGATATCGTTAAGTTGTAACGCTTGATAAGACAAAACCGCTGAATCGTTTTGGTTTACAGTTGCAGCAACTTGCTCTGTTGCGGGGGTTAAGTCGACATTTTGCCATAGCACATTATCAAGTTGGATCTTATTGCCCCAAGCATCGAGTTTTGCGCTAAAGTTTTGCCAAGTTATTTGGTTACCGTCTAAAACAATATCGGCATTAGTAATAGCGATATTTTGTACTGATACAGGAAATGGTAAGAAAATTTCTGGGCTGCTAGCCGTTTTATCGGATGCAGTGTCAGGGCTTGTTATCTTAGCTTGCACGCCAGCTAGGTGAAGTTGCTTAACACAGACTTTAGCGCTGAGTAAACAGTGGATATTTAGATCGATATCTAACTGTTCAAGCTTTATCTGTATGCTCTGGTTTTGTTGCCACTGGATATTCGTTAATTGCAACTGGCCCAGCAATTGCCCCTTACTTTGTTCGATAGTTAGTTCAGGAACAAACTTTTGCGCTGCCCATAAGCTAAAGCTTAACCCCGCTTGGCTAAATAGCAGGATATAGGTTAATGCAGTGAGCACTAATAATGGGATAACTAAAGTAAAATTTAGCCATTTTATACCACGGCGCCAATTCATATTTCAGGTCCTAATGACAAGTGAAGTTGGAAACCGTTGCCTTGGAGTTTGTCTAAACCAAAAGCAAAATCGATACGCACCGGGCCAACCGGTGAAGCCCAGCGTAGGCCAAGGCCAACGCCTTTTTTCCAATCAGGAGAGCTATTCCAAGCGCTGCCGTAATCAAAGAAGGTCGCTAACCACCAATTCTGCTTCACATTGTATTGATATTCAGCAGAAGCGGTTGCCATATAACGGCCACCGATAAGCTTACCGTCTTCATCATAGGGTGAGACAGATTCGTATGAGTAGCCTCTAAGGTTATCGACCCCGCCAGCAAAAAAGCGTAACGAAGGGGATAGGTTTTCTACTTGTTCAAATAATACCGCACCAGCATCGGCCCGTGCGACAACACGGTGTTTACTCGATAATGTTTTTATCCAGCCAATTCGGCTGCGCAGACGTATAAAGCGAAGATCAGATAACCAGATAGGATCAGAAAACTCCATACTAATTAAAAACCGATCAGCTGACGTTGGCATTCTAGATTTGCCTTGGTTACTGCGGCTTCTACTATAGCTTAAACCCGGCATAATTAAATTTGAGTTACCAGAGTCATCCGCTTGCACATAATCTTCTGTAAGCCAGCGTAATGAGGCGGTACGATACCAATCGCTTTTTAATAGCCAGTGACGCTCGAAAACCAAATTTGATTCACGGCTTTGGGTATCTTTATTATCTTTGTTTTTTAAACCAAATTGAATTTGATAGAAGTCGGTACTTACAGATTCCAGCGGGATTTTATAACCTGCTTCTATGGTTTGCTCTACCTTAGAAAGCTGCAGCTTACTCGTCAGGCTGTGGCCAGCACTATTGAGCCAAGGCTTGTGCCAGTTAAGCTGAAAGCGCGGGCCTATATCATCTGAATAACCTATACCGGTTTCAACTATATTGCGCTTTTGCAAATCTAAGTTCACATGCAGCGGAACAATATGATCTTTTATATCCTCAGCGTCAGCATCAGCTTCAACTAAGATAGTTGAAAACCAACCAGTAGCAGATAAGTCTTGGTTAAACTTGCCTAACAAACTAGCTTGATAGGGAGTATTAGGTGTAAAGGGGACCAAGGACTGTAAGCGTTTAAGATCAATTTTAATATCATCAAACTTAACTTCACCAAATAAATAACGAGGACCTGAATTATAGTGTAAGCGAATATAAGCTTCATTTAATGAGGGTGAAACTTCAAGCTTATTTAAGCTAAAGCTGGCATCAAAATAGCCCTTGCGCAGAGCTAAGCTATTAAAGGCTGATTTTAGGCCATCATAGCGGCCGTGGTGCAGGGACTCGCCTACTTTAGGTGCTTGCTGGTTAATTATGGTGATAAAATCAGGATCATTTTGGCCATCACCTGTTATTTGGATATCAGCTACGGCTATTGTTACTTGTTCTCCAGGCTCAATAGCAATAAGTAATTTTTGTTTTTTCTCGCCTTCAACACTGAAACTAATTTTGCTTTGATAATAACCTAATGCCTGTAAAGCAGTGCTAATTTCTTGCTCTAGTTGCGAGCGAAAGCGGATTGAGCTTGGGTTTTGGGCTAGTGATACTGATGCGATATAAAGCTCAATATTTTCTTTAACCGCGCCTTTTACCCCAAGCAATTTAATACTGGTTTCTTGTGCTAGAACCAAGCTGCTACTAAATAGCAAAAAGCCGTAAATAGTATAGGTAATGAGAGGCTTTAACATTAGTTGAACATATATCCTATGGTTAAATTAAACAGGTAAGCACAATACGGTAAATAAGGCATATTATGGACTAGTGAGACAGGTACTGTACACTGCGAGGTATAAATAACCGCTGAATACTTTAGCTGTTAATTAAATCCTTAAAAACTACACGCTAAACTGGGTTATAATATAAAACTCTGTAGTATCTTCTGTCATATCAGATTGACACTTAATTTTGGGTAAGGTTTCTGACGATGAAAAATGTAGTTATAAGTGGTTCAGGCTTATTTACACCAACCAGTGTTATTACAAACCAAGAATTGGTAGCAAGTTTTAATCAATACGTTGATCAGTTTAATGCTCAACATGCCAATGAAATAGCACAAGGCACGGTTGAAGCCTTAGCCTATTCTAGCAGTGAATTTATTGAAAAAGCTTCTGGCATTAAAGCAAGACATGTTTTATATAAAGATGGCATTCTAGATCCTAATGTGATGCATCCTATTTTTAATCGGCCAAGCGAAGATGTTGCGCCAGAAATGGTACAAATGGCCTTAGCCGCAGCAGAGCAAGCTATGCTGCAAGCGAATAAAACAGCAGAAGAGATTGATTTAATTATCTGTGCAGCATCGAATATGCAACGCGCTTATCCTGCGTTATCAATAGAGCTGCAGCAGCTTCTTGGCGCCTCAGGTTATGCTTTTGATATGAATGTAGCCTGTTCATCTGCTACTTTTGCTATTAGCAATGCAGTTAATGCCATACGAGGAGGCACGGCAAAAGTTGTATTGGTTGTTAACCCTGAATTTGCCTCACCGCAAGTGAACTACCGCAGTCGTGATAGCCACTTTATTTTTGGTGATGTGTGTACTGCGACTATTATAGAAGCAGAAGAAAGCTGTAGCAGCGACAACGCATTTCGTATTAAAGGCATGCGGTTAAGAACGCAGTTTTCAAATAATATTCGCTGCGAAGTAGGTTATACCGAGCATTGTTTTAACGACAAAGATCCTTTAGCGCCTTTTTTTAAACAACAAGGCCGTAAAGTCTTTAAAGAGTTATTACCTTTAGTAGCTGGTATTATTCAAGACGAAATGGCGCAACAGCAGTTAACCGCAGCAGACTTAAAACGCTTATGGTTACACCAAGCGAATATTAATATGAATATTTTTGCAGTCAAAAAAATATTAGGCCGTGATCCTGAGCAAGATGAAGCCCCGTTAGTGTTAGATACCTATGCCAATACAGCTTCTGCGGGATCAATTATTGCTTTTCATAAATATAAACAGGAATTAAACTCAGGTGATCATGGTATTTTATGTTCGTTTGGAGCAGGATACTCTGTAGGCTGTTTAATTTTACAAAAATGCTAACTAGCACATAGTCATTTATGTCGATACTGTTAGGGTGAATATAGCGCTATTATATTTACCCTAGCAGTAGCTAAATTCAGCATAGCGTAGCAAGCTAATCGGCTCTACATGTTCTAAGCCTTGTTTATTTTAATGTAGCTTTTCTTCTATACCCGCCTTAATAGATTGGTCATTGTTTAACTGTAACAAAATGTTATAACCACGACTGCATAAACTAAGTTTCTGCCCTTTAAACATGCTTAGAGTTTTTATTGCTATGTATTGATGTTACACGTATTTACAGCCTTTTTTTATTGTTTTTGAATTCCAAGCGAATAATTAAAGCAAAGCCAGAATATGTGTAAGTGCTACAGCTTGATACAATACGTAACATTCGCTTAGTTACAATAAAGCCAAGATACCTTATTATTTAATGATAAAAGTAATAATGGAAATGTTATGGCCTCTAAATTAAAACTTATTCTTATACCGACAGTCATTGTTGTCGTCGCCTTTATTGGTGCAAGTGCTTTATCTGGCATGAAAGAGCCTGCAGAAAAAAAAGAAGAAAAACGCTTAGGCATTCTGGTAGAAACTAAACCTATTCTTACTGAAGATTTAGTTTATAAAGTGCAGTCTCAAGGGACGGTAAAACCTAAATTTGCAACTAACTTAAGCTCTGAAGTTAATGGCCGCATTGTTGAAGTGGCAGAGCAATTTATTGAAGGCGGCTTTTTTAATAAAGGTGATTTATTAGTTAGGGTTGAGCAAGCGGATTATCACACTAATGTTAAGGCTGCCCAAGCAAGCTTGGCAAATGCGCAAGCGGCTTTAGAAGAAGAAAAAGCACGAGGTCGGGTTGCTGAAAAAGAATGGCGTTCATTTACTGAGGGCAATGCACCTGAGTTAGGTTTACGTCGGCCGCAACTCGCTAGTGCCTTAGCAACAGTGCAGTCTGCAGAAGCCGAATTAGAGCGCGCTAAACGCGATCTAGCTAGAACAGAAATAAGAGCACCCTATGCCGGTTTAGTGAAAAGCCGTAGCGTGAACTTAGGTCAGTTTATTAGCCGCGGTAGTGTACTAGGTATTATTTATGGCACTGATATCGCAGAAGTTAGGTTGCCAATAACCGATAATGATTTAGCTTTTATTCAATTGCCCACTCTGGCAGACAGTGCTAAACAGCCTAAAGTTGAATTAACGGCAACAATAGCAGGCAAGCTGCATAAGTGGCAGGGTGAAATTGTTCGTACCGAAGGCGTGTTAGACGAGCGGAGTCGGGTTATTTATGCCGTTGCCCAAGTGGTTGACCCTTACCATCGTAAACTCGATGCTCAAGCCGAAGTATTACGCTTTGGCCGTTTTGTGCAGGCGAGCATCTTAGGCGAAACAACATCAGATATTATAGTAATTCCAAGACATTTATTATTAGCAGGCCAACAAGTTTTAGTGGTAGATAACCAACAGCAGCTTCAATTTCGCCAAGTGCAGGTAGAGCGAACTGATGAGCGTTTTGCTTATATTCGTCAAGGCTTTGCCTCTGATGATTTATTGGCACTATCGGCAATCGCAAATCCATTAGCCGGTACGGTAGTTCGTTTAAGCAGTGATGCAAAACCTGCTGCGCTAACAGCAGACTCTGCTGATGAAACCGCTAACCTGCCAGCTAAGGATTAAACTATGGATACTAATAAAGGAATTATTGCTTGGTTTGCTCGTAATAGCGTTGCTGCGAACTTATTAATGGCGATTATCTTAGTTGCAGGTACCGCCTCTTTATTTACCATTAAAAAACAAATCTTTCCTGAAATAGCCTTAGAGCAAGTTAACATTCGGATCCCTTATTTAGGGGCAGCCCCGCAAGAAGTAGAAAGCGGCGTTATTGAAAAAATTGAAGAAAGCTTACGTGGCGTTAACGGCATTAAACGTGTGCGCTCTACGGCGGTAGAAGGCCTTGCTACTGTTAGGGCTGAAATAGCTAATAATTATGACATCCAAGAAGTTATGGATGAAATAAAGACCCAAGTCTCGGCAATTTCATCTTTACCTGAGCAAACCGAAAAGCCAGTAGTATACCGGGTGCGTTTTCAAAGTGGCGTAATGTGGCTTTCTTTATATGGTGATGCGGATGAGCGTAGCTTAAAAGAATTAGCTAAAGATGTTCGTGATGAACTAAAAAAGCAACCGGGAATAAGTAAAGTTGAAGTGGTAGGCGCTAGAAATTATGAAATTGCTATTGAGCTATCTGAGGCTAAGCTAAAGCAATTTTCACTTACCTTTGAGCAAGTTGTAGCTGCAATACGCAATAGCTCGGTTGACTTACCAGGTGGTTCAATTAAATCAGAAAGCGGTAATATTTTATTACGCACTAAAGGTCAAGCTTATAACAGCCAAGATTTTGCCAATATTGTATTACTTACTTTTGCCGATGGTACTCGCTTATCGTTAAGTGATGTCGCGACCATTAATGATGGTTTTGTCGATAGAGAAGACTTATCTACTTTTGATGGTAAAAACTCGGTATCTATTCAGGTTTCTGCCGTAGGCGATGATAATACACTGCAAATTGCCGAGACCATTAAAGCTTATGTTGCTAAGAAGAAAACAGAGCTGCCTTCTTCGGTATCAATTGATTATTGGGGCGATGCTAGCTACTACTTGCAAGGCCGACTAGATTTAATGACCGGCAATATGTTGCTTGGTGCTTTTTTAGTGCTATTAGCATTAACCTTTTTCTTAGAATTTAGAGTTGCCTTTTGGGTAATGGTTGGCATTCCAGTGTGCTTTTTAGGTGCTATGGCCATGTTACCTATGTCGATGTTTGATGTTTCTATCAATATGATCAGTTTATTTGGCTTTATTCTGGTGCTGGGGATAGTTGTTGATGATGCCATTATTATAGGTGAAAGTGCCTATAGCGAAATAGAAAAACGGGGTAAGTCTGCTGAAGCGGTTATTGCTGGCGCTAAAAAAGTTGCTATGCCGGCAACCTTTGGTGTTCTAACAACCATCGCCGCTTTTATTCCTATGCTAATGGTAGGGGGCGCACAAGCTCCTATTTGGGGTTCAATTGCTTGGGTTGTTATTCTTTGTCTTATTTTCTCTTTAGTTGAATCTAAGCTTATTTTGCCTTCGCATATCATTAATATGGATACGACACCTTGGGATCCTAATCGTAAAGGGCTGTTTTATAGCTTAGGACGAGCAGGCAGTAACAGCCTCAAGTCGATGCGTAGCGTTGTTGCCGCTAAGCTCAATTCCTTTGTGGCTAATAAATATCAGCCTTTTGTTGAGCGCTGTATTGAGTTTCGCTATGTCACCATGGCGGTGTTTCTGGCCATGTTAATTTTAATGTATGGCGTACTCGGCGGTGGTTTTGTGCGCTGGGTGTTTTTCCCTAATATTCCAAGCGACTTTATTAGTGCCAGTTTAGTTATGGAAGAAGGCGCCTCTAACCAAGCGACTGTTAATGCCATGGCTGAAGCGGAAGCTGCCTTAGTGCGCGTGAATCAGCAGCTAAGCACAGATATTGATGATCAGATAGTTAAACACCGTTTGGTATTTTTAAATAACGATACCTCGGGTGAATTAATTGTAGAGCTTGAGAAAAGTGAAGGCCGAGAAATTGATGGCTTTGAAATTGCGAAGGTTTGGCGTGAAGAAATGCCAGAAATTCCAGGGTTAAAAAGCTTTAAAGTTAACGCCTCAAGTGGCGGCGGCGGAGGTGGAGCTGATATTTCTCTACAGCTACGCGGTACAAATTTAGATAATTTAAAATTAGCCACCGATGAGTTAAAAGTGCGTTTAGCCGAATATGCGGGCGTTTATGATATTGAAGATAACTTACTGGGCGGTAATGATGAGATTGTTTTAGCCTTAAAGCCAGAGGCGCATTTACTAGGTATTTCGTTGGTAGACGTTGCTCGTCAGGTTCGTTATGGCTTCTATGGTGCTGAGGCGCAGCGCGTACAACGCGATGGTGAAGAAGTTAAAGTCATGGTGCGTTATCCTCGTGCTGAGCGTAGCTCTATTGGTAGCTTAGATAATATTCGTATTCGCACCCAAGATGGTGGGGAAGTGCCGTTTGATACTGTAGCAAGCTATACATTGCAACCTAGTTTTAGTGCTATTAATCGGGTTAATGGTGAACGTGCTGTGACTATTAGTGCTGCGGCAGATAAAGACAGCATTGAGCCGAGTAAGGTTATCTTTGCAATGCAAAAAACGGTGATCCCAGAAATTACGGCTAAATATCAAGGCGTCACAGGCGAGTTAGATGGCAGCAGCCAAGATGAAATAGATGCCATGCGTGATCTTACCCTTGCCGGTATTTTTGCGATGTTTTGTATCTATATTTTAATGGCCATACCGCTGCGCTCTTATAGTCAGCCATTAATTATTATGAGCGTTATTCCCTTTGGCTTAGTTGGTGCTGTTATTGGCCATATGGTATTAGGCTTAAGTATGAGTATTTTCTCAATATTTGGCTTAGTGGCTTTAGCGGGGGTTGTGGTGAATGACTCTTTAGTTATGGTCGACTTTGTTAACCGCGCTAGAGAAGAAGGATTGTCAATTAGGCAAGCCGTTTCACAAGCGGGCTCACAGCGATTTAGGGCGATATTATTAACGTCACTGACAACCTTTTTAGGTTTAACACCTATAGTGCTTGAGCGTAGTTTACAAGCCAAAATGGTGGTGCCTATGGCTGTGTCGTTAGCCTTTGGTATTTTATTTGCTACGGTTATAACTTTAATACTTATTCCAGCTCTTTATGTGATTTTAGAAGATATTAAAGGACTCTTTGCTAGCAAAAAAACAAAAGCGCAAATGAAGGCGATTAGTTAATAACCCTAAAAGAGCTAAGGTTACTTACCTTAGCTCTTAGCTTAAATAAATCGCCGCTGTGCTGCGATAATAAAGGCCACTAATTAGTGGCCTTTGCTTTTTTGACAATAAATTTAATACGCTTGGCTATGCACGCCTTTTACTGCACGGCCTGAAGGATCATTGGTTGTCGCCATGCTGTCATCCCAAGCTAAGGCTTCAGGTGTTGAGCAAGCAACTGTTTTTCCGCCAGGTACGCAGGCAATAGCACCAGCATGAGCAAAGTGATCTTCAAAAATAACACGGTAATAATAGGCTTCTTTTGTTTCTGGTGTGTTTACTGGAAAACGAAAACCAGCACTGGCCATTTGCTGATCTGACACTTCTGCCTCAGCATGAGCTTTTAAGCTGTCAATCCAGCTATAGCCAACGCCATCTGAGAACTGCTCTTTTTGTCGCCATAAAATCTCATCGGGTAATAAGCCGTCGAAGGCTTGACGTAAAATATGCTTTTCCATTTTACCCTTACCGCACATTTTAGCTTCAGGATTAAGCCGCATGGCAACATCCATAAAGGTTTTATCTAAAAAAGGCACTCGGGCTTCTATACCCCAAGCAGACATAGATTTATTGGCACGATTGCAGTCGAACATATGTAGGCGTTCAATTTTACGTAAGGTTTCTTTATGAAATTCTTGCGCATTTGGCGCTTTATGAAAATATAAATAACCACCAAATATTTCATCAGAGCCTTCACCCGATAACACCATTTTAATGCCCATTGCTTTAATTTTTCTGGCCATTAAATACATAGGCGTAGAAGCGCGAATAGTGGTGACATCATAGGTTTCTAGGTAGTAGATAACATCGCGCAGGGCATCTAAGCCTTCTTGAACTGTAAACTCAACCGTATGGTGTACAGTGCCAATGGCATCGGCCACCGTTTTTGCTGCAACTAAATCGGGTGAGCCAGCTAAGCCAACAGCAAAAGAATGCAAGCGTGGCCACCAAGCTTCAGATTGGTCATTATCTTCAATTCGCCGTTTAGCATATTGCTGAGCAATCGCAGAAATAAGCGAAGAGTCTAAGCCACCGGATAATAAAACACCGTAAGGCACATCTGACATTAAATGGCTTTTTACACTATTTTCTAGTGCTGCTCTCAGTTCTGTTAAGCTTGCTGGGTTATCTTTTACGGCATTATAGTCATGCCAGTCACGCTGATAATAGCGTTGTAATTTGCCAACTTTGCTATCAAAAAAATGGCCTGGCGGAAACTCTTTAATTTGTTTACATACTGGCACTAAGGCTTTTAGCTCTGATGCGACGAATAATTGTCCGTGCTCATCATAGCCGTAATACAGTGGAATTATTCCAATATGATCGCGGGCTATTAAATACCGGTTTTGCTCTGCGTCATATAAAATAAAAGCAAACATGCCGTGTAATTGATCAATAAAGTCACTGCCATAAGCAAGATATAATGGCAGAATAACTTCACAATCCGATTTAGTTTTAAATGGATAAGGGCTTGTTAGCGCATTTTCTAGTTGCTTATGTGAAT
>NZ_JBOTRC010000020.1:0-17178 GCF_050936095.1 Rheinheimera sp. WS51
ATCTAATTCAACTGATCAAGATCTATTTTACCAAAACATGATCGGATGCTTACTTTATAATCAAAACAGCTAAATTATACTGTTTTTTGTTTGATTTATAATCAAATGTGACAGTTATAACCTATTTAAAGTGGTTTGATCGCCAAAGATCATCTTCAGTGATCATTCTGAGTAGCTAAATCGACTAGTTACGCGCAGTCGTTCTAGTTTAACTGTACATATGAATAGGCTTTTATACCTATTCACTCTTGGTCAGCTTAAAAGCATTAGTTTGTATTTCGAAAATGTCGAAAGTTGAATAGTAGAGAAGATTATGTATTACTAATTACAATGACTAATAATTTAACTAACGCTACTTAGTATTATCAACAGCCAATTTAGACGTGTCCTACGTAATTCATTGTCAATTATCTAAGCGCTATTAAAATAATAAGAAATAAATATTAGTTATTAAGACAGTATAAATTAGAGACTTACTGTAACAAATTTCAGATATAAAAAAAGCCGGGTTAACCCGGCTTTTTTAATTGCTTTATAGCTTACTCTGCAGCTGTTTCTTCAACAGGCAGCGCTTCCACTTCTGGACGATCGACTAATTCGATGTAAGCCATAGGAGCGTTATCGCCTGTACGGAAGCCACACTTCATAATACGAGTGTAACCACCTGGACGCGCATTGTAACGCGGACCTAAAACATTAAATAACAAACCTACTACTTCTTTATCACGAGTACGGGCAAAAGCTAAACGGCGATTTGCAACGCTGTCATTTTTTGCCAATGTGATCAATGGCTCGATCACACGACGTAACTCTTTAGCTTTAGGCACAGTTGTTTTGATGATTTCGTGCTTCACCAATGAACTTGCCATATTGCGGAACATTGCCGTACGGTGGCTGCTGTTCCGATTTAATTGACGACCACTCTTACGATGGCGCATGATCTATTCCTTCTCACTAAACCAGAGACTGGTATCTGATTAGTCTTTATTTACCAAACTCGCTGGCGGCCAGTTTTCTAGACGCATGCCTAGTGATAACCCGCGTGATGCCAACACGTCTTTGATTTCGGTAAGTGACTTTTTACCTAAGTTAGGTGTTTTCAATAACTCAACTTCGGTACGTTGAACCAGATCACCAATGTACTGTATCTGCTCTGCTTTTAAGCAGTTCGCAGAACGAACTGTTAATTCTAAATCATCGACCGGACGTAACAGAATCGGATCAAACTCCGGCTTCTCTTCGCGTTTTTCCGGCTCGCTCTTATCGCGCAACTCAACGAAGAACTCTAACTGTTCAGCTAAAATTGTTGCTGCACGGCGGATGGCTTCTTCTGGCTCTACTGTGCCATTAGTTTCCATATCGATAATCAGTTTATCCAAGTCGGTACGCTGTTCTACCCGCGCTGCTTCAACGGTATAAGCAATACGCTCAACCGGACTGAAAGAGGCATCCAGTAACAGACGACCAATAGGACGCTCGTCATCTTCAGAGGACAAACGCGCTGATGCAGGAACATAACCACGACCACGTTGAACTTTAAGGCGCATACTGAATTCAGTTTCACCCGTAAGGTTACAAATCACGTGCTCAGGGTTGGTGATAACCACACCGTCGTCATGCTGGATATCTCCAGCAATTACAGGGCCAGCACCTTTTTTCGTCAAAGTCAGCGTAACTTCATCTTTGTCTTCCAGGCGAACGGCAAGGCCTTTCAGGTTCAGAAGGATATCAATGATATCTTCCTGCACACCTTCTTTGGCGCTGTACTCATGGAGCACGCCGTCAATTTCTACTTCAGTCACTGCGCAACCAGGCATAGATGACAATAGAATGCGACGTAACGCGTTGCCCAAGGTATGTCCGAAACCGCGCTCTAGTGGTTCCAAAGTAACTTTGGCACGAGTTGGGTTGATTTTTTCGATACCAACTAATCTCGGCTTAAGGAATTCGGTGACAGAACCCTGCATTGTACCCTCTCTTAACATTTAGCTTTACTTAGAGTAAAGCTCGACGATTAACTGTTCGTTGATGTCAGCTGACAAATCTGAACGCTCTGGTTGACGCTTAAATACGCCTTCAAGCTTAGTATTATCAACTTCGATCCAAGTTGGCTTCTCACGTTGACCAGCGATTTCAAGCGCAGCACCGATACGGGCTTGCTTCTTCGCTTTCTCACGTACAGAAATAACTTGCTCAGGCAATACAGTATGTGATGGTACATTAACCACACGACCATTTAACATGATCGATTTGTGGCTTACTAACTGACGTGCTTCAGCACGTGTGCTAGCTAGACCCATACGGTATACAACGTTATCAAGACGAGACTCTAATAACGCTAACAAGTTTTCACCTGTATTACCTTTCAAACGAGCAGCTTCCTTATAATAATTACGGAACTGCTTTTCTAATACGCCATACATACGACGTACTTTTTGTTTCTCGCGTAATTGTAAACCATAGTCTGACAAACGAGCACGACGTGCGCCGTGTTGGCCAGGGGCTGTGGTTAAATTACACTTGGAATCAATTGCTCTTACGCCGCTTTTTAGGAACAGATCTGTACCTTCGCGACGACTAAGTTTGAGCTTCGGACCCAAATATCTTGCCATCTTCTTTCTCCAATAATCCGTGAAGCGCTGTAATTACACGCGACGTTTTTTAGGTGGACGACATCCGTTATGAGGAATAGGCGTCACGTCGGTGATATTTGTGATTTTGTAGCCAGCGCCGTTAAGGGCACGAATTGCTGATTCGCGGCCAGGGCCTGGGCCATTCACAAACACTTCAAGGTTCTTAACACCATATTCTAACGCGGCAGTACCTGCGCGTTCTGCAGCAACCTGAGCAGCGAAAGGCGTAGATTTACGTGAACCACGGAAACCTGAACCACCTGCTGTTGCCCAGCATAATGCATTACCCTGACGATCAGTAATCGTCACGATGGTGTTGTTAAAAGAAGCATGGATATGAGCCATACCGTCAGAAATTTGCTTTTTTACCCGTTTACGAGTACGAACTGGTGCTTTTGCCATGTCTTATACTCCGTCCTATTTCCTAATCGCTTTGCGTGGACCTTTACGGGTACGCGCATTCGTTTTAGTGCGCTGACCACGAACAGGTAAACTACGACGGTGGCGTAAACCACGGTAGCAACCTAAGTCCATTAAACGTTTAATATTTAACGTAGTTTCACGGCGCAAGTCACCTTCAACGGTGTACTTAGCAACTTCGTCACGAAGCGTATCTAATTGCGCGTCTGTTAACGCAGCAATTTTCATGCTTTCTTCGATACCCACTGCAGCTAAAATAGCTTTTGAGCGAGTCTTGCCGATACCATAAACATATGTCAAAGAGATGACAGCATGCTTATTATCGGGGATGTTAATGCCAGCGATACGGGCCACTAACGTTCTCCTATAATGAAATTAAAAGGTGCCAATTTGAAAAGCCCGTAAGGATACTCAAATTGCGCTTATATTGCAAACAATAACCGGGCTAAACTTTTCAGTTCAGCCCGTTTTATTATTTTCTGCTATTAGCCTTGGCGTTGTTTATGCTTCGGCTCACTGCAAATTACGCGAACAACGCTATTACGTTTAATCACTTTGCAGTTACGGCAGATCTTCTTAACGGAAGCTCTTACTTTCATAACTTAAACTCCGAAAGTATCTTAACGGCCATAGCCTTTAAGATTTGCCTTTTTAAGGACAGAATCATATTGATGAGACATCAAGTGAGTCTGAACCTGTGCCATAAAATCCATGATAACAACAACGATAATCAATAAAGATGTCCCGCCAAAGTAGAACTGAACGTCCCATGCCACCATCATAAATTCAGGTACTAAACAGATAAAGGTAATATACAAGGCACCCGCTAGGGTTAATCGTGTCATTACTTTATCAATATATTTTGAAGTCTGCTCACCCGGACGAATACCTGGGATGAAAGCGCCAGATTTCTTTAAGTTATCTGCTGTATCACGTGGATTAAATACCAACGCAGTATAGAAGAAACAGAAGAAAATAATGGCCGCTGAGTATAACATCATATACAACGGTTGTCCCGGAGATAATGTTAGTGCTAATTCCTGTAAGAAATTAGCCAGCATGCCTTCACCAGAACCAAACCAACTGGCTATGGTACCAGGGAACAGAATAATGCTGGATGCAAAAATCGGAGGTATTACGCCTGCCATATTGACCTTTAATGGTAAATGGCTACTTTGAGCAGCAAATACCTGACGGCCTTGCTGACGTTTTGCGTAATTAACTACGATACGACGTTGACCGCGCTCAAAGAACACCACAAACCACGTAATCGCAACTACAATAACACCGATTGCTACCAACAATAAGAAGTGCAAATCGCCCTGACGTGCCTGCTCTATCGTCTGACCAATGGCCGACGGGAAGCCCGCAACAATACCGGTAAAGATTAGCAATGAGATACCATTACCAATGCCGCGCTCTGTAATTTGTTCACCTAACCACATTAAAAACATGGTTCCAGTAACTAAACTAATTACTGCTGTGAAATAAAATGCAAAGCCTGGATTAATTACTAACCCTGGCATCATATTCGGCAAGCCAGTGGCTATACCAATTGCCTGTAAGGTAGCAAGTGCTAAGGTACCGTAACGTGTCATTTGATTAATTTTACGCTTTCCAGCCTCACCTTCTTTTTTCAGCTCTGCTAACGCAGGATGTACCACCGATAACAGTTGCACGATAATTGAAGCTGAGATGTAGGGCATAATACCCAACGCAAATACAGATGCACGTTCAAGAGCACCACCGCTGAACATGTTAAACATTTCAACGATGGTACCTTTTTGCTGCTCGAATAACTGGGCCAGCACGGCGGCGTCAATTCCAGGAATTGGCACAAAGGAGCCTAGTCGAAATACGACTATAGCTATAAGTACAAATAACAGGCGAGCTTTTAATTCGCTGAAACCGCCTTTTGCACTTTTTGAGTCCGAACCTGGTTTTGCCATCGCGTACTATCCTTATTATTCTTCGACTTTACCGCCAGCGGCTTCGATAGCTGCACGCGCGCCTTTAGTAGCACTTAAACCTTTTACGGTTACTGGACGAGAAATCTCACCAGAAAGTACAACTTTAGCAAACTTCACGTTGCGAGAAATAATGTTAGCTTCCATTAGACTAGCTAAATCGGCAACATCACCTTTCACAGCGGCAAGTTCGTGCAAGCGAACCTCAGCAGTCACTAAAGACTTCTGAGATGTGAAACCGAACTTAGGTAAGCGTTGCTTCAATGGCATTTGACCGCCTTCGAAACCTGGACGCACTTTACCACCAGAACGTGATTTCAAACCTTTGTGACCACGACCCGCAGTTTTACCTAAGCCTGAACCGATACCACGGCCAACACGGCGTTTATCTTTTTTTGCACCAGGGGCCGGAGCAATAGTATTTAATAGCATCTGTTACTCCTCCACTTTAACCATGTAATACACGGCATTTACCATACCGCGAACTGAAGGTGTATCTTCAAGTTCGACAGTATGACCGATGCGGCGTAAGCCTAACCCTTTTAATGAAGCCTTGTGCTTCGGTAAACGACCGATGCTAGACTTCAGTTGGGTTACTTTAATTGTTTTCTTAGCCATGGCAGATTACCCCAATATGTCATCAACGCGCAGACCGCGTTTAGCTGCTACTTGTGAAGGCGACTTAACAGACGCCAACGCATTGATAGTAGCGCGAACTACGTTGATTGGGTTAGTAGAGCCGTAACACTTAGAAAGAATGTGATGAACACCGGCAACTTCAAGTACGGCGCGCATTGCACCACCGGCGATTAAGCCTGTACCTTCAGCAGCTGGCTGCATGTATACATTCGAACCAGAGTGCACACCCTTAACTGGGTGATGCAAAGTGGTACCATTTAACTCTACCTGGGTCATGTTGCGACGTGCTTTTTCCATTGCTTTTTGAATAGCAGCTGGAACTTCACGTGCTTTACCATAACCAAAACCAACGCGACCATTACCGTCACCAACCACGGTTAAAGCGGTGAATGAGAAAATCCGACCACCTTTAACAACTTTAGACACGCGGTTTACTGCAACAAGCTTTTCTTGTAAATCAGATTGTTGTTTAGCTTCTTCGTTAGCCATGAGCTACTCCTAGAACTGAAGACCGGCTTCACGAGCCGCGTCAGCTAAAGCTTGTACGCGACCATGATACTGAAAACCACTGCGGTCAAAAGCACAAGCAGTAACGCCTTTGGCTACTGCACGTTCGGCAATCGCTTTACCTACAGCTTTAGCAGCATCAACGTTACCAGTGTACTTCAGTGACTCTTGGATTGCTGTTTCTACAGTAGAAGCAGTAGCAATCACTTCAGCATTTGGCGCGATAAGCTGAGCATAGATGTGACGTGGTGTACGGTGTACAACCAAGCGATTCGCACCTTGTTCGATAATATTTCTGCGAGTGCGTTTGGCACGACGCAGACGAGCAAGTTTCTTATCCATCGTCCTACCTTACTTTTTCTTCGCTTCTTTACGACGCACGTTTTCATTTGCATAGCGTACACCTTTGCCTTTATAAGGCTCTGGCTTACGGTATGCCCGGATGTTTGCGGCAACCTGACCTACTAACTGTTTGTCTGCACCTTTAACCATAACTTCTGTTTGGCTAGGCGTGTCGATGGTGATTCCTTCTGGAATCTCGTACACGACTGGGTGAGAAAAACCAAGGCTCAGATTTAAAACTTTGCCATCTGCTTTTGCACGGTAACCAACACCATTTAACTCAAGTTTCTGAGTGAAACCTTCGTTAACACCTATAATAAGGTTGTTGATTAATGAACGGGCAGTACCCGCTTGCGCATAAGCGTCTACGAAACCTTCGCGAGGTACAGTGCGTAATACACCATCTTCTACGACAATTTCAACTGCAGGGTTAACATTTAATGCTAACTCGCCGTTTTTGCCCTTAACAGACACTTCTTGACCGTTTTGCGTAAAAGTTACGCCGGCTGGGATAGTGACTGGGGCCTTAGCAATACGAGACATAGATTACTACCTCCGTTACGCTACGTAGCCGATAATTTCGCCACCGATTCCAACCTTGCGCGCTGCACGGTCAGTCATTAGTCCTTTAGAAGTAGATACAATTGCTACACCTAAACCACCCATTACTTTTGGTAATTCGCCACGTTTCTTATAGATACGTAAGCTTGGACGACTAACACGATCGATAGTTTCAATTACTGATTTGCCTTGGAAATACTTTAAAGTAATTTCCAATTCTGGTTTAACTTCACCAGATACAGCATAATCGGCGATGTAACCTTCGTCTTTTAATACTTTCGCAATAGACACCTTCAACTTAGAAGATGGCATCTTAACCGCAACTTTATTAGCCGATTGGCCGTTACGGATGCGAGTAAACATATCTGCTACTGGATCTTGCATACTCATAGCTCGTTACTCCCGTGATTCTTACCAGCTAGCCTTACGAAGGCCAGGAATTTGACCGCGCATCGCCGCTTCACGGATCTTGATCCGGCTCATGCCGAATTTACGAAGATACCCGTGTGGACGACCTGTTACACGACAACGATTACGTTGGCGTGAAGGGCTTGAATCACGCGGCAGCGTTTGTAACTTAAGTACTGCAGACCAACGGTCTTCATCAGAAGTCGCTGGATTAGCAATTTTATCTTTAAGTTCAAAACGCTTTGCAGCGAACTTGGCTACCAGTTGTGCACGTTTTGCTTCACGTGCTTTCATTGATTGTTTTGCCATGACCCTACACCTTATTTCTTGAATGGGAAGTTAAACGCGGCAAGTAAAGCACGTCCTTCATCATCGGTACGCGCTGTAGTTGTAATAGTGATATCTAAACCACGTACTGCATCTACTTTGTCATAGTCGATTTCTGGGAAAATGATTTGCTCGCGTACACCCATACTGTAGTTACCACGGCCATCAAATGACTTAGGATTTACACCACGGAAGTCGCGAATACGTGGAATTGCGATAGAAACTAAACGTTCTAAGAATTCCCACATACGTTCGCCACGCAGGGTCACTTTTGCGCCAATAGGGTAGCCTTCACGGATTTTAAAACCAGCTACTGATTTACGTGCCTTGGTCACTAATGGCTTTTGGCCAGAGATAGCTGTTAAATCAGCTACAGCGTTTTCAAGGATTTTTTTATCAGCAACTGCTTCACCCACACCCATATTAAGTGTGATTTTTTCGATCCGAGGGACTTGCATGACGCTAGTGTAGCCAAACTGTTTAAACAGTTCTGGGACTACGGTGTCTTTATAAATTTCATGCAGTTTCGCCATCGTATTACTCCAATAGCAATTAAATTACTTCGTTATTCGACTTAAAGAAACGGACTTTTTTGCCGTCTTCAAGGCGGAAACCTACACGATCTGCTTTACTCGTTTTAGAGTTAAAGATCGCTACGTTTGAAACATGAATCGAGGCTTCTTTCTCAACGATACCACCTGGTTGATTCAGAGCCGGTACAGGCTTCTGATGTTTTTTAACCAAGTTAACGCCGGAAACATAAACACGTTGTTCAGCTACCAATACTTTAGTAACTTTACCGCGCTTACCCTTGTCCTTACCAGTAAGAACAATAACCTCATCATCACGACGGATTTTACTAGCCATGGTGACTCCTTACAGTACTTCTGGTGCCAAAGACACGATCTTCATAAACTTGTCGCCACGAAGTTCGCGAGTAACTGGCCCGAAAATACGTGTGCCGATCGGTTCCAGCTTGCTGTTTAACAACACTGCTGCATTGCGATCAAAACGGATTAAAGAACCGTCTTGACGGCGTACGCCTTTGCGTGTACGCACCACCACTGCATTTAGTACATCACCTTTTTTAACTTTACCGCGAGGAATTGCTTCCTTAACAGTAATTTTGATGACGTCACCAATTGCAGCATAACGGCGATGTGAACCACCTAAGACCTTAATACACATTACGCTGCGCGCGCCGCTGTTGTCTGCGACTTCCAGCATAGATTGCATCTGGATCATCTTAGTGCTCCGCTATTATACTAAATAACCCTTTCGAGTTACGCTTTTGTTAAAAACTACCCTTCTTACAAAGAGGGCGCGTGATTATAACAGCACTCTTTACAAAAAGGTAGCTTAAAAATAAAAAACGGCCCCGCATGGAGCCGTTTTTAATATCTTAATTACTTAAGATGCTGTTACGACTACTTCAACTAATGTCCAAGACTTAGTCTTAGAAAGTGGACGGCATTCACGAATTGTAACTACGTCCCCTTCTTTACATTGATTTGTTTCATCATGTACGTGCAGCTTGGTAGTACGCTTCATGAATTTCCCATAAATTGGGTGCTTCACTGAACGCTCAATCGCAACAACAATAGACTTGTCCATCTTGTCGCTGATTACTTTACCTTGCAGTGTACGAATATTTTTTTCTGTCATTACGCACCTGCCTTCTGGGTTAAGATAGTCTTAACGCGCGCGATACTGCGACGCACCTGCTTAATTAAATGCGTTTGAGCTTGCTGACCGGTAGCTAATTGCATGCGCAGGTTGAACTGCTCACGTAAAAGGCTTAATAGTTCAGCATTTAACTCTTCAACACTTTTGTTTTTTAATTCGCTGGCTTTCATCACATTACCGTCCGCGTTACAAAGGTTGTCTTAAATGGTAGCTTTGCCGCTGCTAATGTAAATGCATGACGTGCTAATTCTTCAGACACACCGTCCATTTCATACAGGACTTTGCCAGGTTTAATCTGACATACCCAGTGATCAACAGCACCTTTACCACTACCCATACGTACTTCTAACGGCTTAGAAGTGATTGGCTTGTCTGGGAACACACGGATCCAGATTTTACCAACACGCTTCACAGCACGTGTCATAGCACGTCTAGCAGCTTCTATTTGACGTGAAGTCATTTGACCACGTTCTACAGATTTCAATGCATAAGTACCGAAAGATACTTTATCGCCAACCAGGGACAAGCCACGGTTACGACCTTTGTGCACTTTACGAAATTTTGTACGTTTTGGTTGCAACATCGCTCAATACCCCTACTTAGCCTTACGTGCCGGTTTTCTCGGCGCTTTAGGTTGGTTATTATTGTTGGCGTTGTTAGCGTTTGCATTCAATGGTAGAGCTCCTAAGATCTCGCCTTTGAATATCCAAACTTTAACACCAATGATACCGTAAGTAGTTAGTGCTTCTGAAGTATTGTAGTCGATATCAGCACGTAACGTGTGCAGTGGCACTCGGCCTTCGCGGTACCATTCAGTACGTGCGATTTCTGCGCCACCTAAACGGCCGCTAACTTCAACTTTAATACCTTTAGCACCAATACGCATGGCGTTTTGAACCGCGCGCTTCATAGCACGACGGAACATTACACGACGCTCTAATTGGCTACAGATTGAATCTGCAACTAACTTAGCATCAAGCTCAGGTTTACGAATTTCTGAGATGTTGATCTGTGCAGGTACACCAGCAATTGCTGCTACTTGCTTACGGATCTTTTCAACATCTTCACCTTTTTTACCGATAATCACGCCTGGACGAGCTGTGTGAATAGTCACACGAATGCTCTTAGCTGGACGCTCTATATCGATCCGGCTAACTGACGCTGCTTTAAGTTCTTTAGTCAAATATTGACGAACTTTAAAGTCACCGTTTAAGAAATCCGGAAAATCTTTCGTACTCGCGAACCAGGTTGAGCTCCATGGCTTAGTGATACCTAGGCGAATACCATTAGGATGTACTTTCTGTCCCATTTCTATCTCCTAGTTATCAGCTACAACCACTGTAATGTGGCTATTACGCTTAACGATACGATCAGCACGACCTTTAGCACGTGGCATGATACGTTTCATTGAAGGAGCCTCATCTACAAAGATGGTCTTCACTTTTAACGTATCAATATCCGCGCCTTCGTTGTGCTCGGCGTTAGCAATGGCTGATAAAAGTACCTTTTTAACTAACTCAGCAGCTTTTTTCGGGCTGTAAGTTAATATATTCAACGCCTTATCTACTGGCAATCCGCGCACTTGGTCAGCAACCAAACGAGCTTTTTGAGCAGAAGAACGGGCAAATTTGTGTTTAGCTAATGCTTGCATCATTTACCCCTTAGCGCTTCTTGGCCTTTTTGTCGGCTGCATGACCGCGGTAAGTACGAGTAGGTGCAAATTCACCTAGCTTGTGACCAACCATCTCTTCTGAGACAAACACTGGTACATGTTGACGACCATTATGGACAGCGATGGTCAAACCGATCATATCAGGTATGATCATTGAACGACGGCTCCAAGTCTTAATAGGCTTCTTGTCTCCGCTTTCCAACGCTTTCTCTACCTTCTTCAGCAAGTGAAGGTCAATAAATGGACCTTTCTTGAGAGAACGTGGCATGGCAATTCCTCACAAATTATTTATCACGACGACGTACGATAAGTTTATCAGTACGCTTGTTTGAACGAGTCTTGTAGCCTTTCGTCGGTACGCCCCAAGGGGATACTGGATGACGACCACCAGATGTTCTACCTTCACCACCACCGTGTGGGTGGTCCACTGGGTTCATTACAACACCACGTACGGTAGGACGAATACCACGCCAGCGCATTGCGCCTGCTTTACCGTATTGACGAAGCATGTGTTCAGCGTTACCAATTTCACCGATAGTAGCACGGCAATCTGATAATACTTTACGTACCTCACCGCTGCGTAAACGCAGAGTAACGTACTGGCCTTCACGCGCTAAGATCTGAGCAAAAGCACCAGCTGAACGAGCGATTTGACCACCTTTACCAGGCTTCATTTCGATGTTGTGAACAACCTGACCTACTGGAATGTTACGCAATGGCAAAGCATTACCTGCTTTGATTGGCGCATCAATACCTGAATGCAGAGTATCACCTGCTTTCAAGCCCTTAGGTGCAAGGATATAACGACGCTCGCCGTCTGCATATAACATTAATGCAATATTTGCAGTGCGGTTAGGATCGTATTCTAAACGTTCAACTTTGGCTGGAATGCCATCTTTGTTACGTTTAAAGTCGACTAAACGATAATGTTGCTTATGACCACCACCGATATGACGGGTAGTGATACGGCCATTATTGTTACGACCACCAGTTTTCACTAACTTTTCTAACAAAGGCGCATAAGGCTTGCCTTTGTGAAGGTCAGGAGTAACCACTTTAACAACGTGGCGACGACCTGGTGACGTAGGTTTACACTTCATAAGTGCCATTTCCTAACTCCTCTTCTTACTCAGCGCCGCCAACGAAATCGATTTCGCTGCCTTCTTTAAGAGTAACGTAAGCTTTTTTCCAATCGCTACGTTTGCCCATACGCGCACCAGTGCGCTTGGCTTTACCCTTAACATTAACAGTACGTACACCAACTACTTCAGTTTCGAACAGTTTTTCAACTGCTGCTTTAACATCAGCTTTAGTCGCAGTAGTGGCTACTTTGAAAACGACTGTATTGTGTTTTTCAGCTGACACAGTGCTCTTTTCAGATACATGTGGCGCTAGAATAACTTTCAGTAAACGTTCTTCGCGAATCATGCTAACAGCTCCTCAAGTTGTTTAACTGCAGCTGCAGTCATTACCACTTTGTCGAAGGCGATTAAGCTGACCGGGTCGATACCGTGTACGTCACGCACGTCTACCTTGTACAGGTTGCGTGCTGATAAGAACAGGTTCTCATCAACTTCGTTAGTCACGATTAATACGTCTTTTAATTCCATAGATTTTAACTTTGCAGTTAATTCTTTGGTTTTTGGCGTTTCAACGGCGAAATTCTCCACCACGATTAAACGCTCTTGACGCACTAATTCAGACAAGATGCTTTGAATCGCACCACGATACATTTTACGATTTACTTTTTGGCTGTGATCTTGTGGCTTAGCCGCAAATGTTACACCGCCTCCGCGCCAGATTGGGCTGCGGATTGTACCAGCACGCGCGCGGCCAGTACCTTTTTGACGCCATGGCTTCTTGCCGCCACCACGTACTTCAGAGCGTGTTAACTGTGCGCGAGTACCCTGACGAGCACCGGCTGCATAAGCAACAACGACCTGGTGTACTAAAGCTTCATTAAACTCACGTCCAAAGGTAGCTTCAGAAACTTCAAGAACGCCTTGAGCGTCTCGTAATGCTAATTCCATCACTTATCTCCTCAGACGTTAGCTTTTTACAGCTGGTTTAACAATAACGTCACCACCGATAGCACCAGGCACTGCGCCTTTTACTAACAAGATGTTACGTTCTGCATCAACACGAACCACTTCTAGCGACTGTACAGTTACCCGTTCAGCGCCCATGTGGCCAGCCATTTTTTTACCTTTAAATACTTTACCTGGTGATTGGTTTTGACCAATAGAACCTGGTGCACGATGTGATAAAGAGTTACCGTGCGTAGCATCCTGGGTACTGAAGTTCCAACGTTTTACAACACCTTGGAATCCTTTACCTTTTGATGTGCCAGACACATCAACTTTTTTCGCTTCAGCGAAAATTTCAACTGTAATTTCGTTGCCAACTGCAATGTCAGCACCTTCGTTATCTGTTAGGCGGAATTCCCACAGACCACGACCAGCGTCCACACCAGCTTTAGCAAATTGACCTGCGTCTGGTTTGTTCAGGCGGCTTGCCTTAACAGAACCAGCAGTCACTTGCAGTGCGCTGTAACCGTCAGTTTCTGCTGTTTTAACAGCAGTAACGCGGTTTGGTGTCGCTTCGATTACGGTTACTGGAATTGAAACGCCGTCTTCAGTGAAGATGCGAGTCATTCCCACTTTACGACCGACTAGACCGATAGCCATATCCTAAACCTCTCTATAAACCTGTCTGATTAGCCCAGGCTGATTTGAACGTCAACACCAGCAGGCAAATCTAAGCGCATTAAAGCATCAACAGTTTTTTCTGTTGGCTCAACAATGTCGATTAGACGCTTGTGGGTACGGATTTCGTACTGATCACGTGCATCTTTATTTACGTGAGGAGAAATCAATACAGTGAAACGTTCCTGGCGAGTAGGAAGTGGGATAGGACCACGTACCTGTGCGCCCGTACGCTTAGCTGTGTCAACGATTTCCATGGTTGACTGATCGATCAAACGGTGATCGAACGCTTTCAGACGGATGCGAATCCTTTGATTACTCATAAATCAAAGCCTCAAAGAGCAAAAAGAGCAAAAATAAACACAAGCATACCTCCCATATAAGGAAGATGCCCATGCACCAAAGTAACATTTGCTCCCCAATCGGGAGCACTGTTGGCAAAAAACAAGCTTTAAGCTGTCTTTCGCGCCAGTCAATAAAACTAGACTGGCCGCGCATTATACTGCGTTAAATAAATAACGCAAGACCTGACTACAATTTAAGCTATAAAATATCGTTTAACTCAAAGCCGATACCAAATCGAGTTACCGAGCGATTATAGTCAATTAAACTTTCACCATAACCCGTGAAGCCTTCGGCATAAAACCTAATATGATCATTAAAAGGTATTGAGTATGATAATTTAACCGCGCCTCGCCCTTCAGCTCTAAGGTTGTGTCTGACCATCATACGCCAAGTTGCATCGTCTTGCTTATAAGCTGCAGATAATTCAAACCATCCCATATATTCTCTTATATCTGGGTTATCATCCCCTTTAGGATCATCTACAGAGGTTTTTCTGCGTTCGTTGAAACGATACCATGGCTCAAAGTTAACAAATACATTACCTATTGAAGTCACCCAACTTAGCTTTAGCCTATTCCAGCTGCGCGATTCAATTCCTGAGCGGCCATTAGATTGATGCGATAGGCTTAAGCTAATAATCCGGCTTGCCGCCTCATTAACATTAGCATAATGAGGTAAGGTTAAAATTAGCTCGGGTTCGTAATTTGTTTCACGAAAAGGTGAAGACACTTCATCATTATAGGCTTGCCAATACGCTTGCTGAGTAAATGCAAAAAATAGATAGCCTTGGTCTTTATAAATTTTAGTCCATAAAGGCGTTTTGATGCTTAATTGAAATTTAGCCTCAATATTGTCCGCAGGTGCCACCACTCCGTCTTGACTTATATTTGATCTTATTCCATCAACATAGGTAAACGGCATCAAATAGTTATTATTATGTGGCAGTAAGGTGAAGGGTTGATAGGCGCTCCATTCCTCAGCCTTTAATCGCTTTTCTAATGCATCAGCTGCTGAAGCTGATGATGCGAACGTAATAGCAGCTATAAAGATTAGCCATATTTTCATAAATGTTTATCACTTAAAATTGGTCAGTGTCTAGGGTATCCATCATAGATGGTGTTTGTTGAATAACCGCTATAAGGCCGGACGCTTTTGGTAAAATCCGGCGCATATAATACTCTGCTGTTGTTTTCTTCGATATTATAAAATTTTCACCATGATTAGTCTCATTTAACGCGGCGATGTTTTTATACCACATATAACCATATAGTATGTATGATATTAGTTGTAAAAAATCATTGGCATTGGCATTTTGAATACGCGTGTCTGCCGAAATGATGAGATCAATAATGTCACTGCATTTATCTATATAAGCAATTAAATTCTGAGTTTCACCTAGTGGATTTGCCGACATTTCATCTTTAATTTTTAACAGTAATGACTTTAATACTTTGCCTTTATCTGCAACAACTTTTCTTTGCATAAAATCTAATGCTTGAATGCCGTTGGTCCCTTCATATATTTGAGCAATACGCACATCTCTAACTAGTTGCTCCATGCCCCATTCTTTAATATAACCATGACCGCCAAATATTTGCTGTGCAGTAACAGCTGCACTAAATCCCTGATCAGTCATAAAAGCTTTAGTAATAGGTGTTAATAAGTTGGCTATACTGGCTGAATTTTCGCATTGATCATATTTTGCTTTATCTAACAACGAGGCCACCCATGTTGCAAAACTTCTACCCGCTTCATTCATTGATTTAATGTCTAATAACATTCTTCGAACATCAGGATGGACTATAATTGGTTCTGCCTTAGTTGCATCTGTTTCTGTATCCCTCCCTTGTAGCCGGTCTTTGGCATAAGCTAAGGCATTTTGATACGCACGCTCAGCAACGCCTAAGCCTTGACTTCCCATTGATAGCCGCTCATAGTTCATCATCGTAAACATACAGGACAAGCCTCGATTTGGCTGGCCAATTAAGTAGCCGGTGGCATTATCAAAGTTCAAAACACAGGTTGCCGAACCGTTAATTCCCATCTTATGCTCTATCGAACCAACCGTAACCCCATTACGTACCCTGAAGTTATTGGCTTGATCGGGCAGAAATTTAGGCACTAAAAATAATGAAATTCCGCGACTACCGGCAGGTGCGTTTGGCAACTTAGCTAAAACGAGATGGATAATGTTTTCAGTTAAATCATGCTCGCCGGCGGTAATAAAGATTTTACTGCCAGTAATCTGATAACTTCCATTTGTATTAGGCTTAGCGGTAGTGCGCATAATGCCCAAATCTGTACCGGCGTGTGATTCTGTTAAACACATAGTGGCAGACCAGTTGCCACTGTATAAATTAGGTAAATAATCAGATTTAATTTCATCATTAGCGTGTTGAAGCAAAGCAACGCAGGCACCTGCAGTCAGGCCAGGATATAATGAAAATGCGACATCAGCGCTACAAAGCATTTCATCAACCATCATAGATAATGCTTTAGGCATGCCCATCCCACCATAAGCGGGATCACCACTAAGCCCTGTCCAACCACCTTCGCATAGACTTTTATATGCTCCATGGTAGTGTTCAGGTACTCTAACTTTACCATCTTGTAATTTAATACCTTGTTGATCCGCTTGGGTTGAAAAAGGCGCGATCTCTTGCTCACAAATTTTTGCTGCTTCTTCAACTATCGCTTTAGCAGTTTCTGTATCTAGCTGGTCTTTTAATTGGTTTTGACCTTGCCAATAACTATTTAATTGCCATACATCAAATAAGTTAAAACAAATATCATCTATCGGGGCTTTATATTGGCTCATAGTTAAAGTTCCTATTAAGAATAGTATATTTTAATCATGGCACATGGACTGTTTTCAAACAAGCGTTTGAATTAGAGTTATTACTATAATTTGACTTCAATATCCGCAGATATTAACTCTCTGAGGGAGGCTTAAGGCTTATTTTATA
>NZ_JBOTRC010000021.1:0-16349 GCF_050936095.1 Rheinheimera sp. WS51
GGCGTGCTACGCCTAATTTGGCTGTGTCGCAGGCAATTTGCACCTGGCGGATAAGATGAAACTGATCCGGTGCTAAACGCGCATTCAGTAAAACGGCAACATCCACTTTTTTTGTTTCGGCAAAACTGGCGCCTTTGTTAAGGATGGCGCTTAAATTTTGCAGCATTTTGCTAAATTGCACTACGGTAATATCGTAAAACATAGTCTGTCCTCCGGGGTAATAAAACAAATACAAACCCAGATTTGGGGGGCTGCTGCTATTTTCGCAATGGCGGCACCCAAAAATATAGCGCTGCCATGGCAAAATATTAATGCTGCTTGTTGTGTGCCAACTTGTACAGAACGGGCAGTAACTGCCCGTTTGGTATGATTACCGTTATTATGCCGCCTGTAATTATTTTTTGGGGATGATATTTATGCTTCTGGCGCTATGTTTTTGGCTGGAGTATAAGCCAGCAGACGCAGGGCGTTAAATACCACAATCAGTGTTGAACCTTCATGTACAGCCACCGCAGCACCGATGCCCAGCCCCATTATGGTTGCTGGCACCAGTAATGCTACGATACCAAGGCTGACAAATACATTCTGCAGAATAATGCGGCGGGTACGACGGCTTAAATCTACCGCAAAAGGCAGATGGCGCAGGTCGTCTGCCATCAGGGCAACATCTGCGGTTTCCAGTGCAACATCAGAGCCGGCTGCGCCCATGGCAATGCCGACACTGGCATTCGCCATAGCCGGTGCATCATTAACACCATCACCCACCATCGCAACCTGGGTTGTTTCGCGTAATTTACGGATAGCAGTGACTTTATCCTGTGGCATTAAATCGCCCCAGGCTTCATCCAGGCCAACTTCTTTTGCCACAGCTTCTGCAACCTGCTGGTTATCACCGGAGATCATAATCATTCTTGAGATACCCAGCTGCCGTAAGGTCGCTAACGCAGCTTTAGCGGCAGGGCGGGGGGTATCCATCAGGCCAATAGCGCCTAAATCGCGCTCTCCGTGGCGTATTGCCATAACAGTACGGCCACTGTTGCGCAAATCATTGATGGCTTCTGTTGTCTGCGGGTTTAGTGGCGCGATAGCTTGACCGGTTTCTTCATTACCAAACATCTTGGCTTTGCCAATCCAGACCGTTTTTCCATCCAGTTGTGCACTTACTCCCAAACCGGCATAGCTTTGCAGGTTTTCTGCCTGGGCTGGTTCTTTACCGGCCAGCCGTTTGCGGCCATCACGGGTGATTGCTGCGGCCAGCGGGTGGTCACTCAGTGCTTCTACTGCAACGGCTACACGCAGCAGTTCTTCTTCTGATACACCTTGTGCCACAACAATATCGGTAATATGCGGGCGGCCTTCAGTCAGCGTGCCGGTTTTATCAAACGCCATGGCGGTTAGTGCGCCCAGCTCTTCCAATGGTGCGCCGCCTTTAATTAATACGCCGCCACGGGCAGCTCTGGCAATACCGGATAATACGGCACTGGGGGTGGCAATGGCCAGTGCACAGGGGCTGGCGGCAACCAGTACCGCCATGGCACGGTAAAAACTATCGCGGAAAGGCTCGTCAATAACGACCCAGGCAAACAGCAATATCACGACCAGTCCCAGTACGGCGGGCACAAAAATACGCTCGAATTTATCGGTAAAGCGTTGAGTAGGGGACTTGCGTATCTCTGCTTCGCTCACCATCTTGACCGCACGGGCCAGAGCGGAATCGCTGGAGCGGCTGGTCACTTCTATCTCAATGGCTCCGCCACCATTTATGGTTCCGGCGAACACTTTGCTGGCAGCTTCTATAGAATCCGGGCGCTTGCGGGCAAACTCCGGATCATCAACCGGGTGTTTATCAACCGGAATACTTTCCCCGGTAACCGGCGCCTGGTTAATGCTGCTGGTGCCTTTAATCAGAAAACCGTCTGCAGGCAGGCGTTCGTTGGGGCGAACGACCACAATATCGCCCACTTCCAATGTTTCTACCGGAATTTCCAGCAGTTGCTCATTACGGCGAACCATCGCTGTTTTAGGGGCCAGCTCCGCCAGTGCTTCGATAGCCCGTTTAGCTCTGCCCATGGCGTAGTGTTCCAGCGCATGTCCCAGACTAAACAAGAACAATAACAAGGCACCTTCAGCCCAGGCACCCAAAGCAGCCGCACCAGCCGCCGCAACCAGCATCAAGGTGTCAATTTCAAAACGTTTATGGCGAAGGTTTTCAATGGCTTCACGCAGGGTAAAAAAGCCACCGAAAAAATAGGCGCTAAGGTAACAGATAAAAGGTAGCCAGGCAGGCGTACTTGCTGACACTTTACCGATAATAAAACCAGCCGCCAGCATAAAACCACTGGCAAGTGCGAACAAAAGCTCTGTATTGGCGCCTAAAAAACCGGCATGTGAATGGGGTTCTGTCTCAGAATGAGAGTGATCTTTATGTTTATCGCTCATATCGGCTCCTTATATCTCACCTTTATACTATACCCCAGTATAGTAGTTGCTGTTTTGAGCAGGATCAATTGCTGAGCAGATTTTATTTATACGCTGATAGATCATTCTGGCACTGGCTAAACAATTCAAGTTGTGTTTCTCGCATCGTGGTTTGTACGTTAAATATTGCCAGCAGGGTATGAAAAAGGTTGTCGTGGCTGGCTTTCTGTTCTGTCTGCTGCTGTATACATGAGGTGTTTACCTTTTGACCTGTGATGTAGTTTTCGGACATCCACCATAGCAGTGGTATATGTGTCTGAGCTGTGGGAGCCATCCAGTACGGTAGCCCATGCAGGTAAATGCCATTTTCGCCCAGAGATTCCCCATGATCTGAAACATATAGCATGGCGGTTTGATAGTCCTTGGCCGCTGACAACTGCTTGATAACGGTAGCCAGCAACTGGTCGGTTGCAATAATGCTGTTATCATACGCATTGATCACATCTTGCTGTGAACACAACGGTAGTTGCTTGTTTTGACATTCCGGCACAAAAGCTTTGTCGGTTATTGCACTGCGCCGGTAATACTCCGGGCCATGACTGCCCAGTTGATGAAGCACGATCAGGCGGTCTTTTGTGGCGGTATTAGCCTTGCTAAGGTAAACCGGTAGCCGCTCGGTGAGTACACTGTCCAGACACTGGCCTTTGTCACAGCTGGAGTGATTTTGTTGCTCAAATAAAAACTCTGACGGTACACGGTTGCACACGCCTTTGCAGCCTGAGTTATTATCAAGCCAAGACACTTCAACACCGGCGTGTTGCAGTATATCCAGAACATTACTGCTGTTTTTGGCAGTGCTTTCTATATAGTCGGTACGCGACAGAGCCGAAAACATACAAGGTAAAGAGTGAGCCGTAGCCGTACCGCATGATGACGCTTGTTTAAAGCTATATACAGGCAGTGCACTGAGCAGCGGGGTGGTATTTCTGACATAACCATTTAGCCCAAAGTGATCGGCCCTGGCTGTTTCTCCGACCACCAAAACAATCAGCTTGGGTTTTGTCGAGGACGTTGCCGCAGGTAGCTGTTTGGCATCGAGACCAAGCTGATTAAAACTGACCGGAAATGCCGTTTTACGGATGTTATTGGCCAACGATACTGTGGCTGACAGGGTGCTGACGGGCAGTGCCAGATAACGTACTTCGCGGAAGTTGCGAAAAAAAGGCGCTAACTGTGAGTAATTGATTGTAACAATACTGAACAGCGTTAGTATAATCAGCAGTATTGCCGCCAGCCAGTGCAGTAAAAAGCGTTTGTTGCGCACTATTTTGGTTCGGATAACGGTAACCGCCAGCAATGGAAACAGCATCAGCTTGGTTAATTGCCACAACATCCCGCCAGACAACAACCCTTGTGCTTCAGCCGGATCGGTTTCCAGTGCATTTTGCAGCATACTTTTATCAATGACGACACCGTAACTGGTATTAAAATACAGTGCGGTTGAGCCCAGCAGAAACAGCAATAAAAATACCGGCTTTTGTACAGGCCGGAAGCTGAACAAGGTGAGTAACAGAAAATTCAGTAAGAATAATAATGATACAAGACTGAGTTGTAATGAATACTGGCCTGCTGCCCTGGCTTGTATGGCATCGAAAAAGGGCGTGTTCAGTAGTAGGGTCATTGCCAAAGCGCCGACAAAAGCAAACCAGAGCGGATGCCATAGTGGCGAGCTATGGTTAAATGCTATGGTTTGCCGGGGCAGGGGTACTGTTTGCAAATGTGCGGTGGGCGTTAGGTCTGACATAAGCTTTCCATAATCTACTGATATGCAACGCAGCTTATGGGGCGGTGCTTAAGAAATGCTTAAATTCCTGTGGATCCTTAACAAACTATTGCTGTTACCTATAGCAGAAAGCCCTTTAAGGGCTTTCACAAGGGATATCATCGTTGTATTTACGTTCACGATACAGGTAAGAAGGAAGTTGTACCTGTGCTAAAGCCTGCTGTTGTTGCAAGGGACTTACCGCTTCTTCAGAGAGCGTTAATTGCTGGTGTTCACGATTATAGTTGGCACTAACCGCCTTACCATCGGGTTTCAGAATAGTAAGTTTATCCTCTGTCATCAGGGCAAACAGATTGTCAAACTGTATCAGAGCCCGCCCAGAACTGGTACTGTCCAGCAACAGATCACGTCCCGTCATCGGGTGACAGGACGATATCCCAGCCATGCTAAGCAGAGTGGGAGCCAGATCAATCTGACTACTTAAGGTTGTGAGTATTTCAGGCTGAGTGTCTGCGCCCAGAATTAGTCCTGGAATGCGAAACTTTTCCACCGGGATCAGGTTACTGCCATAGACCCTGTTATCATGATCTGCTACCACCAGAAACAGCGTATCCTGCCAATAAGGGCTTTTCATTGCTTGCTCAAAAAAGCGGCCCATTGACCAGTCTGCATATTTCACTGCATTGTAAGCCGTATTTTTAGGCTCTTGGTATAGTGAAATCCGGCCGTCCGGGAATTCGAAAGGTTCATGATTGCTAGAGGAAAATATCAGGCTGAAAAACGGTTGCTGCTGTTGATGCAGGGCCAATAACTGCTGATGTGCAGTTCTGAACAAGTCTTCATCGCTGGCTCCCCAACTACCTACCAGCACCGGATTATTGATTTTAGGTAAATCCACAATCTCCTGAAAACCATTGCCGGTAAAAAAGCTACGCATATTATCAAAGTGTGCTTCGCCACCATAAATAAACTGAGTGTGGTAGCCCTGTTTTTTTAAGATGGATGCCAGAGTGGTAAAACCTTGCTGACTGTTTGACAGCTTTACCGTGCTTTGGGCCGGTGTCGGCATAAAGCCGGCAACAACCGCTTCAATACCGCGTACTGAGCGGGTGCCGGTAGCATACAGATTGTCAAACCAGATGCCTTGCTGTTTCAGCTGTTCCAGCTCTGGAGTGACCGGTGCGCCGCCGAGTGATTCAACAAAGGTGGCGCCCTGGCTTTCCATCAACACTATTACTATGTTCAGCGGTTTATTACGCTGTTTTACGGCTTGTTGCCAGTGTAAGGTTGGGTATTCTGCATTATTAAAATCATATTGCTGCAGCCAGGGCCAGTTAAGGCTTAAATTCAGCATTTGTGTCTCTGGCAGTTTACCGTACATTTCGCTGGAACGGGCTTCATGTTTGAGGTTATACAAGGCAAATAAAACCGAATAGCCCGAGTTGATGACGAGAGAATTCACCATAGCATCAGAGGTAATTGCAAACAGCGCCGGGTTAGCAGGGCGGTGTGCTGTAGTGGAACGGATGCCGGCAAATACCATAAAAACCACCAGGGGCCACAGTAGTAAATGCTGGCGCAGTGGCCATACTTGCAATGTGTGCTTCGGTAGCCTTAGCGCCCGGTGCAGCAGTAGAGCGGCTGCGACAGTTAACACGGTTCCTGCCACCAGTGGCAATCGGAAGCCATGCCATAAGGTAGAGAAAACTTCTTTCGGGTATTTCAGATACTCAATGTACAAGCGGTTTGGCCGTATATCGTATTGCTGAATAAAGGCGGGGGTGGATAGTTCGATAAATGCAATAAGGATTAAACCCGTCAGGCACCACCAATAGCTAAAACGAAACCAGCTGTGCTGTAATCCGGGACGCGCCCAGCACAGCGATAACAGAACGGGTATTGCAGACCAGATACAAAGTAGAATCAGGTCGGCCCGAATCCCCTGCAGGAATATCATGCCCAATTGGTCTGTAGGTGCTACCCTGTCATATAGCCATAGCACCAGACCAAGCCGGGCCGCACTTAATAGTATCAACCCGATAAGAATCATACGTAGTAAGTAGGTGTAGGGACCGCATGTTATTTGTCGTAATACCGGGAATTTTACTGCAGAAACTTTAGTCATAGAGGCTCGCCGTACTGCCAGATAGAGTGGCTGCAAGGCTAACGAACAATGCTTAAGACTTTCTTAAGACTGTGCTTTTATACTGTTATCTCCAATCATAGGGGGGTATATGAAATCAGAGGCTAAAGGGGTTAAACGGATCATGTTGGCCGGAGTCAATTCGTGGCAAGGGCTGGCCAGTAGCTGGAGATCAGAAGCGGCAATACGGCAGGAAATTATCTTATTACTGGTATTGCTACCTGTAGCCTTGTGGGTTGATGTATCTGCGGCCGAGCGTGCGCTATTGTTATTGAGTGCATTACTGATTCTGATCGTGGAGCTATTAAATACCGGCATTGAAGTGGTGGTGGATCGCATTGGCAGTGAATATCACGAGCTAAGCGGTAAAGCGAAAGATATTGGGTCGGCAGCTGTATTAATAACGCTCGTTGCCAGTGCCGCCGTCTGGTTATGTATTTTACTCTAAGCTAGCTGGAAAAAGCCTTTATGAGATTGTTACTGGTTGAAGATGATAGCCTGCTTGCGCAGGGGTTAATTACTGCATTATCACGTATGCATTACCGGACAGAACACTGTATTACCGGTTCGCAAGCCATAGTGGCAGCAACCAGTAGCGGGTTTGATGTGATTATTCTGGATCTGGGGTTGCCAGACGGGTTGGCATTACATGTAATTAAAACCTTACGGGCTAAAAAGGTTACAACACCTATTCTGGTGCTGACGGCATGGGATCATCTTGAAACCAAGGTTGAGGCATTAAATGCCGGCGCTGATGATTATGTGCTGAAACCCTGCGATAGCAGAGAAATTGAAGCCCGTTTAAGAGTATTACTGCGGCGTTATCAGCAACGACAGCAGGACATCCTGACTTGTCAGGAAGTAGAAATGAATATGCAGCAGCATCTTTGCCGCTATCAGGGGCGGGATATAGTACTGACTTCACGTGAGTTTTTGATCCTGAAAGAGTTTATGTTACATCCGGATAAAATTCTGAGTAGACAGTATCTGGATGAACTCAGTTCGGGCTGGACAGGCGAAACAGAAAGTAACTCCATAGAGGTGCATATTCATAATATCCGTAAAAAAACTACAGCATCGCTGATAAAAACGGTCAGAGGAGTCGGTTATATGCTGGTGAGTCATCGTGAAAATTAACAGTATTCGCCGGATGCTGTTGCTCAGTGTTAATGCGGTTATCCTGTTAATGTTACTGATTACCAGCCTGAACACATGGTTTAATGTTCATCATGAAATTGACGAGTTATTTGATGCTCAGCTGGCACAGTATGCACGGTTAGTTCGTCATTTACTGGTAGAGCCCAATACTCCCCTGACTGCAGATAGTGATCACGCCATTGAAATGCCATTTTTGCTGGACGATGGCATAGAGCGTACTTCTGCAGAAGAACGGTATTCCGAGGGGCATAAGTACGAAAGCAAAATTGCAGTTCAGGTCTGGCATGAAAATGGTCAACTGTTAATCCGTTCCGGTAATGTCGGCAAAACGCCATTGTTGCCCAAACAATCAGGTTTTCACGAGATCCGGCATAATCAATACCTGTGGATTGGCTTTAGCTTATATGTGCCTGATGAAAAAGCCTGGATCTTTACTGCGCAACGGGAAGATGTTCGGGACGAGTTAAGCTGGCATTTAACACTGAATCAGTTGTTACCGCTGGGGGTAGCGATATTGCCGATAATGTTACTTGTCTGGCTGGCTGTGGAATGGGGCACGAAGCCGGTACGGGAATTATCGAAAAAGCTGGCAGAAACCAACCCTACTGAATTACAACCTATTGAGATGCCGTTACCACGAGAGTTAAGGCCATTCAGAGAAGCGGTAAATAAACTTATGGCTGAGTTAAAAGCTTATCTTAAAAAAGAGAAAATGTTTATTGCGGATGTATCTCATGAATTAAGAACCCCGCTTAGTGTTTTACAAGTGCATACCGATAATCTGGAAAAAGCGACCGATAGCCAAGAGCAACGTACAGCGATACAAGCCATTGGAAAAAGTACACGCCGTCTGGCACACCTGGTTAAGCAGTTAATGGAAACAGAAAAACTGGAACATAATATTGTACTGCAATATCAGGCAATTCAGCTTCTTAGGCTAACAGAAGATGCTTTGGCGTCGGTTGATTTGCCGCTAATTGATCGCGTAATTTGGGTGGTCGATATACCAAAGCAGCTACAGGTTCGTGTCGATCCTGCATTATTTCATGCTGCATTGCGTAATTTACTGGACAATGCGGCTAAGTATGCACCTGCTCAAAGTGAGGTCAGTATCAAGGCGCGTATAGAACAGCACGCTGTAGTGATAAGTGTGAGTAATGCAATTAATGGTGATATTACGCTTGAGCTAGCCCGATTGGGAGAGCGCTTTTTCCGGAGTTATGGTCATCAGGATGTTGCAGGAGCTGGCCTTGGATTATCGATTACCCGCAAAATTGTTAACTTACACGGCGGAGAGTTAATTTTTTCACAAGACATAACCGGGCGTTTTGTAACAGAGCTCTTTTTGCCACAAACAACATAAAATAAGAGACAGCTTTTATAGCTACAGACTTGAGAAAGATTAAAACTGACTATACTATAGGGGAGTATAGTTACGGAGTACGGTATGACTCATTCAATTACCAATAAACCCAAGTTACTGACGCGGGTACGGCGGATTAAAGGTCAGGTTGAAGGGCTGGAAAAACAGCTGCTGGCCGAAGGTGATTGTAGTAAAGTACTACAGCAAATTGCTGCGGTGCGAGGTGCTATTAATGGCCTAATGACTGAGATACTGGAACACCATATTCGTGATCATCTGGCAGGCGATAACCTGGAGCCTTTACAGCGCGATGCGGATGTAGAACAGGTTATTAGCGTATTGCGCTCGTACCTTAAAAGCTAACTTCGTTAAATTAGTAAGGCGGTCATTATTTTGATAAGCAACTACGCACTGACTAAAACACCACTAAGCAGAATGTTGATGGCATTACTGCTGGTGGTGCAATTGTTATGCGTAGTTTCCAGCGCTTTCGCTGTTGAACATTCTGCTGATGATATTCATCATCAAATATCATGGTCTGACACCAGTACGGTTGTAGCCGCAGAACAATCATCATTAACTGATGCCTCACTTCATGCAGGTTGCGACCATTGTAGTCATTGCCATGCCGCACATATTGGCTTGTTTAAACCAGCTCCGGCTTTGCCGGTAATTGGTAATGAATTGCTGGTGTCTTACTTAAATTATCTACCCTCTTCCCCTAAACGAAGCATTTACCGCCCACCCATCAGCTGATTCTGTTTTTTTGGTTTTTACATTACCTATAACAGGATTTTGCTATGTTCTTAAAAATGAATTGCAAACGCTTTGCAGCGTTAGGTTTATTGGCTGCTGGCAGTGTGCTGCTGAGCCTGACAGTAAATGCCGCTGAACCTGCAACAGCAGAGTTAACGCTGCAACAGGCAGCAAAGCGGGTGTTACAACAACATCCGCAATTACACGTATTTGATTGGCGCTTAAAAGCAGCGGCGGGTCAGCAGCAATTGGCAGAGCTAACGCCAGGCTATGAACTCGGCGTGCAGGCCGATAATGCCTTTGGCACTGGTGATATGTCGGGTGTTAAAAGCCTCGAAGTTACGGTGTCGTTGTCTTCCGTTATTGAGCTTGGCGATAAGCGCCAGGCCCGGATGGCGGTGTCCAGTGCAAATCAGGGATTATTGCTGGCGCAGCGCCAGGCCGCGAGCCTGGATTTACTGGGCGAGCTGACCCAGCGTTTTGTAACTGTGCTGACATTGCAGCAAAAAACGGCGCTGGCGGCACAAACCGTCAGTATGACTGAGCAGGCTTTAATGCTGGTGACGCAGCGGGTGCAGCGTGGTGCAGCACCAAAGGCCGAGCAACTAAGGGCTAAAGTGGCCTTTAAGCAAGCACAGTTGCAGCATGGCTTACTGCAAACCGAGCTGGATAGCAGCAAGTTGGCGCTGGTCAGTTTATGGGGGGCGGAACAAGCCGATTTTAATCAGGTTAGTGGTGATTTATTTCAGCTGGCGCAAAGCCCCTCCTTTCAAACACTTTATCAACAAGTGCTGGCAACCCCCACCGTAGAGGTCTTTGCAGCCCGGCAACGCTTGCGTGATGCTGAGCTGACACTGGCGCAAAGTCAGTCGGCGGGTGATGTACGCTGGCAGATTGGAGCCATGCGTTCACAAGAAAGCCGGGATTTTGGTTTGGTTGCCGGCGTGTCAGTGCCTTTGTTTAGTAAACAGCGTAATCAGGGTGCGATAACTGCGGCGCAGGCAGAGTCTCAAGCGGAACAGTTTGAAAAAGAAACTGCCTTGCTGGATTTACGCGCCCGCTTGTATCAGGCCTGGCAAACTCACCGTTACAGCAGTATGGCTGTGAAAGATATGCAGCGCGATATTCTGCCGGTGCTGGAGCAGGCACTACAACAAACTGAAGACGCATACCGCCGTGGCCGTTATGGCTATGCAGAGTGGATTTCTGCCCGTCAGGCACTACAGGACGCTCAGCTTGAGTTGGTTAATGCTGCCAGTACCGCACTGAGCAATCAGGTACTGATTGAACAGCTTGCCGGTGTTGCGCTTGCGGCATCACCTCTGGCGATAAAGACACCCACTCAGCTTATCACTACTGAATCAGGATCTTCCAAATGAAATATTCCGCGTTATTCCTTGCATTACTGATCGCTCAGGGTATGGCTGTTGCACCTGCTCAGGCCGGGCCGGGCCACAGTCATGATGAAAAACCGAAAACGGCGCAAACAAACAGCGCTCATGCCCATGATGATAGCGGGCACGATCATGGCAGCGACCATGATGATGATCACGATGAAGCCGCAACGATTGATGCCGACATGGCAAAAAGGGTAGGGATTGAAGTGGCGACGGCAGGTGCCGGCACCATTGAACGCCATATTCCGTTATACGGTGAGCTTGTAATCCCACCTAACCGTCAGGCACAGGTGCGAGCCCGTTTTCCTGGCATGATTACCCAGATAAAGCCTGCAGTTGGCGACACAGTGAAAAAAGGTGAGGTGCTGGCGTTGGTTGAATCCAATGACAGCCTGCGCACTTATCCGGTAACGGCACCGATAGCCGGAGTGTTGTTGCAACAGTATGCCAGCCAGGGCGAATACACAGCTGGTGAAACGTTATTTTCACTGGCAGACAGCAGCATATTGTGGGCTGAGCTGAAAATGTTTCCTGCCTCATTGGATGAGATAAAAACCGGCCTGCCGGTGCATATCGAAGCTCGCGGCGGCAGGGTTGATAGTCAGATAAGCCATATTTTGCCTGCCTCCGGCCAGCCTTATGTATTGGCGCGGGTTGCACTGGATAACAGTAACGGCCATTTTTCTGCCGGAGAGCGGGTCAATGCGCTGGTGGATGCTGAAATCATAGATGTTTCTCTGGTGATAGATAACAAAGCCTTACAGGATCTGGAAGGTAAGCAGGTGGTGTTTGTGCGCGAAGGCAACCGCTATGAACCGCGACCACTGCAGCTAGGCCGCACCGATGGGCGCTTTACTGAAGTGCTGTCTGGTCTGCATGCTGCTGAAGAGTATGTGGTGGTAAATAGTTATCTGATTAAGGCTGAGATCGAAAAAGCCGGCGCAGCTCACGAACACTAAAATTTGCCTGGCTGCGCTTTGGTTCTGCAGCGTTAAAAACCGGCTCAGCATGCTCATTTACCGCATGTAAACTGCGCTGCTTCGCCCGTTCTTGCCTTGCGTAACCTTTGCTCGCTCAGGCAGATGAAAAGGAGATAAACATGATTGAAGCTATCGTTCGTTTCTCAATTGAGCGACGGTATCTGATGCTGGGCCTGATCTTGTTACTGATTGGCGCCGGGCTGTGGAGTTACCAGCGATTACCTATCGATGCAGTACCTGATATTACCAACGTACAGGTACAAATTAACACCGAAGCGCCTGGCTATTCACCTTTGGAGGCTGAGCAACGGATTACCTTTGTGGTGGAAACGGCGCTTTATGGCTTGCCAAAACTAAAATATACCCGTTCGTTGTCACGTTACGGGCTGTCACAGGTAACAGTGGTGTTTGAAGAAGGCACCGACATTTATTTTGCCCGTAACCTGCTTAATGAGCGGCTTGGCAGTATCAAGAATGCACTGCCTGCCGGACTGGAACCACAAATGGGACCCATTGCTACTGGCCTGGGTGAAATATTTGTTTATACCGTCGATGTTAAACCCGGCGCTACTGATGCAAATGGCAAACCGCTTGATGCCATGTATTTGCGTGAAGTACAGGACTGGATTATCAAACCGCAACTGGCGCAAGTGCCCGGTGTGGTTGAGGTTAATACCATCGGTGGTTATGACAAACAGTACCACGTGATGCCTGATCCGGCAAAAATGCTGGCAATGGGTATTACGTTGCCGCAACTGTCAGAAGCACTGCTTAGCAATAATACTAACCGTGGTGCAGGTTACATTGAGCGTAATGGCCAGCAATTACTGGTACGTTCGCCCAGCCAGCTCAGTACTATCAGTAGTATTGAAAATGTCGTGGTGGCGTTAAATGGCTCAGTACCTATCCGGATAAAAGATGTGGCAGAAGTTGGGCTTGGCAAAGAGTTACGTACCGGTGCCGCTACCCGTGACGGCCACGAAACCGTAATGGGTACGGTGATGATGCTGCTGGGAGAGAACTCCCGGGCAGTAGCACGTGATGCGGCAGCCAAACTGGAGGCTATAAAAACCTCTTTGCCAGCAGGTGTGATAGTAGAAGCCGTGTATGACCGCACGACTTTGGTCGATAAAACCATTGCGACTGTGCAAAAAAATCTGTTGGAAGGCGCATTACTGGTCATTGTGGTGCTGTTTGTGCTGCTGGGTAATATCCGTGCGGCACTGATTACCGCCGCCGTAATCCCGCTGGCAATGCTGGCCACCATTACCGGTATGGTGCAGCAAGGCGTATCCGCTAACCTGATGAGTTTAGGTGCGCTCGACTTTGGCCTGATTGTCGATGGTGCGGTGATTATTGTCGAAAACTGCATTCGCCGTTTAGGCCTGGCGCAACATCAAACCGGCGGTTTGCTGCTACTGCGCGAACGTTTAAAAGTGGTGTTTGAAGCCACCACCGAGGTGATTAAACCCAGCTTATTCGGCGTGGCCATTATTACCGTAGTGTATATTCCGGTGTTCGCTTTAACCGGGGTTGAAGGCAAAATGTTTCACCCTATGGCGGCAACGGTAGTGATGGCGCTGCTGGCGGCAATGGTGCTATCTCTGACAATAGTGCCAGCGGCTATTGCCGTATTTATGAGCGGTAAAATCAAAGAGCAGGAAAGCCCGCTAATAGTAGCTGCTAAATCTGTCTACCGGCCGATACTGCACGCCGTGCTTAAACTCCGGCTGCTAGTGGTGGGGCTGGCCAGCGCGTTGGTTGTCGGCTGCATCTGGCTGGCCACTACGCTTGGCTCAGAGTTTATTCCACAGCTGGATGAGGGCGATATTGCCTTGCATGCGATGCGGGTAACCGGCACCGGCCTGGAGCAGTCAGTTGCAATGCAGGAAGTACTGGAGCAGCGGATTAAGCAATTTCCTGAAGTTGATAAGGTTTTTGCCAAAATTGGTACGCCGGAAGTAGCAACTGATCCGATGCCGCCGAACGTTGCAGACAACTTTGTTATTTTAAAACCGCGCAGCGAATGGCCGGATCCGCGTAAAACCAAAGCGGCGCTGGTAGCTGAAATGGAACAGGCACTGGAACAACTGCCTGGTAATAACTACGAGTTTACCCAGCCGATTCAGATGCGTTTTAACGAGCTGATTTCTGGTGTGCGTTCGGATGTGGGCATTAAAGTGTTTGGTGATGACCTGGATGTGCTGTTAAGCGTAGCAAACAGCATTGAGCAGGTTGCCAACAGTATTAGCGGCGCGGCAGATGTGAAAACAGAACAGGTATCCGGTTTACCGGTACTGTCGGTAATGCCAAAGCTAACGGCTTTATCCCGTTACGGACTAACAGTCAGCCAGTTTCAGGATATCATCGCCATGTCGATTGGTGGCGAAGAGGCGGGGCTAATCTATGAAGGTGATCGCCGGTTTCAGCTAATAGTTCGTTTACCGGAGCAAATCCGCAGTGATATTGATAGCCTGTCATGGCTGCCTATTCCAACGCCGGATGGAGGCTATGTACCGCTAAATGAAATTGCTACGCTGGATATTCAACCGGCACCGGCACAAATCAGCCGCGAAAATGGTAAGCGCCGTATTGTGGTATCGGCTAATGTGCGCGAGCGCGATCTGGGTAGCTTTGTTGCCGAACTGAAACAGCGGATTAGTGCCGACGTCACTCTGCCAGCCGGTTACTGGCTGGATTATGGCGGTACTTTTGAGCAATTGGAGTCGGCCAGTAAACGACTGGCAATCGTAGTGCCGGTGACCTTATTGCTGATTATCGCCTTGTTGGTGATGGCGTTTAATTCGCTCAAAGATGCACTGATTATCTTTACCGGTGTGCCACTGGCACTGACGGGGGGCGTACTGGCACTGTGGCTGCGCGATATGCCGCTGTCTATTTCAGCCGGTGTCGGCTTTATTGCCTTGTCTGGTGTCGCGGTGCTGAACGGTCTGGTAATGGTATCGTTTATGCGCCAGCTATGGCAGGAAAAAGGCGATTTACTGTATGCCGTGGTTGAAGGCGCGTTGATCCGGTTACGTCCGGTATTGATGACAGCGCTGGTGGCCAGCCTGGGGTTTGTGCCAATGGCGTTGAATACCGGCACCGGGGCAGAAGTACAGCGCCCGCTGGCAACAGTAGTGATTGGCGGTATTATCTCGGCTACTTTGCTGACATTAGTAGTACTGCCGGCGTTATACCACTGGTTACACAGCAAAAAAACTGCCAATAAACTGATTTAGAAAATAAAAGTAAAGGCACAGTTATTGTGCCTTTACAGCTTTTACGGCTGTATTAAGCATTTTGTTTACGCCGTTATAACGATAGAATACGCGTTTTTTGAAAAAGGGAACAAAACGCTGATGAGATCGTTATTGGGCTTTTCGCTTTGTGTCATGCTGGCTGCATGCTCTAACCCAAATAAAGACGTCGAATTTTCCCCGCAAAAAGGCGAAGAACGCGGCTATCAGGTAGTCAGTCGTACATTTATCAGCATTGATACCGGCCGTGGCAAAGAGCAGATGAGCTCTACGTCGCAGCAATTAGCACGCTACAAAGTGGTGCAAACCGGTAAAGAAACAAAGCTGGAGCTTTATATCGATTATCTGAAAATGCAGGATGGCCAGAGTGGGTTTCGAAACAGCCGCCGCGCCAGTGCTAACCCGGAATTACATGCCTTGTTTTCTGAAGGCTTTACTCTGACAACTGATTTAAAGGCCGGTAAAGTAACGCATTTTGCCGCCTTAAACGATGACGTTTGGCAGGCGTTGCTAAAAGACAGGGGCACAGAGCTTGAGGCCGAGCTGAAAAAAATGTTCAGTGCCGGCACTTTTATTAATACGATCCCCGCTAAAGTCGGTGCCAGCGTGACCTTGCCTGCTTATCAGGGGCTGACCGATGCCAGCTTAACAGTATTAGCGGTAACAGAGCCGCATTTAGTCGCACAGCTGTCGGCGCAGCCCAATGACGGTAAACTCTATGGCCAGTTAATGCTGTCGCGGCAAAACGGCTGGCTGGAAAAAATGCTTATCGTCGCAGACATGCCATTTGAGCGTTATGGTTATCAGGGCCGCGTTAGATCTCAGGTGGCCATGATGCCGGACAGCGAAGAGTACGGTAACCTGTTTCAGCAACTGGAATACAACTACCAGCGCCCAGAGTATGAATACAGTACGCCGCCTGGATCGGCCAGCGTAAACGCCGGAGCTATGCCGCCAGCGAAAGAGCAGGTTTTTCCGTGGCAGCAGGGCTATTTTGTGCAGGATGATGATTTACTGGGTTTACATTATCAGCACAACTTTGCAGCAGAGCAGCAAGGGCGTTTAACCCTGGGGCCGGTTAGTGCCATTAA
>NZ_JBOTRC010000022.1:0-16131 GCF_050936095.1 Rheinheimera sp. WS51
TGTTCTGGTGTTTTAATAAATAACGACATTATTAAACCGCTCTTTGCCAACACTATGCCTAAAATGAAAGCCGCTTGTACTCCGGCGGTTAATGAGCGGCTTACGACAGCTGGGGCTGATGTGTCAGTTATATTTGCAAATAGGTGTTTTGCGCTGTCGACATTATGGTAATGGCTATCGGCTCAACTAGCTTAATGATTAAGGGGAATGCCGCCGGAATTGATGTTGGCATCAATCTTGATGCTAACTAGGAAGTTGTCACTTAATAATAAGTTGCTTGACTGTATAGCGACTAAGCTTTGGATTTATAAATATAGGTCTTCTCTTAACCAAAGCGAAAGTGAAAAAATGACCTAAAAGAGTGTAAAAATTACATTGTTTTATACATTAGGGAGCGAAAATGTCTAAGTCAGCGCAATTATATAGAATGGTAACAAAAGAACATATTTGCCCGTTTGGCCTGAAATCAAAAGACTTATTACAGCGTCAAGGCTACGATGTTCAGGATCATAAACTCGCCTCTCGCGAACAGACTGAAACATTTAAACAGCAATATAACGTTGATACGACACCACAGGTTTTTATCAATAATAAACGTATTGGAGGCTATGAGGACCTACTTAATTATTTTAATAAGCCACCAGCCAAGCCAAAAGGCACCAGTTATGCACCCGTAATCGCCATTTTTTCCGTTACACTTTTACTAAGTTTAGCGTTTAGCTATAGCCAAACAAACTCAATATATCTTATTAAAACGCTAGAGCTTTTTGTCGCATTAACCATGTCGGTATTAGCCATACAAAAGCTTAAAGATCTTTATAGCTTTACTAATTCGTTTATTACCTATGATTTGTTAGCAATGAGAGTAGTTCGTTATGCCTATGTGTACCCGTTTTTAGAAGCATATGTGGGTATTGGCATGATTGCTAACTTTCCGGCCATTACCATTGCTCCTGTCTCATTATTTATCGGTACTGTAGGCGCCATTTCAGTGATTAAAGCGGTTTATATTGATAAGCGCGAATTGAAGTGTGCCTGTGTAGGCGGCGACAGTAACGTGCCTTTGGGCTTAATTTCACTAACAGAAAATGTATTTATGGTGGCCGCAGGTATTTGGATGTTTATGAGCTAAAACAACTAGATTTACTCTCTACATAATTAACTCACAGCTAGGATGGAAAAATGAAACATAATATTGATCATACCGACCCCGCTAAAAAAATGAGCACAACCCAAGGTAATGGGGGTGAAACACATCAAGATGCGGGTAACGACCACCCTGCACTTACTACCCAACAAGGCGTAGTAATTGCCGATAACCAAAACTCGCTAAAAGCCGGTGCGCGTGGCCCAAGTTTGTTAGAAGATTTTGTCTTACGTGAAAAAATTCATCATTTTGATCATGAGCGTATCCCTGAGCGCATTGTCCATGCACGCGGTAGCGCGGCGCATGGTTATTTTGAGTTAACGGAATCACTCGAACAATACACCACAGCAAAAATCCTAACCCAGACAGGTAAACAAACACCGTTATTCACTAGGTTTTCTACTGTAGCTGGTAGCAAGGGTTCAAAAGATACACCACGAGATGTACGCGGTTTCGCGGTCAAAATTTATACCGAAGAAGGCAACTGGGATATTGTCGGTAACAATATGCCTATTTTCTTTATTCAAGATGCTATGAAGTTTCCTGATCTAGTGCATGCTGTTAAGCCAGAGCCTGATCGCGGCTTTCCGCAAGCAGCGTCAGCGCATGACACTTTTTGGGACTTTGTATCACTTACTCCCGAAACAATGCATAACCTTATTTGGTTAATGAGTGACCGAGCATTGCCAAGAAGCGTGCGCATGATTGAAGGCTTTGCTATTCATAGTTATCGACTTATTAATAAAAATGGCAAAAGTACTTTTGTCCGTTTTCATTGGAAACCAGTACTTGGTGTTCAATCAACCACTTGGGATGAAGCTGTCAAAATATCAGGTGCTGATCCCGATTATCATCGCCGTGATTTGTTTGAAGCCATAAAAAACGGCGATTTTCCTGAATGGCAATTTGGCGTGCAGCTATTTACTGAAGAAGACGCTGACCAGTTTCCGTTTGATCATCTCGACGCCACTAAGCTGATCCCTGAAGAGTTAGTGCCAGTTAAAATAATCGGTAAGATGGTGCTTAATCGTAACCCAGATAATTTTTTTGCTGAAACCGAACAAGTGGCATTTTGCCCATCACATCTGCCACCTGGAATAGATTTTAGTAATGACCCCTTGCTGCAAGGTCGTTTATTTAGCTATTTAGATACCCAGTTGTCACGCTTAGGCTCGCCAAATTTTGCCCAACTGCCGATTAACGCGCCTAAATGCCCGTTCGCTAATATGCAGCGTGATGGTCATATGCAAATGCAAGTACCCAAGGGCCGCGTTAATTATGAGCCACAAAGCTTAGATCCAACTATGCCGCGGGAAAGTACTAAACGTGGCTTTAACTCATATGCCGAACCACTTGACGATAGCGTTAAAGGCCGAGTGCGAGCAGAGAAGTTTGCCGACCACTACAGTCAACCGCGGATGTTTTATCGCAGCCAAACTAATCCAGAGCAAGCACATATAGCTTCGGCCTATGCTTTTGAACTGGGTAAAGTAGATACTGCGCATGTTCGCACTCGCATGCTTGGACATCTACTTAACATAGATGAAGATTTAGCCAGTCGTGTTGCTAAGGCTCTAGGCATGACATTACCAGAACCAGCAAAAGCGGCTGCACCTGTACAAGATATGGCAACGTCTGATGCGGTGCAAACTATTGGTCTTTCGCCCAACAGTTTAAAAGGTCGGTTAATCGCTATTTTAGTAGCAGAAAATTCAAAACGAAGTGAAATTGAGAAATATGAAAAGGCAGCTAAGTCAGCCGGTGCCAAGGTTAAAGTTATCGCTCCAGGCCGTGAAGTCGTGCTAGATGACGATACACGTATTCAATCTGCTGAACGTATTGCTGGCGCACCATCGGTATTTTTTGATGCAGTAGTTAGTATTATTATGCCTGAACAAGCCAAAATGCTCGCAAAAGATAGCGCAACTTTAGATTGGTTTAACGATGCATATGCCCATTGCAAAGCCATAGCCTATTGCGGTGCAACCGATGAGTTCATTTTAAGTAAGCTACCAATAGAGAAAGACAGCTTTATTACACCTTTAGCTGATATAGATGCCTTTATCAACAATGCAAAATCACGGCTGTGGCAGCGTGAGCCTAAGGTGCGTAACTTAGCATAATAATTATTGGTAATTAAGCTAAGGCAACCAGTAGGCCATACTTATGGGGCAGATCTTACGCAGTAATCTGAAAAGTAAACAACAGGATCAGCCTCATAAATTCTGTTCACTTATATAAATTATCTTTATAATAATCAAAAATTTACAATAAACTGACAATTGTTTTTTTAATACATTTTGCTAATAGACACAGCATATTATTCTAGACTAATATGCTGTCGCTTTCGTGACAAGCCTTCCTAATCAGCCTTACCACTGACAGCATTAAATCATTGATATGAAATGTTTCGATAACATTTCATTTAGAAAAAACAGGACGATTTATGAAAACAATAATCAAAGGAACTTTGCTTTTATCTACGTTATTACTAGGTTCACAAGTTTATGCTAACGAACTTGATACTATTAATACAACTAACTGGAGCCTAGGTGTTGGCTCTTATGCTTTCTCTTTAAATAATACCGATGACTCTAGTGGTGATTTAGATTTCAGTGGATTCAATATAAGCGCAGGTTATGCCGTTAATAATAATTTTCAAATCAGAGGCACCTACTTTAATTTAGAGAATGATGATTACTCTACGGTAAAAAGTAAGGGTTTTGATTTAATGGCCTATGGTGGTACAGGATTTTCTAGAAAAGGCTTTAGGGGATACGGTGGTGCTGGCCTATTTTCAGACAAGTGGAGTGCACCAGGAGAGAGCGAATCTTTCTCAGGCATTCAACTTGGCGGAGGCTTAGGTTACAACTGGGGCTCTATCGCCATCGATCTTGTCGTTAATCTTCGCCAAGCCGATAAGTATGAAGATTTCATGTCTAGAAGCGGAACTTATATCGCTGCGGCCGGTAATTTATCGCTTTCTTATTTATTTTAAATAATTTCCATCATTAAAAATTTCCAAATCATCAAAAGCCACAACCTGAAAACTGTGGCTTTTTTATTAGCAATAATTCTCTTAGTTTACCAACATCAACACTAGCTTTACTTGGTTAGACTTACTTAGCCAGATCTTTCATTCGCATAACTGTTAAGCAAAAAAGCCGAAAAAAATGAGTTAATGATATTGATTCGCATTAGCGTCCGTGTTTTAATTGCGCCGTTTTTAACCCACCATCACTATTTGGAGTTTTTATGCGGACTAAACTGTCACGCTTATCGCTAGGAATTACCCTTGCTTTTGTATCGCTAAACACCTTAGCCCAGCAACAAACTGCTAATGCTGCGACCGCTGAAACTAAAGACATTATGCCGACACTTGAAGTAATTCGCGTTGTGGGCGATGCTGCGCCCGTATTACTAGAGCAAACAGGGACTGTTGTGGTGGTTGATCGCAAGCAAATTGAACAAATTCAGCCGCTATCAACAGAAGATATACTTCGCCGCATTCCAGGTATTAACATTAAAAGTGAAGAAGAAACCGCTATTGTTGCCAATTTTGGTATGCGCGGTTTATCTGCCAGTGAGTCTAAATCTTTGATGCTGGAAGATGGCGTGCCTGTGGCGCCGGGTTTATTTGTTGGTAACGATCGTTACTTTAATCCTCGCATTCAAAGAGTAGAACAAGTTGAAGTATTAAAAGGATCTGCATCGCTTCGTTACGGCCCTTCTACGATTGGCGGTGTGGTAAATTATCAAACTAAAACTCCAGATGACGGTGTTAAATTAAGTGGCCGTGTTGGTTCGTTTAATATGCAAGAAGTCAGTGTTGAAGCCGGTGGTAAAAGTGCTTCAGGTGATGCTTTTGCCGGTGTAGTAGCAACCCATGCAAGTAGTGATGGCTTTATGGATAAAGACTACGAAATGACCGATGTCATGGCAAAAGCAGGTGTTATTTTTGATAATAACCAAAAGCTGGGGATTAAAGTCTCTCGTTATGAAAACGATGCCAATATCTCATACCGTGGCTTATTGCTAGGTGACTATCAAGCTGGTGCAACCTATAACCCGGCGCCAGATGACTATTTTTTAACAGACCGTACTGCTTTTGATATTAATCATGAGTGGACTATTTCTAGCCAAGCAACATTAAAAACCTTGCTATATTGGAGCGAAATGAGCCGTGATTACTGGCGCTATAATGTTGATACAGCTGCCTCTAACACAGCCGGTCGCTGGGTTTATACCGACAACTTAACTGGCAATAACCGTAGCTTTAATCGCACGGGTATAGAGACTCGTTTAAATATTGATCATAATCTATTCGGCATGGTTAGTAACAGCGAGTTTGGCCTACGCTTTATGCAAGAAGAAGCAAATGATACCCGCATCAGAGCCGTTCGCAGTGCAGATCGCACTGGTGTAAATGACAGACACAGACTCGACTCTGCCGACAGCGTTGCCGCTTATGCACAAACCAGAATTGAACTTAGCAGCCGTTTTGCAATAACACCAGGCTTACGTGTTGAGTCTTATGAGCAAAAACGCATTGTATTAACCGAAGATAATGCTACGGCTAAATCGAGTAATACTGAATTTTTACCCGGTTTAGGTTTAACTTATAACCTAAGCCAATCTGCCCAGTTATATGGTGGTGTGTATCGCGCATTTTCGCCAGCATCAAACGGTGTTGCCCTTGATGGTTTAACTGATCAAAAACTAGATGGGGAACGCTCGACTAACTTTGAATTAGGTTTACGTGGCAAACAAGGTGCCATTAACTATGAAGTTGCTGCCTTTGTGATGGACTTTAATAATCAAGTTGTTACCGGTAACAGTGATCCTAATTTATCACAATCTAACGGTGGCAAAACAAAACATCATGGTATGGAGTTTATGTTTGGTTACCAGCTAGGTGGTGGTTTTAGCATCGATACTAACGCAACTTGGGTGCCAGAATCAGAATTTACAACCGGTGATAACCAAGGTAACCGCTTGCCCTATGCACCAAAAATCATTGCCAATCTAGCACTAAGTTATCAGCAAGAAAAACTAAGTGCCGCATTAACCGCCCATCACCGTGGTGAGCAATATGGTGATGCCAGCAATATTAAAGACATTCCAACCGATGCTGCTGGCGGTATCTGGGGTGGTTTAATGCCTTCTTATACGGTATTAGACTTAACCGCTCAGTATGAGTTAGCTGACAATATTCGTTTATTTGGCTCAGTTAAAAACCTAACCGATAAACGCTATATAACCGGCCTACGCCAAGGTATTTACGTTGGCCCTGAGCGTTCATTCGAAATAGGCGCAAGCTACAGTTTTTAACATTCAATAAGGCGCCATTCGGCGCCTTTTTTTATTCATTTTGAAATAAATAGAGAATTGTTTGCAAAAGCCCAGATTAGTCTTAAAATCGGCTTCTAGCTTATTTTGTACTTTGCCGTTTCAGGCCAAAAGCACAGCAATAAGCCCCTATAGAACCAGCCGGACTTACTATCATGAGTAAAACAAACAATAGTGGTGCCCAAGCCTATCAACAACAAGAGCAAGGTTATCGCGATAAAGCATTAAAAATGTACCCTTGGGTCTGTGGCCGTTGTGCTCGCGAGTTTGTTTATTCAAACTTACGTGAACTAACAGTGCATCATATTGATCACAACCACAGCAATAATCCCGCTGACGGTAGTAACTGGGAGTTACTCTGTATTTATTGCCACGATAATGAGCATAATAAATATCATGAATTTGTGCTCTATGGCGAAACAACAGAGCAAAAAGTATCCGCAGCAACCCATAATCCGTTTGCTGACTTAAAAGCGTTATTAAACAAGTCTAAATAATTTAAACGTCTTTGAAACACTAAGCCCTAGGCTCAGTAATCATTCAGCCCCAATATTAGGCTTAAAGTTAAATATGCAACTGATTAAAATTGATAAAACTCGTTACCGCAAACACGTAAATCGTGTTATCGCAGCATGCGTTATTGGGTTAGCTATTAGCAGCTTAGCCATTTCGCAAACACTAATAGCACTGTTTCCAGATCCCAGTGGTAGCCATTTTCATTGGAATTTACTGGGCGTAGTAGTAACCACAATCACTATTGGCTGGCTATTAAATAAATATCGACATCACCCATTTATGACTGAGGTAGTTTATGTCTGGGAGTTAAAACAGGCGCTAAACAAAATAACCCGCAAAATGCCTAAGCTAAAAGCGGCTGGCCAAGCTGGCAATATAGATGCGCTTGTAGCTATACAATACAGCTATGCTGGCTCACGTTTATTATGGCACCTAGACGACAATAGCATTGTTATAGACGAACTAGCCCTAGCCCAATTAGAGCTAGATGCTTTAGCTAAAAAATACCAAGTAACCCTAAATGCTGATGACTATAATGAGCAGATTTTAAGGCAGTTTTAAGCCCAACTAGTGCAAAATAAACACTAAAACTCCGTACCCTATTAAATGATTTAACAGGCGCCAGGTCTAGCTTTGCTCGTTAATGGCCGCCTGTTTTACTTTTAGGGGTTATTCTTCTAGTGTTGGATAATCCGTATAGCCTTCAGCACCTTGACTATAAAATAACTCTGGTTTAGCTGCATTTAGTTTAGCCTTGTTAGCAAAGCGTTCCACTAAATCTGGGTTGGCAATATAGGGTACGCCAAAGGCAACAGCGTCAGCATGTCCACTGGCAATAATGGCATCAGCACTGGCTTGGCTAAATTTTTCATTGGCAATATATACTCCGCCAAATAACTGCTTTAATTTAGGGCCTAGGCTATCTTCAGCTTGAGACTCACGAGCACAAATAAAAGCAATGTTACGCTTTGCTAATTGTTGCACTAAGTATGAAAAAGTGTCGCTGCGCTGCGAATCTCCCATACTATGCGAGTCTGCTCTTGGGGCTAAATGCATACCTACTCGGCCAGCTCCCCATACCGAAATAACGGCATCTGTTACTTCTAACATTAAGCGAGCACGGTTTTCAATGCTGCCGCCATATTCATCAGTGCGCTGATTACTGCTATCTTGTAGAAATTGATCCAACAAGTAGCCATTAGCGCCATGGATCTCTACCCCGTCAAAACCGGCTTTTTTAGCATTTTTTGCACCTTGCAGGTAAGCGTCAACAATATCCGCTATTTCATTGTTTGCTAAGGCTCTTGGCGTCACATAGGATTTTTTCGGCCGCATTAAACTGACATGACCTTTAGCGGCAATAGCGCTAGGTGCTACAGGTAATTCGCCGTTTAAATAATAAGGATCAGAAATTCGGCCAACATGCCATAATTGCAACATTATCTTACCGCCAGCTTGATGAACTGCCGTAGTCACCTTTTGCCAACCAGCCACTTGCTCTTCATTCCAAATACCTGGCGTATCAGGATAGCCCACGCCCATAGGGGTAACAGAAGTCGCCTCGGTTAATATTAAACCGGCACTAGCGCGTTGGCAGTAATACTCTGCCATCAAGTTATTTGGCACACGATCAGCACCAGCACGACAACGTGTTAACGGCGCCATAATAACTCTGTTGGCTAATTGTAATTCACCAACTTGGATTGGGCTTAATAAAGGGCTCATATGCTGTCCTGTTGCTTAACTATTTAAAGAAGCTAATAAAATTGGTCTTGACTACTAAAAATACAAGGCCAACCATAAAGATTTAATGATAAACTCTTGCTTTTAACTTACTAGATGCCTGCTTGTTTGTGCTCTTAAGTCTGAGTATATTGCCAAGCCTTATTCTAATACTGTGTTTGCTGTCACCGTCAAGGATCGCTCATGTTTAAAAAGCTTATTTCCTCACCGATTATGATTGCAGTGCTACTGGCGCTAATTTTAATTTTATGGCTATTCAGTGGTGACAATTACAGTGCGAAACAACAAGCGCCCGCTGAACAAGCGGTAGCCAAACAACAATTAGTACAGGTTGAAACGCGCTGGTCAACAGCTGAACCTTATCAGTTAACTCAAGTCGCTCAAGGCCAAGTGCTGCCTTGGCGCAGTGTAAGCATTAAAGCTCAACAAGCCGGCACTGTTATTCAGTTATTAACAGACCAAGGCGATACAGTTAAAAAAGGCGCTAAACTACTGCGTTTATCTGATGAAGGCCGCGCGGCATTATTACAACAAGCTAAAGCCAATTTAACCCTAAAACAAGACGAGTTAAACAGCGCTCAAAAACTTGGTAAATCTAATTTTTTATCAGAAACCGAGCTAACACGCTTAGAAAGTGAATTAGCCAAAGCCAAAGCGGAATTTCAAAAAGCACAGCTAGCCGTGAACCAAGTTGAACCCCAAGCCCCCTTCAATGGTGTAATAGACCGACGCCATATAGAAGTTGGCGATGTAGTACAAGTCGGCTCGCCATTATTACAATTAGTGCAAGTAGATAAATTAAAAGTTACAGCGCAAATTCCGCAACAGCATGTAGCGGCTTTACAACTAGGCCAAGCGGTTAAATTACGCTTATTAGATGGTAGAGCTTTACAAGGTAAACTTAGCTTTATCAGCTATGCTGCTGATAAAGCCACTCGCAGCTTTTATATTGAAGTCACCGTTGCAAATCCTCAGATGTTACGAATTGCAGGAGGAAGTGTTACCGTTGAAATTCAACTTAGCCCAGTTGCTACCCATACAATTTCACCAGCGTTATTAAGTTTAGATAATAATGGTAATTTAGGCGTTGCAACCGTCGATGAAGAGCAACGCGTCGTATTTTATCCTGTTACTATTTTATCTGCCGATAATAAAGGCGCTAGAGTTAGCGGCTTGCCAAACAAAGTACAAATTATTAGCCAAGGCGCAGGTTTTGTTAAAACGGGAGATAAAGTTCAGCCAATAGGTACTAAAGCATGAACGCGATTATTCAAGCCGCCATTGGTCGCAGCCGTGCCAGCTTAATGTTGCTGTTGTTTTTATTTATTGCAGGCATAACGGCTTATCAAAGTATTCCTAAAGAAGCGAACCCTGATGTCGCCATTCCAATGATGTATGTGTCTATGTCATTAGACGGCATTAGCCCTGAAGATGGTGAGCGGTTATTAGTTCGGCCTATGGAGCATGAGCTACGCTCGCTTGAAGGCATCAAAAAGATGACCTCCACCTCAAGCGAAGGCCATGCATCAGTCATGTTAGAGTTTGATGCTGGCTTTAATGCCGAGCAAGCTTTAGCGGATGTTCGCGTTAAAGTAGATGCGGCAAGAGCAAAGCTTCCTAGTGAAGCGGATGAGCCTACCGTTAACGAAATTAACGTGGCTTTATTTCCTGTTTTATCAGTTGGTTTATCAGGGCCAATTTCTGAAAATCAATTAGTGTATATAGCACGGCAATTACAAGAAAACATTGAAGCTATTCCCGAAGTGCTAGAGGTAGATATTGGCGGTGATCGTGAAGATTTATTAGAAATTGTTGTTGATCCTCAAGTGCTTGAAGGTTACGGCTTAGATTACCAAGAGCTGTTTCGTTTAGTCTCTAATAATAACCGCCTAGTCGCTGCAGGCAGCTTAGACACCGGCGCTGGCCGCTTAGCCATGAAGGTGCCAGGTGTTATTGAGAATTTAGACGACGTGTTGTCCATGCCGATTAAAGTTGATGGCGATACCGTTATCACTTTTGGTGACGTGGCAACCATAAGTCGTAGCTTTAAAGATCCGCTAGGTTTTGCCCGTATCAATGGTCAACCTGCTGTTGTGTTAGAAATTAAAAAACGCTCGGGCGCTAATATTATTTCTACTATAGAACAAACCAAAGCCTTAGTAGAGCAAGCCAGCAGCCAGTTTCCTGATGGCATGCATATTAACTACATTATGGACCAGTCTAAAGAAGTAAAAATATGTTGTCTGACTTACTAAACAACGTATTAACTGCAGTCGTACTGGTACTTATTTTAATCGTAGCCACTATGGGCATGCGCTCCGCATTATTGGTGGGTATTACTATTCCTGGGGCCTTTTTTGCGGGCATTTTAATTATTTATGCCCTAGGTTATACCATGAATATTATTGTGCTATTTGCCCTTATTTTAGTCGCAGGCATGTTAGTTGATGGCGCTGTTGTAGTCAGTGAACTTGCTGATCGCAATCTACAAGAAGGCCAAAAGCCGAAACAAGCTTGGGCTAATGCTGCTGGTCGTATGTCTTGGCCAATTATTGCTTCTACTGCAACAACAGTAGTGGTCTTTATGCCGCTGCTTTTCTGGCCAGGTGTTGTAGGCCAGTTTATGAAGTACCTTCCCGCTACCGTTATTATCTGTTTAACCGCATCACTATTTATGGCCTTAATATTTTTACCAGTAATGGGCGGGTTGAGTAAGAATCAGTATATTCCACACCAGGTTGAAGTAAGTCGTGCGGGTAAAGGCTATCGTAAACTACTTGATTATCTTTTACATTATCCAGGTTTAACCTTAGCCGGCTTGCTAGGCGCAATGACGCTGATTTTTGTCGCTTATGGTAAGTATAATCATGGCTTAGAGTTTTTTCCTAAAGTAGAGCCAGAGTCAGCACAGGTATGGGTGCGCGCGCGTGGTGACATGTCGATTTATGAAAAAGACGCCCTGTTACAGCAAGTTGAACAGCGGTTAATGGGCTTATCTGAAGTTAAAGCTTTATATGCTCGTTCGTTAGCCAGTAGCAGTGGCGAGCTAGCCCCTGATGTTGTAGGCACCTTACAGTTTCAATTTATAGACTGGTATGAAAGACGCAAAGCCGATGATATTTTAGCTGAAATGCGCAGCCTAACCCAAGATATACCCGGTATTATTTTAGAGTTTCGCCAACAACAAGAAGGCCCGGCTTCAGGCAAACCCATTGAACTGCAAGTTAGCAGTACTGATATTAAAACTACCGAGCAGGCTGTTAGTCAGATTATCCAACAAATGGAAACATTAGGCGGCTTTGTTGATATTGAAGATGACCGCAGCTTGCCGGGCATAGAGTGGCGTATCGAAGTCGATCGCGCCGCCGCCGCACGTTTTGGTGCAGACGTTTTAACAGTTGGTAACGCAGTGCAAATGGTCAGTAATGGTTTATTATTGGCCAAATTTCGCCCAGAATATGCCAGTGATGAAGTTGATATTCGGGTGCGTTTTCCTCAGCATTGGCGTTCGCTTGATCAGCTAGGTCGGTTAACCATTCAAACGCCTCGTGGCCAAGTGCCCTTAAGTAACTTTGTACAACTGGTTCCTGCGGCTAAAACCAGTGTTATTAAACGTATCGACGGCAACCGCACTATAACCATAAAAAGTGACTTAGCCCCTGGTGCTCAAGTTAGCGAGCGCCTAAAGGCGCTATTAGCCAGTAATAGTAAACTGCCCGAAAACGTGCAGATAAAAACTGCCGGTGAAAGCGCTGATCAGCAAGAAACCATGAGCTTTTTAATAGGCGCCTTTGCAACAGCCATCTTTTTAATGCTAATGATTTTATTGGTTCAATTTAACAGTTGGTATCAAAGTTTATTAGTGCTGTCGGCCATTGTTTTCTCTACAGCAGGTGTATTGTTAGGCTTACTTATTAATAGCCAAAGCTTTGGCGTTGTTATGGTAGGCATGGGTATTATTGGTTTGGCTGGTATTGTTGTTAATAACAATATTGTATTAATAGACACCTATAATCAATTGCGTGCTACCGGCTTATCTGCGCGTGAAGCGGCTTTAGAAACTGGCTGCTTGCGTTTAAGACCCGTTCTATTAACCTCTATTACAACGGTGCTTGGTTTAATGCCAATGGTATTAGCAGTAAATGTAAACTTATTAGAGCCAAGCTTAGGCTTTGGCGCACCTTCGACCCAATGGTGGACTCAACTATCTAGCGCCATTGCTGGAGGCTTAACCTTTGCTACCTTCTTAACCCTATTTCTAACCCCTTGTATGTTAGTGCTAGGAGAAAAAACGCATCAGTTGTTAAGTACTGCAAAGTCTAAACTAGGTTTGTAAAAGCTGCGGATAATACTAATCGTCGTTAAAGGAATAGTCGTTAAAGCTTAAATATGCAGTTTAAAGCTTAAATCCGCTTTAAACTGCATTGAGTTGTTGCAATTAGGTTTCGAACTTAGAGCTTACTGTTACTAACGACTCAGAAAGCACTCTTAAATCATCCGATATTCCATGTACACTAAGCTGTAAGCTTTTCGTCTGGGCAAAAGAGCCAATCATTCTAGCGGTACTACTGGCAATTTGCTCAGCAACCATAGTTTGCTCTTCTGTCGCCGCCGCTATTTGTGCATTAAGCAAACTAATTTGCTGCACTTCATGGTTTATTTGCTCAATTGAGTTACCTGCATCTTCCGCTAAACTAGCTGAATGCGCAGCATTATTCACAGCCTGGTTCATAATACTCACAGCACCGGCTACATTATCATTAAGCTGCTTTAAAACACCTTGCACCATAGTGACAGACTCAGCTGTTTTTGAAGATAAATTACGTACTTCATCAGCAACTACAGAGAAGCCCCGACCATGCTCGCCAGCCCTAGCCGCTTCAATAGCCGCATTAAGAGCTAATAAGTTAGTTTGATCGGCAATATCATTAATGCTTTTTAAGATTTCAGTGACATTATTTGTTTTTTCAGCAAGTTCAGTTATCACATCTTGAGCATGTTTTATTTCTACAGACAAGCCTTGTGAATATTCAACCGCATGACTTGTTTTATCTAAGCCTAATTTTGCTAATTCATTTGCTTTACCCGCACCGCTAGCTGCATCATTGGCTGACTGACTGATATCTTGAACTGACAACTGCATTTCTGCCATACTCTGACTCACATTTTCTGAATTCTCAGACTGTTCATGAGTCATTTTCTCAAGGCTATTCATACCTGTAGCTAGATCTTTAGCGCTTCGATTTAAAGGCTCTATTGTTTGCGCCAAGTCATTAAATGAAGTCTGTAACATTTGAATAAATAAATTAAACTCTTTGGCGACAACACCTAGTTCATCATGGCCGGATACAGGTAATCGGCTACTTAAGTTGCCCTTGCCGCTTGCTAGCTCAGCTAATGACTCCCCTAGAGCTTTAGCTGAATTGCTAATACGGCTAGCAATATAGTGACCTAAGCCAGCAGTGAGTAATATCAGCACACTACCTAAGCCTAAGATCACCGATAAGGCTAAATCCATATTGCTCGACATATTTTCAATCGCGTTAGAAAAACGCTCATCCGCTTGCTGTTCAAACTGATTAAAGCGTTGTTTTAAACTTTGAAATTGTTCTGTTTTAACGCTAACACTGGCCTGAATTTTACTAAAATCAACCTCATCATCAATAAACTGCTGCGCAATTGCTCCTGCTAGAGCTGCATAATTATCCGCATCTTGTTGCAAGGTGTTCAAAGCAGTTAATTGATCTGGATTAAGTGTTTTAAGTCGGTTTAGGTTTTGCTGTAACTCAGCATTTAATTGCTGCGCTGTTGCTAATAAATCAGGATCAGATAGTGTGACCGCTTGGGTAAAAAACTCATCTAAAGAGGTAAAACCGGCTCTAACTTGTGAAGCTAGCTTTGACGTTTCATACATGTAGTCTCGCATATCCTGCGTAGTTTCGTTGTTTTTAGCGGTAAAAAACACACTAACAGCCACAACAGCAGAGAATGCCACTACAGCCAACCCTATCACTAACCAGATTTTTACTACTATCGACATATTCTTCATATAAACACTCTATCTTGTTTGCTGCCAAAGAGCTTGGCAGCAAGTTCAATTAATTTAAAGTCAGAATAACTTTCACCGCATCAGTTACATTTGCAGAATCAACATAGCCAATAGCGTTTATATTTTTAGAAACGTAATCTATTACATCGGCTTGCGTTTCTAACTCTGTAGGGGGAGTGCCTTTACCCGTAAACACGAGTTTTGCCCAGTGCGATTTTAATTGTGCTGAAGAGCGACCAACGCCTTTCTCATCAAATTCAGAGCGCAAAGGCGAGCTTTCCACTAAGTTTATCGCTGTAAATGCAGAAGAGCGTCCTGTGTATAAGCGCGTTAACTCATCACTTGTTAAAGCCGATGAGTTAGCTGGGTTAACAATAACGGCAATTTCTGCATTCGTTACAGGGCTAAATGCCATAGCGGATACTAGCGCCATAATAGCTAAGATTTTATTTAACATATCAACTCCTTAAAATACTAAGTCTACGCCAAAAGCAACTAAGCCATTACGTTGGCCATTGATGTCATTTTTTTCTGAGCTATATTGTGCTTTAAACGCAGCTGAAGGGTGAAAATCATAACGAACGCCAATATTCCAAGTATTTGAATCAACAGCTTCGCTATCTATTAACCCTTGTAGTGGCATAAATAATTGTGCAGGCAACGCATTGGCATAAGGCTGATATATACCTACATTGGCATCATTATCTTCACGCTCATAAGAGACATAAGGGGTCATACTGTCAAAACGTTTACCTACAGAGGCGTAGTAATTACTTTTTGTCGCAATAAAACTATTATCTACTTTAACGTGAGTGTATTCAGCCACTGCTATCCAATTACTATCATCATAAGTTAAACCAACGCCGATAAAGCTCGATTTTTCATCGTCTATATCAATAGCTGAAACCAATTGAGGTAAGCCATTACCACTTAATGCTTGGTATAAGTTACCAACAGTAAAATCAGGCGCTAAAGCAACATCTGCAGTATTTACACTGGTTTTACCCGTTAAATAAGCAAACCTAGCACTTAATGAATCTTTAGCTAGCTCCCAAGTGATCCCAGCAACATTTTCAATTTTAGCGTTAATCTTAGTATCGCTTATTGTAGTCTTGCCATCATAGCCACCAAAAATAAGCTGCAGGGTAGAATCAACACTGCCTAATTGTGCCGTGCGATAAAAGCTTATTCCTTCTATATTATCAAAACCTAAGCCATAAACACCTTGAGGTACTCGTAGCCAGTCATCATACGTATATCCTTAAGAGCTTAAGCTGCTGATATATTTAGATTAGTTAGCATTTTAAACACCCCGTTTTTTTGATCT
>NZ_JBOTRC010000023.1:0-15718 GCF_050936095.1 Rheinheimera sp. WS51
TCAGTCTCATTGGTATTATCCGGATGCTTAGGGCTTGAAACATGACAAGTTTGATAACCTAACAGGCGTTGATGATGCAAAATAGCTCTAGAGCGAAAGGTATAGCCGCTATGCAAAGGCAGGGTGTGATCAAATACATGAAGAATTTTCATTTATTATTGCCCCCGCTCAAGAAAAGCTGAAAACATCATTAGGGTCCATAAAGCTGCGCTGTTGTCTTTAACACCTTTGCTATGATCTTCAAGTAAACGTTTTAACTGGTTGGCATCAAAAAAGCCGCTGTTTAACATTTGATCTGAAAGCAATTTATCGTGCACCCGTTGTTTTAACGGACCACGAAACCACTCTTCTAAAGGCACGGCAAAGCCCATTTTATTGCGATATAATACGTCTTGCGGTAAAAGTGGCTCTAACGATTTTTTTAAGCTGGACTTGCCAATTCCTTGCGCTAAATTAGCTGCAGATTCAGCCCTAAATGACCATTCAACAAATTTATGATCTAAAAAAGGCACACGAACTTCTAAGGAATGAGCCATAGAGGCGCGGTCAACTTTTGTTAAAATATCACCGACTAAATAGGTTTTCATATCAAGATATTGCACCTGCTTTAGTGGATCTAGGTGCTGTACTTTTTCACGGTAACGCTTAAACACCTCTACGGAGTTATAACCATTTAAACGCTGTTGAAAAGCTTTAGAGAACAACTTTTTACGTTCATCGCTGCGTAATATAGAGATAGAGTTATGATAAGCAGCTACATCATCTAACGCTAACGATTGAAAAGTGGTTTTAGCCCTGAATATACGTGGTGCCCAATCTAATTTTGGGTATAAGGCACCAAGCGGTGTAAAAATGGCTTTGCGAATAGCAAGTGGCAATATATTGCGCATCTTGTGTTCATTTAAATGTAGCTTATAGCGCCGATAACCAGCAAAAAGCTCATCAGCACCATCACCACTTAGAGCTACAGTAACTTGCTTACGTGCCATTTCACAAACGCGGTAAGTGGGAATTGCTGAACTGTCAGCATAGGGCTCGTCATATAAATCAGCAAGTTTATCTAATAATGCAAAATCATTTTGGCTAACCACATTAACTTGATGATTGGTTTTATAGCGATCGGCTACTTGCTTAGCAAACTCTGTTTCATTAAAGGCCTTACTATCAAAACCAATAGAGCAGGTATTGACCGGCTCTTTTTGTAAGCCAGACATTAAAGCAACAACCGCACTAGAGTCGACTCCACCAGATAAAAATGCACCCAACGGAACTTCTGATACTAAACGAATATCCACAGCCTCACGTAAATTTGCAATCAGTTGTTGCTGTAAGTCGGCTGTAGATAACGGCTGTTGCCATTGTGTGGGGATATCCCAATATTGTTTAGGTGCAGGTAAGCTATTTTGGCCATGTTTTAATAATATGCAATGGCCTGGCGCGAGTTTATAGCTATGCTGATAAATGGTATAAGGCTCTGGAATATAACCAAAACTAAAGTAGTCTTCTACGCTGCTATCACGCATTGAATAGTCAAAATCGGGGTGATTACGGATAACTTTTAATTCAGAGCCAAAAATAAACTGGCCATCGGGCAACAGAGAATAAAATAGCGGTTTAATACCAAGCCTATCGCGGGCTAAAAATAAACACTGTTTTTTACTATCCCAAATGGCAAAAGCAAACATGCCGCGTAGATGATCAACGCAACTTTCACCCCATTCTAGCCACGCATTAAGAATCGTTTCAGTGTCGCCTTGAGTGGTGAATTGATAGCCTTTTTCAATTAAGGATTGGCGAAGCTGTTTAAAGTTATAGATTTCACCATTAAAGACAATCCAGGCTTGTTTATTAGCGCTCATCATTGGCTGTGGGCTGCCCGCTATATCAATAATAGATAAACGCCGGTGCGCTAAACCGATAGTATCAGCATAAAAATAGTCGCCCGCATCTGGGCCACGATGTAATTGGCTATCATTCATTTTTGCTAAAACTGATTGAGCCGGTGGATCTGTTTTAACCAGTTGGTAAATCCCTGCAATACCGCACATGTATTATCCTTGCTTCCCTGAGAATTGGTATAATGCCTGATACTGTTTAACCATAGCGGTTAAACTAAAATGCTTTTGACAGTGGTTTTGGCACATTAAACCATCTGTTCTAATACGTGTTTCCGTAGTTAAATACCCTAACATAGCCTCGCTAAGTTGCTGAATATTATTTACTTCAACGAGGTTTGTTGGATGTAATTTTTTGGGTAATAAATCAGCATTACCACCAACATCTGTCGCGATAACAGGCGTTGCACTGGCCATGGCTTCAAGCATGGTATTTGAGATACCTTCAGCTAATGAGGGTAAGACAAAAACATCTAGCCGCTGCATTATCGCAGCAATATCTGCTCTATTACCTAAGAAAATAATATTTTCGCTAAGCTGTAACGCTTGGCTTAATTGCTCAAGCGCGAAACGGTTAGGACCATCGCCAACAATAATTAGTCCGGCTTTGAGTTTAAGGCTAGGATGCTTTTGCATTACGCTGGCAAAAGCCTGTAGTAAATAAGCCTGATTTTTAATTGTTGCTAAACGACCAACAGTACCAAACAAAACGGGGTGTTCACGGCTTTGAATATTGGTTGGTAAAGTCAGGCTAGCCGCTGTTGCATTAATAAATTTAGCAAGGTCGACACCATTACATATTCGTTGGATCTTATTTTCGGGGATCGCTATTTTCTGCCGTAAGTAACGCTCTGACTCAGAAGATAAGCAAACAAAGCGATGAATAAAAGGTGTTAATAAACGACGCAAAAATTGATATTTTTTATTAATGCCACCAATGTCAGAGGTGTCCCAACCATGCTCACCATGAATACGAAAGGGCACTTTACGCCACCAACCAATAAGCTGAAGCTCTAAAGTATTTAAGTTTCGGCTATGTAAGATATCGACCTGTAATTTTTTTAATAGTGCATTTAATACTAAAAATATTCGCCAGTCATGGCCTTCGCGTTTATGTAAGTTGTAAAACTGAACATTAGACGAGGTAATTCTTTTTGCAAAATCAGCATCATAACCGGTTAGGGTAATGATGCTATGCTTGAAACCTAGTCCTGGTAGGTTATTAATTAAATTGACCATGCCATTTTCTAAGCCACCCGTACTAAAGTGCCAAACTAGATGGGCAATATGTATTTCTGTATTTGTGTTACTTGTAGTTGGCTTGCCGCTATCAGGCTTAGCAACTGATAAATAGCTCATAACTCCTCCTTGTTGCTTTGGATTTTAAGCATCATAGAGGGGAACTTGTCTGCTACGTTAGTTAACAGAGTTAATGCATCGTGCGGTGGCAACCCCTTAATAGATATCGCATTTATAGTTAAGGTTGCATCAGAATCAAAATAGTAATCTAAAGTTTGCTGAATTTTGGTAGGTAATTGCTTGGTAAAGCGTTGGTTACCAACTTGGTACCAAAATAATATGCTGCGATAATCACCGGCCAAAGAAGTAAGCTGCAATAGCGTATAATTAGCTTGGCTATGTTGCTCTACTATTAGCCAATTTTTTTTATCATACAGTTGATTTTGCCAACTAAATAACTCGCCTTGTGTTTGCTTTAAAGCATAAACAGCTCTGGCATACTCGATATGTTGAGCGTCTTGTTTGTGGCTAAAGGCTAAACTATCAACAAATAGCACTCCCCAATCTGAGTTGGCATCTGTTAATTGTGCGCTTTGGCTAAGCGCAGGAGCCGGTGTTTCTGGTGGTGTTACTATTTTTAAATTTAGGCTTATAACTGCTGCTGTTACAATAAGCAGCATAGTGCTGATTTGTGGTATTTGGATTGGCTTTGCCGTTAATTTTAATGCGCTGTGTTTAAACTGAATATCGTCATCTGCAAAACGGCCACCTAACCAGAACCCGGCCATTAACACTAAACCGAAAAATAACCATCCATATAAATAGTGATCAGCACCAAAACCTAGCTGCATATCCGATTTTTCACCAATATACACCAGCATAAAAGCGCGAAAACCATTAGCAATAATAGAGATCACTGTCATAAAAATAATAAAGCTAATTTGTTTTATTACGCTTTTATAGTTTAAGTAAGCAAAGAGGGTGGATATAGCTAAAGAAGCGATCAAAAAACGAAGACCAGAGCAGGCTTCAGCTACCTCAAACATGCCAACAGGGGTAGATAAATACAGGCCTTGTCGAAAAACTGGAATGCTTGAAATTTGTAGCATCAAAACAGTGATATCGGCAGTAATGTTTTGTAGTTGTAACGACAGCTCTTCGCCAAAAGGAATTAAAAAAACAAGGTAACCCAAAGCAAAGCGATGCGTTTTTGCCGCTTTAGTTCCAAAAATAAGCCAAAACAATGCGGGTAAGCTGAAAACTGCAGCTATATGCATAAGTAAGGCGATATCTGCAGCAAAAGCCAATAACCAAACCAGTATCATTAGCAGAATAAATAGCACCGGCAACCAGATAAAATAAGGTGAATACATGGTGTTAGAGTGGGGAGTATTGCGCTTTTTTAGCATAAACCAAATTGAAATAGGTAAAATCAAATAACAATGGTTATAGGTTGCTGAAGCACGCCATACACGCTCCATATCAAGCCAAGTGCTACCATAAATTACTAAATAGCTAATGCAGAATATTAATATCACTAGGGCTTTTATGTAGCGGTTATGGCTCATTTATTGACTCCGTGAGCAAATAACTCATCCAGTTTTTTTAAGGTGTTAGGCCAAGTAAAATGATTTAAAATCCATTGCCTAGAAGATTGTATGGATGGCTGTTCTAGTTCAGCTAAACAGGCATTAAAAAAATCTTCAGCAGTATCAGCAACTTTGGCACCTGCATCAGTAGGAGCATTTATGCCCTCCATGGCCATAGTGCTACAAATAACGGCTTTATTCATCGACATGGCTTCAAGTACTTTATTTTGAATGCCACGGGCAATTAACATTGGAGCAACTGCAAATAGTGCGTGCTGTATATAAGGGCGAACATCGACTACGCGCCCTGTGACGATAATGCTTTGATTTTTCGCTACGTTTTTAATTTCTGCACTGGGGTTGCCGCCGACAATAATAAATTGCAACTTTGGGTATTGTGCCTTCAATTTGGGCCAAACTTGTTTAGTAAACCATAGTACGGCGTCTATATTGGCCCAGTAATCCATGGCACCAGTAAAAACAATAAACTGCTCAGGTAAGGTGGCTTCTACAGCGGTTAATTGTGAGTCAGGTTTAAAAAAGTCGGTATCAACACCATTTAACAGGCTTTGAATCTTATGCTCTGCAGCCTTTGGCATTAATTGGCGAAATGCTTTTGCCTCATCCTCAGAAACGAATAAGCTTTTTGTAAAAGCGTGGCAAATATCTTGTTCATATCGCTGTAAAAGCGTGGCTTCTCGTTGGTAAAACCAGCGCTTTATACCGGTATTTTTTCTGGCATATTGGCGCCATTTATCTGAGTCGATATCAACAAAATCAATAATTCGATTTAAAGCACTATATTTAGGTTGTTCAACATATTGCGCCATAGAAGATGAGTACACAAGCACGTTATCTATATCGTGTTGTTGCTGTACCTTGTTAACCCAAGCCTGCATGCTAGCACTATAGTAATAAGGCAATGTAATTGGCTTATTCGTTATAAATCCAGTTAAACCAACAAGCTTAGCTAGCCATTTGTTTTGTTTAATCACATGGCAGCTTTGGCACCACCTATTTAACTTTTCGATGTATTGTAGATCAAAAGGATCATCAACAAAGCAACCTAAATGGATATTATAATTTTTGCTTAAGTGTTTAAGTAAATTAAACGAACGAATTTTATCGCCTTTATTTGGCGGATAAGGAATGCGATGTACTAAGAATAATAAGTCTGGTTTCGTCATCTTTATCCCAAATATTTTGAAAGTTTAGGGCCAAGCCATTGGCTAAAACCAAGCGGCAGCTTTTTCCATAACTTAATAAATAACTGATACTTTGGGTTGTTTGGACTTAAGTTAGGTAACTCATCTGCGGTGACTAAATAGTATTGATAAGGCAGCTCTGTAGCTTGCATGCCCCAATGTTTTTTATAGCTGTAAGCACCTGAATCAAGCTTGCTGCGGCCAAAATCAAATTGCTGGCAGTGTTTATTTAGTCTGGCATGACACATAAGCTGATAATACATAAAGTCGTTACTTTTAAGTTGCCGTGCTTGTTCAACACCGCCGCCATAATAGGGCAGCACTTGGCCTTTAAAGTAAAAGCTCAGTACAGAAGAAATAGCTTGGTTGTCTTTACGTACTGTTAGTATTTCGGCTTCATTAGCAAAAGTAGTTAAAATTTTGGCAAAAAAAGCTTTACTAAATACTGGTGTACCTAAATTGCGGACACTTTGCGAATAGGTCTGATAAAAATCATCCAAACTTGAGTCTAAAGTATAGTGTAAAGACTCATTAAGTGAGTGGCGAATAACGGCTCTTTGTTTCTTTTTGACAGCAGCTAAAATTTGCTCTGGATTGTCTGCTAAAGAGGTGGAAAAGTTAGCATGTTGAACTCGGGTTTGTAGGTTGTTGTCTTGAGGATGCTGGTTTCTAAGCTCTAGGTGCTGAACTTGTAGCTTAGTGGCGAGTTGTTGAGCTGACGACTCTAGAAAGCGTTTAACATCCTCACTGCCAATAGCACCACCATAAACACAAAATGGCGTTGAAACTAAGGCATCACCAAATAAACGGCTTTTAACTCTAGCTAACGGCAATACACCCACAATAGTGTTGGCTTGGGTTGCGTATAAATAAAAACACTTATGACCAACACTAGCGATAATATCTTGCCAGCCTGATAGGTGAAAAAATGTCGATTCATCGCTAGCATAGACAAAATCGTCCCAGTCTTGGCGACGCTTATCCGTAAGCGTTAATGTATTCAGTTGATACATTACAATCCCTTAATTAAATACTGTTACAACTTATAAACTTCTTTTACGCTGCGCCATTGAAAATCTTTTAGCAAACGTAATAACTTAGCTTCCATCCTGCCTAAGTTCGTGTAATGACGAAACTTAGACTTAGCTGAGGCCTGATGAAAACGAGGTTGGTTAGGATCAATTTCCCAAGGATGAAAATAAAACATATAGGGGACATCGCTTTGGGCTAAAAAGCCATTAATGCCTTTTTTACTTAACCAATAAGGTAGTAACCTAAAATAGCCACCACCTGCCACAGGCAATTGTTTACCTAACTTATTTAATACTGGCATAGGGTATTCCCATATTCCTTCGGGTCTTAGGTAAGGCTTTTGTGGCCAATCAGGGGTGCCATATAAATCATGCACAACAGGGTAGGTGCTAGAACTATACTGATACCCAGCTTGTTGCAAGGCGGAAAAAGCCCATTGATTATTTTTACCTATAGAAAAGCTAGGAGCGCGGTATCCAATAACCTCGGCTGCTGTTATTTCTTCTAATAACTGCTTAGCCGCAGTGATATCTTGTAAAAACTGTTCAGGTGTTTGCGATGTCGCCTTAGCATGAGAATAACCATGGCTTGCCACTTCATGCCCAGCAGCATGGATCCGTTTGACTAATTCAGGATAACGCTCTGCAACCCAGCCTAAAATAAAAAAGGTGGCAGAAGCATTATGATCAGAAAAATGCTGCAATAAAATATCGGTATTGCGCTCAACCCGTTGTGGCAATGTTTCCCAGTCGGCAGCAGAAATAGTTGTATCAAAAGCAGCGACATGAAAATAATCTTCAACATCAACAGTTAAGGCATTAAACGTGTTTAGTGTAAGTGACATTTTACTTAGCGGCCTTTACCAAAAAGCACTATTTCGACAGTGCGAACTAAAATAATTAAGTCGAGTAACAAACTGCGATGCTTAATATAATATAGGTCAAACTTAAGCTTTTCTTGAGCGTCTTCGGCTGTTGCACCATATGGATACTTTAGTTGTGCCCAACCTGTAAGACCAGGTTTAACATTATGTCTTTGATTATAGTAAGGGATATCCTTGGCTAACTCATCAACAAACTCAGGACGCTCAGGCCTTGGTCCTACAAAGCCCATCTCGCCATATAAAACGTTGAGTAATTGTGGTAATTCATCAATACGATACTTACGTATAAAACGGCCAACTCTCGTAACTCTATCGTCGTCAGCGCTAGCCCAGCGAGCACCATTTTTTTCTGCGTCTGGTTTCATGCTGCGAAACTTTAAGATATAAAAAGGCTTACCATCATAACCAACTCGAAGTTGCTTATAGAACACAGAGGCACCGGTTTTACGCCCATCTTCCAAGTAAATAAGCAGCATAGTGATTAATATGATAGGCCAAGTGACTAATAAAAGAAGCAGGGCTAATATAAGGTTAAGCTTGTAGTCCAGATTAGTTTTAAAGCGGTGGTTTAAATCTAAGCCATTACCATATATCACCCAACTTGGATAAATAAGATTAACGGCGATTTGGCCAGTTTCCTGCTCAATAAAATCAAGAATTTCAATAACATCTATGCCGCGAGTTTTGCATTTAAATAAATGTTCAACAGGAAGCATGTTTCTGCGCTCATCACAAGCTATCACTAGCTGATGGATGTCATTTTCTACAACAAATTGGTATAAGTCTGTTGCATAGTTAAATGGCATTAGTTTTTTAGAATCAATAACAGACTCTTTATCGCCTTCAATAGGAGTAAAGCCGACTATATCAATAGATCGTTTATCGACATTGCGGCGCATGCGACGCTCTATGATCAAAGCGCGCTCACCGGCACCTAATACTAATACTCTACGACGTCGAATGCGGGTGATATCACTGTAGTGAAATAATGCTCTAAAGCTACTTAATAAGATTGCTGAAAATAAAGAGGCGATAAATAAGTAGCTAAATCCAAGATTTAAAAAGCTAAACAGTTGAAATACAATAAGTTCTAAAAGAATGGCATTGAAAACTAAAGTGATAATTACACGTTTTATAATACCTTTATGGCTTTCACGCAGTTTTTGATCGTAAAGACCAACTGATAAAGCACAGAGCATAACTGAAGCGGCAAAAAGTATTGCATTAATTAACTGATAATTTATATCTATTGGCGTAGACGGCGCGTAATAGAGATTAGAAAGATAACTTGCTAGCAGACTAGCTAGAATTAAAAGGGTTAACTCCGCTATTAAAAAAAGCTTGTCCGCAATCGTATTTTGTCCATAACGATTTGCTTTGGCCATTATAACATCCTTGTGCGTTTTTACGCTTACCTAGTTTTGGACAGCTTAAAATTAAGCTTGTCTCAAATGTCAGCTCATTTATTATACTACCAGAAAAGTATAGATTAAAAATTAAATTTTACTTTTTTACATCACAAACTAAACATTTTCGGTTATATTAAATAAGCATCAAGAAAAGGAAGACGATTATGCTTATGACATCTGCACAAGGAAAATGCGGTCTAACACTACTTATGTGTTTGTTTTTATTCGGCTGCACTAGCTATTACTTACCCAAAGCAACCGTTCATAGCTCACTAACTACATCTGTTGATGATTACCATTATTTAGTGGGTCCCAACGATACCTTAACGATTTTTGTCTGGCGCAACCCCGAGCTATCAGGCAATTTTATTGTTAGACCTGATGGTAAAATATCGACATCTTTAGTTGAAGATGTTCCCGTTAGTGGCAAAACACCCACCCAAATTGCCCGCGATATGGAAGCGATATTAGGTAAATATATTCGTGATCCCGTTGTTACGATATCCGTTACTAATTTTTATGGTCCTTATAGCGAGCAAGTTCGGGTAATTGGTGCGGCGCTTAATCCCCAAGCTGTTACTTACAGAGAGTACATGACAGTGCTTGACTTAATGATTGCTGTAGGCGGGTTAACGGAGTTTGCTAATGGTAATGGTGCTAAGTTAGTGCGGGCAAAAAATGGAATGCAAGTAACATACGATTTAAGACTTGACGATTTAATACGTGATGGCGAAATTAGCGCTAATGTAGATATGCTCCCTGGTGATATTGTTATCATTCCTGAAGCATGGTTTTAATTTGTAGTTACCATGAAATCGAATCTATGGAGTGATCGATGAAAGAGTTACAACAAGCAATTGAGTTGCTTTATACCTATTTGCAAGGGATTTGGATTAGGCGCCGCTATATCATTATAACTGCATGGTTATTTTGTCCAATAGGTTGGGTCTATGTTTATAATATGCCACCTACATTTGAAGCTAGCGCCAAACTTTATGTTGAAACCAGTACGGTCTTAGAGCCTCTACTAAGAGGATTAACGTTAAGAAAAAATCAGAGTGATGAAATCAAGTTAATAGCAAGAACCTTGCTGAGCCGACCTAACTTAGAAAAAATAGCCAGAGCCACAGATCTTGATATCCAAGCCAAAGATGATAAGGCTTTTGAATCATTAATTGATGGCTTACAAAACCAAATACAAATTAGTAGTGCAGGTCGAGAGAATCTTTATAATATTGCTTATAGTAATCCTAAGCCTCAGCTAGCCTTAAAAGTTGTTCAGGAAACATTAAATACCTTTGTAGAAAGTCAATTAGGCTCTAGTCGTGCCGATTCTCAAGCCGCCGAGCGCTTTTTAGACTCAGAAATAGCTGAGTATGAGCGTCGACTAGTCGCCGCTGAAATACGTTTATCAGACTTCAAGAAAAATAAAATGGCTATGCTGCCTAGTACAGAAAGTGATTACTACAGTCAGATTAACTCAGAGAAACAAAAGCTAGAGGAAGCAAGGCTGGTTTTACGAGAGTTAGAAACGCGCCTAGCCTCAGCGCAAAGCCAGCTTACGGGTGAAGAGCCGGTGTTTGGTGTTATGCCATATTCTGGAGGAGGTAATGCGCCTACAACTCAGTTTGATGAAAGGATCAGAACCCTGAGATCGCAACTTGATACTTTGTTGATCCGTTTTACTGAGCAACATCCGGATGTTTTAGAGGTACAAAGACGTATTCAGATGCTTGAGTCGCAACGCGATGAAGAGCTAACACAAATGGCCCAAATGTCTGCTGATAACCCAGGCCAAAGTGCCAGTTTAAATCAAAACTCGTTTTACCAAGAGTTGCGTATCAGTGTCTCTAGGCTATCTTCAGAAGTCGCTTCAGCTAAGGTGCGGGTTCAAGCCTATGCATCAAAAGTAAATGATCTAGAAAGTAAGCTGAATTTAATTCCTGAAATTGAAGCTGAGTTTACTGGTTTAAACCGGGACTATGATATTACTAAGTCTAAATATGAAGCCTTGTTAGCTCGACGAGAATCGGCAGAGCTATCACGTAGAGCTGATGCCAGTGAGCAAGACGTACAATTTAACGTTATAGAGCCGCCTAGAGTTCCATTAACCGCGTCTGGGCCTAACAGGGGTTTATTTTATACTCTAGTTTTAGTTGTGGGTATTGGCTTAGGGGTGTTTATGGCATTTTTGCGAAGTTTAATTTCGCCTGTATTATCGCGAGCTTCTCAATTAAGAAGTATTAGTGATTATCCAGTATTTGGTGTTGTATCTCATACAGATAAACGAAAAATTCTTAAACAAATTCGTTTACACTTCTTCTACTTTGCATTGTTAAGTGGCGGTTTACTTTTATGTTATATCGCCTTGTTAAGTAATGAAGTCTTGTTTGGGCGCTCTGCTGAGTTGTTATTGAGGGGCATCAGATGAGTACGATAGAAAAGGCAGTTAATAAACAAAAGCAACAAGCGAAGCCTGTAGCTGAAGACAAAGATACAATAGTAGATAGAGTTCAAGCTGTTGAAGCTAGCTCTGATATAGAGAGTTCTCAAGCAGATAGTGCTCAGGTGACTTCACTTGAGGTAAAGCATGCCAGCCTTAACCAGCCTGAGACAATAGAATCGAGCTCTGCAAGTACTTCTCGTACTACTGTCAGCATTGACCTTGCTGAATTAGAAAGGAAAAACTTCGTTTCTTTATCAAGTGAACGTAGATTAATTAATGAAGAGTATCGAGTTATAAAGCGTAAGTTGATTAATAATGCTTTTGGTGGTTTAAGTTCAACATTAAAACATCCTAATCTTATTTTAGTCTCTAGCTCACGACCAGGAGAGGGCAAGACTTTCTCGGCAATTAACCTAGCGCTAAGTATTGCTCTGGAACAAGATAAAACTGTGCTGCTTGTTGATAGTGATGTTTTAAGACCAAACGTTTCTAAAACATTAAATTTAAAGCATGAGATTGGTTTGACTGACTATTTGCAATCTGATCAGATAAAAGTGTCTGATATTATTTTAAATACCAATATTGAAAGGTTGAAAATAGTCACCGCAGGCTCGCCACATCATTTATCAACCGAGTTGCTGGCTAGTGAAAGAATGTCGATGTTAGTTGATGAATTTGCTTCGCGCTATTCTGATCGGATTGTTATTTTTGATGCGCCACCCCTCTTAGGTGTTAATGAAACCTCTGTGATGGCATCTATGTGCGGTCAAGCAGTGATTGTAGTTGAAGAGAATCATTCAAAACTATCGGAAATTGAGCAAGCGGTGAGCTTATTGCCAAAAGACATTGCAGTCGGATTCTTAATTAATAAAGCTCACCGTAACCAAGGAAAAGGTTATGGCTATGGTTACTATTATGGGGCTGACTAATCAGTCAGTTACGAAATCACAGCACCTTATTAGGTTGCTGAGCAGTATATTGCTTTTAAGTGGGTCATTTGCTTATGCTGATATCGAAGTTAAGCCGAAAATAACAGCGAGTAGTTATGCTTACTGGTACCAGGCTAAACAAGAATCATCTGGGACCGATCGGGGGTTAGCTTTTATGCTAACGCCATCAATAACGATTAACCGCGATAGCTCGAACATGAAAACCTCCCTATTTTGGCAAGAGGAAATGTTATGGTATCACGATGCACAGCGCTCACAACAAAGCGGCCAAACTTATAACATAAACAACGTTGTTAATGCTTTTAATCAGCGAGTGAGTTGGGGACTTAGAGCAGCTAGAGGCTATCAAGTTCGAGACTCTAAACAAGGCGTCTTTGCAGATATTGTAACTAACTCGGAAAATTTAGCGACAACAAAAAACTATGGTACTAACGTTAACTTTACGACTTTACGTGGTGCTGCCACTAAGGCTAACTTATCCTTGTCTTATGATATCTATAACGTGGAAGGAACCACCTTAGGGATAGATGATAGTTATTCTAATGATAATTATCGAGGCGCAGTCAATTTAGGCAGTGCTAGCCGTTCAGGGCTTTTTTTCTGGCATCTTGATGGTAACTATAATCTGACTGAGCGCGAGAGTTATGATAATTTTGAGTCTGCTCGTGCCAATGCGTTAATTGGTGTGCCACTATTTGGTCCAGTATCTGCTATAGCAAGAGGGGTTTATGAACGAAATGATGGTTCTAATGATTTTTTAAATGAATTTCGAGCTTATGGTGCTGGGGTAGAAGTAAAGCTTGGAAAAGTATCTTGGGTTAATGTGACGTGGAATAGATCTAGTTTATCGAACGAAGCGGTTGATACAGCCACATTAGAAATAGAAGATGATGAATACCTAGCTATGGAGTTGTTTTTAGCCCCTAGCCGTCGTACATCGCTTTCTATGAGCGTAGACAAGCGTTATTTTGGCCGCAGCATGACCTTACAAGGCCAATATAATTTGCGCTTTATCAGCATTAGGCTATCAGCTAGCGATACTGTTAGAACACAATCTCAACTTGATGCCGAGTTTGAAGATTTAGGTATTTTTGTCTGCCCAAATGGGAGTACAGATTTAAGTGATTGCTTTAGACCACCTACACAACATTATATTCCGGGTGCGGGAGAATCATATCAGCAAGTGAGTCAGTACAACCCTGAGCTCAATGAGTTTATTACTTTAAGTCGCAATGTTTCGCTTAATATAGGTTATTCAAAAAATAAATTATCACTCAATGCAAATGCGAGCACTGGCGAAGATGAATATGTTGAAACGCAACGTTTAAATCGTCGGCATACCTTAAGTATTCAGGGCACATGGAGACTTTATTCTGACTTAAGTGCTAATGCAGAAGCTAGTTTTTACCGTTTAGATTATACCAACGATGATCGTATAGACGATAATCTGTTGGCTTCATTAGGCTTAACTTATGCGTTATCGAAAAAAGTAGAATTAAAGCTAGATGGCCGCCATATTAGGCGTGACTCAAGTTTAGCTAATGCTGATATAAGTGAAACTAGGCTTGGCATTAGTATGAGTTATGAGTTTTAACCTGGAATAAGCGAGGGCTTAGCTAGATTCGCTTAGCCCTGTGTATCTTTTTTATCCGCTAGTTGATTTTGTTTTCTTTTAATGAGTTTATCTAACTCTTTAGCAATATCTAATTTTTGTTGTATAGCTTGATCTAAAGCTGTGCTGAGCTCGCTTGAACTGTGAGTCCTTTGGGGGGGAATTACTGCTGGAGAGGTTGGTGCTAAGCTGGGTTGTTGGTTAGCAACCTCTTGGTTGATCTCATTTAATACAATTTGAACTTGTTCTGGCTCAATAGTCGGGCACTCTTCTAAATAGCCATAAAGTAAGATCCTATCCATAACAGCATTAATTTTACGTGGAATGCCGCGGCTATGTTGTTGAATAAGGGGGTAACAATCATCACTAATGATAGTTTCTGTGCTACCGGCATTTTTTAACCGGTATAAAATATAGGCAACAGTGTCTTCATGACAAAAGGCAGATAAATTTGATGATGCGATAATACGTTGCCTAAACTGTTCCATATTTGGATTTTGAATAATCGCATTCATCTCATTTTGGCCTAATAAAAAGCTTTGTATTAAGGGTCTGCCATCAATTTGAAAATTTGACAGCATACGAAGCTCTTCAATAGAAGCTAATGGTAAGTTTTGCGCCTCATCAACTAATAATAACGCTCGGCGTTGTTGGGAATGTAAACGCTTTAAATAAGCGTAAATAGCGTCTAAATAGCTAGCTTTAGAGTGATCAGTTATAACAAGATTAAAACTCGAGGCGATCATACGGATTAGATCATCAGGTTCAAGTTTTGATGTGACAATTTGCTTGGCGACAATTTCATCTTGATTTAACTGACTAAGTAATTGGTTTGCAATAGTCGTTTTACCTGTACCAACGTCACCGGTAATTACAATAAAGCCTTCGCCTTGACTTAATCCATATTGCAAGTAGGCTAAAGCCCGTTTATGTAACTTACTTGCATAAAACCAATTGTTATTGGGGGTAAGCTGAAAAGGGCGTTCCTTTAACCCATAGTACTTTTCGTACATCTATATCGTCCTGTTAGCAGTCAGTCGTCATAATGACTAGTGTTATGTATGATAAATTTTCTTTCAAGCAGAGTATAGCACTATGAGTGAGAGATATTTTATAGGTATGGCTTTTTGTTTTTAATGCAAAAGCTGTAATAACCTTGGCCGTTTACTATGCAACTTTAGCCGATAAAATAGTTAAAATTGTTGATATTTCAAGCTTTGCGATTAAAAAACATTCGAACGAAAGTATCTGTATAAAAAACTGTTGACACATTCTGAACATCACCCTAGAATGCGCCCCGTGTTCTGCAGTAACAACGTTTGAAAAAATGTTGAGCTAAAGAAGGCAAAAGTGCGGGGCTATAGCTCAGCTGGGAGAGCGCTTGCATGGCATGCAAGAGGTCAGCGGTTCGATCCCGCTTAGCTCCACCAAGATTTATATAATGCGTCCCCTTCGTCT
>NZ_JBOTRC010000024.1:0-15365 GCF_050936095.1 Rheinheimera sp. WS51
CTTTATTTAAATGCGGCCTGCCTAAGCAGGCCAAACTAAGTTAATCAGCTCTACGTGCTGCGATAATTGCTTCAGTGACGTTGCTTGGCGCTTCTTGGTAATTCAATGGTTCCATTGAATACGAAGCACGACCTTGGCTCAATGAGCGCATATTGGTCGCATAGCCGAACATCTCTGAAAGAGGCACATGTGCATCAACGATTTTAATACCACCAGGGGCATCTTCCATACCATTTATGATACCGCGACGACGATTTAAGTCACCAACAATATCACCCATAAAGTCTTCAGGCGTAACAACTTCAACTTTCATAATTGGCTCAAGAATAACCGGTTTTGCTTGTAGCGCACCTTTCTTAAAGCCCATTGAACCTGCAATTTTAAACGCCATCTCATTTGAGTCAACATCATGGTATGAACCGTCAAATACCGTTACTTTTACGTCGATAACAGGGTAACCAGCAAGAACACCATTTTTCATCTGCTCTTGAACGCCCTTATCAACTGCAGGGATATATTCTTTTGGAATAACACCACCAACAATCGCGTTAACGAACTCGTAACCAGCACCTTCTTCTTGTGGTTCGATTTTCAACCAACAGTGACCAAATTGACCACGACCACCAGACTGACGAACAAACTTACCTTCTACTTCGGTAGCTTGACGTAAGGTCTCGCGGTAAGAAACTTGCGGTTTACCCACGTTAGCTTCTACTTTGAATTCACGTTTCATACGATCAACGATGATATCTAAGTGTAATTCACCCATACCAGAGATAATCGTTTGGCCCGTCTCTTCATCAGTGTGGACACGGAAAGAAGGATCTTCGGCAGATAATTTACCTAACGCAATACCCATCTTTTCTTGGTCAGCTTTAGTTTTTGGTTCAACTGCAACCGAAATTACTGGCTCAGGGAACTCCATCCGTTCTAATGTGATGATATTATCAGGATCACATAAAGTATCACCTGTAGTCACATCTTTAAAACCGATGCCCGCTGCAATATCGCCAGCTAAAACTTCTTTAATTTCTTCACGACTGTTAGCATGCATCTGTACGATACGGCCAATACGCTCTTTTTTCATTTTAACCGGGTTATAAACAGTATCACCTGAATTGATGACACCTGAGTACACTCGGAAGAACGTTAAAGTACCAACAAATGGATCCGTTGCAATTTTAAATGCTAAAGCTGCAAACGGTTCATCGTCTGAAGAGTGACGTTCACCTTCAGTTTCATCTTCGTTGATACCCATGATAGGTTTAACTTCAGTAGGTGATGGCAAGTAATAAATTACGTTGTCCAACATAGCTTGCACACCTTTATTTTTAAAAGATGAACCACACTGGACTAATACCACTTCATTACGTAAAGTTAAATCACGTAGCGCTTTGCGAATTTCATCTTCTGTGAACTCGTCACCTTCTAGATAACGTTCCATCATTTCTTCGCTAGCTTCTGCCGCGGCTTCTATCATGTTTTGCCGCCATTCATTACTTTGTTCTAGCATATCTGCTGGAATATCTTCGTAAGTGAATGTCATACCATGGTCAGCCATGTTCCAGTTGATTGCTTTCATTTTGACAAGGTCAATAACCCCTTCAAAATTATCTTCAGCTCCAATTGGTAATTGAATAGGTACTATTGTGCTATTTAAGCGTGTTCTGGCCTGCTTCACTACACGTAAAAAATCTGCACCGGTACGGTCCATCTTATTAACGTAGATCATGCGCGGCACTTCATACTTGTTAGCTTGACGCCAAACAGTTTCTGTTTGCGGCTGAACACCAGATGAGCCACAAAGAACCACTACAGCGGCATCAAGTACACGTAATGACCGTTCAACTTCAACTGTAAAGTCAACGTGACCAGGGGTATCAATAAGATTGATACGATGAGTATCAAACTGCTTTGACATACCAGACCAAAAGGTTGTCGTCGCAGCAGACGTGATAGTAATACCACGCTCCTGCTCCTGTTCCATCCAGTCCATTGTCGCAGCACCATCGTGTACTTCACCGATCTTATGAGAACGCCCTGTATAAAATATAATGCGCTCGCTGGTAGTTGTTTTGCCCGCATCTACGTGCGCACAAATACCAATATTGCGATAGCGTTCTATAGGGGTTATACGTGCCACAATAATATCCTCTTGTTAAGCTGTACTTACCAACGGAAATGGGCGAAAGCTTTATTCGCTTCAGCCATACGGTGCACGTCTTCACGTTTCTTAACCGCAGAGCCTTTGTTTTCAAGGGCATCAAGCATTTCACCAGCTAAACGCTGAGCCATCGATTTTTCACCACGTTTACGAGCAGCCTCAACTAACCAGCGCATAGCTAGTGCGTTGCGACGTACTGGGCGTACTTCAACAGGTACTTGGTAAGTTGAACCACCCACACGGCGAGATTTAACCTCAACTGTAGGGCGGATGTTATCAAGCGCAACTTCAAAAATGTCTAAATGTTCTTTTTTAGACTTGGCAACAGCATGCTCTAATGCGCCATATACGATTGATTCAGCTGTAGATTTTTTTCCGTCGACCATAACGACGTTTACAAATTTGGCAAGTAATTCACTTCCGAACTTTGGATCTGGAAGAATTTTACGTTGTCCGATGACGCGTCTTCTTGGCATTCGTAACTCCGATTGCTTCAGGTGATTCCAAAACTTTTAATACATTGAAGAAAAAAAGTTGTCTAGTTTGGCCTTACTTAACGGAGTACCGTTATTTTTTAGGCCGTTTTGCGCCGTACTTAGAACGGGCTTGTTTACGATCTTTTACGCCAGCACAGTCTAATGTGCCGCGTACGGTGTGGTAACGCACACCTGGCAGGTCTTTTACCCGGCCACCGCGAATAAGCACAACACTGTGCTCTTGCAAGTTATGGCCTTCACCACCGATATAAGAAGATACTTCGAATCCATTTGTTAAACGAACACGACAAACTTTACGCATAGCAGAGTTTGGCTTCTTAGGTGTAGTGGTGTATACACGGGTACAAACACCACGCTTCTGCGGGCAAGCTTCAAGCGCAGGCACGGCGCTCTTGGCTACCTTCTGGCTGCGCGGCTTACGCACTAGCTGGTTGATTGTTGCCATTAAATACTCCTGGTTAATAATACCCAATAAACGTGAAAATTCCGCCCCCAAAAATGGGGTCGCGGAATTCTAATGGTCAAGCTTTGACCTGTCAAGCTAGAAAGCTAATTGCTGCTAATTTAATCAGCAATTAGCCCCCTTCACTTCTCTTACTCGTCTTTACCAGATAAGTCCATATTTAGCGCATCAGACAATGCCTGTTCCGCTACTTCTGCACTCATTACTGGTTCGACGCTTTCGCCATTGGCAATACGCTGACGTTCACGGGCACGGTTTTGATGGAAAGCAAAACCGGTACCTGCTGGGATCAACCTACCAACAATAACGTTTTCTTTCAGACCACGCAGTTCATCTTTCTTGCCGCCAACAGCAGCTTCAGTTAGTACGCGCGTAGTCTCTTGGAACGATGCTGCCGAGATAAATGAATCTGTCGACAGTGAAGCTTTGGTAATACCTAATAATGAACGCTCGTATTGCGCTGGCATTTTACCGGCTGCTTCTAATTCGCGGTTAGCGATATTAACGCGAGCCACTTCAGCTTGTTCACCTTCTAAGAATTCGCTGTCACCAGGGTTTGTAATCAAGCACTTACGCAACATCTGACGAATAATCGTTTCGATGTGCTTATCGTTGATTTTAACACCTTGTAAACGATATACATCTTGTACTTCGTTAACAATATAACTAGCAACATGGTGGATGCCACGTAAACGTAAAATGTCGTGAGCTGACTCAGGACCTTCAGAGATCACTTCGCCTTTTTCAATACGCTCACCTTCAAATACGTTAACTTGACGCCACTTATGGATCATTTCTTCGTAAACATCACCTTGATCTGGGGTGATTAATAAACGACGCTTACCTTTGGTTTCTTTACCGAAGCTGATAGTACCTGAGATTTCAGCAAGTATAGCTGGATCTTTTGGCTTACGCGCTTCGAATAAGTCTGCAACCCGTGGTAAACCACCGGTAATATCGCGCGTTTTCGAACTTTCTTGTGGGATACGCGCTAAGACTTCACCTGCTTGTACTGCTACACCATCACCTACTTCGATTGTGGCAAAGCTTGGTAAACGGATTTCTTGTAGCGCACCATCGTCCATAGTTAAGATAAGTTTTGGCTCTTTCGCATTCGCTTTTGCCAAGTCTTTAACAACGGTACGTGTTAAGCCAGTTAAATCGTCTTGTTGAACTTCAGTATTACTATCATCAACATCGCTGTGTGTTACTTGCGCGCCACGTTCCAAAATAATTGGGTGTGAATGCGGATCCCAACTTGCAACAATTTGTCCAGAGGTGATTTTTGCATTGTCATCAGTCGCTAAAACAGAACCATAAGGTAGTTTATAGCGCTCTTTCTCACGGCCTAGCTCATCAAATACGGTAATTTCAGCTGAACGAGAAGTGATAACAATTTTGTTTTCTGGGTTACGTACATATTTAGCATTATGCAGTTTTAACGTACCAGCATTCTTAACCTGAACACTATTTTCTGCAGAAGCTCGTGATGCTGCACCACCAATGTGGAAGGTACGCATTGTTAACTGTGTACCTGGCTCACCGATTGACTGCGCGGCAATAACACCTACGGCTTCGCCGGCATTAATCAAGTGACCACGTGCTAAGTCACGACCATAACACTTAGCACAAACGCCGAAGTCAGTTTGACAAGTAATTACAGAGCGTACGTGAACTTCGTCAATTGAATGCTTTTCTAAAGCATCACACAGCGCTTCATCAAGCATAGTGCCATCTTCAATTAACACTTCTTCTGTTGATGGAATAACCACGTCACCGATAACGACACGGCCTAATACGCGTTCACGTAAACCTTCAACTACATCACCACCTTCGATTAGCGGCTTCATAACGATACCCTGTTCTGAGCCACAATCAAATTCTGTAACAACTAAATCTTGTGCTACATCCACTAAACGACGGGTTAAGTAACCTGAGTTTGCTGTTTTTAATGCGGTATCGGCCAAACCTTTACGCGCACCGTGAGTAGAAATAAAGTACTGTAATACACTTAAGCCTTCACGGAAGTTCGCAGTGATTGGCGTTTCAATGATTGAACCATCTGGTTTCGCCATTAAGCCACGCATTGCCGCTAACTGACGGATCTGAGCTGGTGAACCACGAGCACCTGAATCGGCCATCATATAAACTGAGTTAAATGATTGTTGCTCAACAGTATTACCGTCACGGTCGATAACGCTTTCTTTCGCTAGGTTTTCCATCATCGATTTTGATAATGTCTCGTTTGCAGTAGACCAAATATCGATAACTTTATTGTATTTTTCACCTGCAGTTACAAGACCTTGTTGGAACTGATCTTGAATTTCAGCTACTTCGGCTTCTGCTGCGTCGATAATGCTTGTTTTCGACTCAGGAATAACCATATCGTTAATACCAACAGATACACCTGAAAGCATTGCGTAATGGAAACCGGTATACATAATTTGGTCAGCAAGGATAACGGTTTGCTTAAGACCAATACGGCGATAAGCACCATTTAACAGTTTTGAAATCTGCTTCTTACCCATAGGTTGATTAACGCTTTCAAAAGCTAAACCTTCAGGTAAAATTGAGTATAAAATAGCGCGACCAACCGTAGTATCACGAACTAATGTATTTTCAGTTCTGCTACCGTCTTCAGCTAATTCTACTTCGGTAATACGTACTTTAACTTTAGCATGTAAACTTGCTACATCAGCACGGAAGGCTTTTTCAGCCTCTTTAGCGCTTTTGAACATCATGCCTTCGCCTTTAGCATTGATTGCTTCACGCGTCATATAGTACAAGCCTAATACAACGTCTTGTGAAGGAACAATGATTGGCTCACCGTTAGCAGGTGATAATACGTTATTCGTTGACATCATTAAGGCACGTGCTTCAAGCTGTGCTTCAATAGTCAATGGTACGTGAACCGCCATTTGGTCACCATCGAAGTCGGCGTTATAGGCCGCACATACTAATGGGTGCAATTGAATGGCTTTACCTTCAATAAGTACCGGCTCAAACGCCTGGATACCTAAACGGTGAAGTGTTGGTGCACGGTTTAGTAATACTGGGTGCTCACGAATAACTTCGTCTAATACGTCCCATACTGCACCTTCTTCACGCTCAACCATTTTCTTGGCCGCTTTAATGGTAGTCGCTAAACCACGCATTTCTAGCTTGCCATAGATAAAAGGTTTAAATAGCTCTAGAGCCATCTTTTTAGGTAAACCACATTGGTGCAAACGTAATGTTGGACCAACAGTGATAACAGAACGACCTGAGTAGTCTACACGCTTACCAAGTAAGTTCTGACGGAAACGACCTTGTTTACCTTTGATCATATCAGCCAAAGATTTTAAAGGACGTTTATTAGAGCCTGTAATCGCACGGCCACGGCGGCCGTTGTCTAATAACGCATCAACCGCTTCTTGCAGCATACGCTTTTCGTTACGGACAATAATATCAGGCGCCGATAAGTCTAATAAGCGCTTTAAGCGGTTATTACGGTTAATAACACGGCGGTATAAATCGTTTAGATCAGAGGTTGCAAAACGGCCACCGTCGAGTGGTACTAATGGACGTAGATCTGGTGGTAACACCGGAAGTACAGTCATGATCATCCACTCAGGTTTATTACCCGAGTTAAAGAACGCTTCCATTAGTTTTAAACGCTTACTAATCTTCTTACGTTTAGTTTCAGAGTTAATTGTTGGTAACTCTTCACGCATTTGCTTGATTTCAACCGCTAAGTCTAAGCCTTGTAAGATATCAAGTACCGCTTCGGCACCCATCTTAGCTTCAAACTCATCGCCATGCTCTTCTAGAACATCTAGGTATTCTTCTTCAGTTAGCATCTGGCGACGCTCTAATGAAGTCATACCAGGCTCTGTAACAACATAGCTTTCAAAATAAAGTACGCGCTCGATATCACGTAACGTCATATCAAGTAATAAACCAATACGGCTTGGTAATGATTTTAAGAACCAAATATGTGCCGTTGGGCTTGCAAGGTCAATATGACCCATACGTTCACGACGCACTTTGGTTAGTGTAACTTCAACACCACACTTTTCACATATAACGCCACGGTGCTTTAAACGTTTATACTTGCCGCATAAACACTCATAGTCTTTTACCGGGCCAAAGATACGGGCACAAAATAAACCGTCACGCTCTGGTTTAAAGGTACGGTAGTTAATCGTTTCTGGCTTCTTTACTTCACCAAATGACCATGAACGAATCATGTCCGGTGAAGATAAACCGATACGGATAACATCAAACTCTTCGGTTTTAGTTTGTTGTTTCAGAAACTTTAATAAGTCTTTCACCTTTGCTCTCCTGTAAGAGGTAAACCGGAATGGGGCAGACTTCTGCCCCCCAACTCAAGGTCGGTTTATTCCTCTTCCAATTCGATGTTAATACCGAGCGAACGGATTTCTTTCATTAATACGTTGAAAGATTCTGGCATGCCAGGTTCCATTCTGTGGTCACCATCTACGATGTTCTTATACATCTTAGTACGGCCGTTGAGGTCATCTGATTTCACTGTCAGCATTTCTTGCAACGTATACGCTGCACCATATGCTTCAAGTGCCCACACTTCCATCTCACCGAACCGCTGACCACCGAACTGAGCTTTACCGCCTAGAGGCTGTTGAGTTACTAAGCTGTAAGAACCCGTAGAACGAGCATGCATTTTGTCGTCTACTAAGTGGTTCAGTTTTAACATATACATATAACCAACAGTAACTTTACGCTCAAAACTATTACCAGTACGGCCATCATATAATGTAATTTGGCCACTTGATGGTAAATCACCAAGTTCTAATAATTGCTTGATTTCAGCTTCTGTAGCACCATCAAATACTGGTGTTGCTACAGGTAAACCTGCTCGTAAGTTCTCGGCTAAACGACGCACTTCATCATCAGTAAAGTTTGCAATATCAACAGACTGGCGTGATTCACCTAATGCATACACTTTGGTTAAGAACTCACGTATTTCAGCAACTTCTTTGTACTCTTTGATCATGGCATCAATTTTATCACCAATACCACGTGCAGCTAAGCCTAAGTGAGTTTCCAAAATCTGACCGATATTCATCCGTGATGGAACACCTAGCGGATTTAACACGATTTCAACTGGTTTACCGTGTTCGTCATATGGCATATCTTCAACTGGTACGATAGTAGAGATTACACCCTTGTTACCATGACGACCGGCCATTTTATCACCTGGCTGAATACGACGTTTAACAGCTAAATAGACTTTAACAATCTTTAAAACACCCGGTGCTAAATCATCACCTTGGGTAATTTTACGACGTTTGGCTTCAAATTTTTTGTCATACTCAACACGAATATCTTCGTACTGAGTCGCTAATTGCTCTAAATCGCTTTGTTTTTCTTCATCGCTTAAGCTCTGATTAAACAAGGCATCACCTTTTAAGGTGTCTAGTTGAGCACGGTCTAAACCTGTTTGCTCTAGCAAGTTACGGGCACGGTTAAAGATACCAGCTTCAAGAATACGGAACTCTTCGTTAAGATCTTTCTTAGCTTGCTTAACTTCCATTTCTTCAATTTCGCGAGCACGTTTATCTTTTTCTAAACCGTCACGAGTGAATACTTGAACGTCAATAACAGTACCAGATACAGAGTTAGGTACACGTAAAGAAGAGTCTTTAACGTCTGAAGCTTTCTCACCAAATATAGCACGTAGTAGTTTTTCTTCTGGCGTTAACTGGCTTTCACCTTTAGGTGTCACCTTACCAACGAGAATATCACCACCTTTTACTTCTGCACCAATGTAAACAATACCCGCTTCATCTAATTTAGATAAAGCCGACTCACCTACGTTTGGAATATCAGCAGTAATTTCTTCTGCGCCTAATTTAGTATCACGAGAAATACAGCTTAACTCTTGAATATGGATAGTCGTTAAGCGATCTTCTTGTACTAAGCGTTCTGATAATAAAATCGAGTCTTCGAAGTTATAACCATTCCACGGCATGAAGGCGACGCGCAAGTTTTGGCCTAACGCTAACTCACCTAAGTCGGTAGAAGGACCATCAGCTAAAACATCTCCGCGTTCTATTGGTTCACCATGATTAACGCAAGGACGTTGGTTAATACAGGTATTTTGGTTCGAACGGGTGTATTTAGTTAACGTGTAGATATCAATCCCCGCTTCACCAGCTAAGGTTTCATCTTCGTTAACTTTAATTACGATACGGCTTGCATCAACGTAGTCAACAACACCACCACGTTTAGCGACAACAGTTACGCCTGAGTCTTTAGCTACAACACTCTCGATGCCCGTGCCCACTAACGGCTTATCAGCGCGTAATGTAGGTACAGCTTGACGTTGCATGTTCGCACCCATTAAGGCACGGTTAGCATCATCGTGCTCTAAGAATGGAATTAAAGCCGCCGCGACAGAAACGATTTGCTGTGGTGCAACATCCATATACTGCACTTTATCGGCAGGCATTAAGGTTGTTTCGTTTTTATAACGGCAAGGCACTAACTCTTCGCTTAAGCGGTTTTCCTCATTAATTTCAGCATTAGCCTGAGCGATAACAAAGTTACCCTCTTCAATTGCTGATAAATAATCAACATCATCTGTTACCACACCATTATCAATACGACGATATGGTGTTTCTAAGAAACCATATTCGTTGGTTTGAGCAAACATTGATAATGAGTTGATTAAGCCGATGTTTGGACCTTCAGGTGTTTCGATAGGACAAACACGACCATAGTGAGTTGCGTGAACGTCACGCACTTCAAAACCAGCACGCTCACGAGTTAAACCACCAGGACCAAGTGCAGAAATACGACGTTTGTGCGTCACTTCTGATAATGGATTATTTTGGTCCATAAACTGCGATAGTTGGCTTGAACCAAAGAACTCTTTTACCGCTGCTGAAATTGGCTTAGCGTTAATTAAGTCTTGTGGCATAACAGCGTCTAAATCACCTAATGAAAGGCGCTCTTTAACGGCACGCTCAACACGGACTAAACCAACACGGAATTGGTTTTCTGCCATTTCACCAACAGAACGGATACGACGGTTACCTAAGTGGTCAATATCATCTACTTCGCCGTGGCCGTTACGAATGTCAATAAGTACTTTCATAACCGCTAAGATATCTTCTTTACTTAAGATACCTGCACCGGTATTTTCTGCAAAATCAACACGGCGGTTGAATTTCATCCGACCCACTGTTGATAAGTCGTAGCGATCTTCAGAGAAGAATAAATTTTGGAATAATGTTTCAGCCGCATCGCGTGTTGGTGGTTCACCAGGACGCATCATGCGGTAAATTTCAACGAGCGCTTCCATACGGTTGCTGCTTGGATCAATACGGATTGTCTCAGAGACATAAGGACCGTGATCTAAGTCGTTGATATAAAGTGTTTCAAAACTTTCATAACCAGCAGTTGCTAGTTTTGCTAACAGCTCCAATGTGAGCTCTGCGTTCGCCTCGGCAATAATCTCTCCGGTTGAACGGTCAGCGTAATTTTTTGACAAGACACGGCCAACAACGTACTCATGCGGTACTTCCATCATGGTCATGCCAGTTTTTTCTAGCTGACGCACGTGGCGGGCGGTGATACGACGACCTTGTTCTACGATAATTTCGCCGTCATTGTCTTTAATATCGAATGCTGCAGTTTCACCGCGCAGACGATTAGCAATAACTGCCATTAGCAGTTTGCCATCTTTAATTTCGAACTTAGTACTTTCAAAGAAAGTTTCTAATATTTCTTCAGTGCTGAATTCTAGTGCACGTAATAAGATCGTAGCCGGTAATTTACGACGACGGTCAATACGAACAAATAAGTTATCTTTAGCATCAAACTCAAAGTCTAACCATGAACCACGGTAAGGAATAACGCGTGCGTTATATAATACTTTACCTGATGAGTGAGTCTTGCCTCGGTCATGATCAAAGAACACACCTGGACTACGGTGTAGCTGAGAAACGATAACACGCTCAGTTCCGTTAATGACAAAAGTACCATTCTCAGTCATTAGCGGGATTTCACCCATGTAAACTTCTTGTTCACGAATGTCTTTAATCGTACCTGGTGCTTCTTTGTCAAAAATAACCATACGCAGCTTAACGCGTAACGGCGCTGAGTAGGTGATACCGCGGATCTGACATTCTTTTACATCAAATACGGGCTCCCCCATACGGTAGCTAACGTACTGCAATTCCGCACTACCAGAGTAGCTTTTAATAGGGAAAACAGAGCGGAATGCGGCTTCTAGACCGTAACCTCCCTCCGGATCTGGCTCGATAAATTTGCTGAAAGATTCAATCTGAATCGACAACAGGTATGGCACATCCAGAACTTCCGGACGCTTGCCGAAGTCCTTACGGATACGTTTCTTCTCAGAATAAGAATAAGTCATGGGGTTCCTCAGCTTGCTGATTTTTTTCCCGACGTCCATTATTGGACATACTTGTTACCAGCCATGATAACAACGGGGTGGGGAAATCATTGTCCCACAGCGCAAAAAGGCCGGTGATTAATTCATCACCAGCCCAGCCCGAATTTCAGGCAAATAATCCAGTTTTAGCCGGATTATTTAACTTCAACAGAGGCACCAGCTTCTTCAAGAACTTTCTTAAGCTCAGCTGATTCGTCTTTAGAAACGCCTTCTTTGATAACAGCTGGAGCTGATTCAACTAATTCTTTCGCTTCTTTCAGACCTAAACCTGTAGCGCCACGAACTGCTTTGATTACCGCAACTTTGTTTGCGCCAATACCAGCTAACACTACGTTAAACTCTGTTTGCTCTTCAGCAGCAGCCGCTGGGCCTGCAGCAACAGCTACAGCAGCAGAGGCAGAAACGCCGAATTTTTCTTCCATTGCAGATACTAATTCAACTACATCCATTACAGACATTGCTGCGATAGCATCTAAGATTTGATCTTTAGTCACTGACATTGCTCAGATCCCTAAATTAGGGGACGAATCCCGATTAAACTTTACTATCAAACCATACGTAAAATTACGCGGCTTGCTCTTGTTTTTGGTCGCGAACCGCGGCAATTGTACGTACAAGTTTGCCGGCTGCTGCCTCTTTCATTGTGCTCATCAAGCGTGCGATAGCTTCGTCGTATGTTGGTAACGATGCTAACAACTCGATATCAACAGTATCACCGCTGAAAGCTGCACCTTTAAGCTCAAAGTTTTTGTTATCTTTCGCGAAATCTTTAAAGATACGCGCTGCAGCACCTGGGTGCTCAGAAGAAAACGCAATTAACGTTGGGCCTACAAATACATCTTTCAGACACTCGAATTCAGTGCCTTCTACTGCACGGCGTACTAATGTATTACGGACAACTTTCATCCATACACCAGCTTCACGCGCTTGCTTACGAAGCGCAGAAATATTGCCTACAGTGACACCACGAGCGTCTGCGACTACCGCAGATAAAGCACCTTTGGCAGCTTCCTGGACTTCAGCAACAATTGCTTTTTTGTCTTCAAGCTTAATAGCCATTGGCTCTTAACTCCTGGTTCATCTGGACGTGATTGTCCAGTTGCCTACACATCGCCTTATGTCGCCATAAAGCGCGCGATTTACGGTGAGGCCAGAAGGAATCTAATTCTTCCTGGGGTCTACACCGTCTGCGTAGGTTGGTATTTTAAGCTGTAAATCTCTTACAGCACCTACGGTCTTGGACGGAAAGCCTAGCCTAAACTAGGCTTTCTACCCTAAAATTTGAGCGCGAGATTATAAAACAACCAACGCGCTCTGTAAAGCACTAACAATTAAACCGTTGCTGTTAAAGAAGCTTGGTTTAATGCTAAGCCGGCACCATGAGTAGATGAAATGGTCACTTTCTTGATGAAAACACCTTTTGCTACTGATGGTTTAGCACGCTTTAATGCAACTAATAAAGCTTCTAAGTTTTCTTTTAACTTATCGCTTTCGAAGTCAATTTTACCGATAGTAGTATGGATAATACCATTCTTATCATTACGGTAACGGATTTGACCTGCTTTAGCATTTTTAACTGCGTCAGCAACGTTAGGTGTTACTGTGCCAGTTTTCGGGTTTGGCATTAAGCCACGAGGGCCTAAGATTTGACCTAACATACCTACAACGCGCATAGCGTCTGGTGATGCGATAACTACGTCAAAATCCATTACGCCTTTTTTCACTTGCTCAGCTAAGTCTTCCATACCAACAATGTCAGCACCGGCTGCTTTAGCCGCTTCAGCATTAGCACCTTGAGTAAATACAGCAACACGAACGTCACGACCTGTACCGTGTGGTAACACAGTCGCGCCACGTACGTTTTGATCTGATTTACGCGCGTCAATACCAAGGTTAACAGCAACGTCAACGCTTTCTAAGAACTTACCCGCAGTTAACTCTTTTAATAAAGCTACGGCTTCGTTGATATCGTATTCACGAGTTGAATCTACTTTAGAGCGGATTAACTTTGCACGTTTTGTTAATTTAGCCATCGATTAACCCTCCACCTCTAAACCCATTGAACGAGCTGTACCTTCGATAGTACGCGCTGCTGCTGCATGATCTGCTGCTGTTAAATCTGGCTCTTTAATTTTGATGATTTCATCAATTTGAGCTGCAGTGATCTTGCCCACTTTCTGGGTATTTGGACGGCCTGAACCGCTCTTTAAGCCAGCTGCTTTTAATAATAAAAACGCTGCTGGTGGAGTACGCGTTTCGAACGTGAATGAACGATCGCTATATACAGTAATTACTACTGGAATTGGCATACCTTTTTCAATGCTATCTGTACGGGCGTTGAAGCCTTTACAGAATTCCATGATGTTTACGCCGTGTTGACCCAATGCTGGACCAACTGGTGGCGACGGATTAGCCATACCAGCTTTAACCTGCAATTTAATAAGTGCAGTAACTTTCTTTGCCATGTTTCACCTCTGTTTTAGGGTCTTAGCCTTGTAAATGCGAGGACAATTACTCAAGCGGCTCCCCAACGTTAAAAAGGGCGCAGATTATATTTTAATCAGCGCCCGGTTACAATCTTTAATTAGGCCTTCTCTACTTGGCCAAATTCTAGTTCAACTGGTGTTGAACGACCAAATATAAGAACAGACACTTTAACCCGACTCTTGTCGTAGTCGACTTCTTCAACAACACCGTTAAAGTCGGCGAATGGGCCTTCAGTAACTCGTACCACTTCACCCGTTTCAAATAAGGTTTTTGGTTTAGGCTTATCAGCATTATCTTCAAGACGATTCAAGATAGTCATGGCTTCTTTTTCAGAAATTGGCGCGGGACGATCAGAAGTACCACCAATAAAGCCTAAAACACGAGGCACACTTTTTACTAAATGCCAGGCTTCTTCACACATTTCCATTTGCACTAAAACATAACCTGGAAAAAATTTACGCTCTGATTTACGCTTTTGACCCGCGCGCATCTCAATAACTTCTTCCGTCGGTACAAGTACATCACCAAATTTGTCTTCCATTTGGTTAATTTTAATATGCTCTCGTAATGAAGTAGCAACTCGTTGCTCATAGCCAGAAAAGGCTTGCACAACATACCAACGCATCTTTTCTGCCATGTTTTAAATCCCCAATCCTGTTAAAAATGATACCGTACGCAATAAGATAGCGTCTAATCCCCATAACAACAAACCCATAATAACAGTAGCAACTAATACGACTATCGTTGTTTGCATTGTTTCTTGACGGGTTGGCCAAACGACTTTACGTATTTCAGTACGGGCTTCTTTTGCAAAGTTAATAAATGTTTTGCCTTTATGTGTTTGTCCAGCGACAACACCTGCGATAATAACAAGAACAACAATGGCGATAGCTTTCTCTAAAGCAGATAACTCATAAAGATAATTACCTACAACTGCTACAGCTAAAATTGCAAACACCAGCAACCATTTAATTATTTCAATTCCACTTTTTGGGGTTTCACTTGCTGCGCTCATGCTTCGACTCACTTAACTTGAATTGCTTTTAGCAACTAACTACCAGATGTAGACTGATCTACACCAAAAAATTTGGCAGGGGCGGAGGGATTCGAACCCCCAACCATCGGTTTTGGAGACCGCTGTTCTACCAATTGGAACTACGCCCCTACAAGGTATTAACTTTTAAACACTTCTCGATCATAACATCGAGTTTTTAATAGCCGCTCATTATACTGCCTACACAGCCTAACACAAGTAAACAGGCAATTAATTGCACCTAGATTGGCATTTTTTTGTGTTACATATTTATTAGC
>NZ_JBOTRC010000025.1:0-10176 GCF_050936095.1 Rheinheimera sp. WS51
ATGCCGTTCGGAGATATCAATGAATGATTCTATAAGATCAAAACTGCCGTTTTTATTTCTTGTCTGTATTTCGACATGGTGGGGTTTCTATTACCAATCTAACAGCAAGCTAAATAATTATGGCAGTGCGAATTTTGAATGGCTGTTTCTTTTGGATGCATTAATAGTACTACCGATAATCAGCTTCTTCTGTGCTAAAGACAAAAAAGAAGGCTTATTAAAAGCTGTTTTTTTGAGCTGCTTAGCTGTTCTGATCGGTAGTTACATTGTTCCTGAGCAAAGTAAGCTGATCTGGCATTATCTTGAAAATGGTCGCTATTTTGTTTTGGCTGTTATTCTGTTATTTGAACTTGTTGCAATTTTAACAGTGTATCTTGCGATTAAAGCAGCCATAGGTAAGAGTGAAGATCCCGATCTTGCGATAGAAAGGCCAATAAAAAAATACTTGGGTGAAAGTCCTGTTGCGTCTTTATTGACTTTCGAAACGAGGATGTGGACATTTGCATTTTTTGCAAACCGCATCAAATCAGAACATTTCAGAGGTGATCGACACTTTACCTATCATCAGAAAGATGGCGCAAAAAGTAACTTGCTAGGTTTCATCTTCCTCATTGCATTTGAAATGCCAATTATGCATCTGGTGTTGCACTTTATCTGGTCACCTCTTGCTGCAAATGTTGTCACATTACTCACGATTTTTAGTTTGGTTTTTTTTATTGCAGAGTATCGGGCACTTTCGAGAAGGCCAATTTCTTTAGTTTGTAATAAGTTATTTATTCGTTATGGGCTTTATCATCCGCTAGTAATACCGTTAGAGAACATTGTTAAAATTGAAAGAAATAACGAGTTTGTACCTCGCTCGAAATTTGTAAAGCGTTACAATTACTCAGGTAATCCAAATATCAGAATTGAACTTTCAGAGCCGTTGGGGTCGGTTAATTCAATTTTCATTGGTGTTGATAATGCCGAGTATTTCATCTCAGCGTTGTTAGATTCAGCATCACGGCATAACAATCAAATATTATCGCCAGCAAAAAGCGCTGGCTGCGACGTCAACTCGCTGCGCGGCTTTCCGCGCTAAATTTGGGCGTTAGGCGGGTGATATGAAAGAGAGCGAGCATATTATTCAAGCAAGGAGAAAAGATTATCTCGCTGGTAGGGATATCGAAGGGTTTACTCCTAAAGAGTACAAAATAATTAATTCTAAGGGGTATTGGTTAAAAGCGCTCGCTTCAGGAGACTTGAAGCCAGAAACAGAAGCTCAAGCCAATTTTATTGAAGTTTGTAATGGTAATCGTGAGCCTGAATCCGAATACGAAAAAGCTTGGATGAAGTACCAATCTCTGAATATTGCTTTTCTTATGAGCATAAAGATCGAACAAGGTGATTTTGAAATCATTCAGGTGTTATCTCAGGAATTGCCAGATTTGGTCTTTGATACGCTAATTAAATACCTTCGTAAAAAAGAAAATGAATGTTCTGATTCACCATCAAGACTAAAAATTCAAAAGGCGATCATCAAGATCCGAAGTATTCAGAATAAAGGCAAAAGTCAACAGCGTTTTAATATCACCAATTGGGGAGGGCTTCATGACTTTGGTTTATAAGTCAAAATCGCCTAACAAAGTAATTAACCAAGCCAGCAAGCTGGCGGACGTCGCTACGCTCCGCCGGTTATTACAGCGTTATACGCATAGGAGTTACGCTTGATTCTTCGATTAACATTTTTGTTGTTTTTCTTGATTGCAAATCCAATCTTAGCGCAAGCTCAGGAACCAAAAGTCATAGCTATTGATGGCATTCAAATAGAATATATCGATATTGGTGCTGGCAGCACAACACTGGTGATTGAATCAGGTATCGGAATGGGTTTAGCTTACTGGCAACCGTTATTAGCTGACCTTTCTAAGTTAAATATCAGAGCAGTGATATATTCTCGTGCTGGGAATGGTAAATCACAAAGCGCAAAAGATGTTAGTTTAGCTACTTCAAATCAACGACTTGATAAACTGCTTACGGCTATTAACGCAAAAGATAATCTGGTTTTAATTGGGCATTCATTTGGTGGCTTGCATGTAAGAACTTTTGCTGCCACTTATCCCGAGCAGGTTACAGGATTAATCTTGCTCGATCCAAGTCACGAACTATTTGATAGTGAATTAAATAAAATCGACGCAGCTTGGTCGAAACGCGATACAACTAAATTAAACGCCATGAATAATAACCAGCCTGAATGGAATCTTCTGCAAGGGATTTATCTTCAGAAAATGATTGCTGACGGCGATATTGCTAACAGAATTCCTGTGGTAATAGTTACCTCATCAAAATTAAATGAAAGTGATTGGTGGATAGGGCATAGTGTTGAAGGTAAAAAGATCTGGAGGGATTTGCACCAGTCACTGATCCGTAATAATGCAAATTCTATCCATATGGTTACTAATCAAACTGGTCATAACGTACCACATGACAACAAACTACTCCTTTTAAGCTCTATCAGTGCATTATTAGGTTTAGTTAATGGCGTATAACAAATTGCTTAATTTCGTTCCGGCCACAAACAGCGTGGCCTCCACGGGACTGCCTACGTTGCGCTGCGGCAGCCCATTAGCAAAGCGTTATACGTTACGGCTCGTGGCCGTACTTTTGTCTCAGAGTGAACATTGGTGTCGCATACCACTGAAGAAAAAAGTTAGTTGGTAAAGACTGGTTGCCACATTCAATATGGAAGTGAAAAATGAAATTAGCTAAAGCCTTTATTAGGAATTTTCGTCGCCTTGAAGAGGTCGAAGTAGACTTCGAAGATTCTGAAACTGTTTTCGTTGGGCCAAATAATAGTGGAAAGACTTCGGCAACCAGCATATTTCGATGTTTTCTCTCTTCCAGGGATTTTAAGATTCATGATTTCTCGATAGAACGCATCTCGGAGATTGACCATTATTCGCCCGAAAGAGATATTGTTTTTCCCACAATAGAGCTAGACCTATGGTTCGACTTTGATCCCGAGAACATCTCCTTTGGTCGTGCTTTTGCCTTGCTTTCAAGTGTATCCATAGAAACATATAAAGTCGGCATCCGCTGCAAGTATGCAGTAGATGATATTACTAAGTTATGGGCTGAATATAACACCATTTTCCCAAGTGATGATGACGGTAACCGAAAAAGAAGCCTAAGCCACTTTTTAGGTCTTGATGGTAACTTCAAGAATCATTTTTCCGTTCAGTACTCTTCACTTTCAAGGCTGGATAACGATGAGATTGAGGAAACAATACTCAAGCCATCTGATGGCAAACGCATATTGAATTCTTTGGTGCGAGCGGACTTCGTTGATGCCCAACGAAACATGAATGATGATGAGGAAGCTAGTCGTAGCAGCAAGCTCTCCACCGCGTTTGCCTCGTTCTATCGCAACAACTTAGATCAAGCTGATATCAGCGAAGCGGCCATCCAAATTATCGATGAGAACAACGAAAAACTCACGAAACATTACGATGAGCATTTCGGGAGCCTTATGGGTGTATTGGATGGATTGGGTGTGCCCGCAGCACATGAACGTCGTTTGAAGATAATTTCATCTATCAGTGCCGATGTCGCACTACGAGGCAGCACAGACTTAATCTACATAGATGCGGAAACTGCTCATGAGCTTCCCGAGGCATATAATGGATTGGGGTTCAAAAACTTGGTGCTAATGGCGATCCAGATCCGGGATTTTCAGCTGCAGTGGTTGCAAACCATAGAGAACCGGCCATTATGCCACCTAATCTTTATCGAAGAGCCCGAGGTCCATTTACACGCTCAGGTTCAACAAACATTCATCGGCAATATATGGAATATTCTTAACAATCTCGATGAAGATGGAATTGGTAGTCCGCAACTTGTTATTACAACGCATTCATCACATGTTCTCAATTCAGTTGATTTTGAAAAAGTTAGGTATTTTCGAAGATGTCATCGTTCAGAAGAAGATCCTACTGCCTCTAAAATTCTACGTGTGTCAGAGATACATAACCTAAGAGACTTTCAAGCTTCAGCAGTCGCTACGGATGACGGTGAAGTGGATGCGGATGCTGCTCTTGATTTTTTAAAACGCTATCTAGCTCTGATCCATTGCGACCTCTTTTTCGCTGATGCAGCAATATTGATTGAAGGCACTGTGGAGCGGCTTCTTCTGCCACAAATGATCACGAAGACATCACCAAACTTGAACACGAAGTACCTCACTACGCTAGAAGTTGGCGGGGCGTATGCTCATCGGTTTGCAGAACTAATGACCTTCCTGCACATACCCTACTTGGTTATTACCGACATAGACTCTGTGAAGCCTCCAGAGGGTGGCGGCCGAGCCAAAGCCTGCTGTGCCGTTGATGCTGGTGCAATAACTTCTAATGCTAGCCTCAAAGACATGTTCGTAGGAAAACTGTTGATCAGTGATTTCAATGAGACTCCTGCTCAGGATCAATCGCAGGCTGATTTTGACCGTTTTGTTGCTTTTCAGCGTCCAGTTGAAGTGGATTTTTTAGGTGAGCATATAATGGTTCATGGTCGAACTTTAGAAGAAGCATTCATCTATGAAAACATCCAAGCCTTTGGTGGAGGAGGAACGTTCAAAGGCGTTGTACTTCCAGCGAAAGCTGAAGAGTTGAATCAGTCAATGTTCGAGCTCATTCGAGAATCGAGCTTCAAGAAAACCGATTTTGCACTTACTGTCCTGTCTTCTGATGATTGGCAAGTACCTTTATACATCCGTGAAGGATTGGAATGGCTTGAACAGAGGCTACAAAGCCAAGATCAGGCAATCGAGGAGTCTGTCATATGACCAAATTGCTCAAGCCGACTAAAGCAGATAAGGAAATCGAAGAATGTCTTTTGGCCGGTCAGTCTTTTTCTGTAGTAGCAGGTGCCGGTTCTGGGAAGACAACTTCACTTGTGACGGCACTAAAATTTCTTCGTGATGAAGTTGGACGTGATTTAAGAAAAAATGGTCAGAAAATTGTTTGTATTACCTATACTAAGCGAGCAACTGCTGTAATTGAGGAACGACTTGGGTTCGATGAACTTTATTTGGTTTCAACAATTCATAGTTTCCTTTGGAGTTCCATCAGCCGATTTACGAAAGATATTCGTATAGCTCTTCGTGATAACCTCATTCCAACCCATATCGCAAAAGCACGCGAAAAAGACAATGGCGGTAACTCTCAATCAGCCCAGAGAGCACGTGCTCGAGTTGCTGAATTGACGGCAGAATTAGAACTTTTAGATCAAGTGACTACGTTTAAATACGATGAGAGTCAGTTTAGTAGCTTTTCGAAAGGGCAAATCGGTCATGATGACGTCATCGACTTAGCTGCATACTTGATATCCGAGAGTCCAATTTTGCAACGTGGACTTGGTTTTCAATTTCCCTACATTTTTGTCGATGAAGCGCAGGATACATTTGATAGTGTTATTGGCGCATTCAACACAATTTGTTCGGGTGAAGGTCTTCCGATGGTTGCCTATTTTGGCGACCCTATGCAACAGATTTATGATAATGGAGCCGGTGTATTTGATGGGCCTGAAGGGTTCCGGTTAATCGAGAAAGAGGAAAATTTTCGATCGGCTACCTCAATCGTTGCGCTGACTAATAAGCTTCGGAATGACATTCAGCAGGTGCCCGCTGGCGAAAGCGCCTTGAATGTAGGTAGTGTGTTACTGACCTTGATTGAAACAGAAGCACCTGCTGGGCCTCGTGGAAGATATACACCCGAACAACTAGACCAGTCTCTATCGAAATTCGATGAAGCCCTGCAATACATCGGTTGGCAGAATAATGAGGGAGCTAAAAGACTCTTCTTGGTGCGCCAGATGATTGCAAGACGTCTTGGGTTCTCATCACTACAAAATCTATTTACGGGAGAGTATGCCTCGAACAAAGCACAAGATGAGTATATCGATGGGGACCATTTCTTAGTTAAGCCATTTATCAAATCGCTATGCCCTTTGATAGCTTCACTACAGAGCGGCAACAAAAAACAGATTGTCAATATATTACGGGAAGAGACGCCGGCTTTCGATATATTAGGCATAAATAAGGAACGCCCTCTTAAGGAGATGCTAGATAGCGCTCATAATCTTGTGACCGAGCTTTCCGAAATGTGGACGAAACGTCCAATTGGAGACATCTTGAGATATGCAAAAGAAAATCGACTTTGCAATATTTCTGACCGTTTGGCTGAAACATTAGATAGAGAACCAAGAATTGAGGCTTACGATAGGGCAATTCATGCTGAAGAAAAGTCTGATTGGTTAGCCGACGAATTTTTATCAATGTCAACGAATGAGCTCCTCCCATACTACGGTTTCGTTTCTGATCACACGGCACTCAGTACTCAGCACGGATCAAAAGGGGAAGAATACGAAGATGTCTTAGTTGTTTTTGATGATATTGAAGCCAGCTGGAACATGTACAGCTTCAATAAGCTTCTGACGCCCGCTGCTGCTGGAGATGGCACAGAAGGTCAATTAGCTCGCAGCAGGAAATTGGCATACGTTTGTTTTTCACGAGCTCGGATGAACCTAAGAATATTTCTTTATTGTCAGGATGCAAAAGCGGCTCGTGTTGAACTCGTCGAAAGTGAGTTATTAGATAGCGAGCAGGTGCAAATACTGCCTTCGAAGAGATGAATAAAGTTAGTTCGGTGCCGCTTAAAGCCCCGTATAACAAGGCGCTGCAACCGACTGCCAAAAGCGTCACTCAAATTGCTTGCGCAATTTCAGCGCCACTTTTGACAGCGGCTGAGCGCGGCGTTAGAGGACTGAGTACCCCATGATCATTTCAACCGTCGAAAAAGCAGATTATCTAGCTTTGAAGGATATTGTTTCTATCTGCATATTGCTAATGAATGAAGTGCCTGAAAGTGAAAAAAATAATCTAAAAGCTCTAATTCTTGAAAATATAGAACACGCTTTGGAAGCGGAGGGTCATTCATATTTAAAAGCAGTAGATAAAGGATTTATTGTCGGTTTCGTTCTTATTAAAGGGCATGAAAAACTATCTGAGCTATTTGTTCTTCCCGAATATAGAAAATCAGGTGTGGGTGCAGCCTTGCTTAAAAACGCAATAAATGAGTCGGCAAGTAAGAACGCTATAGGTTATGTTTGGGTCAATGCGGCATTGAACGCTATCCCTTTCTATAGAAAACATGGATTTACAGATTATGAGGTCAACGATGAAACATTTGGCTTTGTCAAAAAACTTAGATATAACCTCTAACAAACAAATATTAACGCCAGCAAAAAGCGCTGGCTGCGACGTCAACCCGCTGCGCGGCTTTCCGCGCTAAATTTTGGCGTTATGTTGTTTACTGGATCGCATAAAAATGAAACTAATTAAGAGTATATTTTACGTGTTAATCATCAGCAGCCTATCAGCCTGTTCGATGAAAAGTGTAAAATTGGCGCACGCTAACGACCCAGATTTAATTAAAGTTTGTCGTCATGCATTTATCGACTGGCGTGCAGCATCGCATATGGTTGATTTTTACAATTTTAAATGTGCGCAAAGAGCAATAGAGCAAGGCTACTTATTAGGTGATTCGAACTTATCTTCTAAGGATTTTTCAATACCTGAGGCACCTTCTGGAAAAACCTGGAATGAAGCATTGGCACTCAAAGAGCTAAGTGCTGATCGAATAACCAGGGAAAAGTATGGGTACATTTTGGCAGTTTTGGAAATGAAGTATCGTGCCAAAATTTCAAAAGCAAAATCAGAGCTCGAATCGGGTAAAATAACTAAGGAAGAATTTGATAATATTAAGGAGGAAGCATCAGAGGCATTCTATGGTGTCCCCACAACATAACAAGGTGTTGCAGCGCGACGTCCAAAGCTGTGCGCCTTTTGTGGTCGCTGCGCTTATACCACAAAAGCCACCCAACTTTGGCCGCGGCTGAACGCGGGCGTTAGTGTTTTAAGGAGTAATTTTGAAGTTAATCACGTTTATTGGTATCGCATTATCTTTTACTGTTTCAGCTCAACCGGCACTTATCAACGTCAATGAATTTGAACTTGAGTATGAAATTGCAGGTAACGGTAAGCATATAGTTCTTTTGGAGGCTGGTGGTAGTGCAGGTATGTCTGACTGGGAGCCCGTTTTTAACCAAATAGCTGAGCATGCCACGGTTATTCGTTATTCTAGAGTTGGAAATGGCAACTCCACAGCCATTAAGAGGCATTTTACATCAAGTGATTATGCAAAATACGCCAGCGAGCTTTTAGTTGCATTAGATGTTAATCAGCCAGTCATTTTAGTTGCTCATTCATATGGTGGCAGTGTTGCGAGAGAGTTCGCTGCAGCTTACCCAAAACAAATAAAAGCACTGTTAATGTTAGACCCGTCCTCCGAACATGATGTTGATATATTGCGCGCTATTGATTTAGAAAAGGGCAACCGGGAAATTGCACAAATAAAGCTGGATGATATGGCAAATGGTATGTCTAACCAATACCTGGATTTCTGGAGTAAAAGGCCGCTACCTGATTATCCACAAATCAAAGATATGCCTGTAACGGTGATAGCCTCTGTAAAAAAAGTAGATAGCCCGGCCAATTTGTTTTTCACGGATCAGGGCAGACAAATGTGGGGTGAGCTATGGCAAGGGTGGGCTAGTGCTTTCCCACAGGGTAAATCTGTGTTGACTGGTAAAAGTGGTCATTTTGTGCAGTTTGATGAACCAGAATTGGTTTTAAATGAGCTTTTTGTACTGATGCAAAAGCTGGACAAACACTAACAAGCAAAGGCAACCGACGCCAAACAACAGCGCGGCTGCTTTGGGCGTTAGTTGCTAATGGAATAAAATTCATGTGTCGTAATTACAACTGGATACTACTACTTCTTTTACTGCTTTCTAGCTGGGGTATAGCAGCTAGCGAAATCTCCGCAGTTATAATAAAGAGCCCTGCTGGAAGTTGGAGTGTCAGTTATACGTCTGATGCACCCGTTACACGTATTTCCTTTCAAAGAGCTCCGGATAGCTCAAGGGGAAAGCGTTGGAAAACTAAATCTGCAGATTTTAAAATTATTAAGGTAAATGACTACGAAGCTGTAAGACGAGTCGATGGTAAACCTTTCACTCAAGTTGAATTTGAGCTTACACCGACATATATCTCATTACCGAAAGACTATGCACCTTTTTCCCCTTTCACTGACGGAGGAATGCTGTTTCATTCTGGCAGGTTCTTCGCGTGTCCTGACCTTTGTGATGGTTCATTAAACAAATGGCCTATCCGTATTCGGGCAGCTAAAGACGACAATATAATTATTGACGGAGTTGTTTATACTGGAGAGGCCAGTTGGGTGGATAGCGACAGCGGCCAAAAAGTATACGTTGGCAAGGGAGAGCCAATACAAGATGAAAATTTTGTCAGCTTGATCGATACAGGACTTCCTGCACCGCTGAAAGAGTTGATGTCTCAAAACCTGCCAAAAATCCTTTCATATTTCGCCGCCCGCATGGGAGCACTTAACTCTCGCCCAAGCTTGTATGCTTCCTATAGCCAGACTAGCGATGGTCGTTATGGTAATCAAGGCGGGACTCTGCCAAGGCAAATATTTATGCATTGGTATGGAGAAAAAGCCATAGAAAAATTAGATGAAAATGCTACATTTTGGTTTTTTGCTCATGAAGTGGCGCATTTATATCAAGGAAGGGCTGGCAATGTAGAAGCTTTAGCCGACGCGTGGCTACATGAAGGTAGTGCTGAACTATTTGCCGGTATTTCATACTCAGAAATACACGGTAATCATAAAATATTTCTGAGTAAAGTGGAGAATGCAAAAGAAAATTGCTTGAGTAGCTTTGGAACTGAAACCAATTATAGAAACGTTGCCTTAAAAAGCAGTAAAATTCATTATAGTTGCGGCTTGCTACTCTTTGATGCCTTAAACAATGAGCTTCAAGAGCGAAATAGCGATGTATTTTTGCTATGGAAAGCTTTCAATTCGGCTGTTAACGAAGGCAAACCAGCTACAACGGCAACTTTTGTAGAGGTTAGCAAATCATTCGTATCACACACGTCCTGGTTAACTTTGTTAGATTTCGTAACAAAATCTGAATTTAACTCAAGCCAGTTCTTTCAGCAAATAGCAACTAACAAATCAATACAGCCGACCGCTAACGCGTCGGCTGATTGAAGCGTTA
>NZ_JBOTRC010000026.1:0-9493 GCF_050936095.1 Rheinheimera sp. WS51
GTCATGCTGGTTGTCAGATAGGGGTAGCACAAGTATTTAAAACCCCTGTATTAGCAGAATTAGCCGAATATGTTACTGCTTTACCTAAATCTACACTGATACCCGAAATACAGAAGCAACCTAGTGATGCTATATTACCCTTATCCTATGCTCAACAACGCTTATGGTTGGTCGATCAACTAGAAACAAACAGCGCCCATTATAATATGCCATTTGCTTATCGTTTAGTGGGTAAGTTGAATGTTGCAGCCTTGCAAGCCGCTTTAATTCAAATTGTTGAGCAACATGCTATTTTGCGCACTAGAATAATTAAAACGGCGGAAGGACCGGTTCAACAACGTTTTAGTAGTGATAATTACTTTACTGAAGTAATAGACTTAACTCAGGATCCAAATGTAGACCTTAGTTTAAGAGAAATTTTACAGCGTTATGCTAACTTACCCTTTAATCTGAATGATGATTATTTGCTCCGCAGTTGTATTCTCCATTTAGCTGATGACGTTAATGTGTTGGTATTTACCTTACATCATATAGCTGCTGATGGTTGGTCAGTAGGTCTTTTACAACAGCAAATAACTGAGTTATATGAGCAATATTGTCAAGGGAATAGGGTACCGGTTGATAATACACTTGTGCAATATGCTGATTTTGCATATTGGGAACAATTATATCTAACACCTGAACGTTTACAGGTTCAACAGCAATATTGGTTAGAAAAATTGGCAGGTATGCCGCAAGTCCATAGTTTACCGCTAGATTATGCGCGGCCTGAGAAGCAAAGCTTTGCTGGCAATAGCTATCAATGTAGATTAGCAAAGGCATCTTTGCAGCGATTGAATGCGTTATGCCAAGACCAAGGCGCTAGTTTATATATGGGGCTTCAGGCAGCTTTAGCCTTGTTGTTATCTCGAGTTAGTCAGCAGAGTGATATTATCATTGGTACACCTGTTGCTAATAGGGAGCAACCAGAACTAGAAAAGGTATTAGGCTTTTTTGCCAATAGCTTAGTGATGCGGCTACATTGTGATCAGGCTTTGAGTTTTACTCAGTTACTAGAACAAAGTAAAGAGGTTGCCTTAGAAGCGTATCAGCATCAGCAATTACCATTTGAACAGCTTGTAGCTCAGTTACAACAAGATCGCCGTGCTGCTTATGCACCTTTATTTCAGATTATGTTGGTATTACATAATCAACAACACGGTGACTGGAAATTATCTGGTTTACAGCTTAGTCAGCAAGAACAATTGTTGGCACATAGTAAATTTGATCTTATGTTATCGGTTGTTGAACAGGCTGATGGCTTAGAGATTATCTGGGAATACAATACGGATATATTTGCTGAATCAACAATCATAGCTTGGGCTGATACTTTTATAAATGTACTTGAACAAGTTATAGATGACAGAACGCTAGCCTTATCAGAAGTACCGTTGTTAAATAGTAAGCAGCGGTATCAGCTGATACAGCTATCACAAGGAAAGTCGACTGAAGTTAATTTAGATATAGCATCGTTAGTAGAAAATCAAGCGAAAAAATATCCTAAGTACGTGGCATTGCGAATGGGGGATGAGCAACTAAGTTACCTTGAGTTAGACCAATGGGCAAACCGTTATGCGGCTTGGCTACAAAAGCAAGGCGCAATGAAGGGTGATATTGTTGCTTTATGTCTAGATAGAGGTATTACTCAAATAGTTACTGTATTAGCGGTACTTAAGCTAGGTGCTGCTTATTTACCTTTAGATGCTGAACTTCCTGCTGAACGGTTAAACTATATTCTGCATGATGCAAAACCTGCCTTGTTACTAATAGAGCAGCAGTTTACTCATCATATTAATGCTATACCAAGTGCTCACGTATTGGATGATGAAGTAGTACAAGAACAAATAGCAAATCAACCAGCAACGCCGGTACAACTTAAGTATGCAATTACCAGTTCGGATCTTGCCTATATTTTATACACATCTGGTACTACAGGGCAACCTAAAGGGGTATGTCAAACTCAGGGAACATTACTGCATTTGATTCAAGCGCAAAAAGAGCAAGGCTTAGATCAGCCGATGCAGATGCTGCAATTCACCCCTCTTACTTTTGATGTTTCAGCACAAGAGCTAGTAACAGCATGGGCGACAACTAGCTGTCTACAGTTAATTACTACTGAGCAAAAAAGTGACTTAGTGAAATTTAGCCGGCTAGTAGAGCAGTTCGCTATCGAAAGGCTATTTTGTCCACCTGCTGTTTTTTCTCTGTTAGCTGAACAGGTGCTTAGTCAGCGCATTCAACTAACAGCCTTAAAACAGGTTATTGTAGCTGGCGAAGCCTTGTTTATTAATGAGGCTATTAGTAATTTTATGCAACAACATGTTGCTTGTGAGTTATGGAATCATTATGGCCCGACAGAAACTCATGTTGTTACAGCAGAGAGAGTCGTCAACTTAGACGCTGGTCAATATGCAGCAATAGGTCTACCTGTTGGAGAAAGTCAGTGTTTGATACTTGATCAGAATCAGCAATTGCTACCACGTGGAGTAATCGGTGAGCTCTATGTCGGTGGACCTGGGGTCGCGCGCGGATACTTAAATTTACCTGAGCTAAGCGCAGAATGTTTTGTTCAAATTGATCATCAGAGCGGAAGGTTCTATAAAACAGGAGATTTAGTCCGTTGGCGTGGCGACAATAAACTACAATATTTAGGCCGCAGTGATGACCAAGTTAAAATACGAGGTTTTCGTGTCGAGCTGTCAGAGGTTACTGCTGCCTTAAGTCAATTAAGCACTATCGAGCAAGCCTGTGTTATTAGCTTGCCAGATGCTGCGCAGCATTTACAGTTAGTTGCTTATTTAGTGTTAACAGCTGATAGCCAATGGCATGCTGATTTTGTCAGTAAGGTTAAGTTACAACTTAAAGCATTATTACCTGCTTATATGATACCTGCCGTTTATATGCCAATATCGGCCTTACCATTAACTGCTAATGGTAAAGTGGATAAACGCGCTTTGCCTTCACCAGATTTTAATCAACACGTTACACAAGGTGTTGCGATTGAAGGTGATATCGAACAACAGCTACAGCAACTTTGGGCGAAACTATTAAAAGTTGAGCCAATGCATATAAGTGCTGACAGTAGCTTTTTTGCCTTAGGGGGGCACTCTTTACTGGCGACGCGGCTATTAATGTTAATTCAGCAAGAGTTTGGCATTGAGTTAGCATTACGTACAGTATTTGAGCATGATAATATCCGTGAGCTGGCTATTATTATTGAGCAAAGCGAGTCAGAATCTTACCTGCCAGAACTTGCTGTTTGTACAAAAGAACATCAGTTAGTTGAGTTATCTTTTGCTCAAGAGCGGCTGTGGTTCATGCAGAAAATGTCACCGCAAGCGAGTCAATACAATATGCCTCTGGCTATGCGTATTCGAGGTCGTTTACAATTTAATGCTTTACAACAGGCATTTGATATTTTATTGCAGCGCCATCAATCTTTACGGACTCGCTATATCGAACAGGATGGGCAAGTTTGGCAACAGTTGACATATCCTGAATCTATACCGTTAGTTGTTCGGGACTTTACCCAGTTACCTTCAGATCATGCGCAAAGCATTTCACAAGCGATAGATGAATTAGCGTCTAAGCCTTTTGCGCTTGATTCGGATCTATTATTGCGTGCTGAACTACTACGGCTTGAACAAGACGATAATGTGTTGTTGTTATGTATGCATCATATCGCAACAGATGGCGCTTCGTTGGGCGTTTTTCTACAAGATCTACAAGAGCTATACCAAGCTGCTTGTCAGCAACAAACAATAGAATTGGCACCTTACAAGATCCAATATCGTGATTTTGCTAAGTGGCAACGTCATTGTGCAGCTGTACAATTAGAAGCTAGCCAAGACTATTGGCGTCAACAACTACAAGGTATTCCTGCTGTTCATAGTTTGCCTCTTGATAGGCCTCGATCTGTAGCCTCTAACTATTTAGGTGGCGTTTGGTCCCAAACGATTTCTGCGACTAAACTTAGCGAATTTAAGCAGTTAGCAAGAAAATATCACGTATCAGATTTTATGTTGTTACATGCGGTTTTCAGTGTACTGCTTGCTAGGTTAAGTAACGAAAATGATATAGTGATAGGGACACCTTTAGCACAGCGTAATCAGCCAGAACTGAGCCGGCTGATGGGTGTATTTTTAAATACTTTAGTATTACGCGTAGATTTAGCAACAAATCCTACTTTACCTGAGTTACTACAGCAGATAAAACAGGTTCAACTCGATGCGCATCAACATGCTGCCATGCCATTTGAGAAGCTAGTTGAACTGCTGAATCCGCAACGAAGTTTAACCCATACACCTCTGTTTCAAATTATGTTGAATTACAACAATAATGAACAGCAGCCTTTTAGCTTGTATCAAACAGAAGTCGAAATGTTAAGCTTAGGCGAGGTGCAAAATAAGTATGATCTTACTCTTTATGCTGATGACAGTACTGGCGAGTTAATATTAAACTGGGTATACGACGCAAATGTGTTTGACGCCTCATCTATAGTATTAGCTGCAACACAGTTTGAATATTTGCTGAGTCAATTTACTCTAACATCGAATACACCAGTACTATCCCATAACTGGGGAGAACAATGGCCAGAAACTAGGCTTGAACATAAGCTTTCGGTCCAGTCTATTCCTGAACTTTTTAGTTTAATAGCAAAACAAAACGCGAATAGAATTGCGTTACAGTGCCAAGAACAAAAAGTGAGTTATGCTGAACTTGACCACTTAAGTAATCAATGGGCTGAATATTTTAAACAACACTTCTTATTAGAGACCGGTGCTAGAGTTGCTATAGCACTACCTCGAAATTTACAGCGCATCGTGGCTATGCTTGCCGTAGTTAAGTGTGGTGCGACTTATGTACCTTTATCGACTGAGTTACCTGCTGCACGTGTCAATTATATGGCTCAAGCAGCCGAGGTGAATCTAGTGTTAAGCAGTGTTGAACTTGCTAAAGGTTACCAATGGCCTAAGCAAGTGCCAGTGTTGATTACTGATCATACTGATTTTAGCCAAACAGTGACACAATGTTCGGCTCAGCAACCTGATTACACTAATATTACAGCTCAGACTGCAGCTCATATTATTTTCACATCAGGTTCAACAGGTCAGCCAAAAGGGGTAGTAGGAACACATGAAGCAACCTTAAATAGGGTGCTGTGGATGAAAGATCAATATCCATTTGATGAGGGTGAGCAGTGTTGCCATATTACATCGATGGCTTTTACTCGAGCTGTCTGGGAGCTGTGGTTACCTTTACTGTGTGGTCAGACACTGCATTTAATTGACCGAGCTGAGGTAAAAGAGCCTAGTTTACTCTTTGCTCGTTTACAGCAACGGAAAATATCACGTCTAGTTACTGCCCCCTCTCTATTACGGAGTTTATTGGAGTATCAGCAACGAAAAGGCATGAAATTAAATGCTTTGCGGTACTGGTTTGTGAGTGGTGAACCTTTACCTGTTTCTCTGGCAAACCAAGCGCTAGCACAGTTAGCTCCAACCCAACTGATCAACCTTTACGGCTCTACAGAAGTCATGTCTGATATCAGTTATTACAATGTCAGCTTGCAGGGGACTGGTAACAGTATGTATGTGCCAGTAGGGCAAGCTATTAGTAATAGCCAATTATTATTGTTAGATAAGCAACAACAGCCAGTTTCTCAAGGTGCTATTGCTGAAATTGTCGTAACAGGTAGCAATTTAGCTTTGGGCTACTTAGGTCAAGAGGATCAGACAGCTGAAAAATTCATTCAAACACCAATAGGTAGAGCGTACCGGACTGGAGATTTAGGACGTCTTGATTGGCAAGGTCAAATCCATTGTTTGGGTAGAATGGATGATCAAGTGAAAATTCGCGGTTATCGATTAGAGCTTGGTGAAATAGAAGCTAAACTTTTGCAACATGAGGCAATAAGTAATGCCTTAGTTAAAGTGGTTGGCAGTGCTGAAGATAAGCAGCTGATTGCGTATTTACAAACAAACACTACAGAGCAAATGCAACTTGTAGATCGTATACGAGTACAATTGGCACAAGAATTACCCGATTATATGCAACCCGTGTATTACCATTGTATGGAAAAGTTTGCTCTTCGACCTAATGGTAAAGTGGATCGGCATCAATTACCTGAAGTCAATTGGCAACAAAGTCATGCATACCAAGCTCCTCAAGGAGAAACTGAGCAACGGCTTGCAATGATCTGGGCTAATCTCTTGCGCATTGACCAAGTTGGCCGTGACGATAACTTCTTCAGGATTGGAGGTCACTCCTTATTAGCTACTCGTTTAGTTAATGCGATTTTTGCCGAATTTGCAACAGAGTTAACTGTTAAAATAATTTTTGAAGCTAATACGGTTGCAAAACTTGCTGTATCTATTAATCAGGCTCAGCCGTGCGCGGCACAACCAAAACTACGTTCATTGCAACATGCTAACAATAAGGCTGTTTTATCTTACGCCCAACAGCGAATGTGGTTTATGCATCAGTTAGATGAAGGCAGCGGAAATTATAATATCCCTATGTCCTACAGATTGCGAGGGAAGTTAGATTATAGCTGTTTACAGCAAGTATTCGATACTATATTTAAGCGTCATGCAACTTTACGTACCCGCTTTGTTGAGCAAGACGGCGTACCGCTACAATGGGTACAACCTGAAGCTGATTTTGTCTTATCAATAACAGATTTATCTAATTTACCAGCAGCACAACAGATCCAACAACAGCATCAATTAGCTTTAATTGAGGCGAATACTAGTTTTAATTTACAACAAGACTTGATGTTGAGAGTCAAGCTATTAAAAATGTCTGACTCTGAACATATGCTGTTGATGACAGTACACCATATTGTGGCTGATGGTTGGTCAATGGGAATATTAGCTGAAGAGTTTGTGCGTCTTTATGATGCCTTCAGCCAAGGGAAAGCGAGCCCGTTGCCAGCCTTACCTGTGCAATATATCGATTTTGCAGTATGGCAGCGTGAGTGGTTGGCTGGAGAAATGTTACATAAACAAGTGAGCTTCTGGCGCGACGCTTTAGCTGGAGCTCCTGCGGTGCATAATCTGCCATTGGACAAACCAAGGCCGGCTAGCCAAACTTTTAATGGTGCTTGGCTTGACTCTGATATTGATTTAACGACAGTTGAACAATTAAAGCAGCTCGCTCAAAAGCATGACGTAACATTGTTTATGTTATTACAAACTGCTTTTGCGGTATTAGTCAGCCGACTAAGTAATGAAACCGATATTGTTATGGGTAGTCCTGTAGCGAATAGACGCCGGGATGAGCTTAATCATTTGGTTGGTTTTTTTGTAAACACATTAATATTGCGTAATGATTTCGCATCTGATCCTACTTTTAATCAAGCATTAGGCCAAGCAAGACAAACTCACCTTGATGCGCAAAGTAACCAAGATATTCCTTTTGAGCTTCTTGTTGAGGAGTTGAACCCACAGCGTAGCTTAAGTTATAGTCCGCTTTTCCAGTTAATGTTTGTACTTCATAATAATCAGCAGGTAGATGTTGAACCAGAACAATTAGATATAGAAGCACAGCGTAGTCGTGCCGCTTTAGCTAAATTCGATTTAACACTTATAGCAACTGAAACCGATATTGGTCTGCAATTTAACTGGGAATACAATACAGATTTATTTTCTGAGCATAGTATTATTCGTTTTAACCGCTATTTCATGCAGTTACTACAGAGTATTTTGCATAGTCCGGAAACTAGAGTTTCTAGATTAGCGCTAACTAAAGACGTAGCAGTTAAGCAAAAATCGTCGCAACTTCCTGTTGGCTACACTAACATTGGTCAATTGATTGCAAAGCAGTCTGCTGTTACACCTGATGCAACTGCATTGATTGACAAAAACAAACAATATTCATATCAAGAGCTTGATCAGCTGACTAATCAGCTAGCTCGCTGGTTGCGCCAACAAGGTATTGAATCAGCAGAACATGTTGGTGTGATGTTGCCACGTAGTGCTGACGTTGTTCTGGTCTTTGTGGCACTGTTAAAGTTAGGAGCAGTTTATACCCCTCTAGATACAAAAGCACCGCCTGAACGATTACAGCAAATCATTAATAATGCAGGTATCACACGAGTTTTAACTACGTTAGATTTGCAACAGGCAAAACTGAGCCAAGTGCGACAATTGATTTTGAGTCATAACGAGTTGACATCAATTGAAAGCAGTGCGATTAATGATGTTTGTTATAATATTGATGACAGCGCATATTTAATTCATACCTCGGGTTCCACAGGTACGCCTAAGGGAGTATTAGTTCCACACCGGACTATTTTGGCGTTGTTAGCTCATCAACAACAAGGTGCTGCAAGATTAGAGGCACCTCTACCAACGTTAATGTTTGCCTCATTACAATTTGATGTTTCAATACAAGAGATGGCAACAGCATTGACAACGGGAAGTGCATTAGTGGTTGCTGATGAAGATACTCGACTTGATATGCCTGCACTTATTAGCTTAATGCAGCAGCAGCGTATAGGTCGAGTCTTTATGCCTTATGCGGTACTTCAAGTTATGGCTCATGCTGTTATTGGCAGTAGCAGTAAACTCAGTGAGCTACAAGTCTTAGTTACAGCGGGCGAACAATTACGTATTACACCTGAAATTCGCCAGTTTTTTCAGCAACATCCTCAGGCATGGTTAGTTAACCATTATGGTCCATCAGAAACCCATGTTACTACTGAGTATGTTTTAAAATCTCCAGCTGAATCTTGGCCTATGTTACCTGCTATTGGTTCAGCAATATCGGGTACAATTAGCTGTGTATTAGATAAAAATTTACAGGTGGTGCCAGAAGGGGCCGTTGGTGAGTTATATCTTGGCGGTGATTGTTTAGCTAAAGGCTATGTTGGTGCACCGGAACTGACAGCTGAACGTTTTGTTCAACTAGAGTTAAATGGGGCTAGCTCGCGTTGGTATCGAAGTGGTGACTTGGTTCGTTTTAATCATCAAGGCCACTATGATTATCAGGGGCGTGCGGATCAGCAATTGAAAATTCGGGGATTCCGTGTTGAACCAGGTGAAATAGAGCATTGTATCCTGAGTTTCCCCAACATTAGTGATGTGACTGTCGTATTGCAAGACACAGAACAAGGCGCGCAACTAGCTGCCTATTTTGTTAGCTCGTCTGAAGAGTCGGTTGAACTTGAAAAATTACAGCAGTATTTGAAACGTAGACTACCTGATTATATGTGGCCTAAAGGGTGGATGCAGTTAAGTGCCATCCCATTAACTCGTAACGGTAAGGTTAATAAACGTGAGCTGCCATTAATTGAATTGCAGACTGAAACTGAAGGTGAGCAAGCTACAACTGAAACTGAAATAGAGTTAGCGCAGTTATGGCTAAATTTATTACCAGGTACAGCAGTATTGCGCCAAAGTGATTTCTTTGCCTTAGGTGGCCACTCGCTATTAGCGATGCGTTTAGTGAC
>NZ_JBOTRC010000027.1:0-7449 GCF_050936095.1 Rheinheimera sp. WS51
GCAGCCACGGGCAAATACCAGCGGCTTGCCGTGCTTTGGTATTTGTCCCTGAGGAGCGAAGCGACGAGTTAGTGAGCTGCATTGTTAGGTGCTTTGGAGCAAAAATAAGCGATAGCAACTGCGGCAAATGACGGGCCAGCACCCCAAAATAACGATTTCAAGCTAATCAATAAACCTCGAACTTCTTGTTGGTGGAAATGCTCATTACTCCATATCTGGGGCAGCATCCTAAAATATATCAGGATTGACAGCAACATTACGGTAACAAAGTAAAAAATGACAGTCGAAATGTATGCGGACAATGCAATGTTTCTAAGCTGACTTATCCAATTAACAGCGATCAAATAAAATACGGAAGTGCCAAGCAGAGCAAGGGATAAAACCACCCCAAGTTGCATATAAAATATCTTAGCCACTGCATAAAATGACGCAAAGCAAATTAAAAAGACAAGTTTTAAGCTGATATCCGCCCGAAATTTTAAAACCGCTAGGCCTACAAGAATCAATATACCAATTTGAGATATTGCTCCCGAAGCCGTCCAGCTGAAAGCGCTCACACCTGAAGCTGTGATGTTAAATTGAAGCACGCTTGTTGCGAGCAGGATGAATAGAATCAACTTCAATGTGTGGGTTTTCATGCTCACCTAACGCCCGGCTCACCGAGCAAATTTTTGATGGCGACTTTTGTGCGTATTTTTGCACAAAAGGTGACTGTGGAAATTTGTCCGGTGCAGCCGTTTGTTATGTGATTTCATAGCGCTTTAGAGACTTACAATCTTTTGAATCGGACGGCCACAATATTACCTTGTATAAATCATCAGCTGGTTCCCACTCCACCGTAATTGAGTCGAGCCCCTTTGCCAAAGACAATAACGCATAATTACCTTTGGGCAACTCTATACGCTTTGCATCAGGCAAGTAATCAGTACAACCAAAAACGGCGAATCTACCTGAAGGAAAGCTGACGAAACCCAAAGAAGCATGATCCCATTCATTTAAATCGATTTGAGGCTCACTTTCTAATATTTCCAGTTCGAATTTAACGTCAACATTACGATAAGTGCCGACAGCAACTGTATTCTTGGCGAATGCCAATTTTAGATCCAGCGCTTCATCAGTCCATATTTCAGACGTATCATCATCGGCTCCATCGTCCATGAGATAAAGCTGAAAATAGTCTGCAAAAATATCAAATTGATGTATGGACATGATTACCTCTTGCTCACATAACGCCCCACTAAGGGGCTGAAAACAGTTTGCTAAATTTGTGAAGCGGAGCGAAACCGAGCAAACTGTTGGCAGTCCCACACTTCAGTGGCTTGTTAGGCATCTACCAATACAAAGCCATTAGCTTGGGAAATCTTTTTATATTTTCTTCTTCATCATCAAAATCCCACTCTTCCCCCATAGAATCTTCGTTGTCAGCGACAGCACTTATCGAAATCTCTTTACCTGTTTTTTCTTCATACACTTCATCTGCGACATACCCATAAAGCTCATTTTCAATTTCGAGATCTTCACCAAGTTCGGCTAATGATTCAGGATTTTCAATTGCATTAGAATATACAACTCGTCCTTGTGAAATTAACCCATACCTAAAATCGATAAAGCCATCATCAGAACATCCTCCACCTATGATATAAGCAGCACCCCATAGATTCCACGTGTAAGCTCTATCAAAAAAATAATCAAAATGAATTTTAAATGAAACGATTTCTTCAGGAGTTAATTTTTCTAAATTAATTCTTAAGTTATCTTCCGGTTCTTCGGAGTCTTTTCCAAGCTCGATTATTTCCCAAAATTCATTTATATCCATATATTTTCCTTTGAATCGATTGAATGCCTAACGCCCGCCACAAACGCGAGCAACTTGTTGCGAGTCGAGCGCCCAAAGGGCGCGTTTTTGATGGCGATTGTTAGCTGAAAATTTTAGAGTGTGCTCAATTACCGTCCGATGAAATAGATGATGCAAGTCGTTTACAGACTGATGCTTTATCATGTTCATTAGCGGTATTAAAATATTCTCTTTCAGCATCTATTTTACCTTTAAACACTTTATCTATTTTGACCCCATGCGAGGAGTAATGATGGGTCAAAATATTTTTCCCTTTTGCAATATCACTTTTGTGCATATCAGTCCATTGTATAAACAGATTTTTATAGTTTTCATCGCCCTCAAACTCTGAGCATATTTCAACAAACATCTCTTTTGAAATGTAACTAGCATAGAGCTCTGCAAATATTTGCTCTTCGGCTGTAAAAGACTGTTGTGACACTGCATTTCCGCTGCACGTAACAGCAATTAAGAAAATCGCAAAACGCATCATATCTTTAAAGTATCTCCATACGCTTTTCAGCTAACGCTTTGCTAATTGGCTGCCGCAGCGCAGCGTAGGCAGTCCAGTGGAGGCCACGCTTTTTGTGGCCGGAACGAAATTAAGCAATTTGTTATACGTTTTTGCATTTACTTTCTTCATGGCTGCCACTTGTTTTTAGCTGAACGTCTTTGACTGAAGGGTTGGCATTTGAAAGTGCGACATAAACCTCAGCAACCATAACTGGCCCTGCACAATAGTCAACGCCTAAGGTAACCAGTGAAAACTTTATTTGTTTCAACTTGCTTTCTAATTCTGTTGAGTTCAGCTCTTCATCCGAGCTGTTGATTGAATAGCTGCTTTCCTTTACAAAAATTGTGACCGACTCATCGGCAAGTACTTTGCCACTAATTGCCAGAAGAAATACTAAAACCAGAATGTAACGCATGAATACCTCCAAAACGTATAACGCTCAAAGCAGCCGCGCTGTAAGCGTCGGCTGCCTTTGCTTGTTAGCTGCCTGAACCGGACTTGCGCGGCTTGCCGCACTGGCAAACCCAAATAACGGCACGGCTGCTTTTGATTAAAAACTACACCAGCCAGCTGCGATACGGCGAGCCAACCGGAACCTGTAAAACTGCTAAGCGAAGCCACTAAGAACAACGCTACCGCCACTGCCATTTGCACTAAACCCACAAACTGGCGGACTCAACCTTTTGCGCTGCCGCTAAGAAAACCAAACGTGAGCAAAACCGGAATAAAATTACTGACTAAAACCGTTAAAACCCGAGCACCTGCTAACGCCTAAATAACAGGAAAATTGAGTTGGACGCTTTTTTGCGGTTCTTTGCAAAAAATCGGCAAACTCTATTTTTCCTAGTTTATTTTCTTGTTATGTGTGTCTAGCAGAACACTCACAACACTGTTGGCACAAATTTCGCTTGATAATTGAAAACTTATTATTTTAGAGGCTAAAATGCAAATTACCAGTACTACTTATATGACTCCGGCAAAAGAAGCATATAAAACCGGCAATTCTTTGCCGGACAATAAAACCCAAAGTGCTATGGTTGCGCAAGAAGTATCCTCTATACATGAATTAGCCCAATATATAGACCCAAGTAATATGTCTCGAAATGAAGCTGCCATATTATCTGGTGCATTATTTCCCGATGAACCTAGTGCGACTTTTGGTGCACAAGCCCTTATACTAGTAAATGATAATGGTACACTACGGAATGCAACTAAATCAGACGCAATCATGAATGAAAAATTTGATATGTTCGAGTCGATAAAAGGGCAAATGGAATTTAATCAGCAACGTGGTATATCAAATGACAACTTAGAGCTTGCTCAAGATTATTTACATAAATTGCAAATAGCAAAAACCTCTCCGTCAGTTAACATATACACATAACGCAAAGCACACGGGCGACGAGCCGCGCAGCGGGTTGGCGTCCCAGCGGCTGAAGGCCGCGAGTGATGCGCCTTGTTATGTGGTAATGATTGGTGCATTGCTAAATCCCGTGACAAAGAGCCCAATGGCAGCGGCAATACCAACTAATAGGACTATAAATACCCGATACCACTTCTGTATTTTTAAACCACGCTCAGTCAACACCTGAGTTGGAGGAAAGCTATTTTTCCATAGTGAGCTCAGATCTTCGACCTTATGCAATTTTTCCCGCGACACTTCTTTTGATAAGTAATGCATAGCAAAGAACATCGAACCTGCGCCGAAAATTAATAGAATCAATATTGGCAATACGGCAGTATTAAAGCTCATCTCGAATCCTTACGCAGCCACATAACGCTCAAAGCAGCTGCGCGGTACGCGTCGGCTGCCTTTGCTTGTTAGCAGCCCACACCTGACTTGCGCGGCTTGCCGCACTGGCAAACCTGAACAACGGCAGACTGCTTGTATTAAAAACTATACCAGCTGGCTGCGATACGGCGAGCCAACCGGAACCTGTAAAACTGCTAAGCGAAGCCACTAAGAACAACGCTACCGCCACTGCCATTTGCACTAAACCCACAAACTGGCGGACTCAACCTTTTGCGCTGCCGCTAAGAAAACCAAACGTGAGCAAAACCGGAATAAAATTACTGACTAAAACCGTTAAAACCCGAGCACCTGCTAACGCTCAAAGCAGCCGCGCTGTAAGCGTCGGCTGCCTTTGCTTGTTAGCTGCCCACACTTAAGGTGGTTAAAAATTTGATTTACAAAATAATTTTTGAACAGAAGATTAAGTCTCATAATTATTGCAGGCTGCTCCATGCAACAACTTCAGCGCCAGAGCTTTTTAAATGTTCGGTCAGAGTAAATAAAGTACCGAAACTGACACTTTCATCGGCTCTTACAGTAATAACACTATACACAGGACTGAAATTGATAAACGGTCCATATAAATAATCGGTTATTGCTTTTTTGTCCGAAACAGAAAAAATTTGGTTTGTTTTTACGAATGTAACTGTTTCATCGTTATGCAAAGTTAGATCATATCGAGGTGAACATTTGCACATAGCGCCAGACTGAGTAGGAACTACAACATCCTCATGTGAATCATTTGAACGAGGAAGCATTAAGACAAAAGCTACTAGAAGTATTAGCGCTAAATCAACATAACTATGCTGAGAAAAGTCCATAAATCAAATTCCCTATCACTCATATAACCAAATGTTGCACAAGACCAGCAGCACAGCAAGCTAACGCTCAAAGCAGCCGCGCGCTGTTAAGCGTCGGCTGCCTTTGCTTGTTATGTGAATTATTCACTGTACCGACGGATAACAGAGACTTTACCATTTTCAAGTTCAAGTACATCTAATGCCACTTTGCTGTAGCTAAAATCTGAACCGTCCGACCGTTTACCTTTAGCTGAGAATTTGTGCTTTATTGAAACAGCGTTATAGCCATACTGATAGCCAATAATCTCGGCTTTATACTCTGTATGAACACCAAGATAGCGACTCATTCCTTTACGCATCATTTCTTTACCATCCGGTTCCCGAGAATCATCAGGTGCATTTGGGAAATGCTGATTACCAATATCATCAGTGAGGAATGACAAATAGTGCTCAAGGTCTTCCTTAGTTGCATTCGGTTGCTGAGTCATAACCTGAGCATCAAAATATGCTTTAACAAAAGCATCGTAGTCAAAATCATCAGCCAAAGTACTGGTACTGAACAAAGCTACACTTGCAAAATAGATAAATATTTTCTTCACGAAAACTCCTTTTTCATAACTTCACATAACGCCGTTTTAAGCGGAAAATTTCAGTTGGCTAAAATAAGTGAGGTACGAACAAAAAGCCAACTGTAATTTGTCCGACTTGAAAACCCTTGTTATGGGGTTTGTGTGAGCACTGCGACAATATAGCCAGCTATGCCAGCTCCAACTATTTTTGACCATTCAACAAATAAAGTCCAAAAGCCTTTATATAGTTTTTTCCTATTACGCACATCAATGAATGTCATCCAGTTAATTTTTAAGGTATCTATTAACGAATTTGAATACACACCATAAATGCTTGAGTTACGATTATAAAATAGATATTTAGAAATGCATTTTTTAATTATTTTATCAGTTACATCATCTGGGCTAAGTGCTATATAAAGTATAATGTTATCTTCATTTCTTGCGTAACGTTCAGATTTGTAGGGGTAAATAATAAACGCAACAGAGCCTGTACTGCTAAATGATGCTACTAAGGCGGAGCCTTTCTCCGCTTCGCATGTTGATCCTTTTTTTTCAGGCGTATCAATTTTTTCTATAACGCCTGTTTTATTAGCCCCTGAAGAAAGTTGGACTGTAGCCTCATTTATCGTTTCGTCATGTACTTGGCAAAACAAATTAAACGGGTATTTTGCATTTCTCGCGCTCTCTGCCGTTTCTTGAAACTTACTTTGTATTTTTTGCTGCGTAACTAATCGCCAATTTAATCGGCGTCTATGAAGTTCAAAACCACTTGATGCCAATTTAGACGATTCTTTTTTCAGAACTTTCAAATTTATACCTCAGCAGGATTAAACCTCATAACGCCGCGTTAAGTAGTGAGCAACGCCACCACTGAACCTAATCTATTGCGCCGTAAACACTAAAGCCGATTAAAACCAAAAATGCCACGCGTTGCGAATCTGCCTTAAACGCTTTGTTATGTGAATTTTTCACGCGCCCAAAAGAGGTAAATGTTTACGCTGCTGATAGGTTAAAGCTAACTCTAAACAGGACTTGATTGCTGTTTCTGGTAACGCTTTCGATAAGGACAGAACTATTGCTCTGTTTCCCTGAAACACCAGTTCTTCACCATACAATTCTCGAAATGTATCGACTAACTTAGTTTGGCAATTAAAGAACAGGTAATAATTGTTAGGAGATTTCAGCTTCCAGCCCATTCTTAGCGGGCTGCCTGTTTTTACACTATAGCTAGGTTCACCCCACTTTAGAGTTTCATCGACTTCACCCAACTCCAAATCAGATGCGATTTGAAAGACTAGACTTCGTAGTTCCTCTAGCCTAATACGAGCATTTTCCGGATATTCATCGAAGCGTTCTTTGACTACCTTGTTCAACGGAACCTCCTATTCACATAACGCCCCAATAAGAGGCTAAAAATTGTTTGCTACAATGTGTAGCGAAGCGAAACCGAGCAAACTGTTTTTAGTCCTGCTTGATTGGCTTGTTATGTTCACTTTTAAACTCCTCTAGAATACTCATAGAGGGCGTTGGTTTTGTTACCCACACGTCATTTTCCATAACTTGCCAAGTTTCATTAAAGCCACCTTGAGAATCAAAATAATCTATAACTTCGGAGTAGAAATTTTCAATTAATTCCAGCTCTCTTTTGCTTGTTGGTGGCAAGCGCACAGTTTCAACAATCAATACTTTTGTTGTAACTTGGCTTCGAAGGAAATCTTTAGCCTTTTCAGTTTCACCCTCTTCCAAGAACTTTAAAGCCCAAAGCATAAAACGACCGTTATCGATGTGCTCTTTAGTGTATGTATTAGCTAAAGATGCGTAATTTAAATAGAAAGCAGAAACAAAACCACCAAAGAAAACTAATAAAGTAAATGTTCCACCTATTACCCATGCAATAATTTTAGATTTCATCGACACTCTCCTTGTGAACATAACGC
>NZ_JBOTRC010000028.1:0-5279 GCF_050936095.1 Rheinheimera sp. WS51
ACTAAATCGCCACTGCGGTAGTAACGTAGCCCACAACTTTCATCTTGCACAAATGCCAGCTCTGCATCTGGATTGTTCTGATAGCCTGCAGCCAATCCACAGCCACTGATACATAATTCACCAATGAATCCAGCAGGAAGCTCTACACCTCCTGGGTTACGAACACTAAGCTCACTACCCCACACTGCGTGACCTATAGGTAACTGCTGACTAATATCAAAGTCGCGCGGAACCACATAACAGGTTGTGATAACGCTATTCTCTGTTGGACCATAAGCATTAATCAACTTCACTTGGCTGTTGTGCTGATAGAGCGTAGCTGCTGCTTGGTTAGGAAAAACATCCCCCCCAACCAACAAGTGGCGCAAGGCATTATTTGTTAGCCTTTCACCGTGGTTCACCCATTGTTCAAACAAGGCTGGTGTCATCAAAGCTGTACTGATTTTCTCGCGATAAATAAGCTCTGCAAGTTGGCTAACATCAATAAAGCTATCAGGGTAAAGCACTAAGCATCCACCATTGACTAAAGGCCCCCACATTTCGAACACTGCGCCATCAAACGCCATAGATAATAGCTGTAAGCTTCGACTCACCGGACTAAATCCAAATAAGTCTTGATTGTGTTGAAGCAACCGCATCACCGCACTATGGCTGACCGCAACCCCTTTAGGCTTACCCGTGGTTCCTGAGGTATAAATTATGTAGGCCAGCTCATCTGCTGTATTCTGCTCATTGCCTAGCCAGCTATACGCGCTGTCATCTAATGTATTTAATGCAGTGCTTTTTATACCACTATCAACGCCTTCTAATTGAGTCTCCTGTTGGCATAATATATGACAAACATCAGCATCATTGAGGATGTAGCTGATCCGCGCGGCAGGATAACTCGTAGCAATTGGCACATAAACAGCCCCGACTTTTAAGATCGCAAGCAAGGCTGTCATAAGCTCAATTGAGCGATCGGCAACAACAGCAACTTTATCTTGGCGACTCACTCCCTGGCTTGCTAAATAACCAGCTAATCGTGTCGCACGCTGGTCAAGTTGTTTATAACTGACCCGCTGTTCGCCATAACATAAAGCTTCTCGCTCTGGATTTTGTTGTGCCCAAACAGCAAAACACTGCTCTAATCGCTCAGCCGGCGCCGTTAATAAGCTCTGTTGCGGTTTAACCTTATTTAGGCTGTACCCACTTAGTCTCTGAGTAGGCTCAGCTACTATCTGCTCTAGCAACTGCATAAACGCTTCAGCAACGGTGCGGATACTCTGCTCGCTGAATAAGTCGGTACAATACCCCCAACTGAAATATAACCCTTCTGCATCACTTATTGCCGTCAAGGTTAAATCAAACTTCACGCTGCTTTGACTGTCTCGTTGATAAGGAGTGATAGTTAATTCCGGTAACTCTAACGCTACCTGCTCGTTATTTTGCAACACAAACAGCACTTGGAATAATGGGCTATGCGCTAAGCTTCGTTCAGGCTTTAAGGTCTCAACCACTAATTCAAAAGGAACATCTTGATGACTCTGTGCCGCAAGATGCATTGTGCGATTTCGTTGCAAGAGTTCAACAAAACTGGGGTCGGCACTTAAGTCGGTGCGTAACACTAAGGTATTGACAAAAAAGCCTATTAACGCTTCCGTTTGTTGTTGGGTTCGATTAGCTACCACTGTGCCCATAACAACATCTTGTTCATTACTCCAGCTACCTAATAAAGCCGCAAAAGCGGTTTGCAGAGTCATAAACAGGGTCGCACTGTTACGTTGGCTTAAGTGTTGTAATTGTTCCAACACAGTCGCAGAGACTGAGCTACCAATAAAATGGCCGCGTAAGCTTTGTACTGCTGGGCGCACTTTATCTAACGGCAAGTTATGCCGCTGTGGTGCCCCTGCCAGCTGTTGTTGCCAGTAACTAAGTTGTCGTTCAAACTCTTGCTCAGCCAGTTGCTGTCGTTGCCAACGCGCATAATCACTATATTGGATTGTTAATGGGGTTTGTGTTAATTCCACTCCCTGGTATAGCTGACGGTAACCTCTAATTAATTCTTTTAACCATAAACCCATTGACCAACCGTCACTGGCAATATGATGCATTAACACTAACAATAGATGTTTATCATCCGCTAGCTTAGCGACCGATAAGCGACATAATACATCTTGTTGCAGATTAAAGTGGTATTGACTCGCTTGTTTTAACCAGTCATTAGCTGCACTATGTTGCGTCTCTGCACTGAGCTGGCTTAAATCTGTTAGTTCAAACTTAAAACCGTCACTGCTCATCAGTTGCTGCATTTCACCTTGCTCTGTTTCAACAAAGCAGGTGCGTAGGCTGTGGTGACGTTCGATGATATGCTGGGCGGCTTGCTGTAACAGCTTAATATCTAAGTGACCATCCAATGTATAGCAGTAAGGCATATTATACAGCGCTGGAGCGCTCTCTAAATGACTAACAAATAAAATACGCTGCTGGGCATAAGAGACCGGCTGCAACTGCTGATAGTCTTCAGACGGTAAAATACTGCCTAACGTACTGTCTTTTGCTTGTAGTAAACGCTCTGCCATCTCGCTAAGGATCGGTGCTTCAAAAACTAAGCGAACGGGTAACTCTAGTCCAAGCTGCTGTCGAATAGCAGCAATTAACCGCATAGCAAGAAGAGAATGTCCTCCCATTGCAAAAAATTGCGCTCGACGAGACACTTTATCTAAATTCAACACTTGGAGCCAAATCTGCGCTAAGGTTTTCTCCATCTCTGTTGCGGGTGCTTCATAATCATCGGCTAAAACCACATCCGGTACGATTAACGCTTTACGATCAACTTTCCCGCTTACTGACAAGGTAAAGTGGTCCATTTCTATGATCTGCTGCGGTAACAGATACTGCGGCAACATACTAACCAGCTGCCGTTGTAACTCTGCTGTACGACCTCTGCACTCTGGATCTGGAACTATATAGGCTAATAATATTTGGCTACCGGCTCGGTCTTCTTTAACTGCAGCTACGGCTTGAGAAACACCATCAAGTTGCACTAAAGCGGCTTCTAGTTCCCCTAACTCTATGCGATAACCACGTAATTTAACTTGATGATCACTGCGACCTAAGAATTGCAAACTGCCATCAGCAAGCCAGCGCACTAAGTCACCCGTGCGATACATCCTGCTCTGCGACTTTGCATTGCCCCATTCAGTAGTAAAACGCTCTGCTGTTTGTTGCGCTTGATTTAAATAGCCTGTAGCAACCCCGGCTCCGGCTACATAAAGTTCACCTACCGCACCTAATGGGCTTAATTGCTGATTATTATCTAGAACATAGAAACGGCTATTACTAATCGGTTTACCTATGGCAATACTATTGCCTTGAGGCGGAACCTTTAATGGGTTAACACTACAGCCAATAGTTGTTTCTGTTGGCCCATAATGATTAAAAATATTAGCTGCTGGTATCTGCTCACAGATCTGCTGATACAAGCTAGTTTTGAATTCCTCTCCACCTAGCATCAGGCTGTGAGCTTGGCTGACAGGTTGATCCATTTCTGTCAATAATGCTTGCATCTGAGTTGGAGTAACTTTGAGATACAAACGTTGCGAGCCGGCCAAGTATTGAGCCGCACTTCGGTACAAGTTAGCTTCATCGGCAATATACAAGCAGCCGCCACTCAGTAGAGGCAGATATAAGTTTGGTATAGTACCATCAAAGCTAAAGGAGCTAAGTAATATTGCACCGGCTAACGACGGATCATAATAATGATGTAGTGCATGTTGCAGGTAATTACTTAAGTTACCATGACTAACAGCAACTCCTTTAGGTTGACCTGTTGACCCTGAGGTATAAATAACATAAGCCAATTGACTTTCTGTCACCTGTGGCCAGGTAGGTACGTTAACATTCTCTAACTCAACCTGCGTCACTTCAGTGTCAAGCGCAACGAATGCTAAGTCAGCTGGCAGACGCGGAGCAATAGTGTTATGGCCCAATACTAATACTGCTGCGGAATCAACCAAAACATAATGTAAACGTTCATCTGGATAACTCGTATCAACAGGCAAATACGCCGCACCCGCACGTAACACGGCCAACATCGACACGACTAAATCAAGTGATTTATCTAAGCAAATTGCGACCACATCATTAGCAACTACCCCCTGGTGTATTAACAATGCCGCTAATTGTTCAACCCGAGTCATTAATTGCTGATAAGTTAATTGCCCTTCACTGCTATGCACAGCCAGTTTATTACCTGCATTTGTAATGCTGTCATTTAGCAAATGCGTCACTAGTGCAGGGCCAAAGTCATGTTCGGTCGCATTCCACTGGGTTAATAAGCGCTGATCTTGCTCAGTTAACAAGTCATAAGCGCCCAGCGATAATTGTGGCTGGGCCACAAGCTGCTTGAGCAATTGCTGATAGCTTGAAGCGAAACGCTCAATACTCTGTTGATGAAATAAATCCGTGTTGTATTCAAAACTAAGATGAAGCTGCTCCTCAAATTCAACTGCAGACAATTTCAGATCAAACTTAGCGCTGTCACGGCTTTGTGCTACACCACTGACATTGAGACCACTAAACTCAACTTCACTTTGCTCATTGTTTTGTAGAGTAAACAATACTTGGAATACCGGACTATAGCTTAAGCTACGCTCTGGCTGTAACTGTTCAACTAGTAACTCAAAAGGTAACTCTTGGTGCTCAAAAGCATTAAGTATCATATCGCGGCTTTGACTAAGCTGTTCGGTAAAGCTACGTTGCCAATCTAACTTATGGCGCAGCACTAAGGTGTTGATAAAAAACCCAATCAGTGGCTCGACATCTTTAACCGTTCGACCCGCAACAGGGGTACCAATAACAATATCGGTTTCATTGCTATAACGACTAAGTAGTAGTGCAAACGAGGTATGCAGTAACATAAACAACGACGACTGCTGTTGCTGGGCTAGTTGAGTGACATCACGCAAGGTCGCTGCATCAAGCACAAGATTCACCCGGCTACCGCGGAAGCTTTGTACTGCCGGTCGAGGTTTATCTAAAGGCAAGTTATGCACTTGCGGTAGGCCTTGTAACTGTTTATGCCAGTAACCCGTTAATCGATTTAATGTTTCACCTTGTAACTGATCACTTTGCCAACGAGAAAAATCGCTGTATTGGATATTAAGCGGACTAAAGTTTACAGCTTGCCGGTTAGTCAGCGCATTATAACTTAGTGCTAACTCACGCTCTAATATACCGAATGACCAGCCATCACAGGCAATATGATGTAAGCATAATGACAAAATATGCCGCTCTGG
>NZ_JBOTRC010000029.1:0-5101 GCF_050936095.1 Rheinheimera sp. WS51
AGTAGCATCAGCGAACTGAGCCTGTTTCTGGTTGCCATACTGAACAATCAGGACAACGCTGGTCGTCCTTTATTATCGGACGCTATGTATAACGAAATGTTCAAGCTACAGTTGCCGGAGTCAGTTTCTGCTAATCAACGTTTTTTCTGGCGAGACAATGAAATGGGCTTAACAGGCCATATGGGTTCAGACTTAGGTGTCTTTACCGCGCTTTATTTTGACCGCAGTAGCAAAGACGGTTTTATTATTCTGATGAACCGGGGTGTAGACGACAAAGCGGCTGCAGCAATGAAGCAGATTGCCACAAAGTTAGTTTGGCTTTAGTTTGCTGATCTGATTTAAGGCAGTATACGTTTTTAGTACCTGCCTTCACATATGCTATCCAGTTTATTCGGGAACTAGCCAGTCTGGCGCTATCTGCTGTAAAAACGGCCGGGTGATACGTGCTGCCTGCCCGGCAAAATCACAGTAGTTTTCTTTTACTGTGTTAGCGTTCATCGCAACCACCAGTTGTAGTTCCGGATACAGTACCAGCCAGCTTTGAGCCCCATCAGATACGCCCCCATGATGGACAAAACTAATGGTTCTGCTCAGTGGATCCTGCTTGTTACAAAATAAGTAATTCTGTGAAAAGTGTCGCCAACCTAAGGCATAAAATTGTTCATTAACTTCGCCATTGCTGAGTTTTTGCGGTGTCCAGAATTCTTGTTGTATTGCTGCAGGGATAAAATCCGCATCAAACCAGGCAGATCCCAATCGAGCCAGATCAGCAGAGCTGGCGATTAAGCCGCCACCAGCCCATTTTTGGCTTAAGTTTACCGGCCAATGTAGTTTGGCATAACCATCGTGGTTAAAATAAAAACTTACCCGGTTCGGTAAAAGCCGGTCAGCATAGTCAGCAGACAACGAACCCAGTTGCAGTGGCTCACTAACTTCTTGTTGCAGATACTGCAAAAAGGGTTGTTGCATAGCACTTTGCAGTACTGCACTGGCCAGATTTACATCAAAAGAGCTGTAATGAAAATCTGTACCCGGACTAAACAACAGCTCACTGTCATCAAACAGTGCCAGAGCATCTATCACATCCGGAAAATTACGTTGCTTTAGTAGGGTTCTAATAGCCCCCATTCTGTCGGTATTTTCGCTATAACCTGGTAAACCAGCGGTATGAGACATCAATTGCCGTAAAGTAAAGTTTTGCCATGCCGGATTAGGCAACTGCGGCATATACTGGCTAATTGGACTATCAAGGTCGATTTCGCCGGCTGCGACTGCTCTGGCTAATGCTGTTGCTGTAACTGCTTTTGACGTACTGCCGATACGAAACTGGCTGTGTACGGTAGCCGCGGTTTGGTTGGCGAGATCAGCATAGCCTGCAGCCCCTACCCAAACTAATTGCCCGCGCCAGGCAACTGCTGCCGTTACTGCTGGTAACTGCTGCTGTTGCTGGGCCAGCACCAGTTCAGCCATAGCCTGCTCAGCGGCATTACCAAAGTCTTGCTGATACACCTCACTTTGCTGCGGCACTTTTTCAGGTAATGCTAGCCAGCCTGAAAACCAGTAACCCGCAAGCACTAATGCGGCAACAAATATAATACCAAGCAGGCTTAACAGTATTTTTTTCATCAATTATGCTCCTAAATTATGTTTTGATTCTGGGTTCAAGGCAAAGCTTCGCCTGCAGGCTTAAACGGCCCGTGTTATCAATTAATATTTTGGAAAGGTTGCTAGAGTTATCGTCGAATCATCAGAGAAGAGCTCCCTGCTGAAGTAAGTAGCCTCTAACCTCTTCGGTAGCAGCCCGATTAAGCGCCGATCTGAGCTCCCGGCCATCCATCAGCGTGGCCTCGACTTTAAGATTAACAATGGCACCTACAGCCACCAGGTATTGCACCATCTGCAGGTCGCCAAGGTAGCTGGCGTTAATCAACGGCGTTTCATCTGCCAGCACCACAGCATTAACATCAGCACCAGCCTGGACTAACTGTTGCGCCAGCTTAAGGTTGCGCCGCTGCACCGCAATAATCAACGCATTGCCATCACCTCTGCTACTGACATTAACATCGGCTCCGCCGCGCAGTAAAATATCTACCAATTCGGTGTTTTCATGGCGTACCGCCACCATCAGTGCGGTTCCTTCGCCGGGCATGGGGTGATTCAGTTGATAACCTTTTGCAATCAACTGCTGCACTTTGGCTACATCCTGCCGCTTAATACTGTCGAGTAATTCATCTAATTGCCCCAGCTGGCTTAGCTTAACCTGGCCGAACTGCTTTGGTAGTTGGGCAACCTGCCATTGCTGCGCCATAGCAAAAGTGATTAGCAGTGTCATAGATATCGCGGTAATCATCACGACAGCCAAAGGGGTTACGTGCTTGCTAGTGCCTTGCAATACATTGTTAATGCGCTGGGCTAGCAGCGGCTGTTGCTGCCATGACATGGCCAGTACTGCCGTGGCAGGGCTTGCTATTTTCTTATTGCAATCAAGTAATGTCTGAGCATACCGGTGGGGCTGCTTTAACCCGGCAACTACAGCAGCATCACAGCTTAGCTCACGATAGCGATTTAACTGTCTGCATAATAGCCGCCAGCATGGGCTCCAACAGCATAGCGTGCCGGCCAGTTGCTGCAGATAAAACGTCAGCAAATCCCGCCGCCGCCAGTGCATCTGTTCGTGCACAATTACATGTTGCAACTGCTCTGCAGATAGGCTACCAAGCCAACTGGCCGGTAACACAATACGTGGATGGCGTAAGCCCAGCAACATAGCGCTAGCAATGCCCGTGTGCTGATATAACGCAGGCGAAGTAGCTTCATAACCCGGTAAAAACAACGGCTCGGCCTGGCGCCATAAAGTGCGGCTAAGCCGGTAACTCTGATAAAAACGATAACCCTGCAGCAAACAACCTAAAGGTAATAGTAACAAAAGCCATACTGGCGGTGACAATAAGTACAGCAATTGCGGGGTTAACGCCCAGCGCTGGGTTATTTCTGTGGTTCGTTCTACTGGATACACTTCGCCAGACAGCAATTGTGTTGTTTGTGCGGACTCTGGCTGCATTGTTGCAAGATCTGTATCGAACAGGCGTGGCTCTGTTTTGTTATCCGAGGTTGGCATTAATATCAGTAAAGGCAATATAAACAGCATAACCGTTAACGCTGTCCACAGGCGCAGCATAAATTGTGGTGCGCTCTGCCATTTACTTTGGCTAAGCCAGTACAGCCAGGGTATAGTAACGGCCGCTAACCCCAGATGAATCAACAGGTAAAACAATAACCAGCTGAATTCAACCATGCTCAGGATTCCTGTTGGTTCTTGTCGGAAGCTAAAAGAGCTTTTGCATCAATTTGTGCCTGAAGATCTTGCTGCAACGCTTCAGGTAATGCTTGTTGTTCTAATAAGTGCTGCGCCAGTAACTCTGGGGAACCAGCAAAAAAACGCTGTAACAATGTGCTTAACGCCTGACTACGAGCTTCTTGTTGTACTGTTATCGCCTGATATACAAAAGCTTTGCCTTGTTTTTCGCATTGCACATGGCCTTTGTCGAGCAAAATACGGCACAAAGTCTGCACTGTAGTATAAGCCACTGCCGATTGCTTGTTTAGCTCAGCAGCAATAGCTTTAACAGAGCAAGGCCCATGCAGCCATAACACCTGCATAATTTTTTGCTCTGCTCCGGTTAACTCTGTTGATTTTTCTCTGGCCATGCCCATCACCTACTAAACAATTAGTTTTAAGTTAGCTGTTCTTTATCAAACTTACAACTAATTATTTAGTTTTTAACGATTCATTCAGCGCCAGCGCTTAAGTTTTGCCAATAAATTACCTTTCGGTTTACTCACTTGCCAGGCACTACCTACTGCAAAGTGGCAAAAGATGTCAGTTGTAGAAAAAATAAATTTTGCTATGATTGCGCGGTATTTCGGCAGCTGCTGAAACTACGCTTGCACTGCGTATTTATGCAGTAAAGTCTGGTGTTTAGTGCTTCACTTTTAAGCGCAGCAGCGGCTGATAAATGCAAGGAACCGCTCCGTTGACTCTGATTATCTGCTGCAACGGTTCACTTAACTTTTATCCGGCCCGCCGGACTAACTTTGAGAATAATAAATGATGTCAGCAGATACCCTGGTTGAGAGTCTCACCGAGCCTGTTGCTGCCGCGGCCGAGGCGGCCGCGACTGTTGCGCCTAGTGCATTAAGTCTAATTCCTCCTATTGTCGTTCTTACTATCGCTATCTGGTTAAAGCGCCCGATCCTGGCACTGGTAATGGGCGCCATTGTTGGCCTGCTGCTGGTGTCGCCCTCTGGTGCGCTGGACAATTTTGCCGAAACCTCACTGCGCGTGATGCAAGATGAAACTATTGGCTGGCTGATCCTGGTATGCGGAGGCTTTGGCTCCTTAATCGCGCTGCTGGTGCATACCGGCGGGGCTTTTGCCTTTGGCCGCGCCGCACAAAATATCGCTAAAGGCCGTAAATCATCACTGCTGATGACCTGCTTTTTAGGCATAGTCATCTTTGTTGACGATTATCTTAATGCGCTGACCGTGGGTGAAACCATGAAGCGTATCACTGACAAATACAAAGTATCGCGCGAAATGCTGGCCTATGTGGTTGACTCAACCGCCGCGCCAATTTGCGTGCTAATTCCTATCTCTACCTGGGCGGTATTCTTTGGCGGCTTACTGGTGGCCAACGATGTGGCCCCGGCCGGTGACGCCAGCGGTATTACTACCTATATTTCTGCTATCCCGTATATGTTGTATGCCTGGCTGGCGATGCTGATGGTCATTCTGGTGATCCTGGGCGTAGTACCTTTGTTTGGCCCGATGAAAAAAGCCGAATTAGCCGCGCAGCAAGCAACTATCGCTGCAACCGATGCGCCAAACTCCGCCACTACAGCGCAGGACACCCATTCAGCTGATGACTTTGCCGTGCAGGCGTTTGAAGAAGAGTTTGACCAGGCCGATAAAAGCGGCGGCAAACTGCATAACTTCCTGCTACCGATGCTGATGCTGGTGGGCTTTACCGTATGGTTTGAGATTGACGTCTGGAAAGGCTTGTTAATGACATTCCTGCTTACACTGCCACTTTACTTGCTG